>CAZUXY010000044.1:0-42482 GCA_964624235.1 uncultured Leptospirales bacterium | reverse complement strand
TAAATCTGCATATTGAAGGATTTATTGTTGAAAAAATTCTGGAATTGAATTCTGATTCTTACGTATACGGAGGAGTGGACCAGTGGGCATAATCAGCGCGTTGAAAAAGGCCATTGCCCTTGAATACACCCCTGACAGGTCAGCCCCGCGAATTGTGGCAAAAGCGAGAGGAGAACTGGTAAATAAGGTGCTTCTTCTTGCCGAAAGATATAATATACCGGTATACAATGATCCGGACCTCGCCGACTCCTTGATTTCAATGGATACCGGAACGGAAATTCCTCCTCATTTGTTCAGGGCGGTTGCGGAAGTGATTGCGTATTGTTACAGGATTAATGCCGGCTTCAGGGATAAACTTGAGAACCGGACATAAGCTGGAATAACTCAGATGAAAAAATACCTTGTGGAAGAACTGCGGCCCGGTATGCGTTTCGATAAACCGGTGTATATCGACAGTAATAATATGCTGGTGGGGGCCAATGTCACTATAAAGGAAAGCGATATCAAGCGTCTCATGAAATGGGGTATATCCGAAATTGAAACCGCCGGTAACCTCGTTTCCAGTGAGAGTGATATCAGGTTTTCTCAGAAAATCGAAGCAACCATATCACTTGATGCCAAGAAGATCGTTGACAGGTATTCCAACCTGCTCTCCCAGCGTAAAAACCTTCTAGAGGTACATAAAGAAGCGTGCCGGGTTGTGGGAGACATCTACAGTGCGATCAAAAACGATGAAATGTTCACGCCGGAATCCCTGGAGAACGTTGTTAAAAGTATCATAAACCTGGTGGAAGAGAATAACAATATATTCCTCTTTCTTTACGGTCTGGAAGAGGGCAAAACCTATTATGTTGCGCATTCGGTCAATGTTACCTTTTATGCGCTTCTTATCGGGATCGGCCTCAAGTACAGCAACGATAAACTCAAAGAACTGGGAATGGGGACCATTCTGATCGATACCGGGATGGTCAAGATGCCGGCGTATATTGCCTACAAGCAATCCAACCTCAGCGAGCATGAGTATAATCTCATCAAGACCCATCCGTTGCATGGATATAAACTGTTAAAGCAACTGGGGAAACTTAAAGAAAAAAGCGCCATGGTGACCCTTCAGCATCATGAACAGTTTGACGGCAAGGGATATCCGAGAGGACTCAAGGGCAACCAGATAGACGAGTATGCCAGGATTGCCGCTATCGCCGACACATATGAGGCCCAGATTTCCGAGCGCAGCTATCGTGAAAAAACTTCCTTCTATCATGCCATGAGAAACCTGCTTTCGAGCGGCGTCAATAAGTTCGATCCGGTGATACTGCGAGTATTCCTGTCACAAATGTCGGTGTATCCCATAGGGTCGCTGGTTGAACTCAACGATAAAAGTGTGGGGCTGGTCATTGGGTCCATACCTAAAAACCCCCTCCGTCCCATAGTAAAACTGATACTGGACAACGAGCGCAAACCGATCCAGGATCTGATAATAATGAACCTGCTGGAGGAAACGGCCCTCTACGTAGGCAAGGTGCTCGATGAAAAAGAAGCCGGTGTGAACCTCATGGACGTATTGTAAAAAAGATCCTATCCCCTGTTTGAAACTCAGTAATATATCACCGTACCGTCCCTCTCCAGGCGGAGGAGTTTGTAAACGGCAATGCGATTATGATCATGATCAACAACAAGGAAATCGGCAATTATGGCGAGAACCTCGCCGCTGAGTATTTACGCGATAAAGGTTTTGAAATACTGGAACAGAATTACCGTTATTCACGCAACGGCGAAATCGACATAATAGCGCGTAAAAACGATTACCTGGTGTTCTTTGAGGTTAAATCCAGAAGTGGTGATGCGTTCGGCGGCCCGCTGTATTCGATCAGCGGCGGCAAAAAGAACACCCTGAAAAAAATTGCCCACCAGTATATCAGTACCCATCAGGAAATCTGCGGCCGGGATACGGTATGCAGGTTTGACCTCATAGCCGTACAAAACGGCAGGATCGACTGGGTAGAGGATATCATCCGATAGAATTTCCCTCGTTTTTCAAAAAAAGCTCAAGTTATCTCAACTCTCCGCCGAGAATAAAATGAAGGCCTGTGTATTCTGTTCATGGAGGAACAGGGGCCTTCAACAAGGGGTATGCCATGAAAAGTCTCATGAACAAGGATGAGCGTGAGATAAAGACAGGGAAAATCGGGAGTAATCAACTCAAGATCGAGGAGTACCGAAAAAGAATTTCTGATGAATCCTATATGGATCATGCGATAAACAAAATCGCTACGGATTTATCACATTATCTCACAAAGTAGCTTCGTCATTGAGCCCGACTTTCAGCAGCATGGATGCGTCCATGCTGTTCAGGATTTGGTATGATCGATCAGAAAAACGCATATATAGCCCTGCAGCAAAATAGAAAAATAAAAATATTTTTTCTGATCCTGTTCCTGGCCATAATTCTTGCCCTCGGGTATATTTTCAGGTATTACTTCTGGCCGTTTATTTTCGCTGTCATATTCTTCCTGGGACTGAACCCGATCAACGAGTTCCTCTTCCGATATGTTAAAAAACGTTCCATCAGTTCCTCAATCATGGTTTTTATTTTATTGATCATGGTGTTGCTGCCCCTGTTTCTGCTGCTGCTTGCCCTTGCAAATCAAAGCTACGAGTTTTATCAGTTTATCAGTAAAAAGTTCAATTCAGCTGTAATAATTGAATTTATCCATCGGAGCCCACTTATCCACAATATTTATGGATTTCTTAATATCACCGAGGGTGAACTGGTTCAGAGTGCGACAGAGACGCTGCAGGAGTTATCGCTCTCGATATTTTCCAATCTGACCGGGCTGATGACCTTTTCGATAAAATTCATAGTGAATTTTTTCTTTATGATGCTGATACTTTTTTTTCTTTTCTGCGAGGGAAAGCAGTTTATGGCCTTCCTGTATAAGATCCTTCCGTTTCCTGATGACATAGAGCAGGACATCTTTAACCGTCTCAATGAGGTGATCAAGGTACTGCTTGCCGGGAATGTACTTATAATGGCGCTTCAGGGCTCGATGGTGGGGCTGGGTTTTTTTATCATAGGTCTGAAAACGGCCCTGCTGTGGGGAAGTATTTCCGCGGTCCTGTCCCTGATTCCCGTAATCGGTACATCAATAGTATGGCTCCCTGCCGTCGTGTATCACCTGATAATCGGGGAGTATTTCAACGCCATGTTTCTCGGAGGGTGGTGCCTGGTATGGTATCTGGTGCTGGAAAATGTCGTTAAACCCATCGTATTCGGTGACCGTCTGCATTTTCACCCGCTGCTTTTTTTCTTTCTTCTTTTAGGCAGTCTACAGGCGTTTAATCTTCCGGGTATTGTAGTCGGCCCAATCCTGCTTACCCTCTTTTATTCTTTCTGGGAAATTTACAAGATACTTGATGAGTACGACAGAAGCGGAGTGACCCGCTGAAAGACGGGTGACCCGGTGCCCGACAATGAATTATTGTCTACGACCGAAATCATCGGTATAGACGGTCTGCCGGTCTTTACCCGTTGTTTTACTGTAGTAAAGGGCCTTGTCGGCCAGCTTGATGAGTTCGTCCTTATCGCATGAATGGTACGGGCAGTTTGCGATACCGATTGATATGGTAATAGGATGATCGACAGTTGAATACACACCGTTTTTTACAATGTCCAGTACTCGTTCAGCGACGATTTCAGCTCTTTGCATATCGGTATCGGGCAGAATGATGCCGAACTCCTCTCCGCCGTAACGGGCAATGGTGTCATGGCACCGGCATGCTTTAATGAGGTTGGATGAAATCTGCTGAAGAACCCTGTCACCTGACTGATGGCCGTAACGGTCGTTTACCTTTTTAAAATCATCGATATCCAGTATCATGACCGAAAGTACCTGTTCCGCGCGCCGGCACTGATAGAGTTCCCGATCGAGATGTTCGTGAAAATACTTGTAGTTGAAAAGCCCGGTAAGCGCATCGGTCAGTGACATTTTCAAATAGATATCCCTCTCCCGTGCGGCTTTGATGAGCTCCTTTCTTTCAACGGCCTTTTGAATGACTATTTCCAGGTGTTCATTGTTTATGGGCTTGCTGATGTAGTCCAGGGCGCCGGCTTTCATGAATGAAACCGCCGATTCGATGGAGCCGTATCCGGTAATCATTATGACGTCGATATCCATACTGATTCTTTTTATTTTTTCAAGCACCGTCATGCCATCCATACCGGGGAGCTTGATATCGGTGATTACGATATCGAATTTTTCTTCACTAATCGTTTTCAGCGCCTCCTCACCGCTGAGGAGTATGGTCACCTCATGACCTTTCTTCTCGAGAAGGCGGGCGATCAGCTTTCCTACGTTCGGATCGTCGTCAACGACGATGATCTTTCCAACGTGGTCTGAAACAGGTTGAAACATTGTTATGCCTCTTTCTTCATTATGAAAAGATAGTTGAAGCCCCTCAGAAAAAAGTTCCCTTCCTCGGCGGCCCTGTGATAATTACCCATTTCGAGCATCTTGTTATGACGGATCACTGCTACGATATCGATGGGAACAAAATGTGTACAGAGTATGCTGAACAGCCTGTGGCCGATAGGGACAAATCCCTTTTTTGCATTGAAGTAGTCGCATACATACAGTGCCATATAACGTCTGGGACGCAGAATGCGGCTCATCTCCTTAATCGCTGACTCCATTCGTTTGAAATACTCCGGATCCTGCGCGGCGAACCTGCCGATGCAGTCTTTTTCATCTGAATAATGTATGTTATCACCGTACGGAGGGTCTACGAAAATAAAATCGGCCTTTTTATCTTCCAGAGGCAGTTTACGCGCGTCGGCCCTGAAGATGTCTTTTCTCACCGGATTGATATCATATCCCAGATATCGCCTTTTAAGGTCTTTGCACACGTCGATCGTCGTGCCGCTTCCGCACATGGGATCGACCACCAGATGTCCCTTTCGGGTGTACCGCTGGAGCAGGTTCCAGATTATGTACGATGGGGTTGCGCCGGGGTATCCCTGGTCTCCCTGTATGCCCTTACCGTAATTCTGGGAGGGATATTCCCAGAGAGTGGTGGTCTGTAATCGTAGAGGTGGTTTCGCCATGAGGTCGATAACACCAAAGTAGAATTATTAAGGTCTGGATTGGGACCAGGATCAGATATTTATATTTAGATACCGCTTTACAGGGCTTAAAATCTGAAAATGCGATAGTTGTTTCTTTCAGAAAGAACCGATTGCGTTATCAGAAGTACACTATTCGGCTTCTGTCAAGTTTATTTATAGAAATAAAAGGTGCTTTCCGATGTCGGCGTGGTAAGAGCAGAATTCCTGAAATTGTGTATGCGGTGCGGTAAATCACCAAATATTTTAATAAAAAATTCATTGACATATAGTTTACTAAAAAAGAAGAAATAAAATAACCTTCGAGTTAGCGCGCCTGATCGGAAGAAAGGCACATAACCGCAGGCAGAAAGAGAAATCCTTCTGCCCCCCTTGTTTGGGAAGAAGAGAAGCGGGCCGTGATTCCCGGATCCTGAATATGTACTGATTACGGGAATAACGGGTCCGGTTCGTGTTGTGGAAGAACATCTTTCTGACAGCGGGGTTCCCGAATGCGGGTACGAAGTGTCTTCCTGATCAGCAGGTGCTGCGCAGTCCAGACCAGGCCGGTTTTTCGCCATACGGTTCGTTTGTTCTTCGACAGTGAACTTCCTTCCTTTTCAAAACACCCGTTTCGAAAAATAAAGCATCAACCGTTACCACTAATGCTGAAATAAAACTATGGCAGGAGGGTTTTTATGTCCGTAACCAGAAGGGATTTTATTAAGTTGTCCAGTGTAACGGCAGCAGGCAGTTTCTTCGGTGGTGTCACTTTCCTCACCGGGTGTAAAGGAGCGCCCGATAAGCTGAAAGGCACAAAAATCAGTACCACTATTTGTCCATATTGCGGTGTCGGCTGCGGTTTGATAGTGTCGACGAGGGGCGGTAAGGTTGTTAATGTCGAGGGGGACCCCGATCACCCTATCAACAGGGGATCGCTGTGTTCGAAAGGCGCCGCTCTTTACCAGATAGCGGTAAATGAACGCAGATTGACTAAGGTCAGGTATCGTAAACCGTATGCGACCCAATGGGAGGAAATATCCTGGAACCAGGCCATCGGGATGATAGCTCGCAGGATCAAGGATACCAGGGATGCCACCTTTGTGGAAAAGGAAAACGGAGTGACCGTAAATAAATCCATGGGGCTTGCGGGTCTTGGAGGAGCGGCCCTGGACAACGAAGAATGTTATATCTGGTCCAAATTCGCCAGAATGCTTGGAATAACGTACCTGGAGCATCAGGCCCGTATTTGACACAGCGCGACTGTCGCCGGTCTGGCGGCAACCTATGGTCGTGGGGCCATGACCAACCACTGGATTGATATCAAGAATTCCGATGTTGTACTGATAATGGGTAGCAATGCCGCTGAGAATCATCCCATTTCCTTCAAATGGGTACAGAAAGCGAAGGAAGATAGAGGGGCAAAACTCATTGTGGTGGATCCCCGTTTCACGCGATCCGCGGCGCTGTCCGACCTTTATGCCTCCATACGGCCGGGTACGGACCTTGTGTTCATGGGGGGTATGATAAACTATGCGCTGCAGAATGAAAGGGTCCAGAAAGAGTACGTCGTCGAGTATACCAATGCGGCATATCTGATAGATCCCGCCTTTGGATTCAGGGACGGGATTTTCAACGGCTACAACGCCGGCAAACGTCAATACGACAAGAAAAGCTGGGCGTACCAGTTGGATGAAAAGGGTATCCCCAAACAGGACAAATCCCTTAAAGATCCCAATTGTGTCTACCAGCTCATGAAGAAGCACTATGCCCGCTACACGCCCGAAAAAGTCGAAGCCGTGACCGGTTGCCCTAAAGAGACCTTCATGAAGGTGGCCGAACTCTTTACCTCTACCTGCAGACCCGACAGGGTCGCTACAATATTGTATGCCATGGGAACCACGCAGCACACGGTAGGCACCCAGAATGTGAGAGCGTTCGCCGTTATCCAGCTGCTCATGGGAAATATGGGTATGGCCGGGGGAGGCATTAATGCGCTCAGGGGTGAGTCAAACGTACAGGGATCAACCGATCATGCCCTGCTGTTCCATATACTTCCAGGTTACCTGCCGATTCCCGTCACCCAGAAGCATCCCAACCTGGAAGCATATATAAAGGCGAACACGCCCAGGTCCAATGATCCCATGAGCATAAACTGGTGGTCCAACCGCTCCAAGTATCTGGTAAGCATGCTGAAGGCGTGGTATGGCGATGCGGCGAAAAAGGAGAACGATTTCTGTTATGACTGGCTGCCCAAATCGAGCAAACCGACACCCCATATAGTGCTCTTCGAAGACATGTACAAGGGGATAATCAAAGGGGCTGTCTTCATGGGAACGAACCCTGTTGTGGGCGGGCCTGACGCCAATAGAGAAGCGAAAGCGCTGGAGAAACTTGACTGGCTGGTGGCCGTGGACCTGTGGGAGACAGACTCTTCGATCTTCTGGAAACGGCCTAAGACCGATCCGGCCGGGATCAAGACCGAGGTTTTTCTGCTTCCGGCGGCCTCATCGGTCGAGAAGGAGGGGAGCGTTTCGAACTCCGGCCGCTGGGCCCAGTGGCGCTACAAAGCGGTCAACCCGCCGGGGATGGCCAAATCAGATTTGGAAATCATAGACCTGATTTACAAAGAAGTGAAATCCCTGTATATCAAGGAGGGAGGGAAATTCCCGGATCCGATAGTCAAGGCAAACTGGAACTATACACATGCGGGAGAGCATGAACCTGATCCGCATCAAGTTGCGAAGGAGATCAACGGATATAGTTGGAAAACCAGGAAGCAGCTCGGAAGCTTTGTGAAACTGAAGGATGACGGGTCCACCTGCTCGGGCAACTGGATTTATTGCGGGTCATATGTCGAAGAAGGGAACATGATGGCACGGCGCGGCTCCAGGGATATGTCAAACAAACTGGGAATGTATCCTGAGTGGTCATGGTGCTGGCCGGTGAACCGGCGTATTATCTACAACAGGGCCAGTGTGGACCGCAAGGGCCGTCCATGGGATCCCGGGAGACCGGTCGTAAAATGGACGGGAAGCAAATGGAAAGGTGATATAATCGATGGCGGACCGACGGCCGGACCGAACAAGAAGAATCCCTTTATCATGAACACAGAAGGGGTGGGGAGACTGTTTTCAACATCGCTTTCCGACGGGCCCTTCCCCGAGCATTATGAGCCGATGGAAAGTCCCACGGTCAACATAATCAATTCCCAAAAACTTAATCCTGCGACCGTTATCCTTGACACTGTAAAGGGAGAATTCGGCGATGTCGGAAGGTATCCCTATGTAGCCACTTCCTATCGTGTGGTCGAACACTGGCAGGCAGGCGCAATGACGAGAAACCTGACCTGGCTTTCGGAACTGGTGCCGGATATGTTCTGCGAGATCAGCCCGACCCTTGCAAAGGCGAAGGGCATCAAGCATGGGGACAGGGTGAATATATTCAATGCGCGCGGCAGTATCAGCGCGTACGCTCTGGTCACCGACAGGGTACAGCCATGGAAGATTAACGGGAAGACCGTTGAAATGGTGGGTATGATCTGGCATTTCGGTCATGGTTGCGGCGTGTCGGGCGATAGCTGCAACCAGCTCACCCCTCACATCGGTGATGCCAATACCATGATACCCGAGTACAAGGCGTTCCTGGTAGATATAAGGAGGGAGGTGTAGGCCATGTCAGAAAAAGCGTTTCTTGTCGATACCACCAAGTGTTCCGGTTGCAGGGCGTGTCAGGTAGCGTGCAAACAGTGGAACAACCTCCCCGGTGAGAAAACCGAATTTTTCGAAGGCACCGAACTGACCAATCCCCGGGAGCTTTCTGTCATAACCTACAACCATGTAAAATTTTTCGAGGTGGACCGCAGTGATCCGACCCGGCCGGTATGGACCATAATGCATAAAAAGTGTTACCATTGCGAGGAGGCTAACTGTCTGAGGGTGTGCCCCCAGAAAGCGATCTCCAAGGTAGACGGCTGGACGGTGATAGATCAGAGCCTGTGTATCGGTTGCGGCGCCTGTGTGAATGAATGTGTGTACAAGGTGCCCCATGTGAACGAGAAAAACCTGGAGAATTACGGACTCCAGAAACCCATCGCACGGTACAAATCGTTCAAATGCCACGCATGCACCGTCAACAAAAGGGATATCCCGGCCTGTGTCTCCGTTTGCCCCACGGGCGCGCTTACTATTGACTACCGGGTGAATCAACTCAAAAAGGCGAAGGAACGGATAAATGCCGTAAAGAAAGACTATCCGAAAGCTTCAATATACGGCGAGCACGAATTCGGCGGCCTCCATGTGATAACCATATTGAAAGACCGGCCAGAGAAATATGGTCTCCCGGTGAATGTCAAACCGATAGATATCTCCAGGGCAGAGGCGATTAAGGACACCTACAGGCTGCTTTCGCTTTTCACCTTCGGAGTGCCCTTCTTCAAAAGGGCGGCGTACAAAATTTCACGCTCCCTGGCTGACAGCGATACATTACAGGGGTAAGAGGGTGTATACGTTGTAGTCAATACAGGGGAGCACGTGCTCCCCTGTATTTTCATTTAAAGGCCGCAAAGGTGTGGAGAGTGACTCAAAGGTAAATGCCGTACGGATGGAATTATGCTTGACGTATGGGACGGGCTGTAATATTTGCATATACAACTGATATGAAAAAACAAAAACAATCCCGGAAAGACGAACTGCTCCACTGTTGCCTGTATTTCACCGCAAATACGCTGGCCAGGGAGATCACCCGGATGGCGGAAGAGGAGTTCAGGATTACCGGCCTTACTCCACCTCATGCTTTTCTACTGATGCTGGTAAACAATGAACCCGGGATATCCCAGAAACAGCTGGGGGAGAAACTCCGTCTCGCTCCATCCACCGTTACCAGGTTTATCGACAGAGCGGAATCCAGGGGTCTGGTCAGAAGAAAAACCAAAGGTAAAAACACCTTCATCCACTCGACAGAGAAAGGAGAAAAACTGCAGGCTCCCATAGAAAAATCATGGGAAAACCTGTATCGCCGTTATACAGGGATTCTGGGAGAGAAAAAGAGCGACCGTATAACGGCAATGATCGATGATGTGTGCACCATGCTTGGTGATTGAAGTTTTTATTCCGTATTTATTTAATTGTATGTACATACAAAATATATTACCGGAGGCAGTGATGAAAAAAGAACTTGGACTGACAAACGCATTGTATCCCATGCCGATGACCGTTGTGGGGGCCATGGTTGACGGGAAGCCGAACTTTGTTGCCATCGCCCATGTGGGTATACTCAGTCTGGATACCGTGTCGCTGGGGATCAACAAAAGCCATTATACGAACCGCGGCATCAGGGAAAACCGTGAATTCAGCATTAACATACCCTCTGAAGAAATGGTGGTTAAAACCGATTATGTAGGACTGGTGTCAGGAGGGAAAAACGACAAATCGGGCGTTTTCACGACATTTTACGGAAAGTTGAAAAAAGCACCGCTGATAGCGGATGCGCCAGTCTGCATGGAATGCGAGCTCATTGATGTTCTGGACTATAAAACCCATGAAATTTTCATCGGCAAAATCGTCTGTACCCATGCTGAAGAAAAGGTGCTCAATGACGGAAAAATCGATCTCAGGCTGGTCAAGCCTATGCTTTTCGACATGCATTTTAAAAAATACTGGAAGCTGGGCGATCCCTTTGCCGATTGCTGGAACATTGGAAAATCTTACAAATAACGGCCGGCGAATGCCCGGACGCGGGTTCTGGAAACTTAATTATAATCGATAAAGGATAAGACTGAAACTTAAACCCGCGGCTCAAGCCTTATACTACCGGTGCTCAAACTGGTGACACAGTTACTGGCAACCTGTTTCCATTTCTGGTCATGTTCACTTTAAACTGTTTCCCCACGGGCCGTTCGGTGAGGAAAGGGTGGAGATAATCCACCGACATTGTTGTGTGATTGCCACACCCGACGCTGTGCCCTGACACGATTAATACAGACTGTCCTCTGCCAGAAACGCGGTAATGATCATTACGGGGCAGTATTCCAGGCAGCGCCGGGAAACCGTCGATTCCGCAGAAAAGGTGCAATGCGGAAAATATCCGGCATGGTGCCCTTTTCGTTTGCCATATGGTGTCCCCGCATTTCCGCCCATGACGATACACGGGAAACCGTGGGGCAAAAGACAAAACGAACCGATTATTAAAACTTTATTTGACAAAAATGCCGGAAATTCCAAAGATATGGGTTCTAATACGGCAGCCCCGGGAGTCTTATTGATGACTTCTTTCCTGTTGGTTCAGGGTGTCGTGTTCATATAATGCCGCAACAAAGCGCGCCGGGGTTGCGGTGAAAAAATTGTAAATAGTTAAGCAGGTTAACGCCATATCTTTTGGAGAAAATCATGAAAGAGAAGATTAAAATCTTTGTAATTCTTCCGTTGCTGCTCACCGTATCCTGTTTCGCTTTTCTCAAACCAACCATAACCGTCAATGAGGCCATGGCTAAAAAACAGGAGATCGATAAGAGCGAAAACCCGGCCTATAAATCCCTGATCATCAGGGACCTGGCCAAAAAACGCATTCGTTTGAACAGGGTGCTGGTAAAAGACGTGACCCAGTCGGGCAATATCGATTATGACTTCTGTGTCATAGCGGACGTGCCGTACGAGAAGGGACAGATAGATTGTTTTATCTATTCCCGTGATACCAAGACCATTTCCAGACTGAAAAACAACAAGTCCAAAATTGAAGTTACAGGTGATTTCGGCCGATTCTTTACCCTGCTTGACAGCGCGTATACGAAAATCGAGATTACCGATGCCTCAATAAACATACTGGAGGAGAAATAAGTTCATATGGAGTCGTATATTCAAAAGCTCTTCTCCGCACGCATAGGCGGAAAAGAATTCGGAAAAGAAGATAAAATCTACAAGTTCGAGAAGATCAAAAGGGCCAAACGTGAAGCCGTCAAGAACAACCCCGGGACCTTGCTCATCGATCTGGGGGTGGGTGAGCCCGATGATAAAGCTTTCGACATAGTCATAACCACACTCCAGGCCGAAGCCGGTAAAGGCGAAAACCGCGGCTACTCCGACAACGGTATCGAGGAATTCAAGACCGCGGCGTCCGTGTATCTTGAACGTGTCTACGGCGTCACGGGAATAGATCCCGAAAAGGAGATCAACCATTCCATAGGCTCGAAGCCCGCGCTGGCGATGCTGCCGTCGGCGTTCATCAATCCCGGCGACGTCACGCTGATGACGGTGCCGGGCTATCCCGTTCTGGGTACTCATACCGCATGGTACGGGGGCGAAGTATATAATATTCCTTTGAAGGCGGAAAATGGTTTTCTGCCCGACCTGGGGACAATCCCCGCCGCAATAAGAAAAAGAGCGAAACTGCTGGTACTCAACTATCCCAATAATCCAACCGGGGCCAATGCGACGGTGGACTTCTTTAAAAAGGTCATCGATTTCGCCCATGAGAACAGTATTATCGTCATCCAGGACGCCGCCTATGCGGCCCTGACATACGGTACGAGCCCTCTTTCGTTTCTCAGCCTTCCCGGCGCGAAGGAGGTGGGTGTGGAAATCCATTCGCTCTCCAAGGCCTTCAATATGACAGGCTGGAGGATGGCTTTTGTCGCCGGAAATGAACTGGTGGTAAAAGCTTTTGCGACGGTCAAAGACAACTATGACTCCGGGCAGTTTAAAGCGATACAGAAGGCCGCTGCAACAGCGCTGCAGCATCCTGAAATAACCGCAGAGATTAAGGAAAAATATGAACGGCGACTCAGGGAACTGGTAAGGGTGCTTTCCAGCCTGGGTTTCAGCGCGACGATGCCGGGGGGTACCTTTTATCTTTACGTTCGAATACCGAAGGGGATGAAAGGAGGAAGGAGGTTTGAGAATGCCGAGGAATTTTCCCAATACCTTATCAGGGAAAAACTCATCTCGACGGTGCCCTGGGACGATGTCGGCGGTTTTGTAAGGTTTTCAGCGACCTTTGAGGCAAGAGACCGTGACGAAGAGACCGCGATACTGGCTGAAATAGAAAAAAGATTTAGTGATTTACAATTTGAGTTTTAAGATGTATCTTAAGCGTGCTTTTCCGGGATGCGGTTCTATCGGCAACGGCGCCGCCGGCCCGGCATTATAACCGAATAAAGCTTCAGGATAAACCCCATGGCATTTCCATTCGATCTGAGGGCGGCGATACGCCCATTGCTGAGAAAGAGGATCGTTCTGGTTTCCGGCGTAACCCTTGCAGTTGTACTGGTGAGTGTGGTCGTCATCCGCCTGCTCATGTACCGTTCGGCCTCGTACAGCGGTACGCTGCATGCAACGGTGGACGGGCCGATGGAAATACAACGTGACTCAGCGGGGGTCCCGACAGTCAGATCCCAGAGCTGGAAGGATGCCTATTGGGCGGTAGGATATCTCCATGCCCGCGACCGGCTCATCCAGATTGAATACTACCGCTCAATGGCCCGGGGAACTCTTTCCGAGATTATGGGCGAAGAGACGCTTGTCATCGACAGGGTATCACGCATAATCGGATACACTAAATCCGCCGAAATACTGCTGGAGCGACTTGGTGCTCCTTACAAAGAATATCTTGAAGCCTATGCGGCGGGGATAAACCTGGCTAAAAGAAAAATGTATCGCGAGGTAACCAGGGTTTCCCATGTACCGAGGGGACCATGGTCGGCGGCGGATGTGCTGGCAATTCTCCTTATGACCGAATGGAACAGCGCTTTTCTGAATAACAGGGAACTGTCATTCCCACTGCCCGAAAAGCTGCGGCAGAACGCCCTGTCGGACATAATCCCCGGCAATCTCCTTTACTGGTATCCCGATTCCGAACAGAAGAACGTCTTCGTCCTCAAGGAGCTGAAAAAATATATAAAGAAATGGGCAGGATGCCCGCCTTCAGGCTTTGCGGTGTACCTTTCAAAGTATCATACCTCGGACGGTAAAGCCAAGACCTTATGCAATCTGGACGGTTCGCTGCAGGTGTTCCCCGTCTGGTTTCCGGTGCGCCTGCACGTTAAAGACCGCCACGTAGAGGGTGTCACCATGGCGGGCATCCCCTTTGTGCTTATCGGGAAGAACCGGGATATGAGTTTCGCGAACTTTCCCGTAAGGGCCGATACGCAGGATTTTATTATTGAAACAGTGCAGAAAGACGGCAACGGCGGGCAGTACCTGAGTGGCGGCGTATGGAAGGATTTCACCGCGCGGGGTGAAACCATCAGGGTGGGCCGTTCCGGGCGAACGAGGGAATTGCCTTTAACCGTCCGTTCCACCGAGCACGGTCCGGTAATAAGCGACGCGTTCAGGGACCTTTATAAAACCGATACGATAACCGTTCGGATGCTTCCCGTTTCGGAAAAGCTGGTGACCGTTCTTTTCGAGGTCCCGGCGTTGGAATCGCTGCAGAATATACGTAACCTGGTAACCGGTATTGCGTGCCATCCCCGCGTATTCCTTTTCGGCGCATGGGAAAACGGGTTAAAAATCTATGCCGGCAGACTGCCGGTGAGGAATTTTCAGGATACACTTTTTAAAAAGGACGCATATATCCCTCCCGCAGGGGATGGGTATGATCTTTCGGTATATACGCGCCAGGAGGATACCGATGTAATGGTGGTGGGTGATTCTATCTTCGAAGATCCGCCGGCTATTCTCCGCGATCAGATAGTGTTTCGCGACAGGGTCCGCCTCGAATGGCTGAAGGAGTTGATACGGCGCAACGACAGTATCGATGTATCGTACCTCAAAAGCCTGTTGAAGGATACGCATTCCACCGCGGCGTTTAAATATGTACCCCTGTTCATCAAACTGCTCGAAAAGATACCGGTGACCTCTGCGCGGCTTGCGAGGATTTACTTCCATGACTGGGACATGCGGCTGGGTGTCAACTCGATTGCGGCGACGGTTTTCGAGTCCATTTACACCAGGTTGCTGCACGAAACACTGGGTGATGAGCTGAGGAACGAACTTCCCGATGTTCTGGAACATTTCGAGTTGATTTCAGACCGGTTCTTTGAAGCCTTTACCCAGGACAAGTCAGCCGTTTTCGACGATATCACCACAAGTGACAGGACCGAGACCCGTGATATGATCTTCGACCGTTCATTTCTTAAAGCCATGCGGATTATGCATGGTCAGAGGGGCCCGACAATGGAAGACTGGGAGTGGGGAACGGTACATACCGGCGTGTATGGTGTCCCAATGCTGAAGAAGGAATCATTGTTATATCGGCGGTATATTAGAAATGAGAAAATACCGCTTGAAGGCGGCATCTTTACCATTTACAAAGGAGGATTCTCAATAGACAGGCCTTTCACCGTCGATATGATAACCTCGTTATCGGCAGTGTTCGATGCAGATACAGGCGTTATTGGAATGAACCACGGATATTCGGACAATCCTTTTTCCGAATACTACGGCAACATACGGGTTTTAAAAATGGAGAAAATGAATTCCCCGGCAAAACATGTTCTGAAAGTGCTTCAGTCGAAATAGCCGCTATTGGAGCTGATCGGGATCGAACCGACGGCCTCTAGAGTGCGATTCTAGCGCTCTCCCAGCTGAGCTACAGCCCCGTTAGAAAAACCTGTTCGAAACTATCATCTGCCTCGATCTCGTCAATATTAATTTATTATATAATTACAGGTCCGTCAATAATATGCCGGCGGTCGGATAACCTTTACCGGGTTAACGATTATACTACGTTTTTAAATGTATCAGAATACGGTCCGCGGCTTAACAGTTTCATCATTGCAATGAATTTACCTGAAGATAGTGCAAAAAGTTAGTTATCCAGCAGGAAAGGATGTATTAATATTGGAAAACCTGAAGTATGTCTATTAAACATCATTAAAGCTGATATGAAGGTCATGAAAAAAAGCAAAATCCACGCAGGTCAGATATGAAGCAGTCAGCCGTAAGGAAAATCTGTATACTCATGTGCTCCGCTTTTTGCCTTATAAATACGGGCTGTGCCCCTCTCAACGGATCTGGTTCAGGTTTAATGGCTAAGGAGGGAATCCTTGATCTGAGAAAAACACCCTTCCCGGAGAACGGTCCGGTGCCACTGAAGGGAGAATGGGAATTTCACTGGTTACGGTTTCATGCTCCGGTTCCCATTTCGGAGGCCCGGTCCGTTGACCATGTGTTTCTGCCTGTTCCGGGCTACTGGAACGGTCTTTCAACGGCAGGCAACGTGTTGAAGGGTGAGGGATACGCCACGCTGCGGCTGAAAATACTATTGAACAATGAAAAAAGAAGGAGACTCGCTCTGTACCTGCCGACCGTCGAAACCGCGTATCGTTTATATGCCGACGGATGCTTAATAGCCGGTGCCGGGAAACCGGGAGTGGATGCAAAGCAGAGCATTCCTGAATGGAAACCGCAGGTGGTGGTGCTCGAACAAAGCGGCGACAAGTTAGACCTTATTATGCAGGTTTCGAATTTTCACCATGTAAGGGGCGGGCCGGGCGCCGCAATTCTTCTCGGGTCGGAAAAGGACATACAAAGGATTTGGCAATACAGGGCGGCGGTAAAATTTATAATCTTCGGCGGACTGTTCATGATCGCGCTTTATCATGTGGTCATCTTTTTTCTCAGACGGCAGGAATGGTCGGCGCTGTATTTTTCTCTGTTTTGCTTTTCCATGGCGGTGAGATCTCTATTGATTGAGGAATTCTGTGTGCTGATATTTTTTCCCGGTGTCTCCTGGGAGATATTGCTTAAACTGACCTATTTTACCTTCAGCGTGGGGTTCCCCGCGTTCGTGTTTTTTTTCTATTCACTGTACCCGAGGGAAGTGAAAAAAACAGGTCTGGGGCTGTTCGCCGGGACGGGAATCATCTATACGCTCATGATCCTGTTCTTCCCCGCCGCGGTGTTTACCCGGTACCTGTTTGCGTTCCAGATCGTGCTGTTGGCCGGTGCGGTCTACGGTATACTGGTGCTGGCCCTGGCCGCAAAACAGAAAAGGGAGGACGCGGTCTTTATGCTGGTTGTGTATCTTTTTTTCTTTTTGTGCATACTGAACGACACCCTGCATCACAACATGGTAATCACCACGGCATATACGGTACCTTTCGGTTTTTTCGGATTTATCTTTTTACAATCGATCCTGCTCTCCAGAAAGTACTCGCGCGCCTTCATCCAGATAGAGACGCTCTTTGAGGAAAAGACCAAGCTGGAGGGTACCGCTCTTACCCTGGAAACATTATCGTACCTGGATTCCCTGACCGGAATCTCGAACCGGCGACGCCTGGACGAATATCTTTTAGAGGAGTGGCGGCGCGCGCAAAGAAGCGGTTCGCCCCTGTCGCTGATCATGATCGATATCGATAATTTCAAGCAATATAACGACCACTATGGGCATATCGCGGGGGACGACGTGCTCAAGAGAACTTCCCGTGCGCTGGAATCCGCATTCAGCAGGCCCGGCGATTTCATCGCGCGTTACGGGGGAGAAGAGTTCGCCGTGATCCTTCCGCACACCGACCGGAAGGGGGCCGTGACCATCGCGGAGATAATGCGTAAAAAGGTGATGGAATTGCGCATCCCGCATCATTTCTCCACGGCGGCCGACGTAGTCTCGATCAGCCTGGGCAGCGCCACCATATATCCGGACCAGGGTGCAACGCCCGAGGAGCTGATCAAAGAGGCCGATAAGGCGCTCTATCGCGCCAAACAGGAGGGGAAAAACAGGACCTGTACCTGAGCCGGATTACGGTCGGCTCTCTTTCGCGAGTTCTTTCCCGAGGTCGAAGGCCGCCCTGTTGGTGTCGTAATCGGGGAACTGTTCCCTGATGGTGGAAAGAAGGGCCTCTTCGGAAACCGGCAGGTCCCCCAGCCCGGAGGCCAGACCCAGCGAGATGGTGTTCACCTGCCGCAGTGTAGAGAAACGCGACCTGGATAACTCATCGATATTGTAGACATAAACATTTGACGTGAACTCCCGGAGTCGGGCATAGATCCCGTCGAGATCGGGGTAGGCGCAGTCGCCCATTCTGACCGACACGGGGAGCAGCGGAAAGTCGTTTACTATTACCACCGAACGCTCGTGCAGGTAGCGGCCGTGTCTGAGCGCTTCCAGGGGTTCCATCGATATCATCAGATCGGCCCCCGCGGTGGGGATCAGCCCCGAGGCCGCCATGGTCCTCTCATCGTATTCCTCCCCCGCCGCGGGAGCACGGTAGCGCACGTTGGAGGTCACGATCCCCTCGCGCTGGGCGCCGCCCCTCCTCTCCGCCCCCGCCACTGAAATGCCTTCGCGTATGGCGGCGAGCTTCAGCACCGTACCCAGCGAGATGACTCCCTGGCCGCCGATGCCGCAGATGAGAATGTCATATTTAATCATACCGCTGCAGCCCTTCTTTTGATCTCAACCCTCAGAATGGCGGAGTTGGGGCAGAGGTCATGGCAGGCGCCGCAGTTGAGACATGCCGCCTCTTCGATATAGTAATGCCATTCGCCTTCCTCCTCCCGGCGCCGTATCGACGGGCATCCCAGCTCGATATAGCATTCGTTGCACTTCTGGCACCGGCCGGGATCGATCTGGTAATGGACCTCGTATTCGTCGGGATTCAGGGCAAGACGCCGCCCGTACTGCAGGGCGCACTCCTGCTCGGCGATAATTACCCTGACTCCCTTCTTTTGTTTAACGGCTTCTTTGATCGCCACAATGGATGATTTTATGTTGAAGGGATTGATGGTTCTGACATAAGAGATGCCTATGGATTTGAGAAGCCCCCTGATGTCGACGGGGGAGAACCTGGTGCCGTCAGGGGCGGTACTCGTGGTGGGACTGGGCTGGTGTCCCGTCATCGCGACCCATTTGTTGTCCATGATCACCAGGACCATGGAGGCGTTCTGCTGGACGGCGTTGATGAGGCCGGGGATGCCGGAATGGAAGAAGGTGGAATCTCCCACGTAAGCTATGACATCCTTCCCCTCTATCTTCTGGAGCATGCCCTGCGCGATCCCCACGCCGCAGTTCATGCAGGTGACCCAGTCAAAGGCGCGAAAGGGCGGCAGGCACGAGAGGGTGTAACAGCCTATATCTCCGGCGAAAATCACCTTGCGTTCCGTGGCCTTGACGATGGAATAAAGGGTCGCCCGGTGGGGACAGCCCGTGCAGAAGGCGCCCTGCCGTGGAGGCAGTGCAGGCGTGTGTTTCGCCGAGAGATCCCTGGCGGCAAGAACGCGCTTCGACGGCCGAACGGCCAGCTCCACACCTAGACGGTCCGCCACCGTGTCCACATCGAGCTCATCGTATTCGGGAAAAACCTCCTTACCGATAATGGGAACCCGGATTCCCCTGTCGTAGAGCAGCCGCTTCGCCTGGTATTCGATGAAACCCTCAAGGTCCTCCACCGCGTAGATCCTGTCGAGCCCCGCCGCGAACGAGGCCAGTTCGTCGGCGTTGAGCGGATAGCTCAGGCCGATCTTCAACACCGGCGCGTCGGTCACGCCCAGAAGCGCGAGAGCTTCAAGCAGGTAAAGATAGTTTATGCCCGAGGTGATAAAGCCGGTTTTCCCGGATCCCGGGAGCACACGGTTGAATTTGAGGCCGGGAGCGTCATTCATTAGCGTATGCACGCCCTCTATGAGCCGCCGGTGATTGGCGACGGATCCCGTGAAGAGGTTGATGTAACGAGTCGGGTTTTTTTCAAACCTGCCGCGCGCCGGTACGTTCCGTGGCAGCTTTCCCAGGCGCAGCGAACCGATGTTATGGCAGAGCTTGGACGGTGCGTTCAGCACGAAGGGTAGGTTGTAGCGCTCGCTCAGGGTAAAGGACTCGCGCGTGTAATCCATGGCCTCCTGTATCGTGGCTGGCTCCAGTATGGGGAGGTGGGTGTGCAGCGAATACCACCGGTCGTCCTGCTCCGAGGTGGAGGAGGTGGCGCCGGGATCTGACCCGATGACCACCAGCATGCCCGCCTTCACCCCGGTATAGCCCGCGAAATGCAGCACCTCCGCCGCCACGTTCATGCCGACGTGTTTCATGGTGACCATGGAGCGCACACCCGCCCAGCTTGCGCCCTGGGCGCCGTGAGCGGCGACGTGCTCGTTCACGCTGTACTCGGCGTGGATGTGGGGGAATTCTTTACGCAGATTGCGGTATACCTCGCCGATTTCCGATGCGGGTGTGCCGGGATAAGTGCTGAAATAACCGATACCGGCCTCCAGACCTCCCCGCACCACCGCCTCGTTTCCCATGGCGAGGATGGTCTTCCCCGGATCGTTGAGGGCGAGCAGGTTCATGGCGTACTTACAGTTCCCTGATCAGGATGGTATATTCACGAAAGTCCTCGGGCGGGGTTCCTCTCATCGCGAGGCGGTCGGCCCCGTTTTTGATGAAATAACGCGCCCGTTCCAGCGCCGCGGCGCTACCTTCGGGGGAACGCACTATCAGGCTGAATCCGGCGGGGAGTGTCCCTTCGTTTCTAAGGGACACGGCCATGCGGAGCATCTGTGCAGGATCGAGATCGAAGACCGGTTTGCCCATGCCGGCGGCGATTTTCATTTTCCCGGCCGCCATCACCACACCCGAGCATCCGGCACGCGCCGCCGAGATCATGTATGAACGTATAAGGTCGCGGTTTTTCCCCGAGGAGGTGAGTTCCATGTACAAGGGGCCTTTCCACCAGGATTTGATTTCATGTATTACCGCAAGAGGGCTGTACCCTCCTTCATCGCTCAGTAGCAGACCGGTTTTTTTTTCGTCGGTTTTCTTCAGCTTTTCCCGGAACAGGTTCGGATCGCCCACGGACGGCAGATAGACAAGGTCGGCCGCGTTTATCACTTTTCCCATAGTTCCTCCCTGGGAGACCCGCATACACTCCATTCCAGCGGTTCGTGATAAACGGTGAATTTTTCGGGAGTGCCCGCCGCTTTCAGTTTTTCATATATAACGTGCCATACGCAGTCACGGTCTTCATAGACGTCGCAGTGGGTGCCGTTGATCCCCTCACAGGGCCCGTTGCGGATTCCCCTGGGGCATAAGGTTGCGGGGCAAAGGGCCGCGGTATCGTTGAGTATGCAGCTTCCGCACTGGGAACACCGTTCGTAGAAACGGCCCAGCCTCTCCACCATGCCCAGGAACCGGGTATCCAGGGCGGCGATTACCGGTTTCCCGGTTACTTCATGCACCGCCTGGACGCCGCTGCCGCAGGCGAGCACCACCAGCGCATCGGCCGCGGACACTTCGTCCTCTATGCGGCGGAAATCCCTGGCCGAGATCCGTTTGTCGCAGGGCGATTCGATAGAGATCGTAGCCGTCACGGTGTTGCCGTCCAGCAGCGCGGCCATCTCCTTTACCTGCTCGGACCCTCCGGTCTGGCATACCGCGGCGCACTCGGAGCATCCTACGATGACCAGGTTTTTAAAGGGCTTTACCAGTTCTTTAATGAGGAGGGGGTCTTTTTTGCGGGTAACTATCATGGCGGTGTCCTGTGATGGTATCAGGTAACCACTATAGAATCCCGTGCGGTAAAATCAATATTTTTTAGTTTAAACATGGAATTCAGGTGCCTCACAATAAATGTTGGTAGTGTAGTAGCCGGATTATGAGGTTCAGCACATATGTGCACAGCGATCCATGGTTCTTTCTGATGTGATTTTTTATTCTACCCTTTTCTTCGGTAGTAACGAAAATCACACAGGGGATTTCCCTTTGCCAGGCACATTGTCCGCTTGAAGTAGAAATCGGGCGGATACAGTTCTGCGGTACGGTAATCCAGATCACACATGGCGATGACCAGTTCCGGGGTGCTTTCTTTCGAAAGAAAATCAACATAGAGACATCTCGTTACATCAAAACCAAAACAGTCATTTGTTTCAAGAAAGTTTCTCTTCCAACCGGGCTCGGGAAACATCACCGTCACCTGACGTCTTGTGAACCATGCAAATGCCGCAAAAGGATCAGGGAAATGACCGATGCAACGGAATACCTTTTCAAACAGCCACAGCGGCATTGTGGCCCATACCAGCCGGCCGGCCTTTTCAATTGAAGAATCGCGTGTACAGTTATTCTCCCTAAGGGCGCGGTAGATTGCCAGGGCAAGCACAGCATTGTCGATGTTAAATCGCATTCCCCATTTTGTGTAATGAGGTTTTCGCCTGTTCAGTTCCAGGTAGTGGAGTCGTATGCTGTCGAACAGATGTAAAGAAGCATCCCGGCCCATTTCATTAACCAGAATATTCCTCAACTTGTTAAGCCGTTGTTCACCCTGTGAACAACCCGTTAAAACAGGAACCCCCGAACCGGACGCCAGGATTGATGAAGACACAACAGCTGTTCTTTTTAAAAAGGTGCGTCTGTCATGCTTTTGCGTATTCTTTTCTGCCTTTGTGTTTAATGTACCATCTGCATATTCAACCATATTACCCTTTCAATGAATTTTCGAATTTACTGTCTTAAATAAATATTTGTGTCATAGGTTTTTCACCCTTAACGAATGGCAGCTCATGCAGTTTCTGCATACCAAAATGGAAAACCATTTTTCTCCATATTCCCGTCGATGAAATCGCTTCTGCGGGACAGATACGCTTGCAGTTATGACATTTTATGCACATGCCGATACGTTCAGGGAATTTATTTAATCGAATGATATTGACCGGGCAGACCCCGACGCATTTACCGCAACGAATGCACTTGTCCTTATTGAAATGTACACCCGGAGGGAAAGACGGCCCGTACCTTTTGTATATGGGAGACTTCAATAACAGACGTACAAATCCGAACTGGGGTTCCAATACATCAGTGTTGATCTGCACGGGATAGGGATTACTTAACTTGCCGACTATACCGGTCATGAGTGATTCTATATGTTTAATGTCCTTCCCATCGGGATGGTCCCGGTAAATATCCGGATCCGAGATAAAGGAATATGAATCATGTTCCATGACATTGGAATGACTCGCCACGATTTTCGCCGCACCCAGTACTATATATCCTTTACTTTTCAAAAGATGCCCCGCCTGCACCAGGGCTCTTCCGCTGGTGCAGCCGCCGTAGGTGACAATTATTCCTGTTCCGGCACCGGCACTTTCCGGGAGCTTCGATAAAAATACTTCCATCGGTTTTATGATCCGCCATCCGTAGACGGGAAACGCGAAAATGTAAAGATCAGCAGGCATGATTTTGGAATAATCGTAGTACTGCATTGCTTCCCAGCTTTTCCCGGTCAGGTTGACCAGTTTGGACTGCACTCCCAATTTATTCAGCCTTGACTTTGCCGTCCCCGCTACCTTCAGGGTATTGCCGTGAGGGGAATATACAACTATATGCGCTGTAAGGGATTTCTTGTTCTCTGTCATAACAACCTGCCTTTATTTATGATGGATATTTCTCGATTTTTGAGTTTGGAATTTCAAAAAGTCATCCGGAGAATCAAAAACGCCAAGGTATTCAAAAGGTGGCCCGCCCAAGGAATTTTCTGTTTCTTCAATCTCCCATCCAACGGGTTGGTAGCCTACGCCGTTGCAATCATCAGTCCACCGTGCGACACTTATCCATCTGTTCCCGGAATAGACATCAACCCTGGACTTAACGCCTTCCCCTGTTGCGGCGAAATGCGCCCTGCAGGGAATGCCGGCGGCGCGTAACAACGCCATAAAAAGAATGGTTTTAGAAACATCATCACCCCGGCGACTCCGTAAGACCATTGATGCTGTTCTTCTTTTCGCAACACTCTTCGCGCATCTATCAGCCCTGACCCCTCTTCTCACGTATTCATAGAGGTGGCTGATCTTTTCACGGTCGCACCGGTAGGGTAGATTAAGTTCTTCAAAAAGCATCTGAATATGTGGGTGTGTATAATCCAGAAGGGGGGTTTTTTGCATGTATCGCTCGTCAGGCGGATTTTTTTTCCTGATAAAACAGAATATACAGTGATCCTTCCCGTATGCCGAGGTGTTTTCCCATGAACCATCCCTGGAGAAATCATAATCGGGAATCGCAGACGGGAAGAAGGCATTATCTATTTTGCATATACACGTCGCCAGCTCGAGCATGCCTACCTCCTTAAAGAATCGCGTGAAAGGACAATCGCGTACTTTGTATTTGATACCTTCTCCGCTATCCTCAACGAGGACCCTGTTGACAAATTGACCGGATCCACCCTCACCCATGAAATTGTAGAAGGCCATGAGCCGTTTGACGCCCCTTTCACCCTCTATGTTCAATGAGTGCAGATTATCCCACTGCTCGCAGACGCCAATCGGAACAAACATCCTGGCTGCTATGCGTAATGCCTCTCCCCGTCCTACTCTTTCAGATAAAATCTTGTAAAGAGCGGCCAGGGGGGCGAGCCGACTGACATACCGCGATTCCTCAGTGTTCTCTTTCGCCCAGCGGGTAGCCTTGAAAAGTGACCGTTTTTTTACAATACATTTAAGTAAAAGGAGCGGCCAGGAACGACCCGCCTCCTTCCGTAAAACGGCCGCCATAATTATCCTTTCTCTTTTTTTCATTCTATTCTCCTTATCATCAACGCGCTTTGGTAAAGACAGTGATTATGAGTCTCTGAAAGAAATCCCGCTTTTGAACCGACTCAGATACGAGCATTTCAGACAATGCTCTTTTAACTGATAATTGTGACGTTATTCCATCGCCGTTGATCAGTGCGAGTATTGCGGGAACCACTTCTTCGTAAGGGTCTCCCAATGCGTCCAGGGTCTGAGAGTGTGTTCTGAGCGCAAGGGAAAGCTCATTAACCGGAACGTTGAATTTCCTAAGTTGTGCCGTGAATTCACGGGGAATTCGCGGAGGTACCATAATATCTCCGGTTCCATAGACGACGAGAAAAGGCGGCAGCCCTTTTCGAATGTGGCTGATGGGACTGGCTTCAGATATAAGGGAGTTATCGGTGACAAAATGCCTGATCTCACGGTATTGTAGAAGATGCAGATTCGTGGGTCCACTGACTACGATGCATCCCTTTATCAGGTTGTGAGGTAAACCGGACTTCTTGATCCACTCATCGCTTGCCGTAATGAGCGAACAGAGATGTGCTCCGGCACTGTGCCCCGATACAAAAATCTTTTTGGCATCTCCACCGTATTCCCGGATATTCCGGTATATCCACTCAACGGCTTTTCTGCAATCCAGGACTGAAGCAGGGTAGGGGTGTTCCGGTGCCAGGCGGTAACCGGCTGAAATGAACATTACTCCATGGTCAAGATAGGGTTGTGCAATAAAGGAAAATGAATCTTTGGAGTTTGACATCCATTTTCCGCCATGAAAAAAAACAAGGACAGGAAACGGACGATTGCCTTTTCGCGGAACATGGATACCCAGCGTGTGCCTCGGGTCCTTGCCATAGTGGATATCATTATAAATTTCTGTTGCATATCGTGCCTCGTACGATTTTGCCGTATACCCGGAGATAATCGAACTGAAACAGAGGAAATAGCCTGCACGACCCCCGATCAATAACCCCGTGAAAAAGAACACAGCAGCTATAATGGATGCTGCGGTTACAGTTAAGCTTTTTCTTAATAGTGGTTTCATTTTCAATTCCCTTTATTAAATACTGTTATCATAAATACCGACTGGTCGGTATATTTTATTTTAAAAATTCTGCGTCAATTGCATTATTATATATCCAGGTTTTTATAATCCTCGAAGTAGGAGGGTTGAAAACATTATCCATGCATTTTCATAAGAGCTTAACTCCATATCATCACTGCATAACCAGTATTGATGGGTGATTCCCTCAATACACGATAAGAGAATGCACGAGATTCCTTTTACTTCGGCGCTCTTAATCTTTTTCCCCGTTTTTTTCAATATCGACAGGAAAAAATCACCAATCATCATTCTCCATTTTCTATGAACGATGTTGAGCTTTTCTTTAAGGATCTCATCGCGAAACGACTCGGCGATCATTTCGGCATGAAGATAGAGGTGACCCCGGTTGTGCATGGAGTATCGGATATATGAAAGTCCGGCTTTGATAATTGAATCGGGACCGATTTCTTCCGCGGAAACGGTTTTTTCCCAGAATTCCAGATCATCCTCCAGATGTTTTTCAATCATCGCGATATAAATTTCCTGCTTATCTTTAAAATGCCAGTATACGCCCCCCTTTGTCAGTTTGGCTTTTATAGCGATGTCATCGATCCTGGTGTCATGAAGTCCCTTTTCCATGAAACACTTCATTGCCGCATCGAGGATTTCCCTGCGTCTTATGTCTTTGGGTTTGTTTTCCGCCATCTTAGTGTACTTGTATACTTCTGGAACAGATAAATACATACCAACTAGTCGGTATTTTTAATTTATAATCGATATCTGAATTGTCAAGCCCTAAATGCAAAAAATGATGAGAAAAATATTTCTTGAATTCATCTTTGTGATAAAGATAGTGAGCACAAAACTCGCCGCCGGGAGGTATTTCATGGCCATGATGGAAATCAGCGTCGTTCCGCTGGGGACCGGGAGGACCGGCCTCAGCGCGTATGTGGCGTCCATAGAAAAAGCGCTGCAAAAGACCGGCGTATCCCACAGGCTCAACGATATGGGCACTACCATTGAGGGTGATGTCGCGTTACTGCTGGAGATCGCCGGGAAGCTCCACGAGATCCCCTTTACCGAAGGAGTGGAAAGAGTCTACACGGTCATGAAGATCGATGACCGGCGTGATAAAAACGCGCGGCTGAACGACAAGGTGCGTTCGGTGATGGAAAAGGTCTGAGCCCGTGAAAATAATCACACTCAACTGCAACGGGCTCCGTTCGGCCGCGAAGAAGGGTTTTTTCCAGTGGATGGCACGGCAGCAGGCGGACGTGGTGTGCCTGCAGGAAACCAGGGTCCAGGATGAACACCTGGAAGACAGCCTGATGCATCCCGACGGGTATAGGGGCTTTTTTTATAACGCCGTGAAGAAGGGCTACAGCGGCGTGGCGCTTTATACTCGTGTGGAACCTGACCGTATCGTCAGGGGCCTGGGCTGGAGCGAGATGGACGACGAGGCTCGTTATCTGCAGGCCGATTTCGGCAGGCTCAGCGTAATGTCGTTTTACATGCCTTCGGGGTCCAGCGGGGAAGAGAGACAGAAGGTGAAATATGCCTTCATGGACCGTTTCATGGCGCACCTGCGTGCACTCCGCGGGAAGAAACGCGAGTACATCATCTGCGGCGACTGGAACATCGCCCACAAACCCATCGATCTCAAGAACTGGAGGGGTAATCAGAAGAATTCGGGGTTCCTCCCCGAGGAACGGGCCTGGATGGACGGCCTTTTCGGGGCGGAGGGTTTCGTAGACGCCTTCAGGGTATTGAACGGGGAGGGGGACCAGTATACCTGGTGGTCCAACCGCGGAAGGGCCTGGGAGAAAAATGTCGGCTGGCGCATCGATTACCAGGTCATCACCCCGGGACTGAAGGAGCGATGTGCCTCCGTTTCCATCTACAAGGATGAGCGGTTCTCGGACCATGCACCCCTCATAATGGAATACCGTATGGGGCTGGAGGACCTGCGGTGAATTTCAGGGCCGTACTATTCGATATGGACGGTACCCTGGTTGATACCTGGCGGCTGTATGTGGAATCCTACCGTAAAGGTCTCGAGGCATATTACCGGCGTTCCGTTGCACTGGAAGAGATAATCAGTCTCCGTCCCAATTCGGAGATCCGCATGTTCAGGCGCGCCGTGGGTGAGGCTGACTGCCGGCGCATACTGGAGGTTTTTTACGAGCATTACGAAAGATTTCACGATGAATTGTTTGACGGGTGCTATCGCGGGACGGGGGGTATGCTCGACCGTCTGCGGGCGGAGGGATTGCGTGTGGGTATCGTGACCGGCAAGAGCCGCCGCGCGTTGGAGATCACCCTGCGGCGCTGCGATCTGGGGCCCTTCGACGTTATGGTGGCCGATGATGATGTCGTGAACCTTAAGCCCGATCCCGAAGGACTCGCCAGTGCCGCCGCTACTCTGGGGATTGATCCCTCAGAGTGTTGTTATATCGGGGACTCACCCAACGACAAGCGCGCGGCCCACGGGGCGGGTATGTTGTTCGGCGCCGCCCTCTGGCCCAAGAGCGACGATGAATTGAGTGGATATGTTAAGAAGATCGAGGAGTTGCCGGGTGAGAGCCGCCTCTTCCTTTCACCCGCCGAAGTGAGCGCTTATTTCTGCCGGTAGGCCTCCCAGCTTTTTTTCTGGCCTGATACGAGGTAAAAACCCTGGATACCCCTGCCGTCCGCGGTGAATTCTCCGTAGTATTGCTGGGAGAAATAGGTGTTGGCCCCGGTGTGGTTGAGCTCCTTCGGGCTGGTGATGGAACGTACGAACTGTATTCTTTTGCCGCTGATCCTGAGCCCCTTCATCGGCTCCGCCACACCCTTACCCCAGTCGGGGAATCGGATAAATCCGTATACGTAGCCGTTTTTTATCCCGATGAACAGGGATCCGTCGTTTCCGGCCGCGTTGACCCGGTATGTCCCAAGGTAGTGCGGAGGGAAGCCCAGGGGGCCGGTATCGACCTGCGGCGTGTCATCGGGGAGTGGAATGATTTCTATAAACGCCACGGTTTTGAGGGATACCAGTGACAGCCGGTAAGAAACATCGCCGCCGGCCATCGCCTTTCCCCGGTTCGGGTAATCTCCCGGTTCACGCATGCAGAGCATACTATTGCCGAACAGGGCGACTTTTTTAGCCCGGTAATACCGTGATTCGGTGTCCCTGACCAGAACGGTGAAAGACTGGTTAAAGATCAGAAAAGCCGACAGGAGCAACAGAAGTATAACGGCAGCGGTCCACCACAATGTACGCCGTTTGTCATTCTTTTTGACGGTGTCCGTAGCCGTATCGGACGCCTGTGTATTTTCTTCGCTGTTCATTGTGGTCCTCTGTGTTTTGTTACAGGTGGATTCCATTACACCGCGCCGGGATGAATTTCTCAAGGGTTTTTCCGATTAATTTACCGGTGATTTGTTACAATGCGGGGTTGGCGGTATTAGTCTTTTTTTGCCGTTATCGGTCAACCGGGGACTACGCGTGAAAAAACTTTGGTCTGAAAGGGCATCGCCCTTCCTGCACAAGGACTAATGACCAGGATCGTGCCCCGGAGTTGATTCCGTAAAAAAATTATTGCAACCGGCGGGAGATTGATATGTCTGTATTTATTAATGACCATAAGGGGATAAGTATACCGGCATGAAGAGAGGATTCAATGCGGAAAGTATTGCGCACAAATCACTTGAGTTCACCGAAAAACTGATACACGAGTATGGGCCGCGGCTGGCGGGCAGCGAGGCCGGGAAAAAAGCGGCTGAAAGACTGCATGCCGAACTCGTTTCGGTCTGTGACCGCGCGCATATGGACACATTCACCATGCGTCCCGGGGCGTTCCTGGGATTTTTACGGGTGACTCCCACCCTTTTTATCGCGGCTTCATTTTTATTGCTGCTCGGTCATGTGTGGGCGGCGGCGATCGGTTTTACCCTGGCGCAGGCCATAGCCTTGAGCCAGTTTATCTGCTACTGGCAGGTGTTCGATCCCCTGTATGCTAAACGGGAGGGCCGGAATGTTTACGGCGTCATCGAGCCGGAGGGAGAAGTCAGGGAGCAGATCATCATAAGCGGGCATCACGACAGCGCCTATGAATTTACCCTGATGACGCGGGTCCGGGGTGCGTACCGGGCGTGCATAGCGGGAATGATCGTGTCGCTGATAACGGCTCCGGCACTTACGTGGGCATGGGTCATCTATCGGGCGGTGACGGGAACTACACCGGCCTTTGCGACGGTTCATGTTGTGGGCGTATTCGCGGCATTACTGTTTATACTGCCCATGTACTTTTTCAAAGGGGAGAACGGCACGCCCGGTGCGGGAGATAATCTCATCGCGTCGGCAATGGCGGTGAAGCTAGCCGGGTTTTTCGGGACCGCAAAAAAAAACGGCAGGGGCCGTTTGCGGAACACGCGTCTCATTTTTCTCAGTTTTGATGCCGAGGAAGCGGGACTGCGGGGTTCCCGCGCCTTCGTAAAAAAACACGCCGAAGAATTACGCTCCCTGCCGACACGGGTGTTAAACATGGACAGCATTTATCGCAGGGACCGTATCAAGTTCCTCATTTCTGATATCAACGGTTTTGTTAAGCTTTCAAGGGAAATGGCGGAGGAATGCGTTGCCGTCGCCGGGAAGGCGGGGTACAGCACCGGGCTCTTTCGCGTATACCCGGGAGTCGGCGGCACCGATGCGGCCGAGTTCGCTAAAAAAAACATCAGGGCCACCACGCTTATCGCCGTACCGACCGATGTTGAAAAGGAGCGCATGGTGTATCATACTCCCGACGATACGGTGGAGAATATTGAGCCGGGCGCCGTGGAGGCCTGCCTGCGCATTGTGTATGACTACATTCAAAAAAAAGACGCCGAGGCGGGAACAGATGAATATATGCATGCAGCCCGCCTGAAGAATTAGACAGCAGGTAACGATGTTACGTTCAGGGGTGGAACCGGTTATGGCCGGGGACATTCGAAAACACGGTTGTAAAGATTACACCGGTCCGCCGTTAACCACTACTCCCGGCGGCGCGGCCTGAAGGCGGCGAATCCTCCCGCCGCGATCAGTACCGTCCCCATCCATACAAACCAGATGAGGCGCTTGAACGAAACCTCCACCAGCACCGTATCGGGAGGCACCGGGGCCCCTTTGCGCGGTTCGATAAAGAGCGTAACGCGCGGGTCATCCACGTTGAAATTTACCAGTGATACCCGCCGGCCGGTCCCAGGTATCCTCGCGTCGAATGAGGTTCTCCCCTCACCCGAAAAGCGTATGCCGGGCGCCAGCGCATAAGTACGCCCTTCCCGGACGATCTCGATCCGCGCGTTGAGCCTGGCATGCCCTGTGGTCATGTGGCCCCTGTCGATCTCGAAACCCCTGAACCGTACCTTCATGTTCTGAATCTCGCCTTCCTCGGACCTGGAAAGCTCAATGCGGGAGATGTCCATTGCGCCGGGCCGGTATTCAACCGGGGATATATACACATCGCGGTAGAAACCGTAATTGATGTATGGTTCCCGGTAGAGGGAATTCATGCGGCGGTCGATGTAGTAGGGTGTCTGTATGTCCAGCATGTCCCTGCCCAGTCCGAGGGTGTATTTCAGCGCCGGTTTCTCTTCTTCGGTAATACCGCGGAAAGTGAGGGTGATGCCGTCGATCGTGTCGGCCCTGTTGAGTACCAGTTTTTTCTGGTGCGTTGAGGAGTGCAGCGTCGATGTGATGAATCCCAGCACCATAATGCCGACACCCAGGTGGGCGAGACGCGAGGCGAGCACCGCCGCGGGCCGGTATTTCAACAGGTCAATGATATTGAGAATGATGACGGCGATGGCGAGGACCGCGAACACGTACGCAACCGCCCTTTTCGTGTGATATGCGTTGAAAAGGATACCGAGCACCAGGGATGCCCCCAAAAGTATCGCCGGGAACCGCGGGCCGGGTTTGGGATTGAACTGTACATATCCGGCGATACCGGCGAATACCAGGATAAGGATGCCCAGTGGGATGGAGATATTGGTGTAGTATTCGGTTTTGACCGAAAAGGGATGGCTGCTGAATATCGAGGAGAGTATCGGCATGGATGTCCCGATAAGCACCAGCAGGGCGAAAAAAACCAGGCTCATGATGCCGTAGGTGATAAGGGTGTCCCATGACAGGCTCCCGGGACTCAGGGGGCTTCCCTTCGCGGAAGGGAGACGCCTGATCATCAGGAAGGCCGTTATGACGACGTAAAAGAGCATGAAGAAAATGAGATGCCGGGAAAGTCCGAGGTCCCCGAAGGAGTGTACCGAAAAGTCTGCCAGCACGCCGCTGCGGGTGAGAAAGGTGCTGTAAAACACCAGGATGAACGAGATCAGGGCGAGAAAGAGGTTGGTTCTCACCAGCGCCCCTTTTCTGCGCTGCACCACCAGGCCGTGGGTAAGTGCCACCAGCGTGAGCCACGGGATCAGCGACGAGTTCTCCACCGGGTCCCAGCCCCAGTAACCGCCCCATCCCAGCACCTTATAGGCCCAGTACCCTCCTAAAAATATACCTATTCCCAGGGTGGTCATGGTGAACAGCGTCCACCGCCGGGCGCGTACCGTCCAGGTTCGGTAATCGTTTTTCATCAGCGCCGCCACCGCATAGGCGAAGGGTATCGTCGACGCGGCGTAACCCACGAAGAGCACGGGAGGGTGCAGTACCATCCACGGATCCTGAAGAAGGGGATTGAGCCCCGCGCCGTCGGCAGGTATGCCGCCGGGGGAGAAATGCTCCGGGTGGGATTGCCAGATATACCGGAAGGGACTGTAGATGGCCAGTATTATGAGCAGGAATACCTGGGTGATGATCACTATGGACATGAGGATGCTTTCATTTTCGTCCCGAGAGCGGATCAGGATATACCCGAAGATGGACAGCAGGAAGGCCCACAGCAGAAAGGTACCCTCCTGACCGGCCCAGAAACCTGCAACCAGGTATGCCGGCGGCAGGTCGCGCGACGAGTAATTGTACACATAGGTGTACTGGAAAGCGTGCCCAATGAATGCGGCGAAGAGCAGAATGACGGCGAAGGCGAGCGCGATGCCGGCAAGATAGAAAAGCCTGCGGGCGGTATGGAGCGCCATGGGACTGCCGCCCACGCTGCGGGCATGGAACACCAGCGCGAGGACCGACAGCAGCAGCGCGATGAGTATAAGAACGGTCCCGATATTCATTTTTTATTTTCCCTGGTGTATTTTGATGGGCATTTCACGAGGATCTTATCGGCCTCAAAAAGGTTGTTATCCCGGTCGTACGTCCCCATGGCGACGACCTGTTCGGCGTGTTCGAAGTTCAGCGGCTTGGAGCCTTTATGACGGACCTTCATGACAGCGCCGGTCTTGTTTTTCAGGGTGAACGAGAAATAACCCTCACCGTGTACAGGCTTTGCCTGCCGGTCACGGCTTCCGATAATCTGCACGTAATCGCCCGATTCCATGGCTTTATTGAACGGCACATAGGGAGTAAGCATGTCGCGCATGGAAAAGAAGGCCACCCCGGCAAAGACCACCACCAGCACCGGCAATATCAGTTTTTTATGATTCATCGCGTTTTCTTTCCATGCGGGATATTTTCCGATCAAGCATGTAGAGGTAGACACCGATGCCCGCCCAGATGACAAGCACGGTCCACATGACACGTTTGAGTGCCGAAGCGTCTTCAGTTTTTTTCAATAACGAGGCGGTGGTTTCCGATGCGGGTTTCCGGGGATCGGCGGCGTAAGCACGGCTGAACGGATGCAAAACCGCCGCGTGTTCCCCCTTTCCCGAAATCTTTTGTTCGGATCGGTATCCGCCGCCGACCGGGACCGTTAAGACAACGCATAGTGACAGCACCGCTGCGGTCAGGATGATTTTATGTTTCATGGTCAGGCGCCTCGTTGAGTTTTCTCAGCCGGGAAACCCGGTTGCTCATGGTGTATAGGTAGAAGTAGAGCAGGGTGAAGGAGATAAGGTTCGCAAGCAGTGCGGCGCGCATGTCCTGGTCCAGGCGGACCTCCATCTGCGGGTTGATGACTGGATCAGGATGGAGCGACGGGTACATCCGTGGAATCACGAAGACGAAAAAGGGCACCGTGGTCATGGCAAAGATGAGGTACGATGCGCAGATCCTTCCCCTGGACGGATTTTCACGGAGTGCGCTCCTCAGGGTAAAATACGCGATATAGATTAGCAGGAGCAGCAGTATCGACGTTTCCCGGGGGTCCCAGTTCCAGTATGAACCCCACATCAGCTTCGCCCATATCGAACCGGTGACGGCGGCCAGGACCGAAAAGAAGATCCCCAGCACGGCGGAGTTGTGGAACTTCGCTTCCATCAAAGGGTACTTACTGCCTTTATCGTACAGGTAAATCGCCGAACCCAGGGCCGCCACCAGGAACGCCAGCACCGATACCCATGCCACGGGTACGTGGAAATACAGTATCCTGCTGCTTTCCCCCAGCACTTCCGCCGCGGGAGCCCACAGGAAGGCAAGCACTATGGACAGCGGCATGAATATGTAAACGCTTTTAAGAAGATACATGTGATCAGGTTTGATTTATACGGCCCGGGCGGCAGGGACCTTACCTTCCTTCGACCCAGATGTGTTCAAAAAGCATATACGATACAGCGGTCATGGCTCCCGAAAATGCAAGTAAAAAAACCAGGTTTGAGGCGCCGCCCCCTCCGGCGGATACCATGGCCGCGGTGGTCCCCTTGATGCATACCCACAACACCGGCAACGCGATGGGAAAAGAAAGTATCGTGAGCAGGGATCCCCGGCCGCCGCTTTTCGCCGTTATCGCGGCGAGCAGGGTAGTGGACGCCGCCACCGCCAGGCATCCGCAGGCGACGATCGCGGCGAAGAAAAGCGGGGAGGCCACACCCACACCCAGGAAGAAAAGGTAGAGCGGCGTCACCACCAGACCTACCACCAGCAGCACGGCGGTATTGAATACGAGCTTGGCGGTGTAGACTACGGCGGCCCTGCTGTTTATGCGCAGGAACAGCGCCGTCCCCTCCTCCTCTTCGCGGGTGAAGAGGTGCGCCAGGCCGCTCATGGCGCTGAAAAAAATAATTACCCACAGCAGCACGCCGTGCACCGCCGGCGGGAAGACGATGCCGCCCGAGGACAGGCTTACCGAAAGGGTGGTGATCGCCGCGAAGGCCAGAACCATATTCAGGGCGAAACGGCTGCGGAATTCGATCCGGGCGTCCTTCACGATATGGATGAAGACCGCTCTAAGCAAGATGCACCCTCCCGTCGCACCGCTTCGCCTCTTCTGGGTCGTTGGTGGCGATGATGACCAGTTTTTCCTTCATTACGGTCTCCAGGTAGCTGTATAAAACGGCGCGACCGTCGGCGTCCAGGTTGGATCCCGGTTCGTCCAGCAGCAGCACGGGAGGATCGAAAAGCGCCGCCAGTACTATTTTAAGCCGTTGCTTCATACCTGTCGAGTAATGCTTTACCGTACGGTCCAGATGCCCGGCAAGGCCGAAACGCGCGGCCAGTTTCTTCGCCCCGCCGGCGCCGGCGCCGCGTGAATTCACCACGAAGGATATATTTTCCGCCCCGGTGAGTCCTTCGTACGGGTTCACCCGCGGGCCGGCGAGCCCCATGGTTTCCATGAACACCGCGGGAGTGACCGGAACGCCGTCGAACGAGTAATCCATTGTGCCTGCGCTGGGAGGCCTGATCCCGGCAATGATCTCGAGCAGGGTCGACTTTCCCGAACCATTGGCCCCTGTAATCGCCAGCGATCGGCCGGTGGATGACGAGAAACTGATGTTCCGGAAAACGTGTATCCGGCCGTACCGTTTGCCGATGGAATCAGCCGTGATGATGACCTTCGACATGCCTCACCCTTGTGGTACTGAGATAGATATATTCACAACAGGAACCGGTCCCCTCTTCGTCCACCCGGCGTATCCCGGACAGACGGCTGTTCCGGTCCTTATCGCTGCCTCGGTCATTATCCGTTGAGTTTACGCAATGCATTACATTAATCCACCCTATGATTTTTCAGGCGGTAATGCAACGGTTAATTCATCGAATGCCGGCTTCCCGCACATCCCGGCCGCCTGCGGGTTAAAATCCCGAAGGGCGGTCCAGAATTACCAGCGCCCCTCCGGCACCATGGGACCTGCCTTCCATGGTGCCGCCGTTGCTGTCCATGACCAGGTAGATACGTTCGGGTGTCATCGCGAGACCCTCGGTGAAACCGTGACCTTTGCGCGAAACATACACTCCCGCGACATCGCCGCTGAAATCGTGGCTTCCGGTGACCTTCTTTGTGTAGGGGTCCATTCTTAATATTCTGTTGCCGATCCTGTGCAGCACATAGAGCGCGCCGCCGTTCCAGCAGAGGGCAGAAATATCGGCATGGTTTCCGCCCAGGATGTCCTTCATGGGGATATGGTCCTCGGTGGACAGTTCCAGGTAGTCGGGTGTCTGCCTGAGCAGAAAAATTACGGGATCGGCGCGCTCATTCGCGATAAAGAACATCTTCCTGGCGGGATCCACGGTTATGCCTTCGAAACCGGCGTTTTCATCGGAGGAAAAGACGATCCCCCTGCTTTTGCTGTACTCGATGATGTCGTGATGGACCTGGCATACCTTCCCGTAGAGGCTTATGCGGTAAATAAAGCGGTCCCGTTCGTCCACGGCGTAAAAGTATTCATTCCAGTAGGTGATCCCTTCCAGGTCCAGATTGTGGCGTTTCTTCAGCTTCAGCAGGTCCTCGTCGCGGAACGTCAAAAAAACCTTTACCACGCACCGGTCCGTTCCGGGAACGAGTTCATAAAGTCGGCTGTCGTCCCTGTTGTCGCTTACAAAGAGGAGCCGCTTCTGGAAGAGCACCAGGCCTGAAGGCTCCAGGGGTTTTCCGCCTTTATGGTCCGTGAGGGGAAGAACCGTACCCTTTCCCGGCCGGGCCCCTCCGTCGTTTGAGGGTGTGCCCGCGAAAAAAACCGCAACAAGTACCGCCGCGGTGATAGGGATTATTCCCGAAAGGTGCCTCATGGTTTCGCTCCTCGGCGTAAGGTTTCTCCGGCGCTTTTACAGGAACTCGACCGGTATGGGAATAAACGTCAGTATGAATATCGCGACACAGCACCATCCCAGCGCTTTCTCCCCTGGGGCCAGGGGCGCGCTTTCGGGTACCGGAGGGTGTCCAATCATGAGGAACAGCAGCGCCATGGCGATCCATACGGTCCACCCCGGCCACAGGAACGAAAGGGCCGAAAGCCCCAGGAAGGTGGCCCAGCCGAAATAGAGCTGCCAGCGGCCGATGAGGGCGTAAAGGATGTGGCTCCCGTCCAGCTGTCCCATGGGCATAAGGTTGAGGCTGGTCACCAGAAAGCCTATCCATCCCGCCCACGCATAGGGTGAAAGGTAGATGTCATGGCCCGCCGGTATGGCGCCGTGGAAGATCAGGGTGAGCACCCGGTAGAGGAGCGAGTCGCCGAAGATGGGTATCTCCGAGTTGCCGCCGGCGGGGAGGGGTTTCACCTCCGAGAGATATATCCCGGCCGCCGACGCGATCAGGCTCAGCACGAATCCCACCAGGGGCCCCATGGCGCCTATGTAGAGCAGGGCACGCCGGTCCCGGATGGGGGATTTGATCTTGATTACCGCGCCCATGGTCCCGATTATCGAGGGAAAGGGAATAAAATAAGGAAGCGTCGCCCTGACGTTGAAACGGCGTGCGGCCAGGTAATGCCCCATCTCGTGGGAGAGCAGGATGGTCATGATGGTGATGGAGAAGGGGAGCCCGCTGAGTATGGAAGCCGCGAGGGTTTCCTTATCCTGCATGCCGGCCAGCGTGGTGGTGACGGCCGTTATGAGGAAGAGCGTTATATGCACCCATGGAGGACTGTCGGGTTTTATTTTCTGCGGGTCCGCTTCGCCCTGCGGTGCGCTTTTCGCGGCTCGCAGTGATTCGGGGTTCATATTGAGCGCCGCCAGGTAGGCCCTGAAAAATAATCGTATACGCGCGATCACCGCCTTATCCCCGGGCACCGTCGTTGTACGCGCGAATGAATTCCTCCACCAGCCCGCTGAAATGTTCAACAGCCCTTATAACCGGTCCGGGACTCCCCATGTCCACGCCGGCTGTTTTCAGTTCATCCAGGGGCCACGCCGATCCCCCCAGGGTGAGAAACTCGCGGTAGCGTTTCCCCGCCGGTTCGCCTTCTTTCAGCACCATGTCGGCGAGGCTGAACGCCGCCGAGATACCGGTGGCGTATTTATAGACGTAAAACGCCGAGTAGAAATGCGGGATCCTGAGGCATTCAAGATGCAGTTCCGGGTCGATGACCATGTGGCCGCCGAAATAATCATTCAAAAGTCCTGCGTATACACCGGTGAGGGTCTCCAGGGTCAGGGGATCGTTTTTCTCTACCAGTTCGTGCGTGCGTTTCTCGAATTCGGCGAACATGGTCTGCCGGTACAGGGTGCCCCGGATGTTGTCGATCTCGCGGTTGAGTATATAGGCCCGCATGCGCGGATCGTCCCGGTAGCGTTCCAGGAGGTGACGGCTGAGGAGCGCCTCGTTGAAGGTCGACGCGACCTCGGCCACGAAGATGGTATACCCGTGAAGATGGAACGGCTGGTGTGTCTTGGAATAATACGAATGCATGGAGTGACCCGCCTCGTGGGCCAGGGTATAGAGACTGTTGATGGTGTCGTCCCTGTAGTTCATGAGGATGTAGGGGGGAGAGTCGTAGCATCCGGACGAATAGGCGCCGCTGCGTTTGCCCCGGTTTTCATAGCGGTCGACCCAGCCTCCCGTGAGTCCTTTTTTCAATGTGTCGGTGTAATCCGTTCCCAGGGGCGCCAGGGCGCCGGCACAGACCTCTACCGCCTCGTCGTATTCCATAGAGAACTCCACCTCGGGCACCATGGGGACATAGGTGTCGTAAAAATGGAGTTCCGACAGCCCCATGGCCTCACGGCGGAAGTCCAGGTAGCGGAAGAGGGGGGACAGGTTCCCCCTCACCGCGGCGATCAGGTTGTCATACACCTCTACACCTATGTTGTCGGAAAAAAGGGAACGGGCCCGGCTGGAGGGGAATTTTCGCACCCTGGAGTAATAGTGGTCTTTCTTGTTCGAAAACGCGAGTGCCGCGGCGATGCTGTTCCTGTGTTCGTCGTAGGTTTTGTAATACTGAAAAAAGGCGTTTTTTCTCACCTCCCGGTCGGGGCTCATGAGAAAGCTGATGAAATTGCCGTGGGAAAGCTCCACCGTTTCGCCTCGCTCGTTTTTTATCGACCCGAAGCGCAGGTCGGCGTTGTCAAGCTGGCTGAAGATGCGCGCGGGCGCCCCGGCCAGTTCGCCCCCCATGGCCAGGATCTCCTCGATTTCCAGGGAAAGGGTGTGGGGTTTGTAGCGGATAATCTGTTCCATGAAAAAAAGGAACTCTTTCATCTCGCCGTGCGCCAGATAGCTTTTCAGCACGGCATCGGGGAGGTCCTGGATTTCCGGTGTCATGTACGAAGAGAGTTCCGCTGTGCGGACGTGCAGGTTCGAGGCCCGGCCGTACAGCGAGAGGTACCGCTGATCGGCGGTGTCTTCGTCGCTGCGCAGATGGGCGTAGGTATACAGCCGGTCCAGCTTCCTGGAAACATCGAGGTCGAACCGGAGCGCATCGAAAAAAACCTCGAAGGATTCGCCCAGCCGTCCCCGGTACGATGCGTAACGCGGAATCTCTTCTTCGATATCTTTGAACAGGGCCTCCCATTCTTCATCGTTGTTGAAAAGCGGCGTAAGATCCCAGCGGTGTTCCGGGGCTGTATCACTGCGCGGTGGAATGACGTTCTCGGCTTTCATTGGCTGCTCCCTGGTATTCCTGTAAAAGGGAAGTTTTCGATTGCATGGCTCCCTTTCGTACAAATATAGTGCGGGAATGGTAGCGGAACGATGTTTTTCAGTCAATGAAGAAAAGTACGGGTCCGCCGAACCGCGGGGTTTCCGGGTGGATTAACGGCCTGCCGCGATCACGAGGTCGTATTCTCTATATCGTTCCACCCTGAGCCTCGCTCCGGCGCATACGTAGTGTTCCCTGGGCAGTCGGAGCCTGGTGGCCATGAATTCTTCAGGCAGACCTTCCGTCACCATGAACCCGGGAAGACGGCGGGTGGTAACGGCATCGGGCATGTCGGGCGATACGGTGAACAGGGCGATACCCAGTCGCCGCAGTTCCCGCCAGGCCAGGGTGTTGACACAGTAGAGCAGGGGCCCGGCTATGAGGGTCACGTCGCTGCATTCCCTGAAGAAAACGGTCCATCCGTGGGAGGGGACCATCCACCGGCGATGGCCCTTCTCTGTCATGGCACGGACCTCCTTACGCAGTGCCGGCAGACGTACCTCGGATACGAACAGGGGCAACCGTATGCAGCAACCCGGCGGGAGCTGCTCCATGTCATCTATACGATCATACTCGATCACCGGTACGTGCCGCGAAATGTCTCTGCCCGCGAACGAAGACCCGAACAGCAGATGCTGTTCCCCTCCTTCTCCCGACGGGGTCTCTCTCTGCATGTTCAAAACCACATGCCTGCGTGCGGCGTTTTTTTCCTCACGGCGGGCGTTGTACCAGAGGTGGAAATCATGGTAAAAGTCCCGCCGTGCCTGTTTGAGAACACTAAAGGGGACGAATGTATTTTTTTCCAGAGACACCTCGATGGGCCCGGGATCGAAAGGGGTGGGGTCAGACTGCAGAAACAGCTCTCGTATCGTTTCCTCACCCAGAGGGGCCGAGCGCGCGGATGCCGTGGAAATACAGAAACTCGTCATGAAGCCGTCCATATCCGCAATCGTGCCGGCGGCCTCGATACGGCCTTCGGCGATCCGCACCGTGAGGGCCGCCGGTACGTGCTTCAGGGTTTTGACGACGGCGGTGATTCTCTTCGCTCCGGTGAAAACTTCCGAGGCGCCGGTCAGGTACAGCGAAAGCTTCCCCCTCAAAGGCCTTTTCGGTATGGTCTTCCATAGGTAACGGTCATGGCCGGTTTTCTTGAAATCCAGCAACGTCCCCTCGTGGAGTTTCCGTCCCTGCTCATCGGTGACGCGCAGTTTCATCCCTTTTTGCAGGGATACACGCGTGCCGATTACGAGTCCTTCAGGCGTGCTCCGCTGTATCTCTCCGATGGCCGTGCCCACGGCGCCGGGAGAGCCGGTTTCGACCAGGCGCGGGTAATCGGCCCCGGGGAAACAGCCAGGTCCTGCCAGGCGCATGGTCCCGTCGCTGAAGGCTGGGCAGCCGGCCCCTCCGCCGGCAATACGGTCCAGGCAGCGGCGGTAATATGAGATGGTATCGTACACATAGGCGGCGTTCTTGAGCCTGCCTTCGATCTTAAGGGCTCTGACCCCCAGGTGTACCAGGTCTTTCAGGTAGTCCCCGGCGGCAAGGTCTTTCATGGAGAAGGGAAAGAGGGGCGGATGGGAGTCCCCGTCGGGAAGGCGGCAGGGCTGGCGGCACCGGCCCCGGTTGCCCGAATCGCCGTAGAGATATGAGGAATAAAGACAGCATCCCGAGAATGAAAAGCACATGGCGCCGTGTATGAAGACCTCGTAATCCATGGGGACTTTTTTCATTACCGTGCCGATCTCGGCGATGGAAAGCTCCCGCGCGAGGATAATCCGCCTGACCCCCTGTTCTTTCAGGAATGCCGCCCCCAGGGAGTTGTGGCAGAACATCTGGGTGGACGCGTGGAGGGGGAGGGAGGGGAAATGCTCCCGTATAAGGGCAAGCACCCCCAGGTCCTGCACTATCACACCATCGGCCCGGTATTCTTCCAGGAGCGACAGGGTGTCCATGAGAGCGGGCACCTCGCTGTCGAACACCAGGGTGTTAAGTGTCACGTAGACCTTCCGGCCGTGCCGATGGGCGAAGCCGGCGGCGGCGATAAAATCTTTTTCCGTAAAGTTTTTCGCACGGCGGCGGGCGTTGAAGTCTCCCAGCCCCAGGTAGAAGGCATCGGCGCCGGCCTCGAAGCCGGCGTAAAACGCTTCCAGGGAGCCGGCCGGGGCCAGGAGTTCCGGAAGGCCGTCGTTTTTTGTTTTAAAATATGGCATCTTGGTTCGTATTACTTTTTAGTGTGATCGGCAATTGTCGGCCTGGTAACGGAATAACCGTATCCTGCCGGGGTAAAAAGTAAATATATTAATGTGGGCCGGGGGTTGATTCGTCCGGATCGAGGGCCCCGGGATAAGCCCGGCTTTTTCAGATAATCCGGGATTTGTTTGCGGAGCGGCAGGGCCGGATGGGACCGGTTCATCAGTATTGAATATTGTTACGGTAGAGAAAAACCATGGCATCGTATACGGTGGTCAGAAAAAAATCGGCGGCAAGGGAGCTGCGACGGCTTCCCGATGAAACGGTCGAAAGAATCATTCAAAAAATCAATGAGCTTTCATGTGATCCCTTTTCACAGAAAGGGAGAAAAATCCATGGCACCGACGGAACCTATCGCTGGAGGGTGGGGTCGTATCGGATTCTCTACACTGTAAATGCGTCGGGATTAGAAATAAAAATCGTCCGGGTGGGCCACCGCAAGGATGTCTATCGGGAATGATTTAAAGTGCGGGTCCGTCAGGGCATTGAACGGGGGTCATGTATGGGAGGATTTTACGCCGTCCTTTATCAGCACTCCCACCCTTTTTCCGCCGCTCATGAAGAGGAGTTTACGGTCGTATGAAAGCCCCAGGACCTTTTCCATCTCGAGTCCCGGAACGATGACGGCATAACCGCAGCCGTCGTAATATTTCTTCATGGCGTCCCCGATACGGCGATAGAGCCGCCTGGTTTTTCCGGGATCACCCAGGCGCGTTCCCCAGGGAGGGTTCAGCACGATAAG
>CAZUXY010000043.1:0-42917 GCA_964624235.1 uncultured Leptospirales bacterium | reverse complement strand
ATTGCATCACAGTCCTCAAGGCTTTTTTCCTGTCGATGAGCCATTCATCGGCTGGATGGTCACTCTCACTCCGCCCCAGCGCTTTATAGGCCATCGCGGTACTTACAGGTATACCGCAGAGAGCGATCAACACCGCCGGGTGGAGATTGGATTCAACCGGTTCTACTATCTCGCCTATCCCCTCGCAGAAAGCGCACCCCCCCGCCAGACAGAACGGCACATCGGCCCCAATCGCGGCCCCCAGTTCCGATAATTCCAGGGTTGAAATCGCCGCCAGACTTTCATTCAGAAGCCGTAGAATCGCGGCGGCATCGCTGCTGCCACCACCCAGACCGGCACCCGCCGGAATGTTCTTTTGCAGCGATACAACCACCCTGCCGGACCTCCCGGTCCTGCGGCAGTACGCATGAACTGCCCTGAATATCAGGTTGTCTTTTACCGGCAGGTTTTGCAGAATATCAGGACAGGCTCCTCCCTCCGATAGTATCAGCACATCGGTGTCACCGCCAGGGTCGCCCCTCAAATCAATCTCTTTAAGTTTTAAAAGATCAAAAATACCACTCTCAGCCATAAGACTGAAAATGTTATGGTAGCCGTCCTGCCTTTTATTGAGCACTTCCAGGTGCAGATTGATTTTGGCGTAGGCCTTAGCTTCGAAATTCAAGGATTTCGGGACTCAGGTAAAATTAGGTGGCAAAATTAGTATAGGCAGGTATTTATGTCAAGCAATAATCAAACATGGACGGGGCAATGCTCAAATTTAAAAAACTGATTATTTTTGACTGCGACGGGGTATTATTCGATTCGGCTGGTTCCAATATGGAATACCTGCTCCACTGTCTGAGAGCAATTAATCATCCCCCCTTATCCGCCGAAGAACTACGAAAGGCGACCTATCTTTCGGTACGCCAGTTCATTGATCAACTGGATCTCAATGAAGAAAACTACCGAAAAATAGTGGAGGTCAGCCGGAAAACTGATTTTACACCTTTTCTACAGGGGATGACCCCGCTTCTTGATTTTGAAAAAATACTGGTTCCCTTGAAGTGCAGGTACCATCTCGCAATTGCGAGCAACCGGTCACGTTCTCTGGCCGAGGTGGTGGAACACTTTGGACTGCTTCGTTACTTTCATTACACGGTATGCGCTCTCGATACGCCTCCAAAACCCGATCCATCAATGTTAATAAAAGCATGTGAACACTTCCAGCACTCGATTCAGGAATGCATTTTCCTGGGAGATGCTATCGTGGATTACGAGGCCGCCCGCAGAGCCGGTATGAGTTTTCTCTGGGTGGGAGCCGATGTACCGCAGCCCGGGATTGCATCGATTGAGGAGTGTCTTCGATATATTTAGTGTAAAATCACCGGCATTGTATCATTCTTCAGCCCATGGCCCCACTGTATTATTTGACCTCTTGAACGATATTTGGCTTGAAATATAAAAATGACCTTACTATGATTGCCCTGCCGGTTACGGATAATATTGTGTCCTTTAACACGGATATTCTGTAATATCAGAAGCAAATAGCGACACCAATAGAAAACGGAATTACTTCGGAATAATTGTGCTCTATTTTCATCTCACCCTGAGCGTGACGGCCACTATTATTTCTTTATACGTGTGCCTGAATAATCTTATAAGAAGATTTCGTTTTCCTGTTAACCGTTTGTTCGCCGTAATCTCGCTGTCGGCTACGGTTATGACCGGTTCGCTCACGTATCAGTTGCTATACCCCGGTTCTCCTTATACCACCGACCTGGCGCGCGTGTATCTTGCCATGATTTCGCTTATCAATCAGTTCTATTTTCACTATACTCAGGTATTCCCCAGGTGGGAGAAAAGAGCGCCGGGCTGGTTTATTGCACTTACGGCCATACCGGGTATGATAATGTTTGTGCTCGCGCTGTTCTGGAATGGAATACTGATGGATGCCGGCAGCCTGGCCGGGCAATTGCATTATACCTTCGGCCCTTATTACAAGGCGTTCCTGATGGTTTTTGCTTTCAATATTCTGGGTACCCTTATAACGAACCTGTACAAAACCAGGGTGCTGGAAAACGAAGCTTTCAGAATACAGCTTTTTTACCGGTCGATCGGCGACCATATTGCCGCCCTTTCAATTGTTACCGGATTCGTTGTCATTCCGTTTTTTTTCAATGACCAGTCATATCACCCCACAGGAATCTGCATAGGTTCCATCATCCTGAACCTGATAAATAACTATGCCCTTTCAGATGAACGGCTGCTTGATTTTAAAAGGTTTTACACGCGAACCGGCTACTGGCTGACGGTATTCCTGTTGCTTTTCGTGCCGTCGTACCTGATCATCGAATACCGTGATAACATCAGTATCGGTGGGCAGGCGATTCCGCTTGCGGGTGTCGCCCTGATGATTTTTCTTTACTTCGTGCTCGTATTCAGGTTCGCGACTCCCCGTATCGAACAGCTTTTCACCAGAAAATACCTGCGCTTTGAACGCGATATCAATGAGCTCTTCAAGGATGTGGCCGGTATTTCTGAAATTAAATCTAAAGAAGGATACTGGGACTTCTTCTTTAACAACACCATCAATTCACTTGAATCACGGTTTGGCATCAGCGTTGCTGCTTTTTATATGCTCAATCCCAGGGACAACAGTTTCCACTATACACACGGATACGGTGAAAACAAACTCACTTCATTTGAAGAGAACACCGATCTCTTGAATTGCGTTAAAGAGTACGCCGAACTCCTTGAACGCTCAATGTTATACACCGATGAAAGGCTGTCATCCTTCCGCGATAAACTGATCACTTTTTTTAAGAACTACACGATACAGGTTGTCATACCGTTCTTCAATCATGAAGCCAGATTAATCGGGATTTTAACGCTGGGAAATCTAAAAAACCGTAAACCTTATTCAGCAGATCTGGTTTCGGCGCTCGAACTCTACCGCATCCACTTTGAAGTAATCCTGGCCAACTCACTCTATATTGAGGAAATCGCCGCCGCACAAACAGCGGAGCATGATCAACTGGTTATTAAAACCATTAAAGACCGCATCATTCCCAAAAAGATGGCCCATGTCCCGAACATCAGGATCAGCTCGCTTTACTTGAACCATTCCGAGCAAGGTGGAGACTATTTTGATTCTATACCGGTGAGAAACGACGGTCTCGGCATTTTTATGGCGAATACCTCCAGCACCGGTGTCGCCTCCGTCCTGCTGGCCCTTGAGTTATACACGGTGCTCCATACCCACGGACCAACCAACGACAGCCCTGAGCGTATAATGAACCTGCTTAACTGGGTCGTCACCACCTCCCGATTCTCGGAACACAATGCGCCGGCACTCTATGCCGTATTCAATTCTGTACGCAGGACCCTGAGTGTGTCCAATGCCGGGCTGAACCCCCTGATTCTTTTCGATTCAGTACGTGAAACATTTAATGATATCAACACGGAAGGCGTTTCCATAGGTGCCGATAAAACATTTACCTACGGAATGAAATCGGTCCAGACGGCTCCCGGCCATATCGGTATAGTCTATTCGGGTGGGCTTAAAGCGGCAATCAACAGTGAAGGTGTAGGCTATTCACTGGGCCGGGTGAAAGACATCATTCGTCTTAACAAGAAAGACACTCCGGCCGTCCTGGTAAGGAAAATCTACAACGACATTACCGGTTTTACGTCGGGCACCAGGCTTTATAACGATATCAGCATGATTATCTTCAGGATAGAGTAAGGTGAATACAAATCCTGAACAGGAGCCCGTGACGGTGAAAAAAAAAACTGATATTGCGTATGCTTCCAGGAAACTCCTTGAAGCAGTTGCTTCCTATAAAAACATCCTGATACTCATAAAGGGTTCCCCTGATCCTGATGTGATCGCCTCATCGTTAGCCCTCAGGGCCATTTGCAGCAGGTTGGGCATCAAATCCAGAATTACCGCACTGGCGGAGCTTTCACTTCCGCAAAACCGCGCTATCGTTAAAAAACTGCACATACCCCTCCATGTGGATAAAGTACTCAAAAACGACGCAGGTTTTGATGCCTACGCGGTGCTGGATTTCCAGTCGGCACGCGTGCAGGAGCTTGCGGGGAAAATCCCCTGCGTGCTTCACATCGACCACCACGAACCGGTGGACGAGGATCTCCCCGTTGACTTCAAACTGCTCTCAGAGGAAGCAGGTTCAGTATCCACCATTATGGCGCTCATTTTAAGGGAGATGGGACCTTTCCAGGACGATCAGTTGCAGACCCAGGTAAGCACCGCGCTCTTCTTCGGCATTCATTCAGACACCGACAGGTATCAGCATGCGGGCCCGCTTGATTACGAGGCACTGGAATACCTGTCCGGCTATACCGACCGGGACATTATAAACAATATCCTGAACCTCCCGCTGTCGGATGAAATGATGAAATTCCTTGGAACAGCGGCAAGGAACAAGGAGATTTACCGGGACTGGCTCATCACCGGTATCGGCTACCTGGATGAATCAAGCCGCGACCATATCGCGCTCATCGCGGATTATCTTCTACAGCGCGAGGAGGTGGATACCGTCTTCGTCTTCGCCCTTATACTCAAAAACAATCAAAAAAACCTGGTACTCGACGCGTCCATAAGGACCAGAGACGAGAAACTTGACCTTAACGCGCTGATACGCGCCCTTCCCGTGGGAGGCGGCGCCCGTACCTACAAAGGCGCGTTTCAGGTCGGTATGGATTTTTTCGCCCGCTGCCCCGATAAGAACATTGTGTGGGAAGCGGTGAGGACCACCAGCCACGATCTGATAAAAACAATCAGGGATGAGATGCCTCTGCTCGAACTGAAAGGTTTTTATACGCGGATTAAGAAGACCATCAGCGGCATCTTCAGATGAGTATCCTTGCACAATAACTGCAACCGTCACAGCCGGCCGCCATTAACGGTGTGCTTTTACATTCCGTGTCCATGATATACCGGTCTTTCCGGAGTACATGCTAGAAAATAAGGGTAAAATTCAAACCCACTTCATATGACATGATCTCCCTGCTTACCCCTTCGGTTTCCCGGTTGCGGAACCGTTCCAGGGCCCAGCGTGCGGTCAATCCTCCCTGTACATTTTTATGCAGATCGAGGGTAAGCTTCCCCGTCAGCAGATGCTGATCGTAAGGCTCGGGGGACACGGTTTGCGTATAGTCGTAGCGGTTCAGGAGCAGCGAGTATTCAATACTGAAAATCGGAAAGGCGACCAGCTTGTAATATGAAGAAAAAAACCGGTAAATCCACTGCACATCGGTTTCATACAGTGTGGAAAAACGGTACCCCCGGTCTATTTCACTGAAGGGAGTCTGCGCGGCCATGTTGGTAATATAAATATCATCCCTGTCGTCTCTTTTATCATCGTCAACCGGTATATACTCCTTTCTGCAACGGCGTCGGAAATCCATACCGGACTTGAATCCCAGGCTGGTCCGGTCCCATTTAAACATAATGCTTACGCTCGGCGCGTGAGTGTCTTCCTGTATATTCGAGGTGATAAGCATGTTCCTTTTGAAATCATATCCGAGGCTGAGTGTCGATGCATGGAAAGGTTTCCCGGGACTGTTCGGGCGGAAAAAACCGAAACTTAAAATCCGCATCAGATCGAGGGTAAGTGTCGCGTTGTTCGAAAAGGTGACCACCTGTCCGGGTACCCCTTCCACGGTCTGCCGTTCACTGACCTGGTTGAGCCCGATACCGAGGTTCAACACCACTTTCTCAAAGTCCATGGTGCTGTTCAACGAATAATTGTCGATCAGCCTCAGGTTGTTGGTATAATTGCTCACCACGCCGCCGCCGGGATAATACAGCTTATCGTTCAGCGCGTTATAGGTATAGTCCCTCCCGTTGGCGTAACTGCCCCTGCCCAGGAAAAAATACCAAGGAGGATACTGAAAGAGATTCAATCCCGCGTCGGAAATTCCATCTATAGAACGACTGATTCCATAACGTTCCTCCATGGAACCACGGTTCTCACCCTCATAGGGTATTTCCGTTTCCTGGAAAAGCACCGACCTGGTATAGGAAAAGCCGAGGTTTTTAATGAATTTCAACGAAGCGGTTTTATGGAAATTCAACGGTATGGCTATCCCATTGGAGATGTAGCTGCTGGCGTCTTTAGCGCGCGAGTATTTGCCGGCCAGTACCTTTTCGCTCTGCGTATAGTCCCTGAACTTATTCTCAAAGTAGTAAAGATCCATCTGAAGCGTGGGAGATGCCAGCCAGAGTTCTTTGAAGCCGCAGCGCAGGCCGGTCTTTTTGTTCCTTTCCACAAACCGTCCGTTCTCCCCGGAAAAGAAAGGAAAATGAAACCCTCCCTTTACATCTTCCAGGACCTGGGTGTCCCCGAGATAGGTTTTCCCCTTCAGTTCAACGATTTCCTGTGTACTGATGGAAAAAACCGGCTGGATAAAAAAACTCTTTGCCTGATAATTCAACGTCAGCCGGGTATTCTCTTTCTGGCGCTTTTCCGACTCGTTCAGGGCAAGCAGCGTCTCCAGAACCGAATCGCTGAGGTCGGGCGAGTTGCGTTCTATCTTTTCCTGCTTAAAGTTCATGTCGAACGCCAGCGAGGCGGTGAGTTTCCCTCCCAGTACGTTCTCGATGTTTTCATTCATGATGATCGACGGACTGTGGCTGCGGTTGTCGGTTTTATGGTTCACCCTTCCTGATGACAGGTATTCCTGCCTTATGTTTTCATAGACGTCGTTGCGGTATATCAGTTTCAGGCTGGGGATCCCCGGCGTAAGCGAACGGTAGTCCGACTCGGTATAGATGCTTTTCTTCTCGGTTTTACCCCGGCTGTTCTCGGTGACGTCGAGGTTGTTCGAGTCGGTTCTTGACTGTTCCATGATGATATCCATCCGCGCGGTCCAGTTAGGCAGTATATTCACCGAGCTGAAAATCTGACGGTACTTTTCAGCGATATCCTGGCTGGTCTTGCCCAGGGTGCTGAACTGCGAACCGTGCCCTTTTTCCACGTACTTGATGTATATGTCCGATATCACCGGCACACCGGCGGCGGTACGAAACAGCGGCTTTTTCCCTATAAACTCCGCCTCATACCAGTAGGCGTCATCGGTAAGGGTATCGGCGCTGTCGGTGTAGATATCATTGATCCAGATTGTGCCCGACCCCGTAACCGTCGTGTTGTAGACGATGAACTCCATATAATTGATGCGCTTCAGGTCCGGGTATCCGGTAACTGATATACGGTTTATGCCCCCGCCCTTCCCCTCGTACAGGTTGAATTTCACCTCCCGCCACAGGTTCTCGTAGTCCTTGGTGAATTCGTATTCCATGTAGTCGCTTTCAGAGGAACCTACCCTGAACCTGAAGGTGTTGACAACCGATGGCGCCCTCACGTTCATCCAGAGATTCAAGGTCTTGTAAAACCTCAGGTCCATGGGTTTGGAGAATTTACGGGTCACAGAACCCGATTCATTGCTCAGATTGTATTCTATCTGCAGGGCCGTTTCCTTTTCCCGCGTCAACTCCTTGTCGGTACGTTCTCCGTGCAGCGACGTGTAGACGTCGCGCCGCGAGTAAATGAACGCGTCGGCGCGGTAGTCGCTGTCGTTGATGCTGTTGACCATGGTGACGCCGAATTTTGCCGGATCCTCATTCACCGTGTCGTTGATCTTGATATTGCGCCAGCGGGACGATACGAACCGCAGGGTATCGATGAAGATTCGACCGGTCGAAGCCGAACCGTTCCTCAGGTACAGGCGCAGGGTTTCCACCTGTTTCAGCAGGGTACTGTTGTCGGTGAAGTCGGAGGAGTTACGGTTTATATAGATGCGTTGCACCTTCCAGCCCGTATCGGCCATATTCACGGTGAGGAGGGGAACGGTACTGATGGTGCCGGGTATCCTGACCGTCGATTCATTGCCGTCCAGTGTCCCGTTGCCGTTAAGGTCCTCGGTGTTGAGTATGCCGTCCCCCCGGGTGGAACTGTTGAGTTTGGGGCCGGCCCCTATCCAGGTGTGGCTTCCTCCCGCGGGGTTGAAATAATACCCGCTGTCCTCCTGGATGCCGGCGTCGGGATCGAAATCGAGAAAGCCGTTGCGGTTGGCGTCTTCGGTGTCCAGCACACCGTCAGCGTCGGAGTCTTCATTTATAGAACCCAGTTCCAGGAAGAGGTCCACATTGCCGGCGCTGCCGTCGGCGCGGTAGATGATCTCCACGTACTGCAACCCCGACAGGTCCACCGACGAGGAAGAGAGCTTGCGGGTCGCCACCGCCAGGTGGTCAAGCCCGCCGCTGAAATCAAAATCGAACACCAGGGACCGCTGCGTTTCGACTGATTGAAGGGAATCGGCAACGTGACCCGTGGCGACGTTATAGGGACCCGGTTTTACGGCGTAATCGATCACATACGGAGAAAAATCCAGTCCCTTGAGCCCCCCGGTGCCGTCGGGGTCACGATAATACTTGTAGTATAGTTTTCCGCGCTGGTTCTGTGTCACCGGGGGAGGAAGCGAGGACAGTATCCAGTCTTTATCGAATAGCGATATCCCGACGACCTCTTCGGTCGATTCCATGTCATCGATGAGGGCCTTGCCGAAGGTGTTGACCTTCCGGTAACTGCGGGCGTATTCCGCGTACCCTTTGAGCTCGAAGGGCACCGAATCGACTTTAACGCCGGGTACGGCGGAAACCAGGTCCTTCAACCGTTTCTGGTTCAGGTAGAGCGACGCGTCTCCCTCGAGCACCAGGGTCTGGGTGGGTTCATTGCCGATGTTCGGAATGATCTCCCCGCCGGCGGATCGGGTGAAGAGCAACGTTCCGCCCAGTTTAAGTTCCCTACTGAAGTCATAGTCCGCCCGTACCCCCCCGATAAAGGACTGCGACTGCGAGTTCAGGGGCAGATACTCGTACTTGACCTCAATAGCCGTCTCGGGCAAAATCACCGGGTTCGAGGGGTTGGTGAACGCCAGGAAACCCGAGGTATAGTCGATACTGTACAGCGAGGGTGAAAGCTCCCTGTTGTCCACCTTGACCCGCACGCTGTTCTGGATTATGTTCGTATGTTTGAGCTGGAAACTTCGTGCGTCGCGGTAATAGTCTATCCGCACCGAGTACAGGGACCGTTCATAGAGATTGCCCGCCTGGTTCTCGGCGTACAGTACCGTCGTAAGTCCCGGATCGGCGGCGCTGATCAGCGCCTTGAAAGGTTCCCTGAGATAAAAGCTCACGAGACCTTTGGTATAATCCACCGTGTATTTCCCCAGTCTGGACGTTTCGTCCCTGGTCATGAGCTGGTTTCTGGTGTAGAACTGCAGCTTCAGGTTGTCCGAAAGTATCTGGGAGGATCCCGCATAATAGCTGGACCTGATTTCGTAAATATCAAGATTGAAACGTGAGTCACCGTTTTTGTCGGAATCCTGTGCTCCGTCAAGGTTGTCGTCCTCATGTATCGACCTGCCGTATTTTATGAAGACGAACAACTTACCGGTGAACCCGGTCACGTCGGTGCGGGCCGCGGCGTCCGACGATACGGTGCTGCCCCCGTTGAGGGTATACACGGCGAAGATCCTGGCGGTATCGGGCACCGGTTTCAAAAAACTTACCTGACCGGTGCTGTAGTTGATTATGTAATCACTGCCGCTGGAGAGACGGGTATAATACCCGCCGTCCAGGCTCAGCTGTATCGCGTTGTAATTATTATAGGGATTCTGGTCGTCCATATAGAGCTCAAATCCCGTGGAATCGACGCCCACCGTGTAAGGTCGGTAATTGGCAGGGTCCGCCGGCTGCGAGGTCCAGGTGACGGTGGTGCGGTAATCGGCCGGAGGTGACGAGAGATTGTCGTACCGTTTGAACGGCTCCAGCTGGTAATGGGTGTTCCGCACGTACTGGAACTCCCGAAGCGCGGTGTTTCCCGGGGATGACGTGCCGCGAAAAGACTCCACCACCGTTTCGCCCCGCGTAACGCTCCCGAATGCCTTTACCCGCAGCTTTCCCTTTCTGATGGTGGTATCGATCCCGATACCCTTTGCGGAAGTGTCGTCGTAGACCGCGTATTTTGATTTGTTCATTTTAATGTCGATCTGGCCCGCGTTGATCTCCCTGATCACCTCATCGTCCCTTACCGCGCGGTACTGCATGAGATACTGGTTATCCTTCTTGCGACTGTCGTGATCGATATAAAGGGTGAGCCGTTTCCCCACGTGACCCTCCATGTGCAGCTGGGTCTCGTTCTGCTGGTTATACCCGCCGGCAATAACCCTGGAAACCGGTTTGTCCAGATCGTACTGTTTGTATTTGCTTTTCGTGAAAACGGATTTTCCGTAATTAAGATTCAGTTTCGACGAGCCGTAGCTTATAAGTTCAACATCATCCTCTTCCTCGATCCTGTAGCCGGCGCCGCTCATGCCCTCCAGTACCAGTTTCTGGCGCGGCCTGACGATATAGCGCTCCCAGTCACCGGGCAGATAACGCAGGCCGGCTTTCTTTTCATCAGTATAGGGGGAGATCATTAAAGGCGGGAGTGCGGTACCGGTATCGACTGCGGGTTTTTCATCCGAATGTGTGGAAATGAAATCATCCAGACGTTCTTTAAATCCCCGCCCCTCCTGTATCATCTGGGACAGGGAGACCGACATAACGCAAAGCGTCCCCAGGGAGAACAGTATTTTAACGTAAAGGGACAGCTTTGGATACATACATAAGGGATTATCTCTTCAATTTTTTAAAGCGCGCTTATTTATCTTCTGTTGATGGTCACCGTATAACCCGTCATGCTCAACCTACCATATTCTGCTCATGTAGGGATAGGGATTAATGGCGACATTGCCCAGCCTGATCTCGTAATGGCAATGGTTTCCTGTCGCCGAACCGGTTTGCCCCACATACGCTACTACCTGGCCCTTGCGGACATTTTCACCCACCGCCACGATGATTTTCGAACAATGCCCGTATATGGTTTCAAAACCGTATTTATGCTGCACCCTTACCATATATCCATAGCCCCCGGACCAGCCGGTCGACATTACCACACCAGGGGCCGTTACCCGTATCTCCGTGCCCGCCGCTGCGGCGATGTCGATGCCCGAATGGAAATCCCGTCCGAAACCGAAGGGAGACCTTCTCCATCCGAAAAGCGACGTGATATGCCCCTGGTTGGGTATTATCGACGGCGTGTCCTTGATGACCTTGCTTCTGACATCGACGAAATTCTTTACGGTTTTAACGGTCTTGGTGGAACAGATAAGGTATTTCTGCATGTCACGCAGCGTGTATATTTCCTGAGGCAGCACATTCTTCAGGTTTTTGTCATCTTCAACGCCGAGAATTTCTTTCCCTTCCAGTTTCCATATCTTTGATATATTGCCGTTGTTCCCGGCGGCCAGTTCATAAAGATCTTCCACCTCGGGCCGTATTTCATCCACCAGATCGGCGACCTTGTTGGTGAGCTTCTGAAACCGCAAGAGGTGCGACCGTACGTCCCGGTAATTCATCAGCAGGCGCTGTTCCTCCCGCTTTGAGTTCGTGTTCTTAACTATCGCATACGCGGACGTCATCAGGACCACGAAAAAAAGAAAAATGAAAAACGTGATGGTAAACCTTGATATCTGAAAATTAAAGATTTTTTTCTCGTTATGGGGAATAAACATAACGGTCATCTTTTCATGTCCCTTCTCGCGAAACCCGTCCCACCACCTCGAATACTTTTTGCGCAGCACGTAATAGTTTTCTGAAAAGCGCATCCTGAATTTATTCTGATATTGCTGTATTTTATATTTCATACGATCCGTTCCGTTCAGTAAATTTCTCTTTAACTTTTTTTATTGTTGAACCGCTCAGCCAAGCAAATAAACTGTCTGCACCGCAAATTAACGTGCCGACTCCGCGGTTTTCCGATCATTATAATTATCGAAAAACCGATGGTAATGCGCAACTCTTTTTTCCCTGCCGCATCACCGGGAAACGGGATCCCGAAGGGAATAATTTTCGGTATGACCCATGCGGAACACAACGGCTAAAACCCTGTTCTGCACGGGCACTTTTAGCGCATTACCATATAACGACTCCTGTGGATACGCGGTAAAAACGGCAATAAAGGCGTTGATTATTAACCTGCACAGGGGATAACGTATTCCAGATGACTGGATTCAGGTTTTATAAATACCAGACCTAAACGAAACGGAGCTCCATCTGATGGCTGAAGACCTTTACACTACCCTGAACCGGAGGCTTGACGAGGCCTTTGAACGTAACGATTCCTACTATCCCATCCTGCGTCACGCCGTGTACGCACCATTGCAGGGCATACTCGATGCCGCGGCACCCTCGGTATCGTGTAAAAGCGGCTGCGACCGCTGTTGCAGCCGCCTGGTGGTAACGACCCGCATCGAGGGTCTGGCCCTGGCCGATTACCTTTACGGCTACTCACACAGGGACATCGAGAAAACCGAGAAGGATATTTCTCTGCACGCGGAAAAACTAAGGAATTTCATGGAAAGTCTTTCCGCGGACAGCCCGAAAAATGAAACCTGGTTTTCCTATAATATACCCTGCCCTTTTCTCGAGGACTCGATCTGCTCCGTGTATGATGCACGGCCTCTCTCGTGCCGTACCTATCATTCGCTGGATGATCCCGTTAAATGCGCCGAACCCCTGAGGAAGGTGGGACAGGAAAAGATGCTGATAGACGCGGAAGCCCTGTTTCAGATGTTTGTCTACCGCGCCGCCTCCAGGGTAGACGAAAGGCTTGCCATGACGGGACTCTTTTCCATTATAATGGACGATATAATAAAAAGCGACATGCTTAAAAAATAGCGCCAGCCGCCTCTGCGACCGTACCTGCCCCGATTATCTCCCCCCCGAAACCCGCGTGCCGCGCCTCCTTTTCGTCGCTGCGGGAAAGAACCAGGGTCTCGAAACCCGAACGGCTGAATTCCTGGATCCTGCGATGCAGCTGTGTTACGGGCCTCACCTCCCCGGAGAGAGCTATTTCCCCCAGAAAGCCGGTGGATTCGGGGATGGGAACATTTTTAAGGCTGGAGGCCACTGCCATCGCCACCGCCAGGTCGGCCGCCGTTTCGGTGATCCTGAACCCTCCCGCCACGTTGATGAACACGTCGAAGGAGCCCAGCTTCATGAGCGCATGTTTCTCCAGCACCGCCGTGATGATTATCAAACGGTTAAGATCGAAACCGTCTGCCATGCGCCGGGGATTGGAGAACGAACTGAAACCGACCAGAGACTGCACCTCGAAGAGAATGATGCGGCTGCCCTCGATGGAAGCGGATACGGCATTGCCCGGCGAACGCGAAGGAAAGGGATTTAAGAACAGCGTATTCTTGTCGGTAACCTCGGCCAGACCTTTCCCTGTCATCCGGAACAGGCCGATCTCATTTACCGATCCGAAGCGGTTTTTAAACGCTCTCAGCACCCTGAAATCCCTGGTGAAATCACCCTCGAAATACAAGACCGTATCCACCAGGTGTTCCAGCACCTTCGGCCCCGCGATGGAACCGTCCTTCGTGATGTGCCCCACCAGGATCACCGGAACCCCGGAGGATTTGGCCGCTTCCACTATGCGCGCCGCCGCTTCCCGTATCTGGCTGACCGAACCCGCATAGCCGGGGATATCGGGATGATACAGGGTCTGGATCGAATCGATGATCACACACTCGGGTTTCTCATTCTCAACGGCCTTCACGATTTCATCCACCGAAGTGGTGGGGGAAACGTTGATATTGTTCGGCGATATGGAAAGACGTTCCGCGCGGTCACGTATCTGGGCCGGCGACTCCTCCCCGGAAAAATACAGTGTCTTGAACGACTGCGCGATCTGCAGGACAAGCGTGGACTTCCCGATTCCCGGGTCACCGCCGATTAGTATGACCGATCCGGGAACCATCCCGCCGCCGGTCACCAGGTCGAATTCGCCGATGCCGGTGGTCAGGCGGGCGAGTTTTTCGTCTTTTATTTCAGAGAGGGGCTGAAGGCGCAGCGACGCGGTCTGCCGGTGCGGCACGGCCTCGGCGGCGACTATGGTGTTCCATTCATTACAGACAGAACAGCGGCCCGACCATTTGGGATGCTCGGCTCCGCAGGAGGTGCAGAGATACAGGGGCTTTTTGCGCGCCATGCTACTGCTTCTGCCTGAAGAATAGTTTGGACGGGTCCTGTTTCAGCGAATAAAACAGGTCCCGGGCGAATATCGAGGCGTCCCTGATATTATTATATACCTCTTCGTCGGTAAGCAGCTTACCCAGGGAACCCCGGCCGTTTTCCAGACGGAACACGATTTTGTTCAGCTGGCTGGAAGTCTCAGAAAGGTTTTTAAGGGTGATGGAAATGTCCTCCTTGTTGGTTTCGGATATCTGGGCCATGTTCCTGGTAAGCAGGTTCAGCTGCTCGGTAAGCACCTTCGTCTGCACCGAAAGGTTGGCGATCATGCCGCGTGCTACGGTTACGCTCTGGCGTACATCATAACGGTTTTCTTCCACCATCCGGTTGAGATTGGCGACAAAAGCGTTGGAGTTCTGAAAAATCTGCCCCAGGATCTGTCCCCCTCGTTCATCCTGAATAAAACCCTGGAAGGTAAGCATCATCTGATCGAAACTGGCGGGATCGATACCGTAAACCTTGTCACCGTCGGCAAAGAACTCTTCCACGGCGTATGTCGGAGGTACGAAGATATTGATGTATTTTTCACCGATGATACCGGTGGTGAAAATCGCGAACTTGGTGTTTTTTACCAGTTTGTAGCGCTTGTCGATCCATAAGAGCACTTCAGTTTTTTCAGCGGACTGGCGGATCTGCTCAACCTGCCCGATCTTGATCCCCCCTGCGATTTTCACCGGGGCGCCGATGCTGAGGTCGTTGAGAAAATTGAAGTATACCCTCAGCTGATATCCGCTTCTGGCCACGTTGATCTTCGAAAATACCCCCACCATGACCAGAAAAAGTGTGAAACTCAGAGTCACTATCAGGCCGACCCGTGCTTCATTGCTTATCATCATCACTACACCTCCCCGGTAAAAATAGCGCCACCGGCGCTGCCGGATGGACGGTCGCGAAGACTATATCCGATGTACGCCGGATGTAAATAAAAAAAGTACCGCAGAGGTTCGCTGTTTTCTTCAGCCGGAAGGATCCCGGGATAATCCATTTTTTTTCGGCCCGTCTTGATTTCCGGTCCTGTTTTTCTTATTATTTTACATTAACCACGGGGTAATAATGGAAAACCGCAAAAACATCGTCGATCTGAAAATAGGCGGAATGAGCTGTGTCATGTGTTCAAAAACGGTGCAGAACGCCCTGTCCGGGCTCGACGGCATCGAGGCGGCCGATGTCAACCACGCCACGGGCAGTGCGCGGGTGCATTTTGCCGGGGACACGATTAATCTGGATATATTAAAGAGCGCCATAGAAAGTGCGGGATACGAATTCCTGGGTACCGGAGGGGAAAGAGACCTTGAACAGGAGGCACAGCGGACATCAGACGACCTCAGGGACAAGCGGAACCGGTTTATCGCCGGTATCGGGGGAGGAATACTGGTGCTGGCCCTGATGCACCTTCCGCTGCCGAAGGTGATCCCCCGTTCACTGCTGCTCATGCTGCTGTCATTGCCCATATTTATCTACACGGGCCTGCCGATATTCAAGGCGGCGTACCGCTCCCTCAGAAACCGTAACCTCACCATGGATGTAATGTATTCAATGGGTATAGGGATCGCGTACATCGCCAGTATCATGGGTACCGCGGGACTGTTTCCGAAGGATTTCATGTTCTACGAGACTTCTCTGATGCTCGCCGGTTTCCTTATGCTGGGCAGGTACCTTGAGACACGCGCGCGTGGGAAAACATCGGATACCATCAAGTCCCTCATGAGGCTCAATCCCGAAACGGCAGTGATAATAAAAGAAGGAAAAGAGAACACTATACCGGCCGAACAGCTGGAGGTACATGATATAGTCCTGGTAAAACCCGGTGAAAGAGTCCCGGTAGACGGTGAGGTCATTGAGGGCGAGAGCTACGTGGACGAGTCGATGCTTACCGGTGAATCCATTCCCGTATTCAAACCGGCAGGCGCCCGTGTCTCGGGTGGGACCCTCAACACCGACGGCGTACTGAAAATCAAATCACTCAGGGTCGGCCGTGACACGGTGATCGCCCAGATAATACAAATGGTTCAAAAAGCCCAGGGCTCCCGTCCTCCAGTACAAAGGATGGCCGACCGCGTTGTGGGGTATTTTATTCCCGTGATACTGATCATAGCCGTTACGACGTCGGGCGCATGGTATTTCATTTTCGGGGAAAGCCTGCTGTTCGCCCTGACAGTATTGATCTCCATACTGGTCATCGCTTGCCCGTGCGCCCTGGGGCTTGCCACGCCCACCGCCGTAACGGTGGGTATCGGACGCGGCGCGGAACTGGGGATACTTATCCGCGACGGCGAAGCCCTGGAAACCGCGGCTCGGCTGACCACTGTGCTGTTCGACAAAACCGGCACCCTTACCATCGGCAGGCCGCGGGTGTCACGGGTGGTCCCTGTAGACGGCACCAGGGAGAGGTTGGTGAGATACGCCGCAAGCCTGGAACAGCACTCGACCCACCCCCTGGGGAAAGCGCTGATTGACGAAGCGAAGAAACATGACATCCTCCTGAACAGCGCGGAATCTTTTAAAAACGTACCGGGCAGGGGCATAACGGGGATAATCGACGGCGCCGAGGTTGTGGTAGGCAACCGGGCATTTATGGCGGAACGAAACATCCGTATGACAACCGACGTCGAATCCCTGATTAATGATCTGGAGATCGAAGGGCAGACCGTGCTGGTATGTGCCGTATCGGGTATAATTATCGGCGCGGTGGGCATTTCCGACATTCCCCGTCCCGACGCGAACGACACCGTTCGTGAAATTCACCGTATGGGTCTTACGACCGCATTGATCACCGGTGACAACCGGGTAATAGCGGAGGCAGTCGCACGGAAAGTCGGGATACACCGCGTAATCGCCGAGGTACTTCCCCGCGACAAGGCGCTGGAAGTGGAAAAGCTGCAATCAGCCGGGGAAATAACGGCCTTTGTGGGCGACGGCATCAATGATGCCCCGGCACTGACCCTTGCGCACCTGGGAATTTCGTTTGCCGGAGGCACTGATGTTGCGATGGAAAGCGGGAAGATCGTTTTGATGAAGAACCACCTGATGGATGCGGCGGCGGCGATACAGTTGAGCAGGAAGGTGTTTCGTCAGATCAAGCTGAATCTGTTCTGGGCTTTTGCGTACAACATGCTGCTGGTGCCGGTGGCGGCGGGGATGCTCTACCCGCTCTTCGGGATAACATTCAAACCGGAAATGGCAGGTCTCGCAATGGCCATGAGTTCCGTAACGGTGGTGAGTCTCTCACTGCTCCTCAAGCGCTATGTCCCGTCCGGTCTCGCATCACGAAGACCGGGCTGATCCGGTTTAAGCTTTTCACCGAATATACGGTCCCAAGGCATGCAGGCATACCGCATGCACCGAATTTTTATCAATCGACAAATCTTTAAGGTAACCAGATCAGGCCCGCAATCAACAGGGCTGATCCCGTTTACACAGTTTTCCCTGCAGGCGACTGATGAGGTTAAGGATTTCGATTATATCGTTCATATCCCCGTCATCGATAAGACGCTGCACATCGGATATGGTCGTTTTCGCCTCGGAAAGCTGCTCCACGGCTTTTGCGTATTTCGACATGGTATTTCCCTGATCGTTGTTCGGTGTACAAATTAGGTCGTATCCTTCGATACTACTTACGGTTAAGGATCAACCCTGGGAAGGATTTTGTCAAATATTATAAGGGAACCTCTACTTACAACAGTTTGGGTATTCCCTTGTGGGCAGATACTAAGGATAAAATCAGAATTTTCAATAGTGGTATTTCGGAAAATTCTAATTTTCAGAGGTGCTCATACTTTACATGTACTTAAAAAGGTTTTATTCTATCATGGAAGCTTAGTAATTCCCGCGGTATCGGTATCGGCACTCCGCTTATTGCAGAAAGATCCCTTTATGTTTCATGTGCCCTTTTTCTCAAGTTCAGCCAGCTTCCGCCTGAGCCATTGAGCCGACTCCACCACCTCTCCGTTTTTAAGCCTGATGTAATAGGGTTTACCGCTTGAAACGGAGCGGCTGGCTATATACCGGATAAATTCCTCAGCCGTACGGATGCGATTGCCGGCCTTTTTCAACTTGTATTCCAGGTGTTCACCCGCCCTGGCCGGCGGATACTCAGTCCCGTTACGGATAAACAGGAGGTCTGATTTTTTGATGTATTCCAGCAATGCGTGTATCTTTTCCTGCTCGGACATGCACCATCCCGCACCTTGATGAAAGCAGCACCCCAGGACGATCGTAATAAAGATCATGAGCATCCGGTTGACATTCACACTAATATTCCAGACCTTTTATATTTCCCGTAAAAAACGCGGCAGCTTATTTATCAGAACGGCACTCTGACGATTTTCCGCAGGGTGTTCCTCTTCCACAGCAGGGAGACTCTTTCCCGCACGAGAGGGACGCCCCTCCCTTCATTATGAACCCCGATCCTCCGGATATTTTCTTTTTAAACTCACCGCCGCACTTTGGACATTTGCCGTCAGGATTTTCGTTTATACCGTGATACAGCTCGGTGATGCTCCCGCATTCCGTGCATTGATATTCATAGGTGGGCATAGGCGACAACCTCCTTCTTCGAAAGGTTGAGCACTTCTATTAATAAACTCTTTTTTAAAAAGTAATCAGCACTGATAAAAATCAGGGTTTATGATTTCTGATATCGTTAGAAGTATTGATTTTCAGAGGTTCCCTTAATTGATTTGCGCCGGTTCCTGATGTTCTGTTACAACCGCCGTTCCCTGTACGCAACAGCCGCACGCAACGGTGTTACCTCCTATACTGCATACCGGTGAATTTGATTATCCGACTGACGATTTCCCTGAATGCCTGCTCCGCTTCAGATGCGTTGCCGGCAGAACCTACAAAAGGAGTGCCCCTGTCCGCCGTCAGGGCAATATCGGGTTCGATGGGAATTGATCCGAGAAAAGGGATCCCCATCTCCTCGGCCATCCGTTCGCCCCCACCCTGCTTGAAGATGGCGGCCTTTTCACCGCAATGTGGACAGACAAAACCACTCATGTTTTCTATGACCCCTATGACCGGCATGGCGAGTTTGCGGCAAAAGGTTATGGACTTTCTCACATCTGCAAGCGCAACATCCTGCGGGGTGGTCACGATGACCGCTCCCTCGGGCTTCTCTATAAGCTGGCACACCGACAGCGGTTCATCGCCGGTGCCGGGCGGAGAGTCGATGACGAGAAAATCCAGTCTGCCCCAGACGGTGTCCTTTAGAAACTGCTTGATGACGCTGTATTTTAAAGGGCCCCTCCAGATAAGGGCGTCATCACTGTTTTTTAAAAGAAAACCGACCGACACCACCTTGAGGAGATCGTTATACGCAACAGGAATAATCCTTCCGCCGGGGTCGGCGTCCGGCTGTCGCCCCTCCATGCCGAGCATAACGGGAACGCTTGGTCCGTGGATATCGATGTCGAGCAGGCCGACGGTAAATCCCTGACGGGCCAGTTCGGCCGCCAGGTTCACCGACACCATGCTCTTGCCCACACCTCCTTTTCCCGACATCACGATAAGCTTATGGGCCACATGGCTCAGGTTTTCGTTCAAACGGTAACGGTCTTCATCATGCGGAAGCGTGTTATGGCGCTCCCCCGGTTCATCTTTGGACGTTCTGCCGCGTTTTTCTTTTTCAAGCATCAGCTTCGGTTCTCCTACGGTTGTCGGTATAGAGTGCGATCTATAGAATGTCGTGGCGTCGAGATGCTCAGCGTAATGTCAGGCGCATCGTCATTCCTCATGCAGCCATTCCTTTTTCCCTCTGATGCGGGTTTTGCCGGGCCGGCCGTTACGGAAATACTGTTCCATCCAGCCGATCCTTACCTTTTCCGCGGTATCAAAATACGGATTAAAGGGCTTTATGTCCAGAAGCGGGGTCATATGGAGCATGTCAACCCCCTTTATTCTCAAAACAGTGTTTTCTATTCCTTCCAGTTCAACCAGTGTAAGTCCCAGGTGATTCGGCCGGTGCGGCGATCTGATTGAAAAAATACCGTGCTCTTCGTCATCAAGATAGGGACGCGACGTAAGGACCTCTTTGGTACTCCGGTGAAACAAATAAATAAGAAAGAGATGCGAAAATCCATCCAGGTGCAGACAGCCGTCGCGGTACTCCGGCAAGAGCTCGATGTGCCCCCGTGTTTCGGGATCAAGCCTTCCCTGAATCGGTATACTTTGTGTGAGGTCCGTGAAGGGGGTATGGATATACCCGACAGGTTTCATTGTTACAGTGTCAGTTATCATTGTTTGTTGCCGCGCATCAGGTAGGGATGTTAAACCCAGTATGCAGCATTTTTTCAAGTACTTTACCCTACATTACCAGGAATGCCCGTTTGCTCACGCTATGAATTTACATTATAAGGAATATGCTGTTCTCCCGCATTCAGGGGTGTAATACCGAACCCGCCGGTGTATCCATATGCGTACTGCAGCAGTTCTGTCCCCGCTTCAACAAAATCAGTACTTTAATATGCCGTCAATCCATAAGCCGCGATTTCTCGTAAAGTATTGCAGAACTCCCTGGAACAATAAAAAAATTTAGACTCCGGGGGTACAAAAAAGTATTGACCATGAATGATATTCATAAAATAAATAATATTTAGTAAAACACGATTACGCATAACAATTCAGCCGGGGAAAGGAGGGTTCAATGAAACTATACGATCTGACCAAATCCTACACTCTGTTCGAGGAAGCTAAAAAATATGTCCCCAACGGAATATACGGTCCCCGGACCCCTGCCTTCCTGACGTTCGGATCTTATCCGGCTTTTTTAAAACGCGGAGAAGGTTGCAGAATCTGGGACGTGGACGGAAACGAATACATCGATTACATGTGTTCCTTCGGCACCAATCTCCTAGGATTGAAACACCCTAAGATTGAGGCAGCCGCGCGTAAGCAGCAGGAAAACGCCGACTGCTTCACCCTCCCCTCGGACCTCTGGCTCCCTCTGGCTAAAAAAATAGTCGGGACCATTAACGGCGCCGACTGGTGTGTTTTTGGAAAAAACGGTTCCGATGTCACCTCTTACGCGATAACGGTGGCAAGAACCTATACGGCTAAATATGAAATCCTGCTGGCAAGGGGTACTTACCACGGATCGCATTTCTGGTGCCAGCCCCACGGTGAAGGGGTCCCCCCGGAATGGAAAAGCCACATACAGTACTTCGGATACAACAATGTGGAAGAGTTTACCACTCTTGTTAAGCAGAACAGCGGAAAGATAGCGGCCGTAATGCTGGCCCCTCATGCCCACGACGCCATGAAAGACCAGGAACTTCCCACAAAAGAGTTTATCAATGCAGTCAACACCATGGCCGAAAAGGAAGGTTTTGTGCTTATAATCGACGATATCCGCTGCGGATTCCGGCTTAAACTCGAGGGAAGCTCTCTCCACTACGGATGGAACGCCGACATGCAGTGCTTCGGCAAAGCGATGGCAAACGGATACCCGATTTCCGTTGCAACGGGCAAGGACGCGATGAAAGAAGCCGCACAGAAAATATTTTTTACCGGCACCCATTTCTTCTCGGGTGTACCTTTTGCGGCGGCGCTCGCAACGATCGACGAGATCAAATCCAGCGGCGCCATTGAGAAAATAGATCGTTTGGGAAAGGCCCTGATGAAAGGACTTGCAGATGCCGCCGGGACCGGCGGCATGAAGGTGAAATTATCGGGACCGCCGGCCATGCCCTTTATGTGCTTTGAAAACGATCCCGGCTTTGAGATAAACAGGTTTTTCTGCGGTGAGGCCGCACGGCGCGGCATTTTTTTCCATCCGCACCACAACTGGTTCGTTTGCGCCGCCATGACCGATGCCGATATTCAGAAAACACTGGAGGTCTCAGCAGAATGCTTCAAGCTGACCCGCAGCAAGTTCGGGGGCTGAGATGAAATGGAATCATATAGGCATCAAGACCGGGAACATGAAAAAATCCCTCCATTTCTATCTGGACCTCCTCGGGTTGAAAGTTCTAGAAGTGGTTGACATTTTAGGGAAAAAGTTTTACTTCATCGGGAATGAAAATTTTTCCATTGAAATAGAAGAAGGAAACCCCACCGATACGCAGGCGGATATGGCGTCTTCGACCGGCATATACCATATCAGCCTGACGGTGGACGATCTCAGGGGTCTGGTAGATAAGCTTAAGCAAAACGGGGTACTGGTAGTATTCGACCCACTGCAGCCTCGCCCGGACCGGTGGACTTCTTTTATTCAGGGTCCCGACGGAGAGTTTATACAACTCATCGAGTATGTATAGAAATCAGATATAGAAACCCATTCTCCGGCGGAATGGGTTTTTTTTATTCAGCACCATGATCCAGGTTCAGGCCTTTAACTTGAACGATCCGCCGGAAAAGCCGGTGTTCCGCCAAGGCCTTTCACCGGTACTGAATATAAATATCCACCTAAAACTCTGTTAAATGACGGAAACCATGGTATAGTTACTGCATGCACCATCAGGCTTCAATGCCCGATACCGGTGACCGCGGTTAATATAAATGAAAATAATTTAATAAAAAATCGAGCCATGGGAATAAAAGAAAGAAGACTCAGGGAAAAAGAACAACGGAAGGAACAGATCCTCGATGCGGCGAGAACCCTTGTTATCAAAGAAGGCCTTGCGGCAACGTCGGTACATCAAATTGCTAAACTAACCGAGCTGAGTGTGGGTACCATATACCTGTACTTCAGCAGCAAGGAAGAGATTTTCGCGACCCTGCAGGAAGAGGGATTGGACCAGCTTCAGAAAGACATCAGCGGAGTCATCGAAAATGGTATTACTGCATCTGAGAAGCTGCGGGCGATGGCTGCAACCTATCTGAATTTCTCCCAGGATCATAAGAAGTACTACGATCTGTTTAATTATTTCATATCCACACCGGCGGTGTTCTTTCCACGCCAGTTAAAGACCAGAATAGACAAACACGGCAGCAAGATCCTTGCCATGGTCGAGCTGGTTATTAAAGAGGGAATCAGTAACAACGAGTTTGAATGCGCGGATATTCTTAATTGCGCCCTCGGGTTCTGGGGCATGCTGCACGGCCTGCTGCAGTTCAGGAAGCTCCAGAACACCATATACAAGTATGAAGATTTCGATGAGCTTTACTATTTCAACGTGGAATTATTCATAAAGGGTCTTGCCAGGACAGGCGCGGCGGCCTTGAAACCATCCAGAGGAAAAACCCCGAAACAGCATTGATACACAAGGTGTGGCTCCGGCCCGCTATTGCCAGAATATCATCTTCAGGGAGATGAGCAGCAGTGCGGCCCCGAATATTTTCTGCAGCAGCGCCTGATTTAATTGCACCGCTATTTTTGCCCCCAGAAAACCTCCGGCGATGAAACCCAGCACTATGCAAAACGCCACTGGTATATTGACATGACCGGCCTTATAATACACATACGCCGCCAGAAGCCCGATCGGTAGAATAAGCGCCGCCAGGGAGGTACCCTGCGCCATGTGCTGGTCGAAATGCAGCAGCAGTATCAACGCCGGAACGATAAGTACCCCTCCCCCTATTCCTATGAGTCCCCCCAAAGTGCCGGCGGCGAGACCGATTAATGATGCAATTAAATACATGCAATCCTCCCCAAAGCTAAAGGATCCCGATCATTATACGCGGTATGTTCTCAGTTTCCGTCAAAGAGGCCGGCCTGCGGTTCTTCGTCAGGTCGGGCGGCGTAAGGAATCTTCAGATGTTCATATGCCCCACGGGTGGCAACCCTGCCCCGTGGGGTACGGTTCAACAGGCCGCTCTGCACCAGGAATGGTTCATAGAAATCCTCGAGTGTATCGGTTTCCTCGCCGACCGACACAGCGATGGTTTTGAGACCGACCGGACCACCGTCGTACTTCTCGATTATAGAAGCAAGGATCCTCCGGTCCATATCGTCAAGACCTTTCTCATCTATATCGAGCTTTTCAAGGGCAAAACGGGTAATGTCCAGGTCGATACGGTTCCGGTTCTTTACTACCGCGAAATCAGTCACCCTTTTCAGCAACCGGTTCACTATCCTCGGAGTACGCCGGGAACGCATGGCCAGTTCCATCGCCGCATCATCCGTAATCTCCAGCCCCATGATCCCGGCCGACCTGGCGGCGATTTTCTTCAAGTCCTCATGTTCATAATAATCCAGGCGGATGGGAATACCGAAACGGTCCCTGAGGGCCGAAGTCAACAGACCGGTCCTGGTCGTAGCCCCGACCATGGTGAAAGGGGACAGGTTTATCTTAATGCTTTTTGCTCCCACCCCCTGGCCGATAATTATATCCAGCGTACGGTCTTCCATCGCAGGGTAAAGGATTTCCTCAATGGCCGGAGACAGGCGGTGTATTTCGTCTATAAAAAGCAAATCGTTGTCCTCAAGTGCTGAAAGCAGAGACGCCAGGTCGCCTGTCTTTTCGATTACCGGAGCGGATGTGGCCCGTATATTCACACCAAGTTCCCTTGCGATAATCAGCGCGAGTGTGGTTTTCCCCAGCCCCGGAGGTCCTGCCAGCAGTACATGGTCCAGCGGCTGGTTTCTCATTCTGGCAGATTTGATAAACACCTGCAGGTTTTCAACCACCCTGTGCTGTCCCACAAAATCCCTTAGGGCCGAGGGACGCAGATTCTTTTCCTGCTCATCCTCGGCAAGCCTGTTTACGTTAACCAGTCGCGAAAGGTTTTCCATGCCGGATTATTTTTTAGGCGCTTCGTATTTTTTCAGGACCTTGACCAGGGCTTCAGCCGTTTTCAGGTTGAGTATCTCATCCCTGATATGGTCATTGTTCATGATCCTGGCGATATTGGCGAGGGTTTTAATATGTTGCGTAAGCCTGTTCTTCGGCACCAGCAGCAGAATGGCGATTCTTACCGGTAGATTGTCTATTGAATCAAAATCAACACCGTTTTCACACAGGGCGAGCACTATTACCACATCATCAACCCTGGCCGATGTACAATGCGGTATGGCGACACCTTTACCTATACCGGTGCTCATCGATTTTTCCCTTTCAACGAGGGCTTTTCTGATAATATCGTGGTCTTCCTCCCGGATCTTTTTATTCTTAATGGCAAGAGTCAGCATCTCCTGGATCAGGTCCCAGCGGGTTTTTGCTTTCGAACCCATTATAATATTATTCTTGTCTAGATAGTCTGAAAGAATCATAGAGTGTGCCGACCGGTTCCCACCTAAGATAATTGCATACTGCCGCATCGGTTCTGGAAATAATCTGTTACCGCCATAATCCCGAGGATCCTCCAGAGACGCCCCGACTACCGTTGTTAGAACGGTCTGTGTGCATCAAACGATTGCCTTGAATACACAGGCACATGGCAATCGATCAATACATCAGTATCGTGTTTCATAACAATTGATATGGTACGGCCGATCCTCAAAACCCGGTAAACGACAATGTACCTTCGACACTATTGGCGAAGTGCCGGTGCAATGAACAACCTGTCTTTTTTATCATGATAAGATTACGGACGACGGGTGAAATAGTCAAGTTATATATCGTCATGGTTATAATGCATTTAAATATCAGTAATTATCAGGATTGTACCGACATATTTAATTCTCATGGATCATTTCAGTTGCCGCGTATAGATTTTTCTGACATTATGAAAAAAATCAATGTATTCATGCTTTCTGTAATCAGGATAGGTCCACTCCCATGGTTCGTAGTGTTTCGCCACGTAGCGGTACTCGTTTTCCAGATATATCCCTTTGTTTAAATAAACGCGATGAAAAAACTCCTTACAGGTCGCCAGGTACACATTCGAAAGTGTCAGATAACCGGGATCTATGTTAATTAACCGCGCACCCTTACCGGAAATCTTTCTTTCAAGACGATTGCACGCGAGCTTGATGTCCACTATTCCTTCGCGTTTAACAAGTTTTTTAAAAGATACCAGTATCCGGAACAGACGCGGTCCTATGCTCCTGTAATAATCGGTATGGTCGAATGAAATTTTACGGGTCTTAAAATCGATCTCACCGTATTTTTTAATTAAAAGTATCTCGCATCGATCCGCCACTCCGTCATCCGGGGCAAGAATGCCGATAAAGAGTTTTGCCCGCGGGGGCACTATCGGTTCAGCCATCATTGCCCCCGACGCTCTGGATAAACTCCCTGAAATCCATCGGCAAAGGGGCCTTTATCGTTATATCCCGTTCTAAGTGCGGATGAAATAACCGCAATGAGCGTGAATGCAGGGCCGACCGGTGAAACTCAGGCTTAAAGGGCGCATCTTCCGAAAAGTCGCCGCGGATGAAACGAAGATAGAGGGTTTCATCCCTTCCGTATAGTTTGTCACCCACCACAGGGAAGCCGGCGTAATGAAGGTGTACGCGGATCTGGTGCAGCCTTCCCGTCTGAGGCCAGGCTTTTACCAGTGCGTAGTGACCAAAGGAAAACACTTTCTTTATAACTGTTACCGCCCTTTCGGGAGCCCGAGGGGAAGCGATCCTTTTTTTCTTTATTACACTGTCAGGATCGAATCCCAACGGCACATCCATGATAATCCTTTCTTTACCTGGGTTGCCGTGCACAATGGCTATATAGGATTTTTGAACTCTGCTGAAATCTTTTTGTATGGCCGAGGCGGTTTCACGCCGCTTCGCAAGCACTATTACACCCGATGTTTCCCTGTCCAGGCGGTGAATCGGGAAAAGCCTGCACTTCATTACGGACTCCATGATACGCTGCAGGGTATTGTTGAAATAACAGCCCGACGGATGGACCGGGAGATTTCCCGGTTTATCTACCGCCACTAGAAATTCGTCATCGTACAGGACCCGGTATGAAGAGTCGACATCGGGCTCGACTATGTCCCGGCCATCGAATCTGATTAAGTCACCCTCGCCTATCTTTTTACCGGGATCGTAAACGGCTGTGCCGTTAAGGGAAATTTTCCCATCACGCAATTCACGCTGCCATGACGTTCTGCTGAGATAGGTGAATCTTTTTGAAAGATAAAGATCGATTCTCTGGTTGTGATACTCCCTGGGTACCGCTGTTTCATTAATACGCTTTTCCATATTCGTTACGATGGGCAGTCATTATCGCTCACAAGGCATACCGATGGCAATTTATTTTCTTAAATATCATTCCTTTGTTTACAGGAAATACAATCCGACCGGTTGATCCGGGTTTTCTATCTGTACGCTCAGGACGCTGATATCTACTTGCAAAATTAAAAGTATCATGGTATCAAGAAATCATTCAAATTCCCCCGGAGGTGTTTACCATGGTGTATGCCCTCATCTTCACGCCGATCGTCCTGCTGCTGGCATGGTGTGCGCTTACCTACAACCGGTTTATTAGAAATAAACACATGTTGAAAGAAGCCTGGAGCGGCATCGATGTGCAGCTCAAACGCCGTTACGATCTGATTCCCAATCTTGTAAAATCCGTGAAGGGATATGCCGCACATGAGCGCACACTGATGGAAAACATAACTACTCTCCGCACCCGGTGCATGGGGATCACCACCCCGGCGGAAAAGGGTAAAGCCGAGAGCGAACTCTCCGAAAGCCTGCGCAGGCTTTTCGCCGTGGCTGAAAGCTATCCTCAACTCCGGGCCAGTGAAAATTTTATAAATCTTCAGCAGAATCTGGCTGAGATCGAGGACCAGATCCAGCTGGCCCGCCGCTACTACAACGGCACGGTCAGGGAATTCAACATCATGGTCGAATCATTCCCCAGTATGCTCATCGCCCGGATGTTCGGTTTTTCGACAGAGGAATTCTTTGAGGTGGAAACCGCCGCCGAGCGCGAAACACCCGGCGTGCGGTTCTGATGAATGTGGTTGATGATATGAAAAAAAGCGGTAAGATCCTGTGTATTGCAGCGGTATCCCTTATCGTCAGTTTCTCTTTCCCTGGTTACTCAACGGGTCAGGAGGGCGACGAAAGGATTCTCCATTTTCACAGTGATGTAACCGTGCACCGCGACGGTTCCATGACAGTAACGGAAAGCATAAAGGTACGGGCTCACGGTGACAGGATCAAGAGGGGTATTTACCGCGATTTCCCGACGGTCTACCCTGGCAAGTACGGTTTCGTCACCAGAACAGGGTTCAGCGTAAAAACAGTGCTGAGGGACGGACGTCCGGATGAGTACCGTATAGAAAGCCTGAGTAATGGAAAACGTGTATATATCGGCAAGAAGGATTATTTACTTCCCGCCGGAGTATACCAGTACCGTATCACCTACCGTACCGACTACCAGCTGGGTTTATACAAGGAATATGATGAACTCTACTGGAATGTAACCGGTAATGGGTGGGTATTCCCGATCGACCGGGCCACCCTGCAGGTCAGCCTTCACGGAGGGGCGGCCGTAAAAATATTTGCCACTGAAGGGTTTACAGGTCCCTCGGGTGCCGCTGACAAAAACTATAACGCCCGCACCGACCCCCGGGGAACCATTCATTATAATACCACAAAACCTCTCGGCCCGGAAGAAGGCCTGACAGTGAGGATTCGCTGGGAGAAAGGTTTCGTGGTCGCACCCGATACCGCAATGAAGCGACAAAAGTTCGCAAGGGACAATATCGGTATGTTCATCGGCGCTTCGGGGCTCGTTGTCGTGTTTTTTTATTATCTGATCTGCTGGTTCATCGCCGGCAGAGATCCCAGGAGAGGAACAGTAATACCCCGATACAGCCCGCCGGAAAACCTTTCCCCGGCATCGATACGTTTCGTCTCCCGCATGGGATTCGATTTTCGTACGTTTGCGTCGGCGCTGGTCAATATGGCGGTAAAGGGCCACCTGACCATTGATGAAGATGACGAAGGAGAATATACCCTGGGCAGGAATGACCAGAACAAGGTCCATCTTTCACCCGAAGAAAAAAAAATATCAGGAAAATTATTCGACGGTTCCGGGAGTGTAACCCTGAAACCCGGCGAACACCGAAAAATATCAGGAGCGGTGAGGGCGGCGCGCACCGCCCTCAAGTTGAACTATGAAAAAAAATATTTCTTAAAAAACCTCGGTTACTTCGTTCCCGGTATCGCGTTGTCGGCTGTTGCAGTAGTCTCCAGCATCGTTTCAGGCATTATGCTGTCACCCGAAATGTTCCTCATCGTGTGGCTCACCTTCTGGTCCGTTGGGGTATATTTTCTCATTTCCCTGGTAATTAGAAGCTGGCGTGACGCTGCAGGCAGGAAAGGACACCGCATCATGAGGACGGGCCAGGCCCTTTTTTTTACGCTTTTCTCGATTCCTTTCATCATCGCCGAGATCGCCGCACTCGTCATTTATCTGATGACCGGTCCGATCCCCATGCTGCTGATCCCACTGTTTATGGTCTTGATAAATTTCCTTTTTTACCGCCTTCTTAAAGCTCCCACCAGGGCAGGCAGAAAACTGATGGATGACATTGAAGGTTTTAAAATGTTTCTCAACGTCGCCGAGAAAGACCGTCTCAACAGACTGAATCCCCCGGAGAAAAATCCCGAAACCTTTGAACGCTTTCTGCCCTATGCCATAGCTCTGGACCTCGACAACCAGTGGGGGGAATACTTCGCCGACACCCTTTCAGACGTGAGGGCACGTGGAACGGGATACACTCCTTCATGGTACCACGGCGGTTCATGGAGTTCCCTGGGTACCGGCGCATTTGTATCTTCACTGGGCGGCACCCTGGGCGGCGCCATAGCCGCATCCTCCAGCTCTCCCGGTTCGGGTTCGGGTGGAGGAGGAGGCTCATCCGGTGGAGGCGGAGGTGGAGGCGGAGGAGGAGGCTGGTGATATACACCTTTCGCTGTTCTTTATACAAACGACGGAACAGAGGATTTATTAATAGCTAAATGAAAACCCGATGCCTTTTCAAGAAGCATGATCATTATTCTTATCCTACCTCCCGATAAAGACACCGGAGGCAACTCCGATCGCCTTTTCTCTACACCAGGAAAAAAGTCTTGATTTGAGACCGTCTGCCTGTATAGTGCTCTCCTCGTTTCATCTCAGTGCGATATCCGCCGAATAACCCTGCGCTGGAAGCGGGTGAACCGGGCAATAACATCGGCATATAATCAAAAAATGAAAACAATTGACTCTCTGAATCCCAACCAGCGCAACGCGGTACTGCATGCCGAGGGGCCGTTATTAATACTCGCGGGAGCGGGATCCGGAAAAACCAGGGTAATTACCCACCGTATCGCCTATCTGATTACTGAAAAGAAAGTACCTCCTTTTGCAATCATGGCCGTGACCTTCACCAATAAAGCCTCCGATGAAATGAAAAAACGGGTCATTGAACTCATAGGGCCTACCGGGGAAGGGGTGTTCATTAAAACTTTTCACTCCGCTGCGGTTTTTATACTTCGAAGGTACGGGAAGCATATCGGAGTCCCCGGAAATTTTTCCATCTATGACGACAGGGACCAGGAATCCATAATAAAGCAAATACTTCTGGACCTGCGCCTCGATCCAAAAAAAATTCGACCGTCCGTCATCGTGTCGAAGATTTCAGAAATAAAGGACAAGGCGGAAATATCAGGAGATGCGGACATTTCCCGCTATATGCCGAAGCACTATCCGTTCAACTTCCAGGAAGTCTATTCCAGATATCATGAAAAACTGAAAAGCCTTAACGCGCTGGACTTCAATGACCTTCTGATTAAAACAGTGCTGTTGCTCAGGGACAGCCCGGAAGCCCTTTCGCAACTACAGGCCAGATGGCGGTATTTCATGATCGATGAATATCAGGACACCAATTACGCCCAGTACCTCATCTGCCGGCACCTTTCATCCCTCACACGCAATCTCTGCGTGGTGGGAGACGACGACCAGTCGATATACTCATGGCGCGGCGCCGATATACGCAACATTTTGAATTTCGAAAAGGACTTTAAAGAGACCGTGGTCGTCACGCTGGAAGAAAACTACCGATCCACCGTCCCCATTCTGCAGACGGCTTCATCCGTAATATGCAACAACATCCGGCGAAAAGAAAAAGCACTGCGGGCGTTGCGCGGAGACGGAGAAACGCCGGTATGGTGCCGGGCCAACAATGAATACGGCGAGGCCGATTACGTAATCAACAAAATCATATCCCTGAAGAAAATGGAGGGAAGGACCGGAAGCGACTTCGCCGTTTTTTACCGAACCAACGCACAGTCCAGGGTTTTTGAAGAAGTGCTCAGGCGGGAGAACATTCCATACCGTGTGGTCGGAGGATTGCGCTTTTATGAACGCAGGGAGATAAAAGACATAGTATCATATCTTAGGCTTATCGCCAATCCGAGCGACACCCTGTCTTTGTTGCGCATAATCAATTCCCCGCCTCGCGGAATAGGTGCGGCAACTGTGGAAAAAATCCGCGACATCGCGTACACCGCAAATATTACCGAACTCGAGGCCCTCAGCCGGAAAGATCTGTTTACAAAAAAGGTTTCCCAGGGTATCGGAGAATTTGTTGAAATCATCAGGAAGACCAACGAAATAGCCGCAACAGTTCCTCATTTAAAGCGGCTTTCAGTGCTTGTAGAAGCGGTCATAGAGCTGTCGGGATACCGCAGATCGCTGGAATCGGAAAAAACCAGGGAGAATGAAACCCGGCTGGAAAACATCGACGAATTTCTCAACAGCGTCTTCGATTATGAAACACGTTATCCCGAAGCGACGCTGGCCCAGTTCCTCCAGGAGATATCCCTGCTCACCTCAGAGGAGACACCCGATCAGCAGGACTTCGATCCCCGGAACACCGTTACCCTGATGACGGTCCATAACGCCAAGGGACTTGAATTTCCGGTGGTATTCCTCACCGGTATGGAAGAAGGCATCTTCCCCCATATAAATTCCAGCGGCACCGATGAAGAACTGGAAGAAGAGAGACGACTGTGCTATGTGGGAATCACCAGGGCCCGTGACATGCTTTTCCTGACCAGTGCGGAGTTACGACGGGGTTATGCAGGCACAAGTTATCAGACCCCTTCCCGTTTTCTGATGGAAATACCTGAACATTTAATCAGTACGGTGGAACACCTGGATACATCATTCAGAAACCTCGATTACACGCGGCCCCACTCCGGGAACGGCGTTTCGGAACAGGTCTCATACGGAAAAACCGTTCACGATAATGATTCAGATTTCAGACTCAGGGAACGCATTGTACATCCCAAATACGGCACGGGAAGAATTATCGGAATCACCGGAACCGGCGATAATGTTAAAATCACCATTGCCTTTGGAAACGGTGAAACCAGGACCTTCCTTGAAAAATATACTACGCTGCAAAAGATATAATAAGTATCATTTCATCATGTATTTTTCTTGACACCGGCGAGTTTACGTATCTTCATAAAGTAAGCATTCAATTTCCAGATATTCAATAACTTATACATATAAAGATTGGATTCAAGAGAGACCATTAATGGAAAGTTCTTTTAGGATTTCCTACGAAATAGTGGGAGGGGTCCCCGTTCTGATGGTAGAAGGAGATATGACCTCTGAATCGGACAAAGACATAATTAAAGTCTACAGGGGAATAAAGGAAAAGTATACACCTCGCAACCTTATCATAAGTTTTGAGAAAACCAACTACATTAACTCATCCGGCATTGCAACGCTTATCAATATGATTCAGGACATAGGCGAGGTCAACGGTAAAATAAGCTTCGTCGGCCTGTCAGATCATTTTCAAAAAATAATGGATATAGTGGGCATTTCCGATTTTGTTGATATTTACCATACGGAAGACGACGCCATCTTAGCATTAAAAAATCCCGCACACTAGCTGTTTTTTCTCCCGGTCCGGGAATCATGTATCCGGTCCATGCCGAGTAGACCGTTGAACCATTCCATTGCCCTGATGGGTAGTAAGAGTTTAGTAATCGGAGTAATGAACTTTACAGGTATTTCGGGCACAGCTACCATCGCCGAGTATATATCCCTATCAGGTTGAAATACGGCGTGCTTAATATCGGCATATAAATGAGAGTATGTTTGTTCAACCCACCGGCAAATCCGGAGAGTATAAGGCCATCATCTCTTCGATGCTTTTTACCCGAGTGCATTCAGGGACTGATCCGATAAAAAGCTTTCCGTAGCTTTTGTTAATAATGCGGGAATCAAGTACTGCAATAATCCCATGATCCGACTTACCCCTTACCAGTCTTCCGAAACCCTGACGGAATTTTATAATGGCAGCAGGTATCTGAAAACCGTAAAAGGGATTAAGCCCCCTTTCCACAAGCCGTTCGATTCTTGCCTCAACCGCAGGCCGGTCAGGAACACTGAAGGGGAGTCTCATCATTATGACGCCCCTGACCAGGTCACCCGGAAGGTCTATACCCTGCCAGAAAGAATGGGTTCCCATAAGAACGGAATTTCCGGTCGATATAAACCGTTCCAGGGCTTCCTGAGCCGGGTACTCCCCCTGCGCGATACATGGAAAATCCGGTTGTGAGGAGATTCTCTTTTTGACTTCGGAAAGCATCGCATATGAAGTGAACAGCATCAGACAGTTTCCCCGCAGAAATTCGATAATACTCAACGCAAATCCCGAAGCCCGGTCCAGAAATGACGGTTCACCCGGTTCAGGAATATCGGGGGGTATCACCAGCACCACGTTTTTTTTATAATCGAAAGGAGAGAGCAGCCGGTGGACTAAGGGTGATTCCAGACCCATTCTTTCAATAAAATAAGAGAAATCACCGTTAACCGAAAGTGTAGCCGATACAAACACCGATGAATCATAATCTCCGTACACTTCTCTCGCGATTATATCAGATACATCCACCGGCTGAGCACGCACCACGATTTCCCCCAGCAGATGGTCTTCAGAGTTCTCTACCCAGTACACAAGGTTCTCATCTTTAATATGAATCGCCGATGAAAGATCTTCCATCATTTCAAAGAGCCTTCCCCTTGTGACATCATATTCAATCTTCATATCATCGCCGATGTTCGGCTCCATACCGGCAAGTAGCTTGTATAATTCCTTCAGCCTGATCAGCAACTGGTCACCGCAACCGGGTGGTTCTTTTAAACGTGTGGTTGTTTTTTCATGTTCAATTCTTCCGCGTAGCGATTCAAAAAAAGAATCACTTTCACGATTTGCTGCTTTAACAAGATCCACCGCCTTCTGGCGATCTCTCTTTACACCGATCAGGGAAATGAGGCAGTTCTTTCTGCCCTTTTTATACATACGTCCAAGGAGGTCCCTCATTTGCTCCTGTCCAATAGAAAATCCCATCTGGTCTGACGCTATATCTTCAATGGAGTGAGCTTCATCAAACACAACGATATCGAAAGGAGGGAGATAGCTTTTCCCGGATCGTATGTTCGAAAAGAAAAGATAATGGTTGAGCACCAGCAGATCGGATTTCGCCCACTGGCGGCGCGCCTGCTGGAACACGCATGTGGCGGAGAAAGGGCAACTGAATGACCGGCAGGCCTCAGGATCCCGCATGATTTTCTCCCACAGTCCACGGCCCAGACCTGTATCCAGCCGTGTAATGGTTTTCCCCTCCCTGAGCTTCTGCCCGAAAGCCTCGATATCACCGAGTTCATGCGCACGGTAGTTGCCCTGTGTGACCATGAGCTCAAAACGGCGTCGGCATGGGTAATTACTGCTTCCAAGACAAAGAGAGTAATAAAAACGTTTTCCGCAATACGCGGAAATGATTTCCGCCGCCAGTGGCAGATCTTTTTCCATAAGTTGTTTTTGCAGTGCCTTGGTTTCGGTGCTAACCGCGATTTTCTTACCGTTATCAAGACAGTAAATCAGTGCAGGTATCAGGTATGCCAGGGTTTTCCCCACACCAGTTCCCGCTTCGATGATCCCGTTTTTCTTTTCCACAAGTATTTCCATCAGATGATCGGCCATCCGAAGCTGTTCATCCCGTAACTCAAAATCCTTGTATATACCGGAAAGTATTCCACCCTCTCCAAAGATACTAACCATTGAATCTTCCACGCTGTAGTTCTGTTTGTAACACGAATGAATTAGATTTTAGAGCAGTGTGTCGGGCTGTTTTGAAAATCAAGCAGAATTTACACTGGTTCGGAATAGCACCAGCCGAAACACGCTGAGTCGGGGAGAAAATTTTTTATTCAAACCTGAAAGAGGGATATCGGTCTATCAGCCCTATTGCAAAAGCCAGTACATTGCCGAGATAACCGAAATACCTCGACATGAAATCGAAAAGCAGATTAGGCCACCTCTTGACCGCAAGTACCGACAACTGACCGGCGATGTATATCAGAACGGCGCCCAGTGTAAGAAGCGTCAGGAGCAGCAGGTGAGGAAGCAGAATAATGATCATCCCTACTCCTGTAAGCCTTAAAAACGCCAGAACCCTGGAATATCTCACCGGATAAATAACATTAATTTGAAGCGGATAGTCGATATTTTTCCCTCCGGTGTATAAAGGCACGTCTTCAACGGTCCCTGCCTGGCAGGCGCCGAGCGATATTGCGATACGAAGCGTCTTCTCCTGTATTTCCGAGTAGTCGTCCTGTGCGGAACCGGTCAGCAGAATCAAGAGCCAGTTAAGCATCGAAACGGCCCAGGTCACCACGCTGTAAACGATAAAAACCAGAAGCCGGGGGATCAGCGCTATCGCGAAAAGACCCGTTAGACGCAAAAGAGCCCCTATGCGTGAGTGGGTGAGGGAATAATCAACTGAAAAATTCAAGCAACCCCCGGGAACCACATCACCAAGCCCTCTTTCTTCGCCTTCAATTTCAGCCTGGTAACGAGCGAACTCTTCGCGGGTTTCAATATCCAGAAAATCATCCGAAACGGCTGAAGCGTGTTTTTCATCTATCAGACTGGTCAGACGTTCATCATCCTCCCCGATCGGAGGCTTGTATACCGTCAGTTCGGACTCGTCGAGTCCTTCCAGGTCTATCTCGGGGAGTTTGTCTTCTTCAAAATCCTCTGTGATTAATCTTTCAGACTGCTCCCCATCGTCGGAAAGGGCTTCGAGGGACAGCGAGGGATCTATTTCCTTCAGGTTGAGTTTAATGTCTTCCTCATCGGCAGTTTCCACAAATACATCATCAGTGCCCTCTGCGGAAACTTCTTCGGGACCGAGCTCTTCCAGGCTTAAACCTGCATCATCCAGGCTGAGCCGCTCATCATCATCCAGTTCAATCCCCCTTTTCAATCCTTCCTCTTCTTCAAGGGAGATGTCCAGGGAGTCCAGATCAATGGTTGTATTTGTTTCATCATCGGCCGGTGTTTCATTATCGTGGATTTCATCAATGTCGATATCCGGAACGTCATCGAGCCCTGGCGATACAATACCATCGGTTTCTTCGAGCTCGATATCCAGTGTATCAAGATCAATGGTTAGACTCTCATCCAGGTCGGTCGTGGTTTTAGAAAATACATCATCGGTCTTGATGTTTCTTTCCGATCCCCTGACCCCTGCTTTTACAGGGTTTTTCTTTTTATCGGGAAGGTCTTCCTCCATTATGATCTGATCGAAATCGATGTCTTCCTCATGTGCTGCAGCTTTCCTCCCTTTCACGGACACCAACTCCGCTTTACCTTCCTCCTCGGGAATTTCAATATCCTCAAGTTCCGCCAGAATGACCGACTGCTTCCCTGTCGTATCAGAATCAGAGGCGGCTATTTCATTATCCAGCCCCGATTCAAAGTCATCAAGCTTTAACGGTTCATCATCACCGGATATATCGTCATCCAGGTTTTGACCTGCTCCCTCGATTTCTACAGCATCCAGGTTGATGCCCGATTCGAAATCATCAATGATAAGAGGTTCATCTTCCGCGGATTCCTCAGGTTCATCCTCATCCGATGATTTCGGTTCAAGAACATCATCCAGCGAACCCAGATCGATATCGTCCGTCAATTCTCCTTCCGCTTCAGTCGTTCCTTTGGATGCCAGCATTGCATCAATATCATCAAGAGATTCGAGGGGTTCTTCCCGAAAAGCGACAGCGTCACTTTCTTCAAGTAATTCCTCTGCACCCTTTACTGCTTCTTCGATCCCCGTTAGGTCATCCCCTCCGGGAAGAGAAAAATCGTCATCTTTCTTTCTTCCTGGTTTCTCATCGGTTATATATTCCTCTGCAAGCTCAAGTCCGGGTGCGAGGGTATCTCGTTTTAGACGATTATCGATAATAACGCTGCTGCCGCATTTCGGACAGGAGAACCCGAATTTCTTGTTTTCAATCTTCTTGTCTTCTACCGAGTACGCGGCATTGCACTCTGTACATCGCACTATCATCGTTTTCTCCTGGTGTCCTATCTGCCCGGGTAATACCTTTCATTCAGGTTGTGCTGAATAATAAGGGGAGCTATCGGGAGAAAGAAAAACATATACCACTTGAGATCCCGTCCGTTCAAATCCTCTGATCGCTGCAGATACTTCATGTTTAAATACAAACCCCACAGACCCAGAGTGAGTGCGACCAGCAGTACATTTGATACGGGATTGTCGTTGAAAAGGCGGCTCATCCTGGCTATCCACCAGAAATAATACATCAACCCTGTAAACAGAAAAAGCAGCAGCAACACCACCAGATTGTTCTCGGGGATATTTTCCATTTTCATAGTAAAGCATCCTTCCGTGATGATATCCCTGCAAAAACCGCAGAAGTCCCCGACTGCATAATACTCCATCCCATAATTAAACTCATCTTTCTTTCCCTGTGCTGCAAGAGCAAGGAATGCAGTATAAAAGGAACAGAATAATTATGATGTCTCACCGCATTTATTAATATACTAATTTTATTAATTAAATCAAAAACTTCAATAACTTATTGCACAATGGTGCCAACCGTGGTTAAAATACAGTCATACTCTATTAACGGTAGGTTTATTTGTTTTTCTTACAATTTTTTATGCAAAACCGAAAAGAATATGCAGGTTGAAAATACATCTGCTCAGGTGCAATCGTATTAAAATCCGGGATGAAACAGGCGGACGTCCTGTGTTATCTGCAACTATAGTCGTTAAGATAATTATACCATCATTAACATATAAAAAATACTTGTAATTTGGAATTTCAACCGGGGAATATTCCGAAATCATGAGACAGACTGCATAACGGAGCACCTGAATAATGAGATTCATCAGGGAATTCAGCTATCCCGACGTATTCCAGCGAAGGACGGTTTTTTACAGTTCCTTTTCAACGGTAATTGTCGTTGCGTATATGGTTACATCACTTTCGATTTTCTACCGGAGATTAAACCCTTATGAATCCCTTTTCCTGTCTCTGCTGATTTACGGGCTTGCGGGTTTTTTCCTCGGAAACATCAGCGGCAAGATTTTATTCAAAAAGCTGGCATCACCCAAGATACTGCTGGGATCAGCAGACATTGTTTTTTCCCTGCTTTCCCTTTCATTTATTCTGAGGCCGTTTCTGCTGGACTCGACAGATGAATTCCTCCACCTGATATACGGCAAGTCAGGGTTCCTGCCGGCTGTTTTTCTTTCGACAGCGGGCTACCTGGTCGGTGTGAAGATGAATTATATACTGAAAATTGTGTGTGGTGATTTCATCGATGAGAAAAAAGCTATCATTACTTTTGTAATCAGTACACTGACGGCCGCGGTTGTGGGAGTAGTTGTCGCAGGGCTTGTGTATTTTTCCCCAGTGTTGAATTATCTGTTTTTGCTGCCCCTGGGAGTTATACTGGTCACGGTTTTCATTATCAAACTGCCCTACAATCCGTCCCCTATTTTCGCGCAGGAACACCGAGATGAGGAAACGGTACAATTACCGGCTTTGAGAAGAGAAGATCTTCTATTCACTTATCTGAACTTTACCTACATACTTGTTTATTTATTTTTAGGACATCAGACGATCATTAAATTCTTCAGTGCTCATTTACAGGTACAATTGTACTTCATTGTAGTCTGCCTTGCCGGTTTACTGGCAGGGTTTTCACTCTCCCGGCTGACAACAGCGCGTTTTCGGCATATTTATACTGAAATGCTGTATCCGGTCCTTTTCGTTCTTTTCATGATTATGCTCCACACACTGTCTGGTTCACTCAAATACTACAGTGGAATATTGCTGTTTGTACCTGTAACATTGCTTTTTGGTTTTTCAATTTACCATACGCTTGATAATATATTACTTAATTACACCCATAACGGACGGTTCACTATTATTGATTTTTCACTTTTTATTTTACCTTTCCCCATATACGCCGTCCTGCAACTTATGGAGTTCAGTTATCTCTGGTTCTTTCTATTTCTATACTTTATAATGTCCATGAACATTATTTTCCCCGGCATTCATCTGCTTCAACATTCCACACGCAACTATCAGAAGGTGCTTTTTTTTATATATTCCCTGATCTTTATTCCCGTGTTGATTTTCAATCATCTTTATTTTAAGATCCCCATGAACAGTCAGCTATACGTACAGTACACCTCGGGTTTCAATACGCTGTTCAACAGCAATTATCACACTAAATTAGCAAAATCAGGCAACACGATTTTTTACAACCGGGATAAAGCATTCATCTCAGACCCTGATACAATCAAGAATTATCATCGCTCACTTGTGGCCGCAGGTATTATTATCAACACCAAAGAAGGTGGCGATGGAACGGTTCTGTTTATTAATGGCAACGCTAAATTTGTCCACAGCCCGCTTGTCTTCCCGGTAGAAAAAACCAGAATACTTGATTATATACCAGATCGTTCTGTTGATTATCAGCGGCCCCCACTGAGCGGGAGTAAAGCCTATGCGGGTGATCGAAAAGCAATACTTCCATTTTTCCTCAATACAAAAGAAAAATTCAGGGCGATAATTGATTCTCCCAACCTGTATGATCAGACCAATACAGACTTTCGTTTCGGATCTGACTTTTATAAACTGACAAAACGAAACATGAAACCCGACGGTATTCTTGTGCAGATCGTCAACAGTTCCCACTGCCGGGAGGAATTTCTCTGTTCTATAGTTGAAAACCTTAAAAAAACCTTTAAGCGTTCGGCGGTATTCATGTTTTCAGATCATCTGGTTTTTATCTCAGCTGATTCCGACAACGCACTTTCAGTCAGTGAAAATAACATAGGCTATTTGAAAAACCTTATTAAAAATGATAAAGATGTCGCCGAACTTTTTTACAACGAATACCAGCCTCTTACTCACCTGCTGTACAGCGACACCGGTGAAATGAAACAATTCATTCCTTCAAGGACTGTATCCCCGGCTTTCTTTTTGTCAAAACCGATCCCGGTTCATTTTAATGACAAAATGATAGAAGAATATCTGAACAATAATATGCGGATACTGGATCTCATCAGCAATAAACCTCCCGACGCATATTACAAAAACACCCTGAACCAGATTATTCGCGGGTCTGCTCCGATATACACTCTTCTGAAAGAAGCCTTTTATCACGAATACCGCCGTGAATACGAGCAGGAAAGTGAAAACCTCTATCAGCTGAAAAAGTTTGCTGAATATCTTTATGAACTGCGAAGTTATATCAATGGCATACTTTCATTTAAAAAAGACTTTTATTTCCGCGAAGCACTGCGACTGGAAGGAGACAAACAATGGGACCAGGCGGCCCGCCTGTACCGGGCAATTCTCAAGATACAACCGGATAATTTTGATGCCAATTATCGAATGGGTATTCTTTCTATAACAGTGCAGAACCTTGAAGAAGCATTTATCTACCTGCAGCACGCGATGCAGCTTAAGCGGGACGATTCAAAGGTTTTATATCAGATGGGGGTACTTCTTTTTTCCAGTGACCGGCCTCAGGATGCCCTGACTTATTTCAATCGTGCCGTTGAAATGCAGGAAAACACCGCATCCATTTATAATTACATGGGGTTATGCTATGAAAAACTGGGCATGATAAACGATGCTAAAAACAGTTACCTGAAAGCCGTGCAGATGGATCCCAATGACGTTACACTGCAGTCCAGCCTTGAAAGAATAAACAGGACGATTGATGAGGAAAAAAACCGATGGAAGCTCCCTGATCAGAAAAACCAGTCGGACGTGGAACAGGGAGAAAATATACCGCTGCCCATAAATAAATCGGCAAGGGACATTCGATTAAAAGATAATGAATAAAACAGTGCCGGATCAGGGTAACATTTCCTTCAGCCGATATATAATCCTCGATGGATGGGAAGGCATATAAACTGTGCAGGTGTCCTGTCTCTTGCCGAATTTTTCCACCTCTTCATGAGTATGCAGGGCAATATCGATCCTTTTCCCTTTAATCGCACTGCCCCTGTCCAGGGCGATATAAAATTCATCTTCTATTAATACTATCGAACCCAGGGGAATCACCGACGAATCGACCGCAACAACCCTCACTGCCGCCTTCAGAAGCGAACGCAGTGAAAAATCTCCGGCGGCAACCTGGTCACTCCAATCTACCGGTACGGGGATTCCTTCCCTTACAACATACCCCGTGTTGCAACAGGGTCCGGGGCAGTACGCAGTGAGCTCAAACTGCATTTCAACACCTTTTACATCCTTAAAAAGATCCGAATAGAACAGTTTTTCTACAGGGCTCAATCGGTATATTAATGACTCTGAAAAGACCGCTACTGCGAGCATACACAATAGCAATAATGCCGGTAGTACAATTTTTTTCATCTTCATGATAAGAAGTAAATTCAGCTAAAGTGTATTATTTATCCATGCCCCGCATTCCCGATAAATAATAATAGAATCAGGCAGAATGCATAAGGCATTCATTTACAGTTATAATAGTGTAACATCTTAGCGCTAATCTCAGTAAGTTTCATAAAAACGTGAAAGAACAGTTTTTCTAAAATTTCAGTTTATTGTCCAAGAGATAAATGCACTTATCATCAGTAACAATACAGGACCGAAATTTGTATACGATTTCTGACCGCTTTTTTAATGAGACATAAAATATTAATTGACAATTTTCTATGATTTATATAGTCTTTTTATTTGGAAAAATCTCCCTATTCAATAAAGCCGTTAATTTAAACATGGGGTGTTTTGATGATGTGGAACATACTCACGCTTGTTTCCTGTCTCATGATGCTGATACTTTTCAGAAGACTGGACCGGTCAAACCCAAAAATCACCAAACTGAAAAGGTTTTCTTCAAAAATATTCAATGATTTCAGAAGGCTCGCGGACACCGAAGGGCGGAGGTTCAACGACGCAACTATTGAGATGGACCTGCTTATTAAAAAAGCTTCAGGTTTGTCATCCGGACTTCGGGAATCGATAGGTGAAATTGAAGAAAGGCTCAATGGTCTTAATATAGAGAAAAGCAACCTCAAAAAGGTCGAGGATGACTTGAAAATAGTGTCACGGGCGGCGCAGGAGGTAAATGCCCAGATAGAGTTTATCGCCGCCTCAAGAGCCGGCTTCAATGACATAACTAAAAAAATAAGTATCCTCTCAGAGGGGATGGCCCGTCTGGACAGGGAAACCTCGGTCATAATACAATCTTTTAATGACCGCATGAGGGAACGTTCCAGGGAAATGGGAGAAGAAATCGCGGCACACATAGGAAAATTGAAGGACACCATAAGCGTCAGCGAAAACGATATAATCGAAATGACCCAGAAAAAAATTGAAGTGCTCACCAGGGGTTTTTCCGATTCGCTTATGAAAATGGAGCAGAACATAACCACTACAGGTGACGCAATACTGGATAACGTCAAGCTGCAGATGAGTTCGGTGGAAAACTCTGTCGTATCGCTTGAAGGCCGGGTAGACGCGGCTGAACGGAAAGTTTTTAATGATATCAACAGTAAAATAATTACCCTGGAACAGGCCATAGGTGATTTTTCCCTGGACATGCAAAACTCCAAGGAGCAATCC
>CAZUXY010000042.1:35877-44586 GCA_964624235.1 uncultured Leptospirales bacterium | reverse complement strand
CAACCTGGGCGACACCATTGCAGATGATGGTCTAGAAGGTGCCAATGCTCATCCGATTTGGGGCAAGATGATCCCCGATGAAAAAACACTTCTCGTGTTAGATGACATGAATGTGCTGAAAGATGTAAAAACCAGCGGTGCCATGTCGGGTATAGATTTCGCCATTAATGTGCGTTATGACATCATGAACGTTTTCTTTGCAAGGACCGGGTTCAACTATACAACGAAGGTTATGGGTGGAAAAAGTGAGTGGACCTATGGTCCAAATTCTGGAGGTCTTGCAACTGCAGGTGATGGATTCCTCGAGTGGAAGTATAATTCGTGGACTATTCCTTTTGTTCTGGGAATCAACATTCCAGTACTTGACGGAAAAGCAAATTTCTATGCAGGTATTGGTTTCAGCTACAGCAAGGGTGGCTGGTCTGTAGAGATGGAAGATACCTTAGCTGCATATGGTCTGGGATTACCGGCTCAACATGCAAAGGAGAAAGTAGAATTCGAAGTGTCTGTTTTTGCTCCGATGTATCTCATAGGTGCTGATGCTGAGGTTGCAAACAATCTATCAATCTTTATAGAATGGGAAACCGTTCTCGCCATGGCGTATTCTGATGTAGAAATGTTAAAAACTAGCTATGCCCAGTCCGCTCTTGGCAACGACAGGCTGGCATATCCCATCGTGATCGGTGGATCAATCATTCGTATTGGCGCAAAATACAGTCTGGGTTTTGCGACCCTGTAAACAATTGCATCACCGGCGCGCTGTGCGCGCTTGACGCGAAGAGGCGCGGATTTGGTCCGCGCTTCTTTTTTTATTGGGGCGATAATACGTCGGGCGACGATTTAACGGGCGACGATCCAACAGGCGACGATCATGATCGTCGCCTGGGTAAAATTTCCCCCGTCGCCCGATACGATACGTCATCGCCCGGAACCCACCCATACCCACGCATTATTCGCACCATGGATCACCGGTTGATTTTTAATATATCGTGAATATCCACGCATCTGGTCTTCATTGAAAATTATCCGGTGGTGAAATGATTTCTGCCATTTGAACCTTTTAAATCGAAATTTCGTGTTATTGAATATTTCCGTATATCTTTTCAACGGTACGATCTCGAATTCCCGTTTTAAACGAAATGAATATTGAACGCCTTCCGGGCGACGACCAAACAGGCGACGATCATGATCGTCGCCTAGAATAATTTTTCCATTGTCGCCTGGAATTGATATATCGTCGCCCGGATTAATTTCCCCATCGTCGCCCGAAATCGATAATAAATTATTAACGTCCCGCGCGAAGCACCTCTTTAAAGACCCGATTATGATTGAAAAATCGGATTTTTCACCCGGTCTGATGATCACATGCACGTGGTCGGGCATAACCGCACAGGCATGAATGATAAAATCGTGGATTTTTCGGCAACCACGCAGATGATCCATGAAAAATTCGCACATGGGATCTTCCTCGAAATACGGGTATCTCCCGTAGGTCACCGTGGTGATGAAATACGCGGCCCCGGGTATATATACGCGTTTCTGGGAATTGCGATGGCGGCCCATGAAGGTAATACGACGCGCGGGGTAAATTAATAAAATATTTTTGGATTTTATCGTCGTCGCTCACCACACCTTGAAATCGGTTTTTAAATCCACCGAGGTGATGAGCTGGGAATTGCGGTAATACTGGCGGTACTCGTCGTTGTACAGGTAGAACCATTTGTATTTCAGCGATACGCTGAGGTACCGGTTCACCGACGCGGAAAGGGCGTTGTCGATGCCGCTGCGTATCCTCCAGCGGTCCTCCCTCATCCCCTTGATCGAAATAAAGGTGTCCAGGTCGAAGGAATACTTGAAATATTTGAAAAACGGCGCTTTTACCCCCGCGATCGCCTCGATACCATACAGGGGTATGTCCACCGGTTCATGCACCTGTTTCTCGAAGCCCACGCCCAGCTTGGCGGTGGCGTATTTGAAGGTGGAGAGAAAGCCCACGGTCTCCCGTATCAGCACCGGGCGCCGGCGGTCGGTTTCTTTCACCACGGTATCGCACTGGGACTTGTGATAGGGTTTCAGAAGATCGCTCAGGTTGTAATTATATAATAAAGTGCCCCTGAGCAGGTTCTGCAAATATTCATCTTCATGGCGCGTGTAGAGCATGTAGGGGGTAAGCACCAGCCGGTGGTAGCGGTTGTAGAAGGTGATGTCGATACGGTTCTCCATGCCCCATTCGAGGTACGAAATCCCCGGCTGGTCCACCGGCGCTTCGATGTTTTCGTCCTGGTGCACCGCGGCGTTGTCGATGAAGTTCGAAAGGTACACGTCTACGGTCATCCTGAAGCGCCGGTCCAGGTACCGGTAATCGTCTTTAAGCGCCGTTTTGTCTCCCTTGAGGTCTTCCAGCAAAAGGTCGTTCACCGTGACCCAGGTGTTGGCGTACTCCTGTTCACCACCCAGCAGTTTCTGCACCTTCTCAAAGGCCGGCTGCGTTGCGACGAAACGGTACCGGCGCGCCTCTTCCAGCGCGTAGCCCTGTACGCGGTACTCCTCCAGCCCCGACAGCACAAGGCCCTCGTCGCCCCAGGATATCTTCTCGATGTTCTTTCCCCTCAGCCTGAAGGTAAAGATGTTGAAGTCCTGGTTGACGGTCCGCAAAAGGTCCGAACGGCGTATGTCGTTTTTCAGCGAGGCGCGGTTCAGCGTGTTTTTCTCCACCACCGCGACCTCGGCGTTGAAACGGTCCCGCATTACCCCGGCCAGCCGCGCGTCGTCCAGGGTGCGTTCCTTTCCCCTGACGGTGGCGATGACACGGTCTTCCTCTTCCCTGAACTTCTTCTTCCAGAGCGCGAGGCGCTGCACGAACTCGCGGTAGGCGTTGCTATCGACCTTCCGGGGGACGGCCTTATGGAACACCGCCGATCTCACGGTAATGCCCCCGTCAACGGCCAGTCCCAGCAGGTAATACCCCCTGCTCTCGCCCGTCATGATGATGGTCCTGCCGTCGGCCAGGTCCACCCGCGAGGCCTTTCCGGAATAGAGCTCGCCGGTGTTGTCGCCCCCGCAGACGGCGAGGCCGATCTCACGGTAGGCCGCCATCATCTCGATGGTTTCGCTGAGCCGCATCCCCGAAAGCAGTATGACCCGCGTAATGCCCGCGGCCTTCACTTCCCTGAGCACCGCGCCCAGGGCCTCCCTCCCGCCCAGGGCGGTGACGCCGTAAAGGTTTTTCTCGGCGATGTCGAAACGGATCCTTTTCGACGAGATACCCACGACAGCCACCGGCACCCCGTCGGCGCGCGCGGTGATGTAGGGGGCATACAGGGTGCGGCCGTCCCTGGCGATGGTGCCCGATAGGAGCCGCGTTTTTCTGCCCCTGCCGAGAAATTCCAGCGCGTCCACGCCGATGCGCAGGTCACGCGACGACACCAGGGTCGCGTCGCACGAGAAGAAATCCAGGTAATCCATCATGATGGAGCCCGAGCTGTATTTGGAGAGCACGCCGGGATAGAAGGCGTTTCCCAGGTCGAGATAGAGGTCCACCTTCGTTCTGCGCCGCTCGGCGATCATGCCGCGCGCCAGCACCAGGAGCGGATCGTCGTCGTCGTTGTCAGCGGACTCCACCGCGAACCGTCCCTCCAGGTTCGAGGTAAGCATGAGGGTAAGGGTTTCGGCCGCGGCGGGGAAAGGACGCAGGCAGAGCAGGAGTATCGCAACGGCCGCCGCGGCGGCCGCTATTCCGCATTTTTTCGCTGTTCCGGTATCAGCTGTCATAGGGTCGAAAAATGCTCGCTATTTTTTACCGCCCTGATCCACGGGCGCTTTCACATCTTTCAGTTCACCGAGCTTCTTTTCCATCTGCCTGAGCTCGGCCTCCCGGGCCTTCAGTTCATCAGAAAGCTTCTGCAGCTTCCGGGCCGCGTCGGCGTTTTTTTCTTTCAATGCGGCGATCTCGGCGTCGGCGGCGTCTTTCGCCTTTTTCGCCTCGCCGGCAAGCCGGGCGGCCTCCTGGATTTTCACCGCCGCTTCGCTCTGCAGGGTCTTGAGGGCGGCGACCTCGGTCTCTCTGCCCGCCAGGTTCTTCTTCAGCGCGCCGATCTCGGTCGAGAGCTCGAACTCCTTCTTCGCGCTTTCCTGCTTCAGAGCCTCACGCTCCTTGTTAAAGGCTTCCTTCTGCCGGGCCATCTGCTCGTTGAGCGACCTGATCTCGGCGCTCAACCTTGTTTCCATCTCCTTGTTGACGGCGGTGAGTTCTTTTATCTTTTCAGAGCTTTCCTTCTCGAGGATGGCGTTCTTCTGCGCCAGGTTGCGGTTCTGGGCGTCCCTCAGGGCAATGTCGGTGCGGTATTTTTCGTTGAGCGACGCCAGGTCGGCTTCAAGCTTTTCGAAGCGGGCGCCCAGCTGCTGCAGGTCTTTTTTGTACTGCAGATTTTCCTGTTTCAGCACGCCGTTCTCTCTCTCTAACAGCACCAGGCGCTTCTTCATGAGGCTGTTCTCGGCACGGAGCCTCTCGCCGTACTCCTTCTGTTTTCCGGTATCCATGGTGGCGCATGAAAGCGCCACGGCGAGCGCCGTGAACACGATGGCGGTTTTTTTCATTCACGTTCCCCGTAACAAATGGTATGCACTTTCGAGGAAAACCATATACCGTGTAATTTGTCCATTCAATTTACGGAGAGGGGAGGAATTTTACCTGACCTGGCAGAGGCTCTTGATTTCTCCCGGCGTTTTTGATTTGAAATACCCGAGGCCCTTCCCTACATTATTCCATACGGTATACCCCGATACGGAGAACGATATGAAAACCACGCGGCATCTGTTTATACTTACGTTCCTTTCCCTGACCTGTGCGACCCTCAGCGACGCGCCGCTCAAAGACCTTCCGCGCGACCGGGTGCACGTCATTGCGGTACAGCGGATCATCGACCCCCGGCTGCCGCACCTTTCGGAGGCCCGCTTCCAGGAAATGCTGGACCGCCTGAAAGTGTATATCAGCGAGTACCTGGGATACCGGGTGGATTTTTATCTTAAGGGCAATGTGGACCTTTTGGCGTTCAGAAAAAACATGGACTTTATCTATTCCCTTAAAGAGATGGAACCCCTCGGAAAGGACCTGCTGGACCCGGCAACACCGGAAGATCGTGAACGGCTGAAAGCTTATATAGAGAAACTGGTTTCAAAGACCGACGAGCATGTGCTGAAACGTCATGTGCCGGGCTACGGGAGGTTCAAGAACGACCGAAAAGGACTGGCCCTGTTCCTTTACCGGCAATACGTGGAAAAGCTCCGGCGCATCCATTCCATCAAGACGGCCGACGGCACCCCTCTCTCGTCACCGGCCTACGCCGACACCCTCACCTATCCCTTCTGGGACCTGGCCCTGGTGCATCTTAAAGGGGCGCACTTCATTTTCACCAACACCGTCATGGCCGACATGGAGGTGAACATCCCGATTTACGTGGCCCTCCGTTACGGGATCACCACCGGCATGGTCGAGAAAAACCTCTACAACGATTACCGCGCCGCCGGCATCATGTTCACCTATCCTTTTCTTTCCAGGGACGGGTTTTTCGTTTCCGAGCGTAAAGAGTCCATTCCCGAAGAAAAACTTGCCGACGTGATAGCCCTCTACGCGACCCACGAGTTCGGGCACTTTCTCAATCATTACCGCGACTACTACGACCATGAAAACTGCATCATGGTGCCGGCCATGGACCTTAATTATTACGCCTGGTACCGTTCTCGTAAAGAAAAGAAGTGCGGGTTGAAACATGATAAACTGAAGCGGTTTTAAAGACTTTACGCTTTCAGAAACCTGAAGGCGTCTGCGGATATACGGCATAAAAAAATACTCTTTATTCACCCGTATGAAGTTCTAAATCGATATAACAAACCCTGAAATGGAAATTACACCGATGAGTATGACTAAACCTTTTGAGTCATTCAGAAACCTATGGTGCCGGGAGGGCGAACATCAAAGAGGCAGGCGGAATCAGAATGAGGTTTATTATCTGGACCGTTTCAATTCTTTAAACTTTTAATCTATGCTTTTTCCAGATAGGCGTTGATCAGCGTAATGCCGCCGGTAACCAGGATACACAACCAGCATGAGATCCCCGGCACCAATAAGACCGTTTTTAACATTTGACCGCCTGTATTCAATACAATATGAAAAGAAGACACCTGCGTGCTGCGCTCCTGTCTATTTACACATACACCCGCCGGTGCGCCTTCTTTCCGTGCCGCCGCATTCCCGCCATGAAATCCACGCAGCGCACGATCTCGTTGAACACCGGGATCCCCACCGCGGCGGCGGCCTCCCGGTGGCGCGCGCACATCTCTTCGGTCCCTATCATCCAGGCCGTCACCGGCTTGCCGGTCTCCCTGCTCACGTTCGCCACCTCATCAAGGTACGAGGGGTCGGCGAAATCCCACGCGATGGTCTGGAGCAGCACCGAGTCGACCGCGGGATCTTTCAGCACCGCCGCGGCGGCCTTGCGGTACACGGTCTCCAGGCCGTTGAGTTCCACCGCGGGCCACAGGTCCACGGGATGGGAGGGGTCCATCCACGGGGGGAACACCTCCTTCAGGGCGGCGCGGGTGGCCGGTGAGAGTTCCGCCAGCGGGACCCCGCGTTCGGAGAACAGGTCGGCGGTGACGATGCCCGCCCCCCCGGAAAACGTGAGCACCGCGGCGCCGCCCTCGGGCTTCAACACCCCCTGCGTAGAAAAACCCCGCGCGAAGTCCATCATCTCGTGCACGTCATGGACCTGCACTATCCCCGCCTGGCGGAAGGCCCCCTCGTACACGGCGGCCTCACCCGAAAGACTGGCCGTATGGCTCATGGCGGCCCTGGCACCCAGGGGGCTGCGCCCCGCCTTCAGCACCACCACGGGCTTATCGGTGGAACGGGCGATATCGATGAAACGCCGGCCGTCGGTGATGGATTCCAGGTAGCATCCGATCACTCCGGTGTGCCCGTCGGCCGCCATATATTCCAGCAGTTCGGTCTCGTTCACATCGCACTTGTTTCCTATGGAGCAGACCTTGCTGATGCCCATGCCCCCCTTCTCCAGTATCATCATGAGAAAACCTGCCGAGAGCATCCCGCTCTGGACGATAAGGGAAACATTGCCGGGCTTCATCAGCGTCTTCCACTTGTCGGTGTACATGAAGGAAAAGACATGGCGTGAGTGCCCGTCGAGCAGCCCCATGCAGTTGGGTCCCCACAGCCGTATCCCCGCTTCGCGGGCCAGGTTCACCGACTCGGTCTGCAGTCTTTTCCCCTCCTCGCCCACCTCGGAAAAACCTGCCGATTCGATGATGATTCCCTTCACGCCTTTGGCCGCGCACTGGCGTATCGTTTCGGGAAGGAATTTCGCCGGTATGAAATACACCACCAGATCGAAATCGCCCGGTATCGAGGCAAGGTCCGGGTAGCATTTCACTCCCTGGAGTTCTTCATAACGGGGATTCACGGGAAAGACCCTGCCCCCGTACCCTCCCAGGATGTTTCGCAGTATATGATATCCCCCCTTCATGGGACTTTCGCCGGCCCCGATGACGGCCACCCCGTCGGGATAAAAAAATGAATTCAGCATGCGTTATTTCAACCCCCGGCGTATCATTATTTCCGCTTTTCCGTACATTCCGGCCTTCCGGTACAGGCGTATCAGGGCCGATCTTGCCCCCGGCTTCACAGGATCTATCTGGTACGCCTCCTCGAGGGCGCGAACCGCTTTTTCGTTATCGCCCGTCTTTTCGCAGGCCAGCCCCAGGTGATACCAGGTATCGTAATCCCGCTTTCCGGCGTTGATGGCCGCCTCGAGCCGGTCCCGCGCCTCTCCAGGGCGGGCGGTGTGGAACAGTGAAACACCGTACATATAGTTGAGATAAGGGTCGCCGTGGACCCCGTAGCGCGCGCACAACACCGCCAGGTCGCTGTATTCCCCCTCGTTGAACAGCACCTCCAGTGAGGAGCTGACGGTCCTCAGGTCTTCCTTCTCGCCGAGTGAAGCGACCACCAGCCGCGCGCCGACGACCGGCTTACCGGTCTTCACCATCGCGTTTCCCTTCAACCGTATGATGCCGCGGTCCATGGGAAAGAGGATGAGCATGTCGTCGGTGAATTCGATCAGCCGGCTGAATTTTTCCCGGCGGTACAGCTGCTTTCCCTCTTCCAGGGCTCTGGCGCGGTCGTATTTCCTGATACGCCCGTAATAGGTTTTGACATAAAGCGTGTTGAGACGCTCGTGATACACCAGCGGGGCCAGCGCCGACGCTAAGAGCAGAATGATGACGATATGACGGAGTTTCATGACCACCCGTACGTTTTCAATCCACAGGAATTTCCCGCGGTGGTTTCATCACACCGCGGCCGTTGCCCTTACTTCACGGCAACGGCCGGGTTATGTCAAGCCCCAATTTCTCCTACGCCGCCGCACCTTCACGGCAACGTCGTGATGCGTAACAGATATCGCGCGGGGACCTTCCCGACCCCCTGGGAGAACCGGTCATTACGCGGGACATACCGCGGACCCTGTTCCATCGCGGAACGGGTCGGCCGCCCGCGGCCGGGGTAGTATTACGGCCAAGTATACATTAAAAAAACCCCCGTATGATCGGGGGCTTGAACAGCCGTGTATCCACACGGCAGGGATATCTTTCGGGCGCTTATATCATTTCAGCACGGACCTGACTTTTTCCAGCAGT
>CAZUXY010000042.1:0-35867 GCA_964624235.1 uncultured Leptospirales bacterium | reverse complement strand
GAGAAGATGGCATCGCAAGGCAGAATTGCCGAGCTTGACGGGTTTGGTGAGAAAATCGTTTATGCCCGGCAGAAAGCTCTGGTCTTCATTGAGCGAGAACCGCGAGTTGGTGACCTGGTTGATGGCGGTGAGTATGACTATAGGTACATTTTTCACCTCTTTGAATTTCGAAGTCGGACGGTCGCTCCTGATCTGGTAGGTTACCTCGAAGCCGGCGGTGTCGGTTTCCATCATGACGTCCAGTATCACAAGATCGGGTTTGACCTCCATGAGTTTCCTCAGTCCCTCGGCGCCGCTGTATGCGGCCTCTACCTCGTAGCCGTTCATTTTCAGCGCCTGGACCAGGGTCCCCACCAGGTCCTTATCGTCGTCCACCAGTAGTATTTTTTTACCCATATTCATGCTCCCTGCTTTTTTGGTCTGCCCTGGGGGTGCTCTTTCGCGGCAGAGGGGCGCCATGGCCCCTTTGGCCCAGTTATTTCAACAGTTCGTAAATCACGTTTCTCTCTTCCCAGGCCTTGTTCCGCTCGTACATGTCGATGGGGAACTCCATCTGCTTCAGTTCCACCGGCGCGGCCTGTTTGGGCACCAGTCCAAGCGCCAGGGCAACGCCGTATATTATGGCCTCGGGCCTTGGAGGACAGCCCGGCACGTAATAATTCACCGGCACCGCTTTATCGGCCCCGCCGCATATATTATAGCTGTCGAACCACATGTTGCCGCCTATGGTGCACGACCCTATGCCGAACACGAGTTTCGGTTCGGGCATCGCCTCGTAGGCCCGCCGCACCAGGGGCTGTGTCGGCCTGGTCACCGCGCCGGATATCAGCATTACGTCCGCGTGCCGGGGAGAACCCACGACCTTGATGCCGAAGCGCTCTACATCGTAATACGGCGTAAGCACATTGAGTATCTCGATATCGCAGCCGTTGCAGGCGCCGGAATTGCAGTGGTACACCCACAGGGATCTCGGCAAAATCTTTTTCGCGAGATTGGCTAACATGGTCATTCTCCTATCCGTTCGGGTCTCTTGTAGTTCACGGTTTTTTCGATGAGCTTCGTATCCAGGTGCTCGGTGCAGTAGGGCAGCACCGCGCGGTATTCCAGGTTGTCATAACGGAATCCTTTACGGTTCATCCGGTCGATCGCGTTGGTGGTTTCATGCTCGTAACAGCGCCCGCACCGGTTGCAGGTCGCCATGAAGAGCTCAGTGGTCTGGACGATATCGTTTTTATTGTCGGTAGCCAGCTCGAACTTATCGGTCATGGTGATCGCGTTCTCAGGGCACACGTCGGCGCACCTTCCGCAGTAGGTGCAGCGCCCCCCGTCATAGACCATCACCCTCAGTTCCTGGCAGAGGTCCCTGATCATGATCGTGCGCGCCGGGCAATGGGCGGCGCATCCCCCGCAGCCGATGCATTTCTGGTGGTCCCAGTAGGGCTGTCCCCGGAAATTCTCCGGCGCCGGGCGCGGCTGAAAGGGATAGGGGAGCGTTACGGTCCCCGGCTTGAGTACCAGCAATACCTGTTTAATCTTGCTCGTTAACCACACGATCGCACTCCTTTAAAAAGTTCTTTTCCTCTCCCCCTGCCGGTTGGCACTTTTCGGTCCCGGTCATTTCCTTACGGGAGAATGACCGGGGACGGGGGACTTACATAATCAGATCCCGTACACGGTCAGGCCCACCGCCGTCAGCGAGAGCAGAATGAGTACGGAATAATATTTCACCGCCTGGTCGATGCGCAGCCGCGGGTTCGTGGAACCCACCACCGCGATCAGCACCACCACCGCGAGTATCCCGGCAAGCTGCAGCGCCACGTCGGCGGGATACACGCCCGTATGCAGAAACGGCATGAACACCGAAACGAAAAGGAACGCGTAAAACATCTGCTTGATCATCATGAAATACTTGAAGAGCGCCAGATAAGGCCCCGAATACTCGATGAAAGGACCCTCAATGATCTCTATTTCCGCCTCGGTGATGTCAAAGGGCTGCCGCGCCACGAAGGCCTGTAGCGCCATAAGGAACACCACCAGCATGAGAACCGCCCCCCATCCGTAGCCGAACGCGCCCACGCTCGACATACTCGCTCCTATCGTCATGGCTTTCGCCTTTATCGCGCCCAGTATCAGGGTCATTGCCAGTACCGGTTCGACCATGATCATGGTGATCATCTCGCGGCTGGCGCCCACCATGGCATAGGTATTGCGGCTCGAAAGCGCCCCCAGGAGCACTGATACCCCTCCCAGCGTCAGAATGTAAATGATGGAGATGATGTCGGCGTACCCGGTGAGAGCATTGGTTCTGAATCCCAGCGGAACGAACGCCACCACCGTCACGATGGAGGCGAAAGCCATCACGGGGGCTATCTTGAAAGCCGCGTTGCCGGGCGTGATGCTTTCCTTGCCGAGCAGCTTGATCAGATCATAATACGGCTGGACGACGGGCGGGCCTTTTCTGGACTGCACCTTCGCGTACAGCTTTCGTATGACGCCGTCAAAGAGGGGCGCGAGCCCCAGGAAAACGACGGCATTGGCGACTACACCTAGTATATCCATAACATACCTGCCTAACGCTTGGTTCTGGAGAGCGTCTCAAACTCACTCTGCGACATGACTTTCACCGTACCGCGGTTTATGTCGACCACCTCCACCCTTTCCGTGCACGAGAAACACGGGTCGATACTGCCGATGATTATCGGGACGTCGGCCAGCTGGTTGCCGAGCAGCATCATCGGTACACCCTGCAGGTTGGGATACGTCGGGGCGCGTACCCGCCACCGCTCGGGCCTGTTCTCCTCTCCCGTAATTACATAGTGGGTCACCTCGCCCCGGGGAGCCTCAACGGCCGACATTCCGTGCTTTCCCGGTTCGATGGGTTTTTCAATCTCGGTGAGTATGGGTCCGTCATTCGGTATCTTGTCGAGGGCCTGCCGTATTATATTCACCGCTTCAAAGACCTCGAGCACGCGCACCAGCACCGTTCCCCATACGTCGCAGGTATCCACGACGGGAACGCTGAAGTTCATTTCGGGGTAGGCCGCGTAGGGGTAGTCCCTCCGTGCGTCGATGTCGACCCCGCGGGCGCGTGCCACGGGCCCTACGAGGCTCCATTTGACAGTATCTTCTTTAGTGATATATCCCACGTCCTTGGTGCGGCGGTGTATGGCGGTGTCGCCGATGATGGCGTTCTTGATGATCAGCATCTCCTCTTCGATTTTGTTTACCACACCCAGGATATCCTCTTTCACCGCGGGGGTGATGTCGCGGCGCACCCCACCGATGACGATCATACCGTAGGTCTTGCGGTTACCGGTGATCCGCTCGCCGAGCCACATAATGGGTTCGCGCACCCTCCACGCCTGCATGAACACCGTATCGAACCCGATAAGGTGGCCGGCGACCCCCAGCCATAGAAGATGTGAATGGATGCGCTCCAGTTCGAGCATTATGGTGCGGATATACTCGGCGCGCCGGGAAATTTTAATGCCCGCCGCGATCTCCACCGACTGCGAATAGGTGGCGGCGTGCACCGAACCGCAGATGCCGCATATACGTTCCGCCAGGAACGGGATCTCGTTGTAGGTGATCTGGGTCTGCGCCAGTTTCTCGACACCCCGGTGTATCATGAAACCGCGGTAGTCGCTGCCCTTTATGGTCTCACCGTCGACATACAGCGCGAAATGCGCCGGTTCGTGCTGCGTAGGATGATAGGGCCCGAAGGGTACTATGGAGCATCCCTCGGGGCATTCATCCAGTTGGTAGGCCACGTTCTCGGCCGCCAGGGGCTTGATGTTGAAGGGTACTTCCTTGCGCAAAGGATATATATCCGCCGGCCAGTCGTCCGCCACCACAAGCCGCTTGGGTTTGGGGTGGCCGTTGAACTTCATTCCCAGCAGGTCCATGTATTCCCTCTCGGACCATCCCGCGTTGGGAATATCGGGCGTTATGGAATCGATGGGTTCATTTTCCTTCGTGCCGGTGCGCAGCGCCAGAAAATAGTGTTCCCGGTCAAACCCGAAAGTGTGTATCATTCCCAGCGTGCCATTTGCGGCGAGATTGTCGGTCCCCACGCTCACCAGATAACGTCCCCCGGCGCTGATGATATCGCCGGCCATCTCCCGCATCTTTTCCTTTTTTATATCGATGAACAGCTGTGACGGCGCCGGGTTCTGCACCGCCGTGATGGCGTTCGAGTATTTCTTCTTGAGTTGATCAGTTAAGGCCTGAATCGTTGCCATGACGCACCCCTTGAAAGGTTAAATATCGGCTCTTACTTTTTAACGTTGCCACCGGTCCACCAGAACATGGTCTTGAGCGCGGAGAACATGCTCGAGTCCATATACCGGTTGCGGTTGTTGAGCGTCTGGTACCCGCACAGCCATGTTTCGCCCACCCGTTCCTTCGAACCGGCCGATTTAGTGAGTAAAAACGCGACGCAGAGCGCAAACACGAACACGGCCAGTACCACCAGGGGAACGGCGGTCGACACCGCCGCGGAGAGACCCGGAACGGTTACGCTCACCCCCATTCCACTGTTGATGACGGCGTTCTCAATACCCATATTCCTGAAGGCGGCCGAGATATACGAACCGCCCGAATTCTGAAATATCGCGATTATCGTACTGAAGTAAAAATACGGAAAGAGCCCCTGCACTACACACAGCAGAGCCAGCAGCAGCTTGGGAATGAGCATCCCCGCGGGCACTTCCTTTATTTCCCTGCCGACCGTCCACTCGGCGCCGGCCGAGGTGAAGGTCATGCCGAAGAATTTGACATAGCACGAAAGGGTCACCGCGCTGGTGAAAAGGGCGATAATACCGAAGATGACAATGAACAGCACCTCGTTCCCCGCGAGAATGGAAGAGGAGATAATGGTCCACTTCGAGGCGAAGCCGCTGAAGGGCGGTACACCCGAGATCGAGAGGGAGGCGATACCGGCGACGAGCGCGGTAACGGGCATGAGCTTCAGCAATCCTCCCAGCCGGTTGAGGTCCTTGGTGCCGGTGCTGTAGAGCACGCTGCCGCTGGCCAGAAAGAGCAGTCCCTTGAACACGGCATGGTTAAGCACATGATACACCGTACCTATGAGGGCGATGAGCGCCAGCAGTCGCAGCAGGGGGCTCGGAGAGTACGACATGTACAGCGCCGCGCCGATGCCCAGTATGATGTAGCCGACCTGTCCTATGGAAGAGTAGGCCAGCAGGCGTTTGGACTGGCTCTGTTTCATCGACTGCACCGTCCCTATGAACAGGGTCACGACGCCGAAGCTCGCGATGATAACTCCCCAGAGGCTCCCGTTGAAGTGAAAGGTCTCCGAATGGGGCACCATCCAGAAAAAGGTGCGGATGATCCCGTATACACCGGTCTTGATCATCACCCCCGAGAGGAGGGCGCTCACGGGTGACGGCGCCACCGAGTGGGCGTCGGGAAGCCACATCTGCCCGAAAGGGAATATGGCGGCCTTGAAGCCGAATCCCAGAAATATCAGTGCATACACCAGGAAGGGCACGGCGCCCTTCGTCTCGCCCAGACGGGCGGTGATCAGGTGCACCGAATCGCCCACCGCGGTCCCCGCGATAAGGAACGGCGCGATCACTATCAGGAGCCAGGCCAGTTCCATGAGAGCCAGGTATTTATTGGCCGATTTTACTATCTCGGCCTTGCGGAACTCGAATTTGACCAGGAAATACGACGATACGGTCATGAGCTGCCAGGCGATGGTGAAGCCCACCGAAAGGTCGTCGGCGGTGACGATACCCGCCATGCCGGCGATAAAAATCGGGAAATTTATAAAATAACCGGTAAGCCGGTAATCCTCGTAGTGTTCCAGGTATTCCACTGAATAAAGTGCGCTCATTATCGCCATGACCGCTATGATGGCCAGGAAAAACCCTGAAAAGGAATCGAGCAGCAGGTACACGCTCAGGGGCCCTATATGGACGAGCGTGGTGGAAAGGGATTTCACGAAGATGGCGCCGTAACTCACGGAGAGGAGCATAATCCCCGCGACCGCGACCGCCGTGAAATTCAGCCAGCCCGCCAGCTTCCTTTTTTCGGCGAAAAGCGGTACTACTACGGAGGATGCCAGTAGCAACGCTATGGATAAAAGCAGTGTGCCGTAGAGATCACCGTTCATACATTCACTCCTTCGGGGATACTGGTTATGCTTCTTATGATGGCAGTTACGATCATTTCAGCGGTTTTCTTTACCGCATCGGTCATGCCGGCGCCGAAGCCGGTGTCGCCGGCCTGTATGCCCAGCAGGTAACAGGACTTTCCCGATTCTTTCCATATCTTCGCCGCGAGCCCCAGTGAGAGTTTATGGGTGGAGCAGTCACGGTCGCGACCGCTTTCCTCCAGGCTTCCGAACACCACATCGCCCGGCCGCAGACCCGCGGCGATCGCGTCGATCACCAGCACGTTCTCACAGTCCATTCCGGCCACCCTGAACGCGTAGTTTTCGGGGACGTCTTCCGCGTTTATCGTACTGATATGCGCGCACACGGCCTTTTCCATCAGCTTCTCGAGTTCTTCAAGGATGTAGACCCCCACGCCGTCGTCCCTTCGTATGGAGTTGCCTACCCCCATGATGCAGGTCGGTTTTTCAAGAGTGTGCGTTATTTCGGGTACTATGTCCATATCGGGTTATATCTGCTCTCCAAGTGTTTTGATCTGGCGGAAGGTGTAGACCGGCCCGTCGGTGCAGACGAGCGTCCTTCCCACGGCGCAGTGCTGACACTTTCCGACACCGCATTTCATGTGACGCTCCAGGGTCGAATAGATGTTCTCGTCGCTGAGTCCCCGTTTCATGAGTTCGGCGATCACCGTGTTGAACATTACGGGAGGTCCGCACACGAAGGCGGCGGTGTTCTCGACCGGAATCTTCGCCTTGTCGAGCAGCGTATGTACAAAGCCCACCTCGCCGGTCCATCCGGGGGTCGCCATGTCCACTGTCAGGTGGCATTCAAAACCGGGCACGCCTTTCTGCCATTCGGCGAGGGTCTCCTTGTACATGTGGTCTTCGGCCGTGCGCGCGCCCAGGAGCACCAGCACTCGTTCGAAATCCTTTTTATGCTGCAGCACATGCACTATCGATGAGCGCAGGGGGATGAGACCTATCCCGCCGGCGACGTAGATCACGTTCTTACCTTTTATTTCATCAAAGGGGAAACCGTTCCCGAAAGGCCCGCGTATCCCCACCTTGTCGCCGGGCTTCAATGCGTGCAGGGCACCCGTAACCTTGCCGACGCTCCTCACGGTGATATGGAACCGGTCGGATTCAGGGGCAGCCGGCAGCGATACGGCGAACTCCCCGGCGCCGAAGACCGTGAACATGATGAACTGTCCCGATTTCCATTTAAAGTTGCTCCAGATACCCTTATCGTCGATACTCAGGTAAAAAGTCCTGACCTCGCGGATCTCATCGCGTATCTCCTCGATGGTCGCGACCTCCGGTATGGTGATGATTTGCCCGTTCTGAATGTTTTCCGCTATCGCGCTCATGCTTCCTCCCTGCCGGTCACTTCACGCCGTATATAGGTCACCACATTGGGAAGACCTATATCGCCCGGGCACACCCAGGCGCAGCGCCCGCATCCCACGCACCCGGGCCTGAGATATTTCTTCATCTGTGAATACGAAAGCTTGCAGAAAAACCTCTTGTTGCGGCGGTCTTCCACCGGTTTGCGCGGGTTGTGTCCGCCCGCCATGCGGGAATAACCCTCATACGAGCACGAATCCCATGTCCGCAGCCGTTCGGCGCAGCCTTCGCACGAAGGATCCGCCACGTCCACCACGTTAAAACACGAACACGACGGGCATACGAAGGTGCAGGCGCCGCATTCAAAACACTGGTCGCCGATGTATTCCCAGATATCCTCTTTAATAAAACCGGTGGTCACCCGGTTCATCACCCGTGAGATCCAGGCTTTGGATTCCACGGCGATTCCTTCGAACAGGGATATCGATTTGTCCACCCGGCGCCGTTTTTCGTCGGCATGTTCGTTCCCGGCGGCTTTAAGTCCCAGTTTCCCCGCCAGGACCTTCCCCTTTTCACTGCCGGTTTCCACCAGGTATTCATCACCCAGGTCGGTAAGGTTGAGGTCGAAACCCTCTTTCGCGGCGGGTCCGCTGTCGGTGCACACGCAGAAGCACTGGGGGAACGGGGCCGTGCAGGTATTGGTGACGATGAACATGTTTTTACGGTGGTTCCGGTACACCTCATCGACGAATTCATGGCCCAGGAAAAACCGGTCCAGACAGAGCATTCCCTCGAGGTCGCATGAGCGCAGGCCGAAGAGCGCTTTGGGAACCGCTTCGAATCCCGCCTCCATGCGCGCCTCTTTCTTCCCGCGGTCATAGGTGTACTTCATGATGCGGTCCATCTGGGGGAACACCACCGATTTCGGAGGGTTGGAGGGGATGGGCGCCTGAAGGTTGATAGCGGCCGCGCTCCCGGCCCGGTCGAAAAAGGCCTGGCCCGTCTGCGGCTCCACCATGGGCCCGTAGAGAAGGTGGTCCTTCCCGAGCTGCTCCGCGATATTCAGAACGTCGCCTTTCTTGATCAGAAACATGACTATACCTTTTCGATCCTTATTGGAATGGTTGCGTCTTCTCCCTGCCGCAGGACTTCAGTGTGCCCCAGCAGGAACCTGGTAATCATGTCCTGGACGAAATACGGCGCGTATGCCGTATTGTCCTTTACGTCGTCGGAAACCCTGGCGGTGACCCGCATCTCCCCATGCGGCGACACCACCTTTATAGGCCACCGGTCGCGCACGCCTATCTGTTTGGCGCTGCCGGTCGATATTTCTATGTACCCTTCGGGATAATCCAGCAGGGTCGCGTTGTATTCCCGCATGGGGATGTGTGTCTTTTTCATGAGATTGTTCTGGTGCCAGAAGTGCTGCGCCTTCCCCGCCATCAGGAGTATGGGAAAGTTTTCCTTGACGCCGGGCACTTCAAAGACATCGGATACTCCGGCGAACGCAAGCTTACGTTCGGCATCAGCCAGGTCGAAGCGCTTAGTCCCGTCAGGATGGTCTTTGTCGCAGGGCCACTGGATGCCGAACCTGCCTTCCAGTTTTTTGTACGATATGCCCGAATACACGGGGGTCAGCCGTGCGATCTCGTCCATGACCTCGGAAGGCGAGCCGTAGCTCCATTTTTCGCCCGCCTTTCGCGCGATTTCGCAGTAGAGCTTCCAGCCGGGAAGCACCCCGGCGGCCGGTTCGGTTTTTTTAAGGGAAAGCTGCACGCGCCGCTCGGTGTTGGTGAAGGTGCCGTCTGCTTCCACATAAGAGCTTACGGGGAGTACGACATGGGCCAGTTCCATGAACGGGTTTTTAAAGGCGCTGATATAGGCGACAAAATCCAGCTGCTTTATGCGGTCGGCGTATTTGACGATACCCTCGTCATGGTCCACTACCAGAAGGGATTTCAGCGGCGACGCCGGATCGGCAAGCAGATCGTATATGGGGAGCCCCGCCGCTGCGTGAAGGTCGGTACCCCATGCTTTGGCGAAGTTTTTCACCGTTGCCCCGTCCGACAGGGATTGAAACCCGGTCAAAAGGTCCGGGGCCAGTCCCATGTCGTACGCTCCCTGCAGGTTGTTCAGTCCCGTGAGTGGGTTGACACCGCACCCTTCCTTTCCGATTTTCCCCGACATGAGGAACAGGTTGTATATAAAACCGATGGTGTCCGCATCAAGACCCGATATGCCCGAAGAGAAAAAGACCATGGCGGATTTGGCCGCCGACAGCATACGGGCGGCCTCTTTGATTTCTTCGACAGGAACCCCGGTCTTCTGGTCCACCTCGGCTTCTGACAGCATCTCGAAGGCCTTGCGGAACCCGGCGTATCCCCCGGTATGGGCGTCAACAAAAGACATGTCCAGCAGCTTTTCATCGTCCAGGGTTCTGGCCATGGCCAGCAGCAGCAGTTTGCTGGAGCCCGGCCTTACCTGTAAAAACCTGTGTGACAATTTCGCGATCTGAGTGCGGCGGCTGTCGATGGTTACCACGGTGGCACCGCCCCTTGCGGCCTTGTGGATCTCACTGCCGATTATTGGGTTCTGTTTGGTAATATCGATACCCATGACGAGGATAAAATCGGCTTTGTGTATCTCTTCAACCGATCCCAGCATGCCCGCCATACCCGTTCCGCCGTGAAGCACATTGAGGCTGTTGCGATGCCCCGATTCGGAATCCACCGATATATTCCCGGTTTTAAACACGCTCCGGGCCAGCTTCATAAGCAGGTACGCCTCCTCGTTCGAAGCCCGCGGTGAGCCCAGCACGCCTATCGAGCCTGGCGACCGCGACGCGTTCGATTTCATGGTTTCCACGAGCAGTGAAATCGCTTCTTCGTAGCCTGCTTCGACCAGTACGCCGTTTTTCCTTATCAGGGGTTTCGTTATCCTTTCGGGCGTATTCAGCAGTTCGTGGATGTTCCAGCCCCTGACACAGAGCCTGCCTTTACTGATGGGATGATTTCGGATGGGGAAGACCTGGGTGATGGTGTTGTCTGTAACGCTGACGATATGACCGCAGCCGGTCCCGCAGAAGGTGCAAACACCAGGTTTCTGATTCATAGAGTAACTCCGTGCAAAAACTTTTTGTATACGGCGGCGCGTGCGCGTCACCGCTTGTTTGCCTGCACTTACACCGATGAATCCTTCTGGCCGGGAGGAACCGTTGAGTCAAGACGCATCGGTAGAATTCACCTTTTTATAAGCTACTCGACGGCCTTGTGATGATAAAAGATCGAGTTTTTCTCTGAATTTATTCCAGATTTAACCACGGTATTTTTTCGTCAATTCTTATTTAGTGTCAGTATTATAATTTTGGCATTTTTTTTCGTTTATTCACCGCACCCTGTAATAACTAGTTAATCATTAATAGTAAAAATCCCCCTTTCAATATAAAAACCAATGAACCATCGGAAGGTACCCCGGGATGCCCCAGGTGCACTCATGCTTTCCCCTGACGGGAGCAGTAACGACTCCCCGCATTGAAACCGGATACACCGAAAAATAAAATTTACCCGTCCCGGGCGCAATTCTTCTACCGCACCTGAAGGAATTTTTCATTCATTGCCGTGACCAGGCTCCGCAGCGCCTGATTTCATCAACGTGTTTTTCATAAGATAGATGATGTTGTAGATATAACTGATGCCGCCCACAAAGCGCTCCTTGATCATTCCCGTCGGGAGGGCGTCGATGGTGTCCTGAATGCCCTTAAGTATAACGCTCATGCCGTCAAGTATTTCCCCTGTCCGCTCTGCCCCGACTGAAGATACCGACCCTGGAATCCCCTCCCCTATCAGTGAGAGGTTCTGGAACATGCCGCGGAACACGCCCCTGATTTCTACAGGTATCGGCTCCACGAGTTTTTCTATTATACATATCCTGACCAGCTTGTAGCCCAGGGTCACATCGCTGCAGTTCCTGTTGGAGAAACAGTCGGGAAAACGTTCAAAATACGCTTCGCCGATATCCAGCATGTCCTCGTATCCCAGCGTAAATCCACCTCCCAGCTCTATCACCCGGGTGCGGAAATCGTTAAAATCCCGGTGTTCGCGAAAAAGATTCGCTATGATGTTTCCCATCCTCGTTACTCCGGTAAAAGTGCGGGAGGGGAACGCCCCATCCTCAATATCCGCTGTCGAATATGAAAAGCCGGACAGGGGTAATGCTATTGAAAAACGGGCATCGAAGGCAATCAAAAATAGTATTGATTTTAAAATATGTCCCCGGCTATGGTGAAATTCCTGTCCCACGGAGAGGGTTTACCGGGGTTTTGTCCCGTACCGGCAGGAATTTTGCCGCGGGGAGGGGAGAAAAAAGGACCTGGCGGTTTTTTCATTTCACTTTTTGCGGAGAACCACGTATTAATGAGTAAACACAGGGGTTTTATGAAAAGAAACTTATATATAACGGCGGGCGTATTGTTATGCCTGGGCGCAACACAGCACTCAATGGCCATGACGGGCGAGGAGGCGTTGAAAAAATTCCAGAACCGCATGTACGGCATCGATACCATGGCGGGAAACATTACCTGGATGTATCATTCAGGGCAGTCCTATACCGGCACCTTCAAGTACATGTCGCCGGGTAAAATACACGTTAAATTCACCAGCCCTTCGGGGAGGGTGCTGGCCACCAACGGCAAACGGCTTTGGGTGTACGATTCATCGAGCAACATCTGCGGGGTCCAGGATGTCGGCATGGGTGGCTCCGGGGGCATCGCCGGGCTGGTGAACGGTTATCTCGCGATACTTACCGCGCAGGGTCCTTCCGGCTATACGCTGAAGCTGAAAAACAGCGAAAAAACTTATTCCGAGATCATCCTGGTGCTGGACGGTTCGTTCATGCTGAAAAAGGCGGTGTTGAACAGTAAAGACGGGGAAGGAATGACCGTAACCTTAACCAATGTGCGTACCGGCGTCAGCATGATACCGGGCATGTTCGATTTCAACGTGCCCTCGAACGCACAGGTGGTGAAGAACCCCCTGAACGTGAAATAGAAATATGATATGACCATTCAGAACTACAGACATCCCAGGAAAAACGCCGCGCGCGTTGAGATTGCCATATCCTTTATCAGGCACAGGAAAAGGCGTATCGTGACCGCCGCAGGCCTGTGCCGCGTGCTGCTGTTTATCGTTTTTTCCTGCTCCCACCTTGCCGCTCAGGAACTTTTCTTCACCTATGCAGGTCCCATATTCAGCGCGGGTTTTACCAGTGTCAACTACAGCGACTGGGACGGCACACGGCGTGTAGATCTCAGCGAATCCGGTTACGCCTTTTCTGGGGGGGGAGTGCTGGACATCATGTCCCGGAGCATGATCGGGGAATTTTCCCTGCAGTTCATGAACAACATGGGCGGCGATACCGCGGTAGGGCACCTGCTCTACAGCGCGACCGGCAAGTACCGGTATTCATTCAACCCCGACTTCTTCATGGCGGCGGGTCTTGGCATATACTATGAATCGGGACCGGCGACCAAAGAATTTGATGGAGGCGGGGGGATCGCCGCGACGGCGGGTATAGGTTACCTGGTTGCCCACGAATGGTATCTCATAACCGACCTGACCGCCCGTTACGGTTCCTTCGGCATGGGAGACCGAAACACGCGGGATTTTCTCTTTCTCAAGGTCCCTGAATCGACTAAGCTCTATCTTGGAATATCCATCGCTGTGATCTATAAAGTTGGAAGGCTCTGACAAACACCTGCCGGTCTGCCTGGTCCCATCCCTTGTGATGCTGACATCGGCGATGTCTTCGATCCTCTGGGTCTGCGGCCTTCGTTCAGGACACCAGGGGGAATGTATCATGGGTGCGCTGCTTTTCGCCGCCGCGATCATACTGCTTTACCCGCTTGCCAAAAAGTACACGCCGCTGTGCAAACCGTTGTGCGGAATATCCACGGGGAATCCCGGCGCGTCCATGACCGCAGGCGCCATACCAGGGGCGATTGCGGCCGCGGTGCTTCTCCTCATCTGCATCCTCTCGGCATGGCATACCGTTCTCACCATCCCGACCGGTTCCCGAAACATGTCCGGAAGGTTGTTTCCGAAAAGGGTTCTTTCGGTTGAAACCGGACGATACGGCGACAGGGCGCTGGTCGCGGATGAGAATACATCCGTCGATCCAAAAGGTATTCTGGCCGTATCACTCCTCCATGTACCCCGCGGTGTCCGTCTGCGTGCGGGTGACAGGATACATATCGATGCGCCGCCTCATCCCATCACATCCCAGACCGCCTCATCGCCTTTCACCCTCAATCTTTTACGGCGTGGAATCGGGACGGTGTATTACCCGAAAGCCGCGGAGGTATGGTTTATCGAGAAAGCAGGCCCTGACGCGAAAACGAGCATCCGTAAAAGCCTGGAAAAAGCGATAGACGTAACCTTTGACAGGAATACCGGTCAGGTGCTCAAATCCCTGTATTTCGGGAACAAGCATTTCATGGACAAACAGACGCTGATGCGGTTCAGGAACGCGGGAGTAATGCACGTGCTGGCGGCATCGGGACTGCACATCGGCATAGTCGCGGCCGTACCTTTTCTTCTGCTCGCCCCGCTGCGTATTAATAAAAAGGTGATCATATTCGCCGGTCTGCTGGCGGCGGCCTTTTATCTCTACATCACCGATGTGCCGGTATCCCTGCTCAGGGCCTTTATAATGTTCACGATATTCGCGCTGTTGAGGACATTCGACGCTGAAAATAATCCGCAGAACAGTCTCTTCATATCGGCGCTGGTGATACTGTCCATTTACCCTCATGAACTGTACGGCATGGGGTTTCAGCTGAGTTTCGGTGCGACCCTCGGGATACTGCTTTTTTATTCCTCCTTCCATTCACTCATGGGAAGTACCCCTGCCATAGTAAAGAACGCCGTCTCACTTACCCTTTCCGCACAGGTACTGGTTTTACCTGTGATATTTCTGCATCTGCGGGAGGTCAACCTGGCCGGGGTATTTTCCAACCTGCTGGTGGTCCCCGCGATCAGCTTCACCCTGGTCGCCTCACTGGTAACGCTGGCGGTGTCCACGTTATCACCGGCGCTGGCGGCCATCGCGGGTCATATCACCGACGGGGCATGTACCCTGAGCACCCTGTGCGCCGAATACACGGCGGACCTCGGGCTGCATTACACCGTATCAGGATCGGGAATCACGCTGGCACTACCCTACCTGCTGTACATTTCACCGCTGCTGCCATTGAAGTTATCATTACACGTTAAACGCGTTCTGCTCGTGTCATCCTTCGCATTATCCCTGTTGATGCTTTCACACGGCAGGTCGTCACCTGCAGAGTGGTCCCGCCTCAGGACCGCTCAGAGCGATATCATTATGCATGCGCGTCAACGTCATGCGCTGGTGTACGGCTCCCTGGGCTCGATAGACGATGCGCGCAGACTGCTGGGCCATATTGCCGATGCCGGCATTGAAACACTGCAGGTATGCATCCCTGTTCCCGATTATAACAACCTCCGATTTTACGGCTATGTAGTAAGGAATGCCGTTGTCAAACGCTGTTCCCTCGGCACCGGTTATCGTTTTTCCGGGGTCTTCACCGGTCTGATGGAGATCATCGATCGTGATCATATCAAACTGGAGATACGGGACCTTCCCCCCCTTGTACCGTGTAAAGAAATGACGGCAAATGAAATCAAAAAAATCTGTGTTTCCCTTTTCCGTCCGCCGGACATGCGCCGCAACCGTCTGACGGCACTTCCCGGGTATTTTTTCAAGACGGTATTCAAAGACCCGGCGCCGGAGTCACGGGACCAAGTAGTCCCTGAATCCGCTAAGTCTTCATTCGTAGACGAGGATGACGTCCCTTTCATTTAAAACCATCTTGACAAGTAAGGATTTCAACTTATCATTAGAATTGTTATTTACAGCGCGCAGGCGTCCCTGCCGGGAATAGCGTCTTTTTGGGACAAGTACCGCTGGTTTTTTCACGATATACTTAGTGTCGAATTATGAACGACAGGGATCATCTGTGACTACAATGAAGAGTACCGCATGAATAAACCGAACATTTCCGATGTTGCCGCCAGGATATACAAAGGCGAAACATTCAGTTTTTCCTTTCATTACCTTTCAGAGAGCGTGACCCGTTTCATAAACGCACTGTTCGCAAAGATCCTGTCCCGCATGGACAGGATCTTTCTGCTGGATATGCTCATCACCATAATCCGTGAAGTAAGCATGAACGCGGTAAAAGCCAACGCCAAGAGGGTGTATTTCGAAGCGCACAAGGTAGATCCCAGTGACCCTGCCGGATACGAGGAGGGTATGCGGCTTTTTAAAAAGAACGTGGTCGGCCAGTTCGAAACCATCGAAGACGATATGAAGAAAAGCGCTTTCCGCGTCAGCTTTACCGTCAAATCCACACCGGCGGGAATGGCCCTGATAATCACCAACAACACCGCGATACTCCCCCATGAACTGGCAAGGATAAATCTCCGTATAGAAAAAGCCCGGCAATACGAGGACTTCTCGGACGCATATGAAGAGATATATGACGACTCCGAGGGTGCCGGACTCGGCATCGTGCTTACCATACTGCTGCTCAAGAATTCCGGGATCGGCAGCGGCAATTACCGGATCAACACCGACGGCAAAACCACCACTACCCAGGTGACCATTCCCGGTGAACTGCGGCCGCTGGAGGTAACCACTAAAATTAAAAAACAGATCCTTAACGAGGTGGCCGGTATCCCCACTTTCCCCCAGCACATCATACAGCTCCAGCAGCTGTGCAACGATCCCGAGTCATCTCTCGCCGTGATATCGGAAAAAATCATGGTGGACCCGGCGCTGACGACCGACGTGCTTAAACTGGCAAATTCAGCCGGGTTCGTTCCGGGAAAGAGGATTGAAACCATCAGTGATGCGGTCAAAACGATCGGGCTGAAAAACCTCAACGCCATCCTAATAACCACCGGCGCCAGAAGGATACTTGACAAACGATATTCGCGGTTTGAGCAGATATGGGAACACTGCAACCACGTCGCTTTTTACGGAAGGCAACTGGCGCTCAGGTTCAAACTCGGCAAGCTGGTGGAAAACGCGTTTCTCTCTGGATTGCTGCATGATCTGGGAAAAATCATTATGCTCTCCACCAATGTTAAACTGGTGAACTGGATTTCCGATGTGGTGAGAGACCGTAAGATAAGAACCTCCACGGTAATGGAGGAGATATCCATCGGCATCAGTCACTCCGCCCTGGGAAGTCTCATCGCCGAGAAGTGGGAACTGCCGGACTATCTGACATCAACCATCCGGCACCACCATTCCCCCCTCAATGCCGATGAAAAGCACCGCGACCTGGTGTACGTAATCTATCTTGCCAACATGATGTGCGGAATGGAGGCGAGAAAATACAATCCCAGCTACCTGGAGCAGCAGGTGCTGGAAAGATTCGGCCTGGAATCCGACAAAGCCTTTAACGATACACACCTGGCCGTCCAGAGCGCATATCAGAGTCACAGCCTTTAATGACCGGGAAACAGTTCATGGGCACCTACATTCTCGCCGACACACCCAGCGGTCATAAAACACTTGTATTCAAGGATGGCCCGCGCGAGATCAAAATCCATTCCGCGTACGATCCGCCGGCTGAGGCGCAGAGAGGAGTCGACGGCTTTTCGTGCGGCAGGGCCAACTGCATCACTGTTTTCGGGATCGGACTGGGCTATCACGTGGCCGCACTGAAAAAAAGGTTTCCCGAAAGCGTGATAATATGTGTTGAACGGGACCGTACCGTTGCGGACATGGCCGCGGCCGTCTTTCCCGAACTGCTTGAGGGCGTGATGCTGATCAGCGGGGAAGACGAAGCGGCCTCCCGGCTTGAAGAAGTCGATGTTTCCCGGTTCCGTGGCATGGCAAATTTTTTCCACAGGCCTTCATATCTGCTTGACCGTGCATACTACGACCGGGCGCTTGCGGACATACACAGGACCATATCCTCGAAACTGAGCGATCTGCTCACACGTTTCGAGTTCGAATCACGATGGGTGGAAAACATATTCAGGAACCTGCATAAGACCTTCAAGGCGACGCCGGTAAAAAACCTGTTCGGTGAATTCAAAGGAATACCGGGCATAATCGTCTCCGCCGGTCCATCCCTGAGAAAAAACGTCACCGTACTGAGGGAACTGAGGGACCGCGCCGTGATCGTCGCGGTCGATACCTCTTTCAAGGTGTTAATACGTTCGGGGATAGTTCCTCATATCGTAATGACCATAGACGCCCAGAAACACAGCCTGAAACATTTTCTTGGGACCGCACACAACGGGGCCCTGCTGCTTGCCGACCTGGTAAGTTACCCGCGGGTGACCGATTATTATCAGGGCCCAGTGGCCTTCAGTACCACGGCCAAGTATTATAGCGACAGTACGGGTGGAACCGCCAGGGAAGCAACTCCCGTGATGGACTGGATCGAGAAATACATGAAATCCCCCGGCGACATACAGTCGGGAGGGTCCGTAGCCACCAGCGCACTGGACCTGCTCCTTAATATGGGGTGCCGCCCCATTATACTGGCGGGGCAGGACCTGGCGTACACGGGCAGGGAGATACACTGCAGCGGCACCCATCATAACGACGACTGGATGCCGCTGACCACACGATTCCTTAACCTGGACACCATAAATCAGCGGGTAATAAGAAAAAGAAAAATAAAATATGTGGAGGCATACGGAGGGAACGGAGAGGTGGTCTCAGATTATGTATTCGACCTGTACCGCGGCTGGTTTGAGGATTCGGCCCTGCGCATAGGAATTCCGTTAATCAATGCCACTGAAGGCGGCGCCAGAATCCTGGACACCGTCGAGCGTTCGTTATCCGGGCTTCTAAAGGATCTTCCTTCCAGGCGGCACTCACCCGGAGAAATAATCTCCCGGCTGTCGGCATGCGGCCGGCAAAGCGCGGAGGACCTTAAAAGCGCACTTGAAAACGCCTTGTACCGGACAAGCGGTATCCTCGACCTGATAGATAAAGAAACCCATGATCAGACCGCCATCGACATCGTTATGGAGGCCATCAACGAAGGGGAAATCTATCCGCTCTTCGCTCCTTTCCTCAGAAAAACCTTTTCATACCTCACCCGGCATCCCGACCTGGACCCCGGCAAGGCGGCGGCCATGCTTGCCACCGATATACGTGCCGCGGCGGTCAGGTTGAAAAACCTAATAGGTGCGAGTTTAAAAAATCTGGAAGCCCTTTAAGCAGGAATACCGTCGCCGCTTTCCCGGCAACCTGTCGTCGCAATCGCGCCCTTTATGCCTCACTCCCGCGGTATTTGCGCCTTTTTTTATGGATTCGGGACCTTCAGATTCCGATAATTAAAGATGAGGAACCTGCCGACAGGCACGGAGGCTTACTATATACATCACCGGATAATGCCCGATAAAAATCCATGAAGATGGCACGAACCCTGATATTCGCAGCAATAATAAGCACAATTACGATGGGAACGCTCCCTGGAGCGGATTTTACCACCGGTCCGGAAAGCTGTACCATTAACTGGACCAGATCCATCATCACCGCCCGGGGAAGGTTTTCAATGGATATAACTTCCGAGGGCCTGCCTGTGGACCATTATGACGGAACACCGGTTTCCATCAACGCGGCACGCATACAGAATTACGAACGTGCCCGTGAAAACGCCCTGGAAAACCTCATGAATACCCTTAAGCACCTGCGCGTCGATTCGGAAACACGGTTTTCCGACCATATAAAGAACTCTCCTTACACCCGCAAGAGGATATCCGCGGCTCTGAACGATGCCGCCAGGGTTAAAAAGTATCCTGTATCATTCGATGAAGCGTACTGCGAGATCGTGATCGGCATTGGGGAAATCATAGCCACCCTTCAGTATAATTTCCCCGCGGAGGATTTCCCTTCGCTGGACAATCCTCCGTTGCACAGTGAGTATACCTCCCTGATTATAGACGGCAGGGGCCTGAAGCTCAAACCGATGATGTTCCCTTCCGTTTATAATGAAGACGGTCTCGAAATTTACGGACGAATTTTTGTGGACAGCCGCTATGCATGCCGTTATGGTATGGTGTCATACTGCTACAACGAGGATGAGGCCAGGGAGAATCCCAGGGCGGGTAAACAGCCGTTGTATACCGTCGCGCTCAAGAACCTTAACGGCTGTCCGGTGATTTCAGACAGGGACGCGCGAAAGGTTCTTGCCGGGGGAACGACGCGAAACAATTTGAAAAAATGCAGAGTTATCATTATACTGGATAAAAACGGGGAGACCAGGAACTGAAACCCTCTCAATCTGCAACAAACGGCCGGTTTCCCGTATCCCTTGAGGCCTTGATAACATGAACCCTTTAATAAATATTTTTTCCGGTATCATTATCTCAGTCAACCGCCTCCTGAACGGCATTGACCGCCGGACCGCCGATTCAATCCGCCAGGGATTTTTTCTGCTGGTAGGTATACTGGTAATTCTTGCGGTTGTAATCGGTTACCAGATGGGGAAGAAAGCCGCCCGCAAAGGAGGAAACCAGATCGCCGAATTCACCAACAGCGCGTTCGATATTACGCGTAAAAAAGAGAGGGAGGAGGGAAGTTTCCGTTCCATGCTTGACTCCGAGCTTATAAGGGAAATGCGCGAGTCCAGGGCCGAGAAGGTACGCTTCCCCTCGAATACCGCGCTGGAACCCGAATTCAAAACCGGTCTGATCGAACCCGACTCGTCAGAACGCAAGGTAACCCCGCCGCCTGCCGTCGATATGAGAGACCGTTTATCAGAGATAGACCGTACCGACCGTAAACGTGAAATCCCGGATACACCGGCATTGAAACGAAGGGAAGCCGTGGATAAAATGAAAAATCCCGATATCATCAGGGATGAAAAAACCGACGGGTCCATGATGCGTGTCCCTGGGGAATCCGCCATAAAAGAACGGCCCCTCATGTACGATAAAACCGGCGAACAGTCAGATAAACCGGGTCCCGGCAGAAAAAGGGCCCCGCGCAAAAGGGAACTGAAGCCCCTGGAGCCGACCCCCGGAGTGCTCGAGAAATGAAGGCCCTTATAGTGCAATCCCTGCTCGCGTCGCTCATAATATTCGCGCAGGTTTTTATCGTCCTAGCCGCCGATATAAACCGGAACACCGAAGCGATAATCAGAAGCATCATCAACGGTGAACCGGTAAAGACCGAAAAACCCGTGGTGAAGACCCCGCCGGCCGTGGAAAAGAAAACCGAACAATTGAAAAAGGAAAAACCCTCCGAGACGCCGCAGGTGACCCCGCCCGACGAAGTGCTTCTGAAGACCGGTATCCAGCTCTATAACACGGACCTTGTGGAGGCGGCCCTCGCAAAATTCAGGGAGCTGAAAACCAAATACCCGAAGAGTCCTTTCAGGGACGCCGCGGTCATCTGGACCGGCAAAATACTCCACGGGCAGAACCGGCTTTCAGATGCCATAAAGGAATTTGCCTCGATCGGAGAAGGGTCAGGTGAGTACCCCTCCTCGCTGTATTACCTCGGCGAAACACAATACAAATCGGGAAACCTTCCCGCCGCCATTGAATATCTGTATAAAACATTCTCTCAATTCCCCGAACACGAAAAAGCCGATGATGCCCTCCTCCTGATCGGGAACATATACCTGAGGGTAAAGAAGGGCAACCACGCGCTTGAAGCGGCCGTAAAAATCATAAAATACTATCCCGAACGAGAAACCATAGACGATGCTTATTTCCTGCTGGGCAAGGTTTTTGAAAAAGACCCGGAACTGAGGGACTTTGAAACAGCCCGAAAAATCTACATGATTTTTCTGAAAAAGGCCGTTGAAGAGAAGGACCCGCATTTCAACAATTCGCCGCTGCTGCAGCGGGTACAGCGCGACCTGAAATTCATAGAATCCACCTATTTTAAAAACGAAAACTGATTGCCTATTTCAGCGCGACATTCATCTCCAGTTGACCGAAGGGACTGTAGAGGGTTATGGCGAGCGTGGTCTGTTTTACGTGGGTAATAGTGAAGTTTTTCCCGTCTATTACCGTCGGTGTGGTGATCTCAATGCGCTTACCGGTATAGGCGAATATATTCATGGCATTCCCGGTGATCATATTTGCAAGTTCACCGATTATATCCTTGAACTCCACCTTTATCTGCGACTCACTCATTCCAGGTGCAAGAATATTTGAGATCTTTTCAACCATGTTATAGCCCATGCTGTACACGACCTCGCCGTTGACCGCACCGGTGATTCCAATCAGTATGGCAACTTCGTGTGAAGGGTCGGGACACTCCTTGATGGAGAGCTTCCCTCTTTTAAGTTCTACCCCCACAACCGATTTGAAAACCGCACTGGCCGCTTCGAGAAAGGGATTCACGTATTCAGCATTAATCGTCGTCATACCAACCTTCTTTACATACTTTTTGCGTGATCTGAGTCCGATGCACCCCCGAAGGGGCATCATACCCCGCTTAGGGATTATGCATCTACCGAAGGGAGAATATCAATAAAAAATTGCGTATCAGCCGATAATTTTTTTACCTGATCGACCCTGCCTTTCCGGGACACAATTCCTTCCGTGTCAATCAAAGGTCATGTTTTTTCTTATTTTCGATTTTTCCAGAAAAGCGGACATCATTGAATAATATATAGCATTTACCTTTTCGTTAAAAATCCTCCCCTCATGGGCGCCATACTCTTTCTGCACCACCGGGGCCAGGGAAATCTGTTTTTTTACCGGAGTAAAGACATAGAGACCGTCGAACGCATTAATAACCCTTGAGGTCCTGTTCGGGTTAAGCGCCAGGCAGTCATTGATCAGGTAAGGAGACTCGTTTATGGTGTGCAGTATTCCCCTCTTTTTTTCAGTCCCTTTGACCGGTTCTCCTATTCTAAAAGGTTGGCTCATCATCACCTTCCCGCCCAGAATCGCCGAAGCCGCCTGAAATGTTCCTCCCGCCGCGTATAGTTTATCGATGTCGGACGTAAGGGTTTTTTTCAGTTCTTCAAACTTCCGGTCTTCCAGTTTCTTACGCACCCTTTCACGGTCGGTCTTCGGGTCTTTGATCTCCGCGCGGTTTTTTTTAAGCTCCTGTTCAATCTCACTGTCCGATACCGACAGCCTTGCACCGTACCGTTTCTTCAGCTCCGCATTGGGCGCAAAACAATACTGTATCTGGATACTTGAAGTGACGACGGTATTGTGAAAATTCACTTCATCAGGGACGACACCCACCCCCATTCTTATCATCTGCACCAGTTCATTGTTGATCAGCTCTTCACGCACCATGGTATAATAATCCTGGATACTGAGGTGGTACCGGTCGAGAAAATAGTTGAGGCGCCGGTTTTCAAATTTGCCGTCTTCATTCATGAACATGGGCATTTCCCGGATGTATCTCTTTACCCTTTCGTCTGAAACCCTGATGCCGATCTTTTCGGCCTGCTGCAACTGCAGTCTATACCGTATCATGTTATCCAGTATATATTGCTGAATTTCCTTCTTATTGACGTCTTTGATGCGGCCCGCAAGGTTGTCACGATAGCGTAAAAAGTCCAGGTAATGGATTTTTTCACCGTTTACGACCGCGACGGTGCTTTTATCCAGTCCGATCCTGGACATGAAATCGGGCATACCGAACGATATGATAATGATCAGAACAAAAAAACCTATAATCGTGTACCCGCCGATTTTTACAATGGGTGATTTTGAATCGAACATCGTTGACCTTCACAATGGTGGTATGGGTTTCCACAACCGGTATTCCGGAAGCTGAAAATAAAAAAAGGGGGGTCCCCCTTTTTGTCAATGAGAATTCCCGTTTCATGGCCCGGGAACATCCCCTTTGTGCCGTTACTCCGTTTCAGCTTCATCCACCAGCATTACGGGAATGCCGTCTTTCACGGGATACTTCCTTCTGCATTCGGTGCAGATGATCTTTTCATTTTTTGCATCATATTCGATATCCCCCTTGCAGACGGGACAGGCGAGGATATCGAGCAGTTTGGTATCAATCATGGATGCACCACCTCTGCGGCATCAGCGTTTAACCGGTCGCTTCACTGGCGAAACGATATGGGACAGGACTCTACGGCCGGTCTTTTATACTATCCGAGATATCCTATCCGCCGTCAAGGTCAATTAAAAAATTCCTGCCGCCGTCATAATCCTGCCGGGCGGGTCTAGAATATTCCAAATATGACAGCATGAGCCATTTCCCTAAAAGGCATCAATGAAGTCAGGAAACTCCCCGCTATGAGGCTTTTTCACCTCCCTCCTCTCAATAAATACAGGGAACATTTAAAAATTAATACTTGAAATTATGTCCCTTTTTGCTTTGATGTAATCACGGAAGTAAAAGTCTCCCCCTGCAAGAGCACACAAGTATAAGCAACAAAAACGATCACCATTCAACCAGGGGGGTTCTGTATTCGCATTAAATGACCATAGGATATACCGTAAACCGTCATGAAATTCGTACATTTACACAACCATTCGGATTATTCGATTCTGGACGGCGCCATAACCGTCGAGAAGCTCATCGACCGTACGATAGAACTCGGAATGCCGGGCGTGGCCCTTACCGATCACGGCAATATGTTCGGAGCGATAGAGTTCTATCAGAAGGCTAAAAAACAGGGAATTAAACCCATTATCGGGCAGGAGTTTTATATGGCTCCACATTCCCGTAAAGACAGGGATCAGAGGACCAGCGGGAAGGACAGTTCATATCATCTTATACTGCTGGCAAAAAATCTTGAAGGGTATAAAAACCTGATCAGGCTTTCCTCTATCGGATACCTGGAGGGATTCTATTACAAGCCCAGAATCGACCACGAGGTACTCGCCCGACACAGCAAGGGTTTAATATGCTCCAGCGCATGTCTCGCCGGTGAAATCCCTACGCTTATACTGCAGGGAAAAAACCGGGAGGCCATGTCCGCCGCCGGTGTGTTTCAGGAAATCTTCGGGCCCGAACACTTCTACCTTGAGATGCAGGACCACGGCATACCGGAACAAAAGACCGTCAACCGCGATCTTATAGCGATATCACAGAAGCTCGGACTTCCCCTGATAGCGACCAACGACAGCCACTACCTGATGAAGCAGGACGCCTTTTCACATGAAGTGCTGTTGTGCGTACAGACCGGTAAAACGCTGGAAGATGAGAACCGCATGAGGTTCTCGGCAGACCAGTTTTACCTTAAATCCCCCGAAGAGATGCACCTTCTTTTCGGCGATTACAGCGACGCTCTATACAATACTATCGCCATATATGAGATGGTCGATCTCGAACTTCCCCTGGGCGAAATCGTACTGCCGAACTTCGAGGTGCCCGCGGGCTATACCCTGGACTCGTACCTGAAACAGCTGGTGCATGACGGGGCATTATTGCGTTACGGCGATACTGTACCCGAAGCGGTACAAAAACGCATCGAGTACGAGCTTTCGGTAATCGCCGGAATGAATTTCTCGGGTTATTTCCTTATCGTGTGGGACTTCATTAATTTTGCCAAAAGCCGCGGAATCCCCGTGGGGCCCGGACGGGGATCAGCGGCGGGTTCGATGGTCTCCTATTGCCTGGGGATAACCAACCTGGACCCCTTGAGATACAATCTCCTCTTTGAACGATTCCTCAACCCCGACCGCAACGAGATGCCCGACATGGACATAGACTTCTGTGCCGACCGCAGGGAGGAGGTAATCGATTATGTGCGTAAAAAATACGGTGATGACCGTGTAAGCCAGATTATCACCTTCAATAAAATGAAGGCCAAAGCGGTCATCAAGGACGTGGCCCGCGTGCTTGATATCCCTTTTTCCGAAGCCAATGAAATAAGCAAGCTCATCACGGAGGATTCCCTCGAAGATGCCCTGAAAAACTCCGACGATTTTAAAAAAATACACCGGGGCGGAGGAAAGGGGAAGATGCTCATCGATATTTCACAGACCCTTGAGGGACTGGTACGTTCGGCGGGCAAACACGCGGCGGGCGTCGTGATATCGAAGGAACCGCTCACCGAATACGTCCCCCTCTACAGGGACACGCGTGACGGAAGTATATCGTCCCAGTACGACAAGATCAGCCTGGAGAAGGCGGGCCTCGTTAAAATGGATTTCCTCGGCCTGAAAAACCTCACAATCATCGACAAATGCGTGAAACTCATAGAAAGAAACACCGGGGGAAAAATTGATATCAACAATATACCTCTCAATGATCAGGAAACCTTCACCTTATTAAAGAAGGCGAACACCATGGGGGTATTCCAGCTTGAAAGCGCGGGAATGAGAAACATACTCAGGAAAATGGGACCCACCGATTTTGAAGACATAATTGCGGTGGTGGCCCTTTACCGGCCGGGCCCGCTGGATTCCGGGATGGTGGACGATTTTATTGAACGGAAGAGAAATGCCGAAAGGGTTTCGTACCTGCACCCCTCACTGGAACCGATATTGCGTGATACGCTCGGCGTCATTGTATACCAGGAGCAGGTAATGCTGATTTCGCAGACCATGGGAGGGTTCTCTCTGCCCGAGGCGGACAAGCTGCGTAAAGCCATGGGTAAGAAAATGCCCGAAATCATCGATCAAATGGAAGAAAAATTCCTGAAGGGGTCCTCATCCAAACGCATCAACAGCGGCCTTGCACAGAACATATTCGAGATGATCCGAAAGTTCGGCAGATATGGATTCAACAAATCCCATTCAGCGGCCTATGCCATGGTCTCATACCAGACGGCTTACCTCAAGGCCCACTACCCCCTCGAATACATGGCGACGCTGCTCTCGGCACAGCCGGATAAGACCGACGATATAATCAAGTACGTCAATGACTGCCGCGCCAACGGGATCAACATCCTGCCTCCGGACATCAACCACAGCGAAATGGAATTCACCACCGAAAAGAACTGTATCCGTTTCGGATTGAAGGCGATCAAGGGTTTGGGCGAGAAGGCGATAGAATCCATACTTGAAGCCCGCAACCGCGCCGGGCAATTCAAAACCATGAAGGATTTCCTGGAAAACGTAGACATTCTCACCGTCAATAAAGGAGTACTGGAGTCCCTGGCGAAAGCCGGCGCTTTTGATTCAATTCACCGGAACAGGGCGCAGATTTTCCATTCGGTCGACCTGTTGATAGAAGCATCAAGGAAACTGCAGGAAGACAGGTTGTCAGGTCAGGGAAACCTGTTCGACGCCGTTGACGCCCAGTCCAGGTCGCGGGGCATGATGGCCGATATCCCGTTCGTGAAGCCCTGGCATGACAACGAAAAACTCATACATGAAAAAGACGTCCTTGGCGTGTACGTCTCGGGGCACCCTCTGGCCCGCTATGAAAACGAAATCAAGTCTTTCTCATGTACCACCATCTCGGAACTGGCGGAGCACAGAAGCAACGGAGAGTTCTCCGTGGTAGGGATCGTCGGCAACCTGAAGGTGCGGACTTCAAAGAACGGCAAGCGATTCGCGCTAGGCGTGATGGAAGATCTTGAAGGAACCATCGAGGTCCTTTTCTTTCCCGACGTTTTTTCTAAAAACGAAGCCCTGCTGTCCGAAGAGGTCCCCGTGCTGATCAGGGGGACAGTGGAATTCGAAGAAGACGCACCGAAAAAGATCATCGCCGGCGAAATCAAATCCCTCAGGGACATCCGTCGGGATTCCATTTCCTCCATACATATCCGTCTGGACACCGTGGGGATCGATGAAACACTGCTGGACAGGATTAAAAACGCGATCCTCGCCTGCAAGGGGAACTGCCCAGTATACTTCCACATCCATGAACCGAAAGGAAAAGAGAAAATTATAAGGGCACATGCAACCTACAACGCGGCGCCCTCCGAACTGCTGATGAATGAACTGAACAGGATAGTCGGTGAAGAGGCGGTGCGTATCTCGGTCAGAACCACCTGATGCCGGAAGTCATCGGCAAGATACAGGCAATCAATCAAGATACTGGCGAATGAGTGAAAAACCGGTCGAGTTTTCCATGATCCTGCGGTTTTCCTCGGTTGCATGTACCCGTATGTTCCGGTAAGCACTTAGATCTTTAACCAGGATCTGGGCAATTGAGGTTACGGTCGCACCGTCGATTACGCATCCGTCATCCAGATTAATTACAATATCGTCCGACAGTTCGAATTTATGCGTCGCAATACCGCGCACCACGGCTCCTGTTATTTTGTTCGACACTTCCAGCAGTGTTTTGCCGGTCCAATGCCCGATTATATAAAATTCCCTCACCCTGAGATCGGCGGGCACCCCGTCCAGGGTTGAAAGGTCATGGATGTCCCCGTCGACGAATACCCTGGAATCATCGATACGATATATTACCTTCGCAGCGCTGAAATCACCTTTTTCCATCAGCGCGGTCGCCGAACGGTCCTCCTGAGGAACTTCACCCCTGCGCTCGTGTTCGCGGATGCTTTTTATAATGCGGTTCATCTTTTCAGTCATCTCGCCCATAGGCAGCTCGATATTGAGGGTTTTCAACAGGAAGAGATTATGGTAGCGTGCGATATTGTTTTTCAGGTCATTAATGAAGGAGTTTACTATCGCGTCTTTCGTGGCGAGCATCCCCAGGACCACCTGCGGGTGGTTCTCCATCTGTATGGCGGCGGGCATCTGCTGGGTGCCGTTCAGAATCACGAAACTTCCCTTTAGCTGTTCAAATCCCTTCCCCCGGGAAAGGATGACATAGGATATAAGAAATGTTCTCAGCAGTTTCATCGCGTCTGGCCCTGTGTCGCCGCCTGTCAGCAGGTCGATCTCGCCGTCGATTATAATCATGAAAGGGTTTCCGACCTCGCGCAGATAGCGTGAAAAATCGCTCCTGATGAAAGCGGTGTTACGGTTCTTTGCGATTATTTTTCTGATCATGGGCAGGGAATGCAGATTGAGGAATCCCGTCTCGATGTCGATCCCGTTTTTCCCCAGTACTCCCCTCAGTGACACCGCGATTCTTTTATTTTCGGAGATAAGGAGGGCCTTGTTTATTGTCGATATCCCGTTGGTCATAATAATTTTACGGTCATTATATTAAACCTCATGAACAGATACCGAATAAGGGTATGAGGAATCTTTCATGTGGACTGTTTCTCACGCTGACCAGGTACCAGGTCTCATTTGGCACCCACGCGGGTAATCAATTATCCCGATCGCAGCGGAATCGGCGGGCTTCATGCCTGCAATTCCATAAGAGTATTACACGGTACGTACCGGGAACAATATTTGCAACGATAATTCCTAAAAAACTATTGACGCCCTGCCCGCTCAGATACTATTCAGAGCCCATGAGTGAAACGGCAGCCTGTATCGTCTGCGGTTCGGAAAAACATCATGGACTTTTCTCAAAAGCGGGACCGGGCGGCGAGGATGAATTCAACCTGGTTGAATGCGATAAGTGCGGTCTTCGGTTTGTATCGCCGCGCCCGACCGTTTCGGAAATTCTGAAATATTACGACGCGCGTTATTTTACCACAAGAACCGATCGCGGGTATAATGACTATTTTTCCATGGAAGTACGTGCCGAAATTGAACGGATAATTTCATTGAACCTCGCCGACCTGGGGTTCTTCGCCCATGAAGGAAAATACGCTTCTCCCCGGCGAAGCCTCGATATCGGATGTGCCGCGGGTTATTTCGTGAACTTCATGAAAAAACGGGGGTGGGATGCGGAAGGCATCGACGTGTCAGCCGACTGCGTCGATTTCGCGGCACAGCGCCTGGGACTCAATGTAACCCGCGGTGATTACCTGACGACCGGCTTCACGGACCGGTTTGATCTCATCAGCCTTTGGGCAACGATTGAACACCTCCACCATCCCGACAGGTTTTTGATGAAAATAAGGGAAGATCTTGTACCTGGGGGAATGCTCTATATTTCGACCTGCCGCATCGGGGGGATAAACTTCATGAAGCTTTACGGGAAGCACTGGCGTTATTATAACTTTCCAGAGCACCTTTACTTCTTTTCCAGGAAAACGATAAAAAAACTGCTTGAACGCTGCGGTTTCAGGATGATGAAATACAGGACTTACGGCAGCGGGTTCGGTAATCCAGGCTCTGTCACCAGAAAAGTAGCTGACTTTTGCGCGAAAAACCTCTATATGGGTGACATGATGCTTATCGCGGCTGAAAAAGATCTCTGAAATCGGGTCTGCCGGGAGTCAGAACATGGAAATCGTAACAACCATAGAGGATACAAGAAATAAGATCAGGAAAGCCCGTGCCGGAGGGGCAACCGTGGGTTTCGTGCCGACCATGGGATATCTCCATCGCGGCCATACCAGCCTTGTGGAAGTCTCCAGGACTTATGCTCGTTACCAGGTGATGAGCATCTTCGTCAACAGGATCCAGTTCAATGATGCCCGTGATTTCGACACTTACCCGCGCGACCATGAAAGGGATTTCGAAATCGCACGCAACGCGGGTGTAGACCTGATTTTCATTCCCGATGATAAGGAAATGTATAAAAGCCGTTATACCTACGTGGATATGGAGGTTCTTACAGAAAACCTCTGCGGCGCCTCCCGTCCTGGACACTTTCGCGGCGTCTACACGGTGGTCAGCAAACTTTTCAATATAGTACAACCCGATTATGCGGTCTTCGGACAAAAAGACATACAGCAGGCGGTCAGTATCGAAAAAATGACCGTGGACCTCGATTTCCCGGTTAAAATAATCATCGCACCGACCATACGTGAAGAAGACGGACTGGCCATGAGTTCCCGCAATAAACACCTGTCGCCGACAGATCGGAAGAATGCGGTCGCGATATACCGCAGTCTGAAAGAAGCCGATACACTTTTATCCGGTGGTGAAAAAAACGCACGCGCAATACTTTCACGAATGCGGGATGTGATACAGAAAGGAAAACCGGAGAGCATCGACTATGTGACCATGGTTGATTACGCGAAACTACAGCCGGCAGAGACTGTATCCGGAAAGAGCATTATTGCGGTAGCGGCGTTCTTTGGAAAAACACGCCTGATCGACAATATGGTGATCGAACCGGAGGGTATGGGTTATAAATGCGTCTATTGATCGTCAAGGCGTCGCTGATTCTGACGATTGCGGTCTGCGCTGCAGGCTGCGGCCACAGGGGACCCCTGACCCCTGAGGAGGCCTTTCAATCGCTGAAAAAAGCCTTTCACCGGAACGATGCACATGCCGTGATTGCGCTGCTTTCCGGTAAAAGTCTGGAAAAAATATCTCATGCCGCGGCAATGATCGCAAGGATGAACCCGGAACAACGGTCCCTCCTGGCCGAAAAACTGGAAATACACCATGAATCCCTGGACTCCCTTACTCCGGAATCCTACCTGAAACTGCAATTCGCGATGGGTAAACACTTCAATGAGAACATCATTGGACCGGCCACTTCGCTGAACATAACCGGCACGTCCATCAAGGGCAACAGAGCGGTTATCACGGTCGAGAACGGAATGCAACTGACGTTTGTAAAAGAGGGCCCCTACTGGAAATTCGACATGTCCGAAATGTGAAACAACACGCTTGACGGAAGCGTGGGGCAGAACATATATTGAATTCTCTAACAATCACCCGTATATTAATGTGCATATCCCAACTAGGAGAAACCTGATGGTAAAAGACGGCAACTATGTAGTAGTTCACTATACCGGAACCTTTGAAGACGGCTCCGTATTTGATACCTCTCTGGACCGGCATCCCCTGGAGTTCAAGGTAGGCGAAGGGTCGGTAATAAGGGGGTTTGAAAATGCGGTCCTCGGCATGAAGATAGAAGAGGAAAAGGACGTTAAGATTACACCCGATGATGCATACGGTGTGTATGATGATACGCTCATACACAGCTTCCCTGTTGAAACGGTAAAAGAACAGTTCGAACCCGAGAAGGGAATGACCATAGGGGTCCAGCTTGAAAACGGCGCCCAGGTGCCTGCCGTTATTACCGATGTGGCGGAGGGTATGGTGAAAATCGACCTCAACCACCCGCTGGCGGGAAAAACCCTCCATTTTCATATTAAACTGATCGAAATAAATGAGGCCAGAAAATATGGCACCAGTTGCGGGTCAGGATGCTGTGACGACGGCTGCTCCTGCTCCTGAAGAGTGTCATTATGGAGCTTCCGAAGTGAACCTTACACTAAATAACAGCAAATAGCATTCTCCGAAATCCATACACCTTGAGAAAAGAAAATGGGCGGGAATTGACGATACCGATATCACCACGGCGCTGCTGAAACAACCTGAGTAGAGACGACGATGCCCCCCGAAGGGGGCATTGGTTTTTTCAAGGTAAAGAATCTGGTTTCAGCAACGGGCTGAAAGCAGAAGGTTTTCAGCTTTCTGAAACTCCCCCTTGAAGATATAAAGCATGCTAAGATGGGAGTATTCCCGGATACTGGGTCTCTCCTTCATCATCTTTTCTTCCATCTCGCCGATTCGCTTATCCAGATCGCCTATCTCCCTGATCCTGTTCTCATAGGTGAGGCTCTTCAGATAAGACTTGAATTTGTTGTATCTGGGGCTGGATTCCATCGCCAGGCTCAGGAATTCTATGGCCCGATCGTAATCACCAAGGTGATAATAACAGAACCCGTAGTACTTGTTTACAAACAGCTTGTCATCGGCAATGTCCCTGATATTGTCCAGGCATTTAATGGTTTTCTTGTACTGTTTCCATTCATAGTATATATACGAAAGCAGGTAGTTCGCCTTGAGGTGTTTCTTGTCTATCTTCACCGTTTTTGACAATGCTTTCTCTGCAAGCTGATAATTCTTGAGGTTGTAATAGGTCATCCCCAGGTAAAAGTTACCCTCTATAAAGTTCGGGTTCAGGGCCACCGATTCGTTGAAGTAGGGGATGGACGCGGAATAATTACTGCGGTTATAATACTCCACACCCAGATTGAGCAATACCCGGTCGTTTTTATCGATTTCAAGCGCGCGCTTGTAGGTCGAGATGGCCTTATCTGTTTCCCCGATCCTTGAATAGATTTCACCAAGATTATTGTAAGCCTCGACGAAATGAGGGTAGATCTCTATGGCCCGCTTGTACTCTTTCATGGCCGTATCATAATCTCCCCCATTAGAAAAAGCCAGGGCCTGGTTGTACAAGCTGACTGCCTCCTGAGGTACGGATGTGGTTTTCATAACATCTCCTTGCTGGAACATGAGTTAAACTCCGGGTCCCTGTACCCGGTCCCGGGGCGGCCGGATCACCTTACGGACCGGCAGAACCGATTTCCGGATAACCGTTTGATCCGAATAACACCGCGTCATTATTAATTATCGGTAAAAGCTACGGCATTTTTAAGCTAAACTTTTATTCCTGTTTGCTGCGTTGCCTCCCGGACCGGATATCCATGGTCTCGGTTCTGCCTGACTGAAACCACAGGGTCAGGGAGTTTTTTTTAAAACAGTATTCGCAAAGATCGGTTTCGACCCTGTAGTGCCATACCGAGGCTCCGTCGCTCCTGTCTACCTTCAGCAGATAGTATGCCTCCCGATCGTCCACAAATATAAGGTACAGATAATCTTCATATAAAAGCTGTAGAAACGACTTGCCGGGGATAAACCATTCAGTCACACCGGTTTTACGGTCCAGTGCGATAAAGCGTCCGCTGTGCTCCCCGATTCCGCATGCGACATAATATTTATCAGTATCCTCGATCACCTTTTCCAGGAACAGCACTTCCTCAAGTTTTTTCGCCCACAGTTTTCTTGATTCGTCGGCAATCGATTTGCAGGTGAGGATGGACTTGGAACGGTCAAAGACCAGCTCATTACCGTTCATAGTAAAATACTGCTTTGTCAGGTGATCAGTCATTGGCAGCGGATGGTTTTCACTCTATTTTAAGAAACCCCTTATTTTCATGCCGCTTAAGATCAAATCCACGATCTGCACGCTGCTATGCTCGGCATGGTTGATTACTATATGGTAGTTGTGACAATCTCTGCTGTCGAATTTAATGAATTGTTTTAAAAATTCCTCCCTCTGGCGGTTTTTATCAAGCACAATTTTTTTCGCTTCTTTAATTGATACTCCATGTATGCATGCCACCCTCTCGATCCGCCAGTCCGGCGGAGCCACAATCCTGACATGATATCCCCGGGGAAGCTCCCGTGTTATGATCCGGCCGGCCCTCCCCACTATAATGACATTGCCGTTGATGGCCAGGGTCCTTACTGTTTCCGCCAGTTTCTTGAAAACAACCACCTGGGGCGGCAGGTTGCTGAACGCGTTCCTGAAAAGTTCGGTCATGCTTGTTCTGAGTCCGGTCGTCAGGGTGTTCGCAAGTTTCTCGGTCAATCCCAGGTTATCCATGATCCCCTCGAGGATTTTCCTGTCGTATGCCACCCATTCCGGCTGGGGCTTTATCTTCTGGTTGATTTTGTCGGCGATAAGCCGGGCTATTTCATAGCCGCCGCATCCGTATTCACGTGAAATGGTGATGAACGGGGTCACCTCTTTTTTCCCCTGAATTTCGGGCTTCTCTTTCTCAACCTGTACGCGCTGCTGCTGCCAGTAGTTGACCTGGGAGTTGATATGGGTAGCTATGGGTAATGGGATCTTATTACTCATGACAGTCGTCCTTCTCCCCTCAGGGAATATCCCGCGTTGTTTCCGGATATCGTTTTCCGCTTAACGTCCGGTTAACTCGCTTTCCCGGAATTTTTCAGGGTTCCGTAAATAATAATGTAGGGGAAATCAGTGCGGGAATCAACCTAAATATGCATCAGATAAAGCGGGCAATGACCGATCCGAGCCGTACGCAGTCTCCACGGACCAGTTTCTCCAGCTTCACGGTTCCTTTTTCAAAAAGAACAATGACGGTGGAGCCGAGGTGAAAAATACCGAGCTCCGCGCCTTTGGCAACAGCGGGCATGCGCTGCTCATCATAAAAGTACTCGGTTTTTTTTCTAAAAGTCGTATTCGTCTGGATCCCGGCATAGCTCAGTGAAATTCTCCCGACGTTCATGGCGCCAATTTTGCATACTGCGATCCTTCCCCGATCGGTCTTAATGAAACTCAGCAGGCGTTCGTTAAGCGCGAAGAGTCCTTTAATTTCTTTCACCAGGAATTCCTGTACCGTGTAAAGTTTTCCGGGAACGGCACAGTACCCCTCTATGTGTCCGGACACGGGCGAATGAATGCGGTGATAGTCCGCCGGAGAAAGATAGAGCGTGACAAAATCCCCGCCGGTAAAATGCCGGTAATATTCACAGGGCACGAGGTCGGCAAGTGAGTACTCCATCCCTTTGGCCTGCAGCAGCGTGGTGCCGTCGATCCTCCCGAAAAAATCAATTTTCGCGTCGACCGGGGAGACCACAGACTTCGGCATCGGGTCTATGGTACGGGCACCCTCCTTCAGCCTGCGGGTGAAAAAACGATCAAAGCTGCCGAACCGTTCTCCCTCGGGGATTTCGTCAGTCCTTACACCGAAACGGGCACAGTACCATCGTATGACCGGATTCAAGATCAATCCGGGTAACGGGATCCTTGCCATCCAGCCGAACAGGCGGGAGATAAAGGCTGTAGGTATTATTTTAAAGAGAAATACCGCTGTTTTTCCGTTGTGCACCGTGCGCTCCCCGATCAATGTAAAAGCTGACACCTTGTTTTTTATGAATCTATGTACGACGGTCCGATTGTCAATAATAAAAGTCCCTGCCCCCTTCAGCATCAAAACCTGAAAATTCTCTTGCCAAATTCATCGGACGGTCCACAAATAGAAAAGCCCGTGCGGCGTCTGGACTGTTTATTCTACCCACCGGGATGGGATTATGATTCTTGAACAGATTGAAGTCACCATGATGTCGGTATTCTGCTATGTGCTGGGAGATGATTCCACGCGCGAGGGGCTGCTGATCGATCCCGCAGGCGATCTGGACAGGGTCTTCAGCAAGGTGCGGGAACACGGGTTGACTATCCGCTATATCGTCAACACCCACGGGCACTGGGACCATACCTCGGGCAATGATGAGGCGGTAAAACGCACCGGTGCGCAGATACTCGTCCACGAGGCGGACGCGCGGCAGATGAAGAACCTGAGTTCCAGAGTGTTATCGCGGGTTATCGGAGGAAAGGGCTCCCCCGAACCATTCAGGCTGTTGTCGGATGGGGACATTATTGAGATAGGGAAATTACGGCTGAAAGTAATCCACACGCCCGGTCATACCGAAGGAGGTATCTGTCTGCTTGCCGACGGCAACCTCTTCACCGGGGACACCCTGTTCACTGAAGGCTTCGGTCGCACCGACCTCCCGGGCGGGTCATACAAAAAACTGATGGATTCAATCACCAAGAAGATACTGACGCTGCCCGATTCCACCGTAATCTGGCCGGGGCATAATTACGGCCGTTTCGTATC
>CAZUXY010000041.1:0-45694 GCA_964624235.1 uncultured Leptospirales bacterium | reverse complement strand
ACGACAATATACTCAATACCATTATAAAGGAACATTTCAGGGAGCTGGAGAAACTGGACTATGATAAAATCGCCCGGTCGTTGAATATTACCATCGGCGATGTGATTGAAAAGAGCAGGCTCATCAATACCCTTACGCCGTACCCCGGACGTCAGTTTTCAGTGAAAGACATTCGTTACGTCATACCCGATGTTGAAGTAAAATACCTGGATAACGAAATTATTATTACCATAAACGATGATTGGATTCCCCAGATTCGAATCAACCGCTATTATGTGGATCTGCTTAAGAAAAAGCAACTGGACCGCAGGCTTAAAGAGTATATCAAGGAAAGGGTCCAGTCGGCGCGCTACCTTCTTAAAAATATTTCCAGCCGGCGCGACACCATCATCAAGGTAGTGACCGCTATAATGAACCACCAGAAGGGGTTCCTTGAAAAAGGGCCCGGCAACCTGCGGCCTCTTACCCATACAGAAATTGCAGGTGAGGTAGGGCTCCATGAATCAACGGTAAGCAGGGTTACCAGCAATAAATTCGTACAGACGTGCTGGGGTATGTTTGAACTCAAGTATTTTTTTGTATCGAAGCTCAAGTCGGAAAACTCCGAGGACCACTCGTCCGATATGGTAATGAACCTGATTAAAGATATCGTCGCGCAGGAACTCCCCGAGCGGCCCTACAGCGATGAGGAGATCCTGGAGAAACTTCAAAAAATGAATATCAATCTCGCGCGGCGCACCGTGGCAAAATACAGGGCGATACTAAGGATTCCATCTTCAAACAGAAGAAGAAAACTAAACAAGCTTAAAAACGAGGGAGAAAAATGAAGATTATTATTACGGGCAGACATATGGAGATTTCTCCGAGTCTTAAGGATTACGCGGAAAAGAAACTGCAGAAATTCGAAAAATATTTTCATCAGCTCATGGACATACATGTCGTTATGAGTGTCGAGAAGCTTGATCATATGATTGATCTTCTGATCAACGGTGACGGGATCCAGTTCTATGCCGTGGAGAAATCCGGGGACATGTACTCCTCGATTGACCTGATTGCCGATAAGATGGAGAAACAGATTGTCAGGTTCAAGGAAAAACAATCCGGTCACAAGGTCGTCCCCCTCAGGATGATCGATACGGTTGAGATGGGTGAACGGGAAGGTTTTGAACTTTCCTTCGAACAGGTCAGTAATAAACCAAAAACTGAAATAGAAGCGTATCTCGAAATGAAGCTGGTCGGCAGCGATTTTTTACTTTTCAAAAAAGGATCACCGGTGGTGGAAAACGGTTTTGATTATGCAAACAGGAATTATGCGGTGCTTTTCAGGAGTAAAAAAGGACTGAAGATCGTGGAAATACCCCTTGAGATGATTCAGAGCGGTGTGTATGAACCGCAAAAATTTCTGGAACGTGACATGGTGGTGGTGCAGGATTCCAATACCGACCCGAAGGTAAAGTTCAAAAAGAGCAGCAAATGCCGGGAAATCGATAATTATAATCTGTCGCAGGCACTTAAAAAAATTATTGAAAATCAGGCTGAATTCCTTCCCTTTTTTAATACCGACACCAGGTACCTGAATATCATGTTCAGGAACGGGAAACAGTACGGTGTAATGGTTCCCGCCTTTTAAACGGTACCGGTCGACAGAGATATGGTAAAGCGAAAAGTCCGTGTAGGTGATTTTGCCGACCCGACCCTGAGGATCGATCTTCAACTCGTGCTCGTCGCGGGCAGGGACGGTCTGGGCAAAGAGATCACTGTCGGAGATATCAATCGTCCCGGACTGGGGCTGGCGGGTTTTTTTGATTTTTTCGCTTTCGACAGAATCCAGATATTCGGGCTCGGTGAGACGGCTTTTCTGAGACAGCTTTCACGCGAAAGAAAAATGGACATATACCGGGAGTTTTTTTCCTTTGAAGTGCTATGCTGCGTATTCACCCATAACGAATACCCCGATGAGATGTTTATCGATATGGCCAATCAGCACAACGTGCCTACCTTCGTGACCATGCATCGTACCACGCGTTTCATCAGTCTGTTGACCCATATCGTGGAAGAATTCTTTTCGCCGGTTCTGGTCGTCCATGGGACGCTGGTGGACGTCTTCGGCGTCGGTGTTCTGCTTATGGGCAAAAGCGGCGTGGGAAAAAGCGAATGCGCGCTGGAGATGGTGGAAAGGGGCCATCGACTTGTGGCGGACGATGTCGTGGAGATACACAAGATCGATGAATCCCTCCTGATGGGCAGCGGATCGGAAATCATACGCCACCACATGGAGATTCGAGGCCTTGGAATAATTAACGTCAAGGACATCTACGGCATACGGTCGGTCCGGAACAGAAAACGCATAGAACTGGCGGTCATGCTCGAGGAATGGGAAAGCTCGAAGGAGTATGACAGGCTGGGAATTGACGAGAAAATGTATACAATTCTTGACATCGATGTACCGTTTATTACAGTACCGGTCAGACCGGGCAGGAATATCCCGATTTTAATCGAAACCGCGGCGCTTAACCAGCGACTGAAAAAAATGGGTGTATTTTCGGCCAGAGAGCTGGACGCGAAAATACAAAACTGGATCAAGATGGAGAGTATGGAGCCCAATGACTGAAAAAGAAGTGATTGTGAGAAGCGATGCGGGCGTACATGCCAGACCGGCCATGATGTTTGTAAAGGAAGCAATGAAATACCCCTGTGAAATATTTCTCGTCAAGGATGAAGTTGAAGCAAATGGAAAGTCGATAATGTCGGTACTTGGACTTGCCATAACATCGGGGTCGCGGCTGATTATCAGGGCTGCGGGGGAGCGCGAACAGGATGCGGTGAATACCCTTGTTTCCCTTATCGAAAACGATTTCAGGAACTAATCCTGTTCCTGTTCAGGAGCCGCATTTTTTACAAAGAAGAATTTAATCCGGGTTGCAATATTCGATCGGGCATGGGAAACGGGAGTGTGGTCCAGGGAACCGAAGAATCGGCTGACGCAGGGGAAGGAACGCTGTTAATAAAATGAGATCAAAAAGCAGAACATTCTTGCGTGTCGCATCGCTCGTGCTGGCGGTGCTCCTGTGTGTCCTCGTCAACATGACGGCGTGGGCGGCGGAACGCAAGCCTCCCGTACAGAAAGAAAATACCGAGGTAATGCCGGAGTATGATTCCGTTTTTTTTATCAAGAAGAAAGACCCGATCCTTGCGGGTATGCTTTCGTGGTACATGCCCGGTCTGGGGCAGTACTATTCCGGAGAATTCTTCAAGGGTACGCTGTTCCTGGTCACGGAATATACTTTGGCCATAACGGCAATATTTTATTTTCTCAACTTTGATTTTGCCGCCGGGGGATCTTCCGGATTCAATCTGAGGGTGGACGCGAAGAGGACCGACCTCGGAGTTGTTGAAACATCCAGAAGAAACGTCTTTTACGGCATGCTGGTCTTAGTCGGCATTCTGCATATCTATAATATTTCAGACGCGGTAATATCCGCGGGCAAGTTCAACGAACGCCTTGAACGACGAAGGGAAAGATTCAGGCAGCGATACCCTAAACTGGAGTTCGGATACGAGGAAAGAAAGGGGATATATGTCGGGTTGCAGACAAAAATATAGACGCGCAGTCCCTGTGGTGACCGCGCTGCTCATCATGGGAATGGTGCTGTGCTCTACACGGGTATGCCTGGCGAAAACTCCGGGACAAGCTCCCGTTATCGGTCACGGCGCAGGACAACCTGAAGAGTTCCAGATTGAGGAACCCGAGCGGAAGGACCCCTTTGTCGCCGGCCTGATGTCGTGGGCATGGCCGGGCCTGGGGCAGTTCTATGCGCAAGACTACACCATGGGGTCGTTCTTCCTGCTGACCAGCATGGTACAGAAAGGACTGCTGGTGTATCTGTTGTTCTATTATTCCGACAAGTATACATCAAGGGGAGGGGATATCGTCACCTGGCAGGATATGGAAGCCAGGGACAAAACCATAATAATCGGTTATATCTTTTCCATTCTTTTCGTTAAAGTTGCCTGTGTGGTAAACGCCGTGTATTCGGCAGAAAGCTATAATAAAAACACGTACTTCCCCTACTGGCGATCGAAAAATCGTGTCCGGTTTTCAGTAGAGGTTGAATCCAACAGATTGAGTATCGCGTTAACCAGGCCCCTGTAGCGTTAATGAAACCGCTTCGAAAAATCTTTTTCGTTACCGCCATTTTCTTAACACTCACTGAAATTGCATTTGGTGCGGAAGTGCGCTTCAAGTCGCAGCAGATTAAAGATTCCCTGCTCTGTGTCAGTTTTACCGTAGAGGGATACAAGCGAAAGGATATTCTTGAAGCGATCCGCAGGGGGATGGAGGTCAGGATAACGTATTATATTGAGGCCGTAGAAAAAGGGTTCCTGACAAACTCCGTGATAAAGCGCCATGCTTTTTCAAGAAATATAAAATATGATTACTGGAACAAGGCATTCATGGTCAGGGAAAGAAGAAAAAGCTCCCTCTTCCAGAGTGAAGGAGCCTTGATGGAATATTTTTTTACTGTAAGTGATTACCCGGTCACCGGTGCCTCACGATTAAAAAACCGTAATTATTTCGTTCACATAAAGGCTGAACTGAAATCGGTGGATCTTTATTTCCCAATGAACCTGATTTTCAAATATATAGTCGGGTTCTGGGACTTTGAAACAGCCTGGGAAAAATGTCCTCCACTGGAGATAAAATGAACGCCGGAGCAGTGCGTGGGAGTGACCGACGTTTTACGGTACCAGGGGGATTGACGGTGATACGACGATGAAGTTCAGATCCATCGGAGATGTAATCAACAGCGTTGTCGGCAGACCCAGATGGGAAGACCTGTTCTTTCCTATCGGGCTTTTTGTTTTTTCAGCCATTCTGATCATCGGTCTTTTTCCCAGAATTGACGCGGGTGAGGCGTCGGGAAGGAGCTTTTTTCTTTTTTCAATGATGTCGGTGCCGATAATCGCCGCAGTATATTTTATTATCATCTCGTTCCGCCGTCAACTGGGCGTACAGAATGTTGAAAGGATAACCAGCATAAGGCTGAAAATAGCGCTGGCCTTTGTTTTTGTCGCCATACTGCCGTCACTTCCAATAATACTCATTTCAAACAATATCATCAGCCATACCATTAAAGAACTGATCACGGAAAAGACCACTGTCGCACTGGATGAATCCATCAAGATGTCCCGCGAGGTAATTGAGGATTACCACGGCGATCTGCAGCATGAAATGAAGGTAATCCGTTATGGTATCGACAGGGGATTTTATTCCATGGAAAGTCCGCAGGGGAGAAGGGATATACGCAACGTCTGTGCGGTAAAAGGGTATGAGGTGAAATATTTTCTCATGCAGGGTTTTGACGAAAAAGGAAACAGGATCGCCGGCCTCGATCCGGATGTACCGGACCCGATAACAGAGAGTATCACTGTTTTTCTACGGATAATTCAGATACCCCTGAATAAAGTGTACAGCATATCGTCGGAGAACGCCGCGCTTTTACTGGGGGTATTGTCGTATGGAAATATAATCACGGCGGTGTATCGTACAGTGCCCGATACATTGTACTACCGAATAGGTGTTTTTGAGGAATCCCTCGGTAACTATAAACAGAAAGAATACCTCAAACCGTATTTTCAGACCGGGGCCGGGATATTCCTTTTAATGCTGGCAATCCTCATCGTGGTGGTGGCCGTAGGGGTGAGCCTGCTCCTCTCTAAAAACATTACACGTCCGGTGCTGGAACTGGAAGCCGCGGCACGCGAAGTCGCACTGGGGAATTTCAATATCAATCTGCAGCGTTCCTCGCCCGATGAACTTTCACTGCTTTTCAATTCATTCAACAAGATGGTCAGGCAGCTCGAGGAAAGCAGAAAGATTTCCTTCCATATGCAGAAACTCGAAGCATGGCGTGATGTCGCCAGGAAGCTGGTCCATGAGATTAAAAATCCCCTGACACCCATACGCCTCTCGGCGGAGAGGATACAGAAACGATACAGGGAGAACCATGAGGAGATCGGTGAAATAATAATGACCGGTACCGATACCATTATCGACGAGGTGAAGGTATTGATGAAACTTCTGAGCGAGTTTTCGAGGTTCGCGCGCCTGCCGGAACTGAACCCCGAGATCGAAGACATCAATCCGGTCATAGAAAGCTGCGTGAACTTTTTTCACGGGCATGAGAAAATCACCTTTCATATCGATCTGGACCGGTCATTGCCCAGACTGAATCTTGACAGGGTGCTGATACGGCAGGCACTGACCAACATCATCCAGAATGCGGTGGATGCCGTATCGGAGGGTGGAAATATACATGTGGTTTCCCGCATGGTGGAGGACAACGGAAGGTCCAGCGTCCATGTGAGCATCAGGGACGATGGAAAGGGGATGTCGCCTGAAGAGGTCGAGAAGATTTTCGAACCTACCTATTCGACCAAGGAACACGGCACAGGGCTGGGACTTGCTATCGTGGAAAAAATAATATACGAACATCGCGGGAAGATAACCTGCGCTTCCAGTCCGGGGGAAGGGGCGGAGTTTGTTATTATCCTGCCGGTCCCGGAAAAAGAACACAACAAGAAGGGTGATGATGGCACGAATACTGGTCGTTGACGATGAAAGCAATATTATTAAAACCCTGAGCGCGATTCTCCAGGATGAGGGGCACGTGGTGTATCCCAGCAGCAACGGGAAGGAAGCCATTGATTTCCTGAAAAGGAACGAGGTGGACCTGGTTTTCCTGGACATATGGCTTCCGGACATCGACGGGATCGAAGTGCTTGAACGCGTCAAGCAGACCAGTCCTGAAACCGCCGTAATCATGATCTCAGGACACGGTTCCATAGATATTGCGGTCAAATCCACCAAAATGGGGGCGTTCGATTTCCTGGAAAAACCTCCATCGATCGAGCGCATCATCACTTCGGTCAATAATGCCCTGGAACAAATACGGCTCAGGAAAGAAAACATTCAATTACGGCGTGAGGCCCAGCAGGAAGACGAGATGATCGGCGACTCCGGCCCTGTCAGGGATATCAGGCAGGTCATAGAAACGGCCGCCTCAACCAACGCGCGGGTATTCATCACCGGAGACAACGGTACGGGGAAGGAACTGGTCGCCAGGGCCATATTCAGAAAATCCAAACGGTCGGACCGTCCTTTCATCAAGGTCAATTGCGCCGCTATTCCCGACGAACTCATTGAAAGCGAACTGTTCGGACACGAGAAAGGAGCGTTTACGGGGGCCGTGGGACGGCGCCTGGGGAAGTTCGAACTGGCGCACAGCGGGACCATTTTCCTGGACGAGGTATGCGATATGAGCGCCGGCGCTCAGGCGAAGGTGCTGAGGGTGCTGCAGGAACAGCAGTTCGAGAGGGTGGGGGGGAATGAGACCATAACAGTGGATGTAAGGGTCATTTCGGCCACCAATATCGACGTCAGGCGGGCCATCGAGGAGGGCCGGTTCCGCGAGGATCTTTTTTACCGCCTCAATGTGATCCCCATACATGTGCCCTCGGTTTCCGACCGTAAGGACGATATCCCCCTGCTGGTGAGCTACTTTCTTGAGAAATTTTCACGTGAACACGGCCTGGGGAACAAAGAAGTCACCGAAAAAGGCATGGAATTTCTGTTGAAACAGCCCTGGCCCGGTAACATCCGGGAACTCAAGAATGTCATCGAGAGGCTTTCTATAATGGTGCCTGGGGAAATCATCGATGCGGCGGATATCAAAAAGCACATAGGGGCCTATGACTTCAGGGAGTCCATCCCGCGCGACGGCTCCCCCCTGAAACAGGCCCGCGAAGATTTTGAAAGAGAGTATATAATCAGGGCCCTGGAGCGAAACGACAAGAACATAACCCTTGCGGCGAAAGAGCTCGGCATAGAAAGGACAAATCTGCACAGGAAAATAAACCAGTACAATATAAATCTGGACAGGATAGACGCCGGCGGTTCATGATGTCGCTCTTAAGCGGCCGATACTAATCATGCGAGGAGGTGCCAGACCCATGATCCCGGAAGTACGCAGAGAGCTCCTTCATGTGCTGAAATCGCCCGCACTCCGCGATACGCCTGTACTCGCCCGCTCGACGGATGAGGAAGAATTTCTGATCAATTATGTCAAAGGAGCTTGCGGGTCGGGCTTCGGCACGGCACCATGCCCTGACGGGGATCTGCGGAGCTACATCGCCGCGTGCGACAGATGCTCGGGAGTAACCGCGAAAAAATTCGGTTTCGGCACCGGCGGCAACGCCATCATGATACTGCTTCATCCTCCCGCAATGCTGTCGGGCCTGGACCGTAAGGAGTACAGGGAGGAATCAACCGTACTGCTTAGAAAGATGATGGAAGCAATAGATGTAGACCTGCAGCAATGCTATGTCACCAGCCTGATAAAGTGCGAGTCAAACGATGCCGTATCGTTATCCAGCGCCCTGTTCAACAACTGTGAGGAAATACTGGCGCGGGAACTGGAGATCATGCGTCCCCGTGTGGCGATAGTCATGGGCGACATGGTGCCCCTTAAACGGATTATCGATGCGAACCCCCTGATCTCATGGTACTGCCTGGATCACCCCATCGCCCTGATAAAGAACCCTGACCTGAAGAGAAAGGCCTGGAACACGCTGAAAATCGTGCGGCAGCGCATGGCTGAGCTTTCAGCAACCGGAAACGGCGCGTGATGACCCAATGCCGCGATGATATATCGGCGCCCCTGACCGATGTGCACGTGGGGTATCCCGTGCGCGGCCCCTACACCTACAGGATACCCGAAGGGATGGTGCTCGCTCCCGGGGTAAGGGTACTGGTGGACTTCGCGGGCCGTACTACCGCAGGGTTCGTGATCAAAGTACATGCTGATCCTCCTCCTGACCGGAACCTGAAACCGGTCCTTTCGGTGATTGACGAGGCCCCCCTGTTCGACGAGCGGCTTATGGAACTCTCGGCATATGTAGCCGATCATTACCTGTGCTGTGAAGGGGAGGCCCTCTCCATGGCGCTCCCCTCCGGCAGAAAGCCTTCGAAGAGATACAAAAATCCCTATGTGCGCCAGGAACGCCCCGTGGTAACCCTGAACGAGGAGCAGCGGGAGGTTTATGAACGCATCAACGAGCTTCATGCGGGGGGGGTGCTGCAGCACCTGATTTTTGGTGTCACCGGAAGCGGAAAAACCGAGATCTATATCGAACTGGCGAAAAAAGCGGCGGAAAGCGGCAGATCGGTGATTTACCTGGTCCCCGAGATTTCACTCTCCGCACAGATATTCTCACGCCTCTACGATGTCTTCGGGGACGAGCTCCTGGTTTATCACAGCCATCTCACCCCGAACCAGCGGCTGCACAACTGGATGCGGTTTTATACGGGCCGGGCAAAAGTCGCGGTGGGGACTAGGTCGGCGGTTTTTCTGCAGGCCCCCGATCTGGGCATGATCATCGTCGATGAGGAGCATGACGGCTCATACAAGGAACACAGCGCGCCGAGGTATAACGCCCGCCGTATCGCGTGGCACCGTAGCGTGAAGGAGAAGGCCCTTCTGGTTATGGGCTCGGCCACCCCGTCCATCGATACGCTGTACTCAGCCGAACGGGGGGCCATGAAGCTGCACCTCTTGAAAAAAAGGTTCGGAGACTCCCGCCTTCCCGACATAGAGGTCGTAAGGCTCGATTCAAAACAGCAGCGCGATGTGCTCTCCGCCACGCTCAAACTGCACAGTCGCAGGGCACTCGACGGCGGCCGGCAGATTATCTTCCTGCTGAACCGCAGGGGGTTCTCGCCGCTTTTAATGTGCCGTGACTGCGGCGCCGTGGAGGAATGCCCTCATTGCAGCATCAGCATGAACTGTCACCGGGGAGACCTCATGCTCTGCCACTACTGCGGGTATAAAAGGGCGGCGCCCTCGGTCTGCGGTAAATGCGGTTCAGCGTCGCTCGTGAAACTGGGTACGGGCACACAGCGCGCTGAAACGATGCTTGAAGAGATTTTCCGCGGGGCGCGGATTTTCAGGCTCGACCAGGACACCTCTCGACGCAAAGGAACCGGGCATGACCTGGTGGAGATGATGAAAAGGGGCGATATCGACATACTGCTCGGCACGCAGATGGTGGCCAAGGGTTTCGATTTTCAGAGGGTATCGCTGGTCGGGGTGATACTGGCCGACATAGGCCTGAACCTTCCGGATTTTCGCGCGTCGGAACGAGTATTCTCGCTGCTCATGCAGGTGGCGGGGCGCAGCGGCAGGGGGAGTACGCCGGGCAAAGTGGTGATCCAGACCCTGAACGACGACCATTACCTGTACGGCTATTTAAAGAAGCACGATTATTACGGCTTTTACCGTCATGAGATTTCCATGCGCAGGATCATGTACTATCCGCCCTTTACGCGTTTGACGAGGCTCCTGGTGCGGGGGAAAAACGAGGCCAGGGTTATTGAAACGATTGAGATGCTGGGCAGCATGCTCCGCGACGGCATAAAGGAATCGGAAGCGGAGGTGACCCTGCTGGGACCGTCACAGGCCCCGCTGGGAAGGATAGCGGGCAACTATCGCCATCATCTGGTACTGAAATCGGCACACAGCGGCGATGCGCGACGGCTCGTCAGGGACGCCGTCGGCAGGCTGGTGTTGAAAGAGGTATACCTGGAGATCGATATGGATCCCTACGATATGCTGTGATTACGGCGGTATTGGGAGTAAAAACCCCGTTTTTTATTTCCTGGAGAGTTCCCTTTCCACGACGGCATGAAGAATTTCCTTCGGCGGCACCCCTTCCATGCGCCGCCCGTTGATGAACAGGGTAGGCGTGGCGTTGATTTTCAACAACTCGGCGTGATCGATGTCCCGCTGTAACTGCGAACCGATATCCCGGCTGTTTATCGCTTTATGCAACTCGCCTGTGTTTCCCAGTCCACTTAAAAGATCCAGTGCGGTCCGCATCGAATAGTTATGATAATGTTTCTTGAGGTCCCGGAAATGGCGTGACAGGAAATCGGGAAACATCCCGACCGATCCCGCAGCCAGGGCCGCCCTGGAGGCCATACAGGAACCCGGGTAGCGGCTGTGACGGACTAGGCGGTTGCATTCACCGTCGAGCGGGTAATTATAATACACCACCCGAATTTTACCGGGGTACCGGGCAAAAAGGTTTTTTTCCACCAGATAGAAATGGTAACAGGCGCTGCAGAGAAAATCCGTGAACACCACGATGGTGACCGGGGCGTCGGCGTTTCCCAGTACCAGGGAACTCGGGGGCAGGGAAAGCTTCTCAACCGGGTGTGTATAATGCTCGTTTACAAAAGTCAGCACTTCCTGTTTTGCCGGCGCCGGAACATGGGTCTTGATCTTCAGCACCTGTGTTACGGCAAATACGGCGAAAAACAGCATAATGGACGAGATCAGCGCGAGGGACAACGAGGCCCTTTCGTGGGGGGAACGGGGTTCGCGGAACAAACGGCGCGCCAGCCTGAGTGGATTGACGCTAAATTCCGGGATCTTTCTCGACCATAACAGAGCGTCGATGAAAACGAACAGGTTGATACCGTAACTGTAGATGCAGTGGGTGCATAACAGTTTCATCCTGACCAGCAGCGCCGCCAGTACCACGTCCGCCGCCAGGGCCGTAACTGAAAGATAGAGCACCGCCAGGGCCGCGTACCGGTAATACATCCCGCCGGCATAATCCGCCACCAGCAGCAGGAAAATCAGCAGCAGATAGAAGTAGAGCCCCAGCGCCGCCACCGGCAGGCCGAACAGGGTGGAGTAGTTCGACAGGCTTACCGAGTAACAGGGATCGGACACCCCTTCGCCGCACGAAATCACCCGTCCCTGAAGTTCGGGATAGTAGTGTTCGAATGTCATGAGCCCAGAAAGCAGAACCCCCGCCAGGGCCGCCAGAACCAGAAGATAAAGGTATTTTTTCATCAATCGTAACCCTGCCTGTTGTTCACCCGGTCTTTTCCGAGAGCACTATCTTCTCACCGCAGAGGATCAGGTAGAAGATGTCATCGCTTTCCTCAAGCCGTTCCATTATCTGGAACGAGGGGGAACGCCTGAATTTTGCCAGGAACCTGCCTCCCCTGATATAGCAGTAAAGTCCACTTTCAACGCGGTAGTGCAGAGAGTGTATGTCGAGCATTTCTTCAGTGCCGTTGCTCAGGGTCAACCGTATGGTTTCCATGGCCCCGAACCCCTCGACCGTCACCCCCGATACGAATACCGGGGCGTCATCGACGGTTATGGGATACACGAAGTTCCCGTAATGCACCACGTGCGTGCCTTCGCGGGTGATATCGACCGACCGGTTGAAGAAATCAATGATCCTTTCGTTGGTGAAAGGAACACCGTCGTGCAGCCAGTTGCCTTCGGCGTCGAGCCGTATTTCATCAACGGGTTCCGGGGACTTCAACAGTTCACGGACATAGTCGGGAAGTTCGGGGTAATCATCGTCCATCGGCGCGCTCCACGGGGCTGTTTACACCCGTATCATGGGATCGGTGAGTTTCTGGTGTTCTTCAAGAGCGTACCGGTCGGTCATGCCCGCGATATAATCGGATATGGTCTGCTCGAGACCTTCGGTGCCGATCCTTTCGTAATAACTTTCAGACAGGGCGTTGGGATGGTCCCGGTAAATGGTGAACAGCTCGGAAACGACCTTCTGGGCCTTTATGCTCATCCTGACCACACGATAGTGTTTGTACAGATGTTTGTTTAAAAATTCCTTGAGTTCGTCATTATTGCCTTTTGTTTCATTACTGAATCTTACTATCCTGTCGTGCGACGTTTTAACGTCGCCGTAGTTTGAAATGCCCCTATCCCGGATGGTGTTTTTGGTGGTGTCGATAAGGTCGGTCACCAGCAGGTTGATTATGTTCCGTATCGCCTCCCGTATGATGACTTTGGGATCTTCCGCGTCGTGTCCCTGCCGCGACACGGAATTACGGGTTACCCTCCGCCAGAGAGAAAGATCCCGCACCTCTTTAAAGTCCAGAAGCCCTGAAGAGAGGCCGTCGTCCAGGTCGTGGTTGTTGTAGGCGATCTCGTCGGCGTAATCGATGATCTGGGCCTCCAGGGAGGGCTGCTGATCGGGGAGGTATGAGCGCGCCGCCGGATGGTCATAACTGGTGGAGTGCTTGATGATTCCCTCGCGGGTTTCCCATGTGAGGTTGAGGCCCGGAAAATCGCCGTAACGTTCCTCGAGCTTTTCCACCACCCTGAGACTCTGCCGGTTGTGTTCAAAGCCGCCGTGCCGCTTCATGAGCTCGTCCAGGACCCTTTCGCCGGTATGTCCGAAGGGGGTGTGTCCCAGGTCGTGCGCAAGGGCGATGCTTTCGGCCAGGTCTTCGTTGAGCCTGAGGACCCTGGAGATGGAACGCGCTATCTGGGCGACCTCGATGGTATGGGTGAGGCGGGTGCGGTAATGGTCGCCCTCGTGGTTGACGAACACCTGGGTTTTATACTCCAGCCTGCGGAATGCGCGGCTGTGGATGATGCGCTCACGGTCACGCTGATACTCGGTCCTGTACGGGTGGGACGGCTCCTTGTATTCGCGGCCCCGGGAAAGGTTGGACCTTGCCGCGTAGGGGGCCAGCAGCCGGTCTTCCAGGTCCTGTAGATAGGTGCGGTCGGTGGTATCCATGTACAAAGCTTATTTCCGGGCCAGTTCGTCTTCGTATGCCTGCATCGCGGTCTTCCGGTTCATGCGGATCTCCTCATTGGTCGGGTCCTCTTCAATGCCGCGCGTGAAGGACTGGAGGGCTTTTTTGTATTTTCCCTGCTTGTAATAGCACTTGCCTATGTTGTTGTAACATTCCGAAATCAGTTTCCCGTCGCTGGTGGCCCTGAGCGCCTGCATGAAGGTGTCGATGGCCTTTTCGCACATCTCCTGTTTCGCGTAGACCGTTCCCAGCGCGTAGAGGGCGTCACCGTCGCCTGGTTTAAGCAGCAGCGCTTTCTGCACATAGCCCATGGCGTTCGCGGCGGTCTCGTCCCCCGGCTTGCCGGTTTTTGACGCGATGACCCCCAGGTTTATGTAAGCCTTCCGGGCGAAATCGTTGCGGTCGTTGATCTCTATGACCCTCTTGTATTCCTCGCGGGAGTAGTCCAGCAGGTTTTTCTTGAAATAGATGGCCGCCAGGTTAAAATGGCCCTCCTGGATGTTGGGCCACCGGCGCAGTATCACCTGATACTCGTCCATGGCCATGTCCAGATGGCCCTTCTCGTAATAGTAATCGGCCAGCGCCATGAGCGCCTGGGGGTTGTCGGGGCTCATATCTGCGGCCTTGCGCCACGATTCGATCGCAAGCTCCGGTTTCCCCGCGTGCTTGTAGGCGATGCCGAGATTATAGAGGGCATCCGCGTCCTTGGGACTGATGGCCAGCGACTTCTGATAGGCCTCGATGGCTTCATCGAAGCGCTGCGCGTCGTCAAGAATGTTGCCCATGTTCAGGTAGGCCATGCGGGCGTTTTCCGACGCCGGTTCCAGCGTGGTTATTTTATGGTAGAATTCATACGCCCTGTCGAGGTCGCCCTTCTCGTAGTATATCTCCGCGATGCGAGAAAGGATCCTCACGTTTCTCCGGTTGCTTTCCAGCACCCTGTTGTAGGTGTCGATGCTGCGCTGGTAGTCCCTGAGGGAAAAGAAGGCCTCGCCCAGGCTCTCCAGTATCCGCGGATCACCCTTTCCCATCTCCTCGGCTTTAAGGAACTCTTTGAGCGCTTCCTCGTTCTTGTTCTGTTTCAGGTATACGATCCCGAGGTTATAGCGCACCACGGGGTCCGACGGCTTTACCGACGAGGCCAGTTTAAGGTACTTCTCGGCCAGGTCGAAGTCCTTGCGCTGGGTAAAGAGGACTCCCAGCTTGCCGTAGGCCATGCCGGCGATATCGCCGATCTTGTCCGATGCTCCCGCTCTCTTGAAATACTCGATGGCCGCCACCTCGTCGCCCTTTTTGAGGAGCGCCATGGCCAGGTTGTAGAGGACGGTCCCGTTCTCGGGCTCGATCTTCAGCGCCGCCTGGTACTCTTCGACCGCGCCCTTGTAATCGCCGCGGTCGTAGAGTATGTTTCCCAGCAGGATACGGTTGTTGACGTTGCCGGAATCCAGACCCACCGCCTTCTCGGCGTACTCCATGGCTTTTTCGTAGTCTTTCCTGTGGCGATAGGCCAGGGAAAGATTGCGGTAGGTGATGGGGTTCTTGCGGTCATAGGTGAGGGCGCGGTTGTAGCTTTCTATCGCCTTCGCGTAGTCGCCGCGGTCGTCGTAGATGATGCCTATATACGTGAGGGCCATGGCCTTTTCACGGTCGCTTGCCGATGACTCGACCACCTCATTGAATTCGGCCAGGGCGTCGTTGAAGTAACCCTTGTGATAACTTTCAATCCCCCGTTTGAGGTGAATGTTGTCGACGTCGCCCTGTGGCAAAAGTTTTTTGTCGGTATCCCCCAGGGGTATTTCAACCGCGGTCTGTTTGTCCTTTGGGGCGAAGATGCCCGGTTTTTTGTATACGAAGGTGAGCACTACCACAAGTATAATGGCCGCCAGTGCGACTGAGCTGACGATGATGAGGGGCATGTATCTTTTCCCGGCGAGCCCCTCCATGCCCAGGCGGTTCGTTTTTATCTCATCCGGAGTGAGATCGCTGTCATCCTTAGACAGGGTAAATCTACCTTTCCTTATCTGGCTCACCCTCGTTTCCGCCCTCCATGTTCGGTTCGTTCTTCCTGACGGCGTCCAGGATGCCGTTGATAAACTGCCCGGAGCTTTCCCCTCCGTATATCTTTCCCAGCTCGATGCCTTCGTTGATTGATACGATGGCGGGAATGTCCCGGAGGTAGAGCAGCGAGTAAATGGATAACCGCATTATGGATTTATCGACGGCGCTGATCCGCTCGAACTTCCAGTTCTTTGAATATTTTTCTATCAGCAGGTCTATCTCTCTGATATGGTCAAGTGCGCCGTTGATCAGGACTACCGCAAAGTCCCTGGTTTCACCGGTAATCTCTTTCTCCACCCAGCCGAGGCTTTCCAGTTCCTCCCGTGGGGTCTGCACCGTTTCGTACATATAGAGTCCCTGCAGTGCGTACTCCCGTGCTTTGCGTCGATGTCCCATTTATTATAATTGTCGGTACAGATCGGCCATCTCGATAGCCGAGAGTGCCGCGTCAAAACCCTTGTTTCCCGATTTTGTGCCCGCCCGCTCTATGGCCTGCTCGATGGTGTCGGTGGTCAACACGCCGTAGATCACGGGAATGTCCGAATTCATCCCCACCTGGGCGACGCCTTTCGAGACCTCGGCGGCGACGTAGTCGAAATGCGGGGTGGCCCCCCGTATCACCGCCCCCAGGCAGATGACGGCGTTGAATTTTCCCGCGTTCGAGAGTTTCCTGGCGGCGGCGGGGATTTCGAAGGAACCGGGCACCCACAGCACGGTTATGTTTTCATCATCGGCGTTGTTCCTTTTGAGGCAGTCCAGTGCGCCGCCCAGAAGTTTCTGGGTAATGAACTCGTTGAACCTGGAAACCACTATGGCCACTTTAAGGCCCGATGCGTCAAGTTTGCCCTCTATCGTTTTCATGTACCGTACCGTTTAATCTGGAATAAACCCCACCCCGTAATTATGCGCCTTAACCGCTCTCAAACGCGGCCGGCTTCAGTGGTCTGTATCATTATAGGGTTTTTACAGAAACATGCGACCGTCAAGCCTTTTTTGGCCGTGCAGGCCGGCCGCGGCGCGGTGCCCTGATGAATCCCTGAATTCAGGATCCAGCACGCCGGCGGTCGTGATTTTATACTTTACAAAAGTGTCTTTTTCAAAAGACCGTGGAACGGGGCGAAACCGGTACGGGGCCCCGCCGGTGTTTTACAAAAAAACTCGTGGCGCGGGGTGAAAATGTCCGGTAAGGGTGACAGATCCGGCTGCCGGTTTTGTTGCATACTACAGGCGCCCCGCAGGATCGGGCCGCATGGGCATAAACGTAGAGGATTACTACACACGATACGGACCAATGGTACTGCGCCGGTGCCGGTCCCTTCTGGGGGATGAACACCGCGCCCTGGACGCCATGCAGGAGGTTTTCGTGCGGCTCCTGGGGTACCGGGACCGCCTTGAGGACAGGTATCCGTCCAGCCTGCTGTTCCGCATGGCCACCAACGTGTGCCTCAACATGATACGTGCGGAGAAACGGGCCGGGACGGCGCCGGGGGACGAAATCATGGCGGTGATTGCCGTTGACGACGCCCCTGACGAGCGGATCGTCCTCAACGACCTGCTGGACAGGATCTTCAGGGGTGAGCCGCCCTCGACGCGGGAGATAGCCGTGATGCATTACGTGGATGGCATGACGTACGAGGAGGTGGCGGCCGAAGTGGGGCTCTCGGTGTCGGGAGTGCGCAAACGGCTGCGGAAACTGAAAGAAAGGGCCGGAAGTATGGAGGAACTGCTGTATGAGTAACAACGCCATACCCGAATGGAAGCTCGAACGTTACCTCCTGGGCGAGCTGCCGCCGGCGCAGATGAAGAAAATGGAAAAACTCATTTCCGCGGACGGGGGACTGAAGGCCCGCCTGCGGGAACTGGAAGCGTCGAACCGCGCGATACTGGAGCGATACCCCGCCGACGACATGGCCCGGTATATCAGGACGCGGGCCGTCTATGCCGGCGTACGCACGGCGGAGGGTACAGGCAAGACCCCGGGAAGATTTTCGGGAAGATTATACAGAATACTCTATCCGGCGTCGGTCTTCGCGACTGCGGCGGTGGTGATTTTTCTGGCGAAACCGCTGGTGATGGACCGTGATTCCATGATGTCAAAGACGCCGGTGCCCGATACGGAGCGCTTTAAGGGACTTGCCGCCGGGCTGCATGTATACCGTACCGCCGACGGCGGTGTGACGCGGCTGAAGGAGGGCGACACCGTGCGTCCGGGTGACCTGCTGCAGCTGGCCTATGTCGCGCCCGCGGAGCCCTACGGCATGATACTTTCGATAGACGGAAGGGGCGCCGTGACCCTGCATTTCCCTGAAAGCGGTAAGGAGGGGGAAAAGCTCATCCGCGGCCGCAGGGTGCTTCTGGGCCGCGCCTACCGTCTGGACGACGCGCCGGGTTTCGAGCGCTTCTTCCTGGTGACGTCACGCCGGCCCATCGACACGAAAGCCGTCATGCGGGCCGCGGAAAATCTGGCCGCGCGGCCGCGGGCCGCCTTAAAGGAACCGCTGCCCGTCAGCGCCGCGTACGGCATGAGGCAGTACTCGGTGCTCCTGAAAAAAGAGGACAAGCCGTGAAAAGAACCATAGCGTGTATAATCATCATGGCGGTTGCCGCGGTAGTGTACCCGCCGGGGGGCCGCGGGGAATCGCAGGCCGCCAGGAGGTTCACCCTGGTGGTGGGATCGAATTACGGCGGTCCCGGCCGGGTGCGGCTGCAGTACGCCGTCTCAGACGCCCGGGCCTTCATGAAGGTGCTCTCCCGCATGGGAGGGGTACACCCCTCCGACGCGACGCTTTTGGTCGAACCCGACCATAAGGCCTTCGCCCGCGGGCTGGAAGACCTGCGCCGCGAGGTGCTCAGGGCGAAGAGCGCGGCGCGCAGGGTGGAGGTGATCTTCTATTACTCGGGCCACTCCGACGAGGAAGGCCTGCTTCTGGGCAGGGAAAAGTTCCCGTACCGCGAACTCAGGGAGTCGATCGAGAAGATGCCCGCCGACGTGCGCATCGCCGTGCTGGATTCCTGTTCATCGGGCGCCTTCACGCGGATGAAGGGCGGCACCATGCAGGCCCCCTTCATGGTGGATTCCTCACAGAACATGAGGGGGTACGCCTTCCTCACCTCGAGCTCATCCGACGAGGTCTCCCAGGAATCCGACCGCATTCGGGGCTCGTTTTTCACCCATTACCTCATCTCGGGACTCATGGGCGCCGCCGACATGAACGGGGACCGGCGCATCACCCTGAACGAAAGCTACCAGTACGCCTACCACGAGACCCTGGCGCGCACCGAGAAGACTTACGGCGGGCCGCAGCATCCCAACTATCACATACAGATGTCGGGCACCGGCGATGTGGTGATCACCGATACGCGTAAAGGCGCGGCGGGACTGATCATCCATCCCTCCATAAGGGGGAGGCTGTCGATCAGGGACGACCGCAACAACCTGGTGGCCGAGCTGAACAAACAGCCGGGCAAAGAGATCAACCTGGCCCTCGAGGGCGGGGAGTACGTGGTTCTGAACGAGAAGGAAGGGAAGCTCTACCAGTCGCGCCTGATCATCTCCGGGCGGGGCGAAAAACGGCTCGATCCCGCAAGCTTCACGGCGGCGGGCATGGACGCGGCCGTGCTCAGAAAAGGAGACCCGTCGTACCGGAAAGTCCCCTTCAGTTTCTCGCTGGTCCCGTTGAAGAGCGGGGAGGGGAAGACCGTCCACCGCTGGGCATTCAGCCTCTTCGGCGATTACTGCGCACGGCTTGAGGGTTTGAGCCTGGGCCTGGGACTGGGCCTGACCGACGAGGACGCCCGCTGGGTCATGATGAACCTCATCGCGAACTATGTCGGCGGCGACATGAAGGGCGCCCAGATGGCCTACATCATGAACTACGTGCGGGGTGACGCCCGGTACCTGCAGCTTTCAGCCGTATTCAACATCACCAGGGGGAGCATGGGAGGCACCCAGCTTGCGGCGGTGTTCAACTACACGGGAAAGGAATACCGGGGCGTCCAGGCCTCATCGGTATTCAATTATGCCGGGGAGAGTTTCACGGGCCTGCAGATGTCGGTAGTCAATATCTCGGGCCCCCTGAAGGGACTGCAGCTCGGTATCGTTGATGTCGCGGGAGAGGTCAGGGGATCACAGATAGGGATCATCAACGTCGCGGGAGACCTTAAAGGAACACAGGTGGGCCTGGTCAACGCGGCCGGTGACGTCGGCCGGGGACACTTTCAGCTGGGCCTGGTCAACGTCGCGGACGAGATGAATGGGGTCCCCCTGGGCCTGGTGAACCTCTCGCGCAACGGGGGTGTCGACCTGGTGGCGTGGGGCAGCAATCTCACCGCGGCGAATGCCGGGGTGCGGTTCAGGTCGGGCAGCGTCTATACCATGTTCTCCGCCGGCTGGATGAACCTGGAGGGCGATGAGGCCCTGGACGCCTCGCAGTCTTGGGCGTTCCATGCCGGGTATAGAATCAGGGGTAAAATCCTTTCCATGATCGATCCCGAGATCGTCTATATCGATGTCGATGCCGGTTTCATGCACATCGACAACGGGGAGCTCTTCAGCGATAAAGTCGATAAAGACCGGTTCGCCCTTCAGGCCAGGATCACTGCGGGCGTGCTTGTACTGCACCATATCACTTTTTTTGCCGGCGGTGGGGTTAGCTACCTCTTCGATGTCGACGGCGACGCGGCCGACGGTTCCTACAAGCCCCTGGTGCTGGCGGGAGTGGGGCTACAGTTTTAAAACAGTACCGCCGGAATTCCTTCCCCTGCCGTCGCCGGATGCGTCTCCGGGTTTCCCCCTCATGACCGCGGTGTAAAGATAGTACACCTCTTTCCTTATGCTCACCTGCCTGATTATCTTTCATGAAAAAATATTTCGTCCCATGGTGACAGCCAGGCGGCGTGCCGGTGTTCAACCTATGAGCCGCCGCACCCGCCGCGCACATGCGCCCCGTTGCCGGGGCAAGGGTAGCGCCGCCCGGGTGCTTTCGGCTTCAGCGTTACGACACTGTCTCTGACTATGGAGGAATGTATGAAAAGATGTATCGCAGGGATGATACTATGTGCCGCCCTGGCGGGTGCGCCGGCCGCGGCCGTTGAAGAACCGGCCGCGGAAAAGAAGCAGGCCGCCGTAAAAAAAGACCATTACTTCACGGTGCAGGTGCTCTATCCGCTGAGCACCAACAAGGACCGTGAGGACACGACCTACGCGAACTTCGCGCTGATTTACGGCCAGATCGGTTCGGTGTCAGGTGTTGATCTGAGCTATATCAGCTCGATCGTGCGCCATGACATGAAGGGCGTACAGGCTTCTGGGATTTTCGCCTATACCGGTGAGAACATCAGGGGCGTTGCGGGATCGGGCATCACCACCCTTGCCGCGCGCGACCTTTCTGGCGTACAGGGCGCCGGCATCTTCAGTTTTACGGGAATGAACCTGGTCGGGCTGCAGCTTTCGGGAATCGCCGGGTATACAGGGAAGGATTTCCGCGGGATGCAGGCGTCGGGTGTCGCCAGCTACACCAGGGGCAACTTCAAAGGGCTGCAGGCGGCGCCGGTGAACGTTGCCGGAGACCTGCGCGGCATGCAGCTGGGTGTGGTGAACGTGGCCGGCGAGGTGAGGGGCGTACAGCTGGGGATCGTGAACATCGCGAAGAACATGCGGGGAGTTCCGATAGGACTCATCAACATCGCCGAAAACGGCGGCATAGACCTGGTCGCGTGGGGCAGCAACCTCATGGCGGTCAATGCCGGCGTGCGGTTCCGCGCGGGATATGTGTACACCATACTCGCGGCCGGCGGGCTCAACCAGGACAATCACAATCCGATCGACGAGTGCCTGGCCGCCCAGTTCTACATCGGGGTGCGCGTTCCCGCGGGCAGGTTCTACTTCGACGCGGACCTTGGATTCATGAATATCGACAACAAGGATTTGTACAGCGTGAAGGGTGAAAAGGACCGGTATGTATCCCTGGGAAGGGCCATGGTCGGTTTCCACATTACGGAACTGCTGGCCGTATTCGCGGGCGCAGGGGCCGCCTACAAACTGGATGAAGGACGGGACTTCAAAGAGGGGGAATGGGAGCCTCATTATCTAGGCGGCGTTTCCCTCGAGTTCTGAACCGCCGTCACACGCGCACAGGAAGGGCCGTTGAGTCAAACGCGGCCTTTTGTTTTTTATCGCCTCATGCCTCGTCAGGTTTCACGGAACGGTCGCGCCGAGCCTTCGCTGAAACACGAAATTCCCGTCATTCAACCGGCTTTCCCCTTCCCATTGGTAGGCAACAAGCTTCCCGCCCAGCGCCACGCTGTAGTCCAGGCAGGCCGCGTTGGGCGCCAGGACGCGCGGCCTCCCCGAGAACCAGTAATGGCCGAAAAAGACGGGTTTTTCACCGGCGCCGTAAGGCAATCCCTTTATCGCGCCGGGAGGGACGGGGAGGGCGGGAAGCGCGGTGTTCTCCTCGATCACGATGTCCCTGTAGGTCGCCGGCAGTAATTCACCCCACCATTTGATGCGCGCCCTGCGTCGAACGGTCCCCTCCTTGTCGGTGATGCTGAATCCGCGGGGCAGGCGCACCTCCCTGCCTTTGAGTATGGCGTCCACGGCGTGGTACTCCCTCCTTCCCCTCCGCGCCGAAATAACAAGCAGTTTGCGGTTCAGCCTGCCGCCGTACTCCTTTTCAAGAAAAGCGATTGATTCGAAGTCCCAGCAGGCGTGGACGACGCGGATTCCTCCCAGGTCCAGATAGAGCGGGAGGGTGTAAAACCAGTCCAGGTATTCTTTCCACACACCGGGCCTGCCGCTGAAGGCTTCCAGGGTGGCGCGGTGCTGGGCGCGGTTCTTACGCGTATGCGCCCTCAGGTGCGAGGCACCGACCGCGGTCTTCTTATTGTACAGCAGCGCGTTGTATTCATGGTTCCCCATGACCGCAAGGGCGGCGCCCCCCTCCACCATGGAACGCACCGTGCGGAGGGTTTCCTCCGTTGCGGGACCCCGGTCGATGAAGTCGCCGATGAACACGGCCCTCCTCCCGGGGTGGTGAAAGGTTCCGCCTTTCGGGGCGTAGCCGAGTTTCCGCAGCAGGGCCTCCAGTTCGTTGAAATGGCCGTGGATGTCCCCTATGAGGTCGTAACCCTTCATGATCGGGGGGTAGGGTACCTTTAACGCGTCCGATGTCAATCAACTTTGCCGTGCCCTGATCGCCCAACGCGCCTTTGTGAAAGCGGAAGATATTCCCCCTGGCCTTGATGCTGAAATGGTTGCGCTCCCGGGAACTGTGGGTTAGTATGATCCGTCGATACGGAATAAAGGAGGCACAGGGTGGGAACGGCGTCCCTGCTCCCGCTGCTCATGGCGGCGGTGTGCGGTTATGTGGGCATGTATTATCTATGGATGTACGCGCGGCGCAGGGAGGACCGTGAGAACCTCTACTTCGCGCTGACCTGTATATCTATCGCCCTCTATGACCTGTTTTGCGCCGGTCTGTACGACTCGCGCACGCTGGAACAGGGGATGTTCTGGCAGCGGTTCCAGTTCGCGAGCCTGGCGCTTTTCGCGGCAGCCATCTCCTGGTTCGTGCGCCATTTCACCGGGGCATCTTCCCGCCGCCCCTATATGATTATCACCGCATGGATGGGACTGCTCTGTGCCGGCGGGCTGCTGCTGGACGGTAATCTCACCCTTTCCCTGGCGCGGCCCAGGATCAAGCACGTGCGGCTGGGAAGCCTGGTGGACATCACCTATTACGAGGTCGACCCGGGCCCTTTTTACGACGCGCAGTACGTATCCATGGTGCTGGTCTCGCTGTACCTGCTGTGGGTCATCGCGGGTTTTTACCGGCGTGAAGGAAGGCGGCCGGCCCGGGCGCTGCTCATATCACTCTGCGTGTTCTTCGCCGCGGCCCTGAACGATATTTTCGTAGGCGCCGGTGTGTACGGCTTCATCTTCCTGGTCGAATACGCCTACATGGTGATAATTCTCTCGATGGCGTATGTGCTGCTGAACCGGTTCATCGACCTGCACCACGAGGTGGGCGCGCTCAACCTGCAGCTGCGGCAGAAGGTGAACGAACGTACCATGGAACTCTTCTTCAGCGAGATAGGCACCCGGTTGTACGACGAGATGCTCAGGGGGTTTCCCGCGGGGAAGGGGAGGAGGGGCGCCCGCCGCGCGAGAGCGGATGCCGGCGCCGCCAGGGGCGCCGCCGCCATAGAGGAGCTGGGACGTGATCTCAGCGTCGTCTCGAACCTGGAAGAACTGCTGAGGCGGACGCTGGCCAAGGCGCTCGAGATATCTGCGGCCTCCGGGGGATGTATCTATACCGTGGATGCGGCGGGCTCGGCCGAAACGGTGGTGAACGGCGATGGGTTCGGCATCCGTGAGGGGGTAAAACCGGCGGGGGCGGCGGCAAAAGCGTGGAGGGAGAAAAAAGCCGTGACCCGCATGAAAAGCGCGGGAACGCCGGTATCCGAGTCGTGCGTTCCCGTTTTGCTGCGAGGGCGGGTTCTCGGCATGGTGTGCCTGTGCTGGAACGACGGCCCCGGAAAAGTTACGGGGACGCTCGAGGCCTTTCTCTCGCATGTCTCGGTGGCGCTTGAGAACGCGCTGCTGTACCGCACGTTCCGCGCGGAGGAAGCCGCGGGCCGCCAGGCCCGTATCACCCCGGCGGTGGAAGACAAGCTCGCCCGGGTCATGGAATACATCAGGAAAAACTACACCGCCGACCTCTCGCGGGAGGGACTGGCGGCGATGGTGGGACTGCACCACGATTCGCTGGGGAGGTTTTTCAAGATGCATACCGGTCGTAAGATCGGCGACTATATCAACAGCCTGCGGGTGCGGGAAGCGGCCAGGCTGCTGCGCGAAAGCGACGCGAGCATCGTCTCGATCGCCTTCGCCGTGGGGTTCGAAAGCCTGCCCACCTTCAACCGGGTTTTTCTGAAAGAAATGAGGGTGTCGCCCTCGGCATGGAGGGCCGGGACCCCTGCGCGGTCATTCATGGCGTAAACCCTGATCTCTTGCTTTGCCGAAAGTATGCCTTTGCTGAAAGATCAGGTTCAGGGACAGCGGTACACAGGCATGCCGGCCTTTCTGGTTGACTTTTAGGCATGAGGGTGCTTCATGTAAGGGGACGGGGAATGTCCCCATGCCTGCACAAAAAGAAACCTTACAGCCACACGGGTGACCATGGATATGACAGCCATCACGATCAGGGAAACGAACGACGCGGACTTCAACGGTATCATGGAAATTCATGAAAGGGCTTTCGGTCACGACAAGGAGGCGATGCTCACTGCCCGACTTTTAAAAGATACAAGCGGCGAACCGCGCGTCTCGCTGCTGGCGTTAAACGGAAACGAGCCCGCAGGTCACGTGTTGTTCACCAGGGCCGCCATAGGGGGGAACGGCGATTCACCCAGGGTGCATATACTGGCGCCCCTGGCCGTAAAGCCCGCGTACCAGAGAAAGGGGTTCGGGGGCATGCTGATCAGTGAGGGGCTGCGGCGGTTGAAAGAGATGGGCACCGAACTGGTGTTCGTGGTGGGCCACAAGGACTACTACCCGCGGCACGGTTTCATACCGGACGCGGGTCGCCTGGGCTTCGAGATACCGCACCCGATACCCGCCGAGGATGCCGATGCCTGGATGGTGCAGGCACTGACCCCGAAGGGAATTGGCGCCGTCAGGGGAAAGGTGCGCTGCGCCGATGCGCTGGACCGGCCCGAACACTGGAGGGAGTAGGCGGCGCGGACGGGACACCGTTCGATGATGGAGGCAGAGATGAAATATTCAGGAGTACTGGGAAAATACCTCTCCGGCGTGAAAGCGCTTGAGGCCAGAACGGCGGACCTCTCGGAAAAGGACATGAACCACCGGCCCGGCCGGCCGGACGCCTGGACGATAAAGGAACACATCATCCATCTCGTCGACAGCGAGGTGAACGGTTTCATCAGGGCCAAATCGATCATCGCCCAGCCGAACACCGGGTGCTATGTGATGGACGAGGATCTGTGGACGAAGAACATCGCGCGCAAAGACGAGGACGTGCGGAAGTACCTGCAGCTCTTCGGCCTGGTGCGCGGTATCGTCCATGACCTGATGAAGGATGAGCCGGAGGAGAACTGGACGAAGGACTACTTTATACGGAAATACAGGGGCGAGGAAAAGAGGATCACCATCGAGCGGTATTTCGAACTGTATAATAACCATCTGGACTTCCACCTGGAGTATATCGACGGGATACTGGCCGAACTGAAACGGCCCTGACGGGGCCGCCGGGCGGCACAGGGGACGGAACAACTGAAGACAGGGAACATGCCCGTGGGACAGGACCTGAACAGGATAAGGAACGCCTACAACGCCGTGGCAGGGGAATACGCCGCGGCCTTTTCCGATGAGCACGAAAAGAAACCCATGGACCGCGAGGTGCTCGAACGCTTCGCCAGGGAGATCGGCTCCCGGCGGCCGGTGTGGGACCTGGGCTGTGGTCCGGGGCAGACCTCGCGGTACCTCAAAGACCGGGGGGTGGATATCGCCGGGCTCGACCTTTCAGAGGAACTTTTAGCAGAGGCGCGAAAGAACCATCCCGACATCCCCTTCAGGCAGGGGGACATGCTGGCCCTCGATTTCGGCGACGGCACGGTCGCAGGGATCGTCGCCTTCTATTCGATCGTGCACTTCACCCGTGAGCAGACGGAAAAAGCTTTCAATGAGGTGTACCGCGTGCTTATGCCCGGCGGGCTTTTTCTGCTCGCCTTTCATATCGGCGACAAGACGATGCACGTGGACGAGTTTCTGGGGAAGAAGATCGATGTCGATTTCATGTTTTTCACGACTGAGTTCATCGAGAACTGTCTGGGCGGGTGCGGCTTCGAAAAAATAGAACTGACCGAACGTGAACCCTATCCCGACGTGGAGTACCAGAGCCGGCGGGCCTACGGGTTTGCGGTGAAGCCGCAGACTGCCGGGGGCCTGTAATACCCCGCAGGCCCACGCGTATTATTTTTTATGAAAATGCTTCCTGATAAATCCGGTGGGGTGCAGAAACCCTTTCAGGCTTTCGCCGTATCCGCCCCCGATATCGAGGGTGATATCGTGCCGAAGCTCCAGGTGCAGGTGGGCGGGGTAGAGCCCGCCGGCGTTGCCGATGGTGCCTATCCGTGTTACCCTCCTTACCACGTCACCCTCCTTCACGAATACCCGGTCCAGGTGCCCGTAGACCGACTCGACGAAGCGGTCGCCGTGCACGCCCGGCATGCGGTGGGCGATGATGACGACGTTGCCCCAGCCTGGGTGGTCGCGCCTTACCAGTGCGACGATGCCATGCGCCACGGCATACACCGGATCGCCCAGGTCAGAATCGCCTCCTCTTATCCCGTTCCAGTCTTCCCCCAGGTGGAAATTGCCTCCGAAGCGTTCGTTGCGCACGCCGAACCGCTGCGCGTTATAGTAGCCTTTCGCGCCGGGAGGGCCGACGGGGAATATAAAGCCGTCAGCAACAAGCGCGGGGGAGGCCGCGAGCGCCTTCTTGACGGCGTGAACGCGGTCTGTCTGTGAAGCGCAGGCGGCGCACACGAACAGGGGTGTCGCCAGGAAAAGGACCGGCAGGGGATGCGGGATGCGGCGCTTCATGGCTGTTTCTCCTCGGGTGAAAGGGTCTTTCGGCGTATGCCGTGTATACGGTTTTGTCCGCATTGAATACGGCGGGGGCCTGCAGGGGAAGTGTTTTTTGCCAGGGTCTTTTACGCGATTTTTCCGCTAAATGAGTTGACCGGCCGAATCTTTTCCTGATTATTTTTCCAGAGATCGGAGTATTCTTATACACCACCCCGGGAGGAATTATGGAAATAATAATCGCGAAAGATTATGAGGAAATGAGCAGAATATCAGCTGAAATTATTGCCGGGAAAATCAAGAAAAAATTTGATCTGGTTCTGGGGCTTGCGACAGGAGATACTCCCGTCGGGACCTACAGGGAGCTTGTCAAACTCTATAAAGAGGAAGGCCTTGACTTCTCCAAGATTACCACATTCAATCTGGACGAATATATCGGCCTTGCACCCCTCCATGAAAACAGCTACAACCATTTCATGAAGGAAAATCTGTTTAACCATGTTAATATAAATCCTTCGAGGGTATTCGTGCCCCAGGGCAATACGCATGACCCTGAGATATTTTGTGACTGGTATGAAGAAAAAATAAGGGAAGCCGGCGGTATTGACCTGCAGATCCTCGGTATCGGGAGAGACGGCCACATAGCTTTTAACGAACCCGGGTCTTCCTTCGCGAGCCGCACCAGGGTAAAGGCCCTGGTCAAGGAAACCATAGATGATAACGCGCGGTTCTTCAAAAAGAAAGAAGATGTACCGCGTTTTGCCATTACCATGGGGATCGGCACGATACTGGAAGCGAAAGAGATATTACTTATCGCGAACGGCGGCAAAAAGGCAGAGGTCTGCGCAAAATTCATTGAAGGGCCTGTCACGTCCATGATAACCGCGTCCGCATTGCAGCTCCACTGCCGTGTCACCGTTGTTCTCGATGAAGAGGCGGCCTCACAGCTTACACGTAAAGAGTATTACAACTGGGTGCGTAATAACAAACAGCTGGTCCAGAAAAAGATCGGCAGATAAAATATACCATAATCAGTCAAGAGAAAGCAATGTCAGAAAAACTGTTGAATCTACTTGATGCTGTTCTGAAAGAATCAGTCTTCCTGAAAAGCATTGAATCCCTTAAGGGAAGCACGGGTGCAAGCAAGCTCTTCGGGGACAATGTCAGAAAACTGCGCGACGAAGAAATCAATCAATTGATAACGCAGGGTAATGTCTCCGATGACTGGGAGGCCCTGCTGGTCGTTGATGACTTTACGCCCTCCCGTTTATTTCACAGTTCTTTTTACGGAAAGTGCTGTCTGGGGCGATGCGAGGGGACCGGAGGCACGGAAATAAGTGATTTATTGCATCTGCCCGCGGGGATTTACCGCAGTACCATTGTCAATACCGAGATAGGGAACGGGTGCGTTATACATGACGCCGGAACTGTCTCGAACTGTATTGTTGATGACGAAGCGGTGCTTTTAAACAACGGGTCCGTATCGGCGGCCGGTTCGTGCGTTTTCGGCAATGGGATCAGCATACCCGTCGGCAATGAAACCGGCGGAAGAGAGGTTTTGTCTTTTGCCGAACTTACCGTCGCGCTGGCCGAGGCGGTGGCCGTCAGAAGATCGGATAAAAAGTTTTTAAGCGCCTACGGGGAATTTATTAAGCAGTACATCACGCGATGCACCCTGTCTTCCGGGTATATCGGCAAAAAAGCGGTGATAAGAAATACCGGTACCGTTGAAGACACCTGTATCGGTGAGGGCGCGGCGGTCATCGGGGCGGCGTTGATCAGGAACAGTACGCTGCTTGCCACGCCTGGGGAAAGGACAGAAATCAGCCACGGGGCGTACGTGGTAGACTCGTGCATACAGTGGGGAAGCAAGGTCACCTCGATGGCGATTGTCGACAGGTCCGTGTTGTGCGAACATTCCCATGTTGAACGCCACGGCAAGGTGACATCGAGCATCATAGGCCCGAACACGGGCGTTGCCGAGGGCGAGGTGACCTCGTGCCTTATCGGCCCTTTTGTCGGGTTTCATCATCAGGCGATGCTGATCGCCGGGATATGGCCCGAAGGCAAGGGCAATGTGGCGTACGGCGCCAACGTGGGGTCCAATCATACATCGAAGGCTCCCGACCAGGAGATCTTTTGCGGCGAGGGGATGTTTTTCGGGCTCGGGGTGAACATCAAGTTCCCGTCCGATTTTTCCCGGTCGCCGTATTCAATTATCGCCACGGGGGTTACGACACTGCCCCAGAAAATCGACTATCCTTTCTGCCTGCTGAACAGTCCGTCCTCCCTCGAGCCGGGCGTCCCGCCCTCGTACAATGAAATATTCCCCGGATGGGTGCTTTCGCAGAATATTTACTCGGTAAGAAGAAACGAGGGAAAGTATAAAAAAAGAAACAAGGCGCGCAGGTCTGAGTTCGTTTTTACAGTCTTCAGGCCAGATGTAATCGATCTGATGATCACCGCGAGAAACTATTTAAAGAACGTCAAAAAGAAAAGAGAGATATACACGAACAGGGATATCCCGGGGATCGGCAAGAACTATTTAACTGAAAAGAACAGAAAGGCGGGGATCGACGCCTATGTTTTTTATATAGAATACTACGCCCTCTCCCGTTTGCTTGATCGCATATGCGCTATGCAGGCAGAGGGGTCGGGCGCTTTTAACGATATATATGATAAGAAGACCGATGACAGGGAATGGGAACACGCCCGGGGGGTGCTCATGTCGGAGGGGTACGGCGACAGGAGTGTCAGGGAAAATCTTTTGCGCCTTATCGACATGGTTAACCGCATATCAACAAACACCTTCAGGTCGAAAGAACGCGATGACGGACGGGGCAAAAGGATAATCCAGGATTATCCCGAGGTCACCATTCTCGCGGGAGATGATTCCTTTGTAAAAGAGACCGCCGAAAAAACCGCAGAACTGACGGGTCGCATAGAAGGCATTCTGGCCGGCATGAAATAAACCGGTGTCGATACGGGCCGTTGCGGGATCAGCACGGACTGTTTCCCGGGAAGTGGTACCCCTGGCACAGAGATACAATGCAACCCGTACGTATAGTGCCCCAATTCTATCCTCTCTTCGCGCCTTTGCGATTTAAGGCTTTTAAACATCATACTTTAAGACCTCACCCCCTACCTCCGGCCCTGAGGGTTCCTCCAGATAAAAGTGTTTATTATTAATACGGAGGAGGGATGAGGAATTTAAAGGTTTTTTGGATATGCCGTTCAGGGGATCATTACTTTAATACCGTATATATCTTTGAAATGAGTATCCGCTGTTACCAGCGTTAAACCGAACTGTTTCGCCATAGAGGCAATCCAGATATCGTTTTCCGGGATGGGCTTTCCCTTCCGGCGTAATTCACTTTTTATTTCGCCGTATTCTTTCGACGTGGCGATGTCGGGTTCAAGAACCGGGGATGAAACAATAAAATCTTCCAGCTTTTTGATATTTTCTTTTTTGCGCGTCGATTGAAAAGCACCATAATAATGTTCGCCGATAACGACGGTGCAGACATGAATGCCCGCCGCATCTTTCAGCCACTCTATGATACCGGGATCGCCGTTGAAAAGTCCTATGACTATGTTCGTGTCGAGCAGAAACCTACCAGCCACCGCGTTCGACCTTTTCGCAGTCCGCACTGACGGCTTCTTTCATTTCACTGATCGTTTGCCTGTCGAACATCCCGGCGAATTTCAGGAGCGCAGACCCTGGAACGCCTTCTCCCCCGGATGCGATCATGGCGCAGGCGTATTCATGGAGCTTTTTCTGCTGGCTGAAAGAGAGTTTATCAACCTCTTCAATGATAATTTTTTTTATGCGACTGCCGAACATGAAAAACAACCTCCCTTCCAGGGTATGCGCGCCCTGTCCTGATTACAAATTATGGTAACTGAAAAATATTTCAATGATTTAATCTGATGAACCGGGTTTTTTCGTTTTTCGTTAATCAACATTGATGCCCTGAATTTGGCAGAGTGTATATAAGTAATACGGATGCGCTGGATGAATTTAAAAATTTTTTTTTGAAAGCGGCTAAAAATTCACCGGCAGGCCGGAATACCGGACCGGTGGGCCATCGGTTCCTATAGCGTCGGCCAGTTGTCGGCGTGCTACAGGCTCCTGAAAGCCGGGAAGAAGCCGGGTTTTGGCTCCAATGGGCCGACAGTGGGCCGGTTACAGGCCAGGTACAGGCACGCCCCCGTCCCGGCCAGCCGGGACACCCCCGGAGGGGGTTTTCGTGCAGGGGAACTGTCAGTGTGTGTATAAAAAGTGTCAGGATTTCAGGATGAACACGGTTGATCCGAAGTTGATCCGGACGGGCAGAGGATAAGGAGAAGGCCGGGTGCGGCAAAAAGTGTCTTTACACGAGTACAGATTGTAAGGGGTTTTGCTTACAGGCTGGTGTGGGAAAACCGGTGAAATCCTGACGGGATTATCCGCTTCGCGGGGAACCGCGGGATCGGAAACACGCTTTTCCGGCATCCGTGCCGGACTCGCCGGCAGAGCGCTTTTCGGCCGTTCCCATAGGGACTTCCTTCCTTCGGTCGGTCGCCTGGCCGCGCTCTGCATTCGGGCGTCCTGCCCAGCACGCTCGGACGTCCTGTCCGCGCTTCCTGTTGTGACGATTCAGTCCTCTGCGCAGGGGCCGGGCATGCCTGGCCCTTTTAGGGCAGGAGTAAGAAAATCCCTTACGCACTGTTAAGTAAAAACCCTGAATGATCAGGGGGAAATGAAGCCGATAAAGTAATTTTTTCCGCTGCCGGGGGGATGGAGGGTGAAATAAATTGACAGATAGGCAGGAATCTGTTCAATAACAGCAGAGACAGAGATCGCCTTTCCTGGGAGCGGACTTCCAGAGTTTCTTAGACCAAAGACTTCGTGATTTTATGCTTTTGGCCGGTTTATATGAAATTCGTTTAACTATACTATTTGCTGTTATAGATGAAGGAATGCGTTGTAAAAAGGAGTTATATGCAATTGGCGAACCACCTTTTTCCTTAACGCCACAATATGCGACGGCGCATTAAAATGAGTAAATGAGTATAGGAGAAATTTATGAACAAGATTGAAAAAATTAAACTAATAGACTTGCTTGTTAATACTGAAAATTATCGATTTGACACTGTTGCAAGTCAAAAAGAAGCAATAGAAACGATGATTGAAGATCAAAATGATAAACTATTTCGACTTGCCGAACATATTGTTAAAAATGGACTGAATCCTAATGATATAATTCAAGTATCACCTTCCAGTCATGATAGTTCTCAATACAATGTCCTCGAAGGAAATAGGAGAGTTGTAGCATTAAAATTGATGCATAATCCCGATTTAATAGATCATTCAAAACGTCAAGCCCTGAAAAAGAAATTTAAGAAACTTCATGAAGAAAATAAATCAAACATCATTAAGGAAATTGAATGCATAGTGTATGATGATCCATCTGAAGCCGATAAATGGATTAAGCTAAAGCACGCAGGACAAAGCAATGGCATTGGCACTGTTGATTGGGATGCACAACAAATCCTCAGATTTGAAGAAAAAGTTGAAGGCAAGTCATCTTCATCGTTACAAGTAATAAATTTATTGAAAAAAAGCTCAGCAATATCTGATGAAACAAAATCAAAATTGGGGAATGTAAAAATAACCAATTTAGACAGGTTGATTTCTGATCCTGATGTAAGGTCTTTCTTGGGTATTGAAATTTATGATGGTATAATCCAATCAAATGTCGATGAAAAAGAGGTTTTAAAAGGATTAAGATATATAATAAATGATTTACTCGATCCAAAATTTATAGTAAAGAAAATATACACAAAAGATGATCGCAAAGATTACATTAAACAAATTCCAAAATCTAGCAGGCCCGTATTATCTAAAAAAGCAGAAAAACCGTGGGATTTCACAAAAGCTCCATCGGAAACAACATCTGGTGGGAAACCAACAGGCTCAAAAAAGCAAACACCACAAGAAAGAAAGCATTTAATACCACGAAATTGTGTAATGAAAATATCAACACCGAAAGTAAATTCGATATATTATGAATTGCAAAAAATCGATATTACAAAATTTACAAATGCCGTTGCTGTATCTTTCAGAGTATTTATTGAATTAAGTCTTGATTGCTATATTGAATCAAATAAAGTCCCCAAAGTGAACATAAACTCAACTCTTCTTGCCAAAGTAACAGAAGTAGCAAATCATATGGAATCAAATAATTATGCCGAAAAATATAAATGTAAAGGGATAAGAAGTTCCGTTAACAATAGAAATGACTTATTGGGAATTGAAACATGGAATGCCTATGTGCACAATTCAAGATTCTCCCCTACGCCAACTAACCTGATAATCACATGGGATAATATACAAACATTCGTTGAGAAGTTATGGGAGAATATTTAATAAATGGATTACTATTCGCCACTTAGATATCCCGGTGGTAAGGGGAAGATTTCCGATTTTTTTAAAGAAATAATTAAAGATAATTTGTTATATGATGGTACATATGTTGAGCCATATGCTGGAGGAGCTTCTGTTGCTTTATCTCTTCTTTTCAATGAATACGTATCCAAAATAATCATTAATGATTTAGATTATTCCGTTTACTCTTTCTGGTATTCAGTACTCAATTATACAGATGAATTGTGTAAATTAATTAAAGATACTCCTGTTAATATAAACATGTGGGAAGAACAGAGGCACATGCAAAATTATCATAATTCTTATGATAATTTAACAATTGGTTTCTCTACCTTTTATTTGAATCGTACAAATCATTCCGGAATAATTAATGCCGGAGTTATTGGAGGCCGGAATCAAAAAGGTAAATGGAAAATAGATGCCAGGTTTAATAAAGATGAATTAATCAATAGAATTCAACGAATAGCATTTTATAAAAATTACATCGATCTCTATAATCTTGATGCTATTAAATTATTAAAAACTATCAAGAGGAAACTATCCAGAAAATCATTGTTTTATTTTGATCCCCCGTATTATGTAAAAGGAAAAGACTTATATTTGAATTATTATAAAGAGAAGGATCATGTTTCAATTGCAGATGAAATAAAGAAATTGAATCTCCATAAATGGATTGTTACATATGATAATGTGCCTTTTATCAAAACCTTATACAGTGAATACAGACAAATGAAATATTCAATAAACTATAGTGCTTTAAAGGCCAGCAAGGGTGAAGAGCTAGTTATATTATCAAATGATCTGTATATATCGCCTTCGCCATCCTTGGCTTCGGCGACCTTTTTATAGCATTGGTGTGCCAACTATATATCACTGGTAAGCGCTTTGTCACTTCGCTCATTGGACTTTAGCATATAAGACTTCGTTTTACTTCGCCCAATGTCGCATATGCCGGGAACGTTAGGTGCAATGACTTATAATTATATTCAGCAATATAGAAAATATTATTATTGGTGCGATAATGGCACAAGTAATTGGACAAATTGATTCATTAACCACTTTATTAAATATTTTCAAAGAGAATAAAATTAGTTTTTTTAAATCTCTGGATGATATTGTTCATTTTAGAAATTACTACAACAATATTGTTAGATCTAAATATAAGCAAGTGATGGATTCACTTATAGAAGAAATTAAAAATTATAAACTTTTATTAACCGAACTGATCAGTGATTACAATCAAAAACTATCCGAGCGAGAAGAAACCTTACAAAAAGAAAAAGAAAATTTGCTGCTCCAGATAGGGCATTATTCTGTGAATTCAAAGAATATTTTTAAAATACTATATTGCAAATATAAGTTGTATGATTTGAAAAGAAGAAAAGACATTTTAGAAAATGACTTTGAAAATGAGAAAAGGAGGCCTTATAATAACCTGGAAAAGGAAATTAATGTTCAAAAAGATAAAATTTCATATCTTGAAAATAATTTCGATAAAATATTTCAAGAACGTTTCAAGGTTATTGAAGATAAATATATTAAAGCAGAATCTTTGCTGAAGGAACACTATCCTATTTTTTTGGGTGCTATCGGCGAGGAAAAAGCAGTAGATGTACTAAAAACGCTGCCAGAATCTTATTATGTAATTAATGATTTCAACTTGGATATCAAACCGCCAATTTTTAATAAAAACACTGGTGATTATATACAATCTATTCAAGCTGACCACATCGTTATAGGGCCTGCCGGAGTTTTCCTCATTGAAACAAAAAATTGGAGTAATAAGTCCATTAAAAACAAGGATTTCTATTCACCTGTTGAACAACTAAAAAGAACAAGTTATGCTCTTTTTATCTATTTAAACGATCCATGTAACTATGATTATTCATTTTTAAGACACGATTGGGGTTCAAGAAAAGTATCTGTTCGAAATATTCTTCTCATGATTAACAACAAACCTGCTCAGGAATTTCAATTCGTTAAGGTATTATCATTAAATGAAATAATTGGATATATTAAATATTTCAAACCAGTATTTTCGAAACCTGATGTTGAAACAATATATAATTTATTATCTAAACTGGATTAACTTTGAATTGAACAGAAACGACTAATTGGGAAACAAATGGCAAATAACACAGCATCAGCCATTGACTCATCGGTCTAAGAAAAGCCGAGCCTTTCGGTGATCGGCCTTTGGAACATTTTCATTCGCTTTACTACGGAAAACGTCGGCAATGCTGGGAACGTTGTGAACCATTTAAAAAGATAAATCAATGGAACCAGAAAATCTGATTTTAAATTCAAAAAGGATAATTGACAGCAATGAAAATGGACCAAGTGTATTAGCAGAAGCTTTAGAATTCTTAAGGATTTATGCAGGTGAAAAAAGTTCTTTCTTTAAACAACTTATACTGCTCCCCTAACTTGACAAGCCACCCATAAGACATGATATATTGCATTTACAGAGAGGATATATCATGGAACAGGAAAACGAGATTCAACAGAGATGGACGACCAAGAGGAAGGCTGCTCTCGTGGTAAACATTCTCAAAGGGGAACTTTCCACGCAGGAAGCAGCGCGGCAGCATGGATTGACTGTCGCGGAGATCGAGGAATGGAAAGACCGATTTCTGCTTGGGGCGGAAAACGCATTGAGGACCAGGCCCAAAGATGAAGAAGCGCTCAAGGATGAGCAGATAAAGAAGCTGGAGCGCAAGGTGGGGCAATTGGTAATGGATATTGACATTATGAAGGCGGCACAAAAGCTCCGCCCTACGGTGCCGGGATCGTCCGAGGAGTGAAAGAGATGATACCCGGCGCCTCATACCGTCGAATTTGCCTTATGCTGGATGTATCACGATCGACCCTGACGGAAAAGCCGAAGCGACTAAAAGCAAAAAAGCAGGATACGGATGTCCTTGAATCGAGGATTAAGAAGCTGATAAAAGACAACCCGACCTTTGGATATCGCCGCATCTGGGCGATACTGTATTTCCGTGAAGGTTTTCTCGTGAACAAGAAGAAGATCTATCGCATTTTCCGGGAAAAACGGTGGTTTGTGCATCATCGATCCGTCACTCCGAAGCCCCGGGTGAAAGCTCTCAGGAGCCGGTGCGATAAGAGCAATACACGCTGGGGAATGGATTTAACCCATGTTTTTTGCGGATTAGATGGCTGGGCCCATCTTGCAGCAGTGATTGACTGTTGCGATCGTGAGATCATTGGAAATGAGTTTTCTCTCCGTGGCCGTGCTCGTGAGGCCGAACGCGCTCTGGAGGACGCGTGTTTAAATCGTTTTGGGACGCTTCGCCCGAAAGGTGAGACACCTGTCGTCAGAAGCGATAACGGCCTGGTATTCCAGAGCCGTCGTTTTCGTGCCGCTTGTCGGGAATATAATCTGTCTCAGGAGTTCATAACGCCGTACACGCCGGAGCAAAATGGAATTATCGAGAGATTCTTCCGAAGTCTCAAGGAAGAATGCGTCTGGCAGCATAATTTCAGGTCCTTTGAAGAAGCGAAGAGAATAATTACCGAATGGATCAAGTGGTATAACAACGAGCGCCCCCATCAGGCGCTTGGTTACAAAAGCCCAAGGGAATATCGAGAAAAACAATCATGTCAGGTGGCTTGACAAACGGGGAGCATTACAGACGATTAACATGACATTGGAAAGCATGGATTTGATGGCACTGCGACGCACATATCCCGGAGGAAGTTGCGGCAGTTACCATCCGCGGATGATGTTGAAGATTCTTATTTACGTATATACGCAGAAAATATATTCATCGCGGAGAATCGCGAAGGCGTTACGGGAACAGATTCCATGCATGTGGCTGGCGGGAAACAACCGGCCTGATTTCAGGACGATCAACCGGTTCCGTGCGACCGTGATGAGAGAGACGGTGGAGGCGGTATTTAATGGTGTAATCGTGTTGTTGGGCAAAGGGTTGATACGCTTTGAGAACTACTTTCTCGACGGGACCAAGATAGAAGCGGATGCGGGAAAGTATACGTATGTTTGTAGTAAGAGTGTTTCCAGGAACAAGGAAAAGCTGGAGACAAAGATTCGGGAGTTATTGAAGCATATTGATGAAGTCAATGACCGTGAGAACAGAGAGTATGAGGAGGGAGACCTGGAGGAGATAGGGAAGGAGTCGAGATAACCGCTGAAGAACTCGAAGAGGTCGTAGAAAAAATCAATGAGGCGGTCAAAGACGTTGAGATGACGGAGGAGGTTGCACGGGATCTTAAGAAGGCGCAAGAAGACTATGTACCACGATTGAAACGCTATGAGGAACAGGAACGGCTATGCAACGGCCGCAACAGCTATCCAAAGACCAATCATGACGCTACTTTTATGAGGATGAAGGAGGACCCGATGCTGAACGGGCAGTTGAAGCCCAGCTATAATATCCAGATTGGGACAGAGAACCAGTATATCCTTGGGTATAGCATTCACCAAAGGCCGACGGATACCATAACATTGATACCGCATCTTGAGAAGCTGAAGAGTCTATGGGGTAAGTTGCCCGGCAGTATTGTCGCTGATGCCGGCTATGGGAGCGAGGAAAACTATGTCTATCTTGAAGGAGAGCGGGTTGAATCGTACGTATAATACAATTACTTCCATAAGAAGAAGAAGCGGAAGTATCGTCAGGATCCCTATCGGCCTGAGCATCTGGAATACGATGGGGCGAATGACCGTTACCATTGTCCGTCGAATCGATGGTTGAACCATGCCGGGCTCAAAACGCGTGTGTCGGTAACCAGATTCTCGCAGGAGTATCGGGTGTATACGTGCGAGGACTGCCGATGGTGCCGGAGCAGACTTCTCTGTCATAAGTCGAAGTATAATCGTAAAGTTGAGATCAATACAAGATTGAATGAATTACGTGCGAAGGCACGGGCAAATCTGGACAGCGAGAAAGGTAAACTATTATGCACCATGCGCCCGGTTGAGGTTGAATCGGTGTTTGGTCAGACAAAGCACAACCGGGGGTTCCGAAGGTTCTTGCTCCGAGGGATAGATAAAGCGAGCATGGATTGGGGATTGATCTCCATAGCTCACAATCTCCTGAAAATGCATAGCTCTCCGGCCTGAAAGGGCTAAAAGACTATAAAAAAAGGCCGACTTTGTTTTGGGTCGGCCCCTGTTTATGCTTTATTTAATAAGAAACATTTCTTTTTATTATGATAATTCTGGATTCAAATCATAACCACACACAAATTCAGCGGTAGTATCTACTATCATCTCAATATTTTATTTTTTTTTCTTGATCTGAAAAACTTTTTATTAGCCTATTAAATTTAAAATAGCATCACTAATGTTTCCAGATTCATAATCTCGAATTAATCATTCCAGTTTTCACGGCATATTTCAAGGTATTAGTGAAAATTCATATTATATCAAATGCACACCTATATATTAATCAATATAAATAAATATAATATATATCTAAGTGTTATATATTATTTATAATACATTGAAATGTTATATTTATATATTAATAACTGAGTTTTCATACTACTTTAATATTCTATTAAATATTTATGATTATGTTTATTTCTTTCTTGACTTCACAAGCTTCTGCGCATAAAATCTGAAAATACAATTAATTCCGGTAAACTACACAAAAGGAGGTTTTATGCCTGATTTAAAAGAATCACGCTGGACCGAACTATGGCGTAAGGAAGATTACTGGGCGATATGGCTGGGTTTTATTCTTATTATTGCCGCCATGTTCCTGTATCTCCCTAAAGCACCTAAAGACGCTAAGGACATCATAGCAAAGTCCAATGAAACTCTAAAAGTCGAAGCGCAGAGAGCTCCATTTAAAACACTCGCATGGTACAAGGCTTCTGATGCTAAAAAAAAGCCAAGAGCAGACAGTGATGATACCGGCAAGTTTCTTAAAAAGTTCACCTCAAAACCTCACGGGTGGGCCGCCAATCCCCTGCATGCGTTTTATATGAACAAGGACGCTGCATCCGCCAAGGAGGAAAAAGGTAAAGCTAAATACGAGAAAGCCAAGGAAAAAGAAGAAAATGCCATGGCTAAAGCCAAGGAGGCGGAAGAGGCAGCAGCAAAGGCAGAATTCAAGGATACCGCTTTGAATGAGGCAGCCGTGACTGCCATCACTGCCTGGAGAGCGGAACATCGCAAGACTTCAAGCGCCAAAAGAGGCGCTACGGCTAAGCCCTTCAATCAGATACCTTATCTGCTGGGTCTTATGGTTTTCTTCATGGTTTTTTTCAGCATCGGCATACCTTTCATGAAAGAAACCACCATTCCCAAATTCATGCTGGGATTTACCTTCGTGTTCTTTATCGCCGTGCTGGCCTATACCGCGGGAAACATGGCGGTTATGAAGAAATACGGTATCGGTGCGGAGGCATGGGCCATTTTCTTCGGAATGCTTATCAGCAATACCATAGGCACACCGAAATGGGTAATGCCGTCTGTTAAAACCGAGTACTTTATTAAAACCGGTCTGGTGCTTCTGGGTGCCGAGATACTTTTCGGCAAGATGCTTGCCATCGGTACGCCTGGTATCTTTGTGGCCTGGGTAGTGACACCTATAGTACTCTATGTCACCTATCAGTTCGGCCAGAGAGTACTTAAAATGGAATCGAAAACGCTCAACGTCACCATCTCCTCTGATATGAGCGTCTGCGGCGTTTCAGCCGCCATTGCGACCGCCGCCGCCTGTAAAGCAAAGAAAGAAGAGCTTACACTGGCGATCGGCCTTTCCCTGGTTTTCACCTCGATAATGATGATCGTTATGCCGGCCTTTATTAAAATGGTAGGTATGCCCCAGATACTGGGCGGCGCCTGGATGGGAGGCACCATCGACTCAACCGGCGCGGTAGCGGCGGCAGGAGCGTTTCTGGGTGAAAAAGCATTGTACGTGGCCGCAACGGTTAAAATGATCCAGAACATTCTTATCGGTATTATCGCTTTCTTCGTGGCCATAATCTGGACCACCAAGATCGATCGAAAACCCGGTGAGAAGGTCAGCGCCATGGAAATCTGGTACCGTTTTCCCAAGTTTGTTATCGGATTTATAGGCGCTTCCATTATACTTTCCACAATGTATGAAAGCATGGGGAAAGACATGGGCGCCGTCGTTCTAGATCATGGTGTAATCGGCGGGTTTACCAAGCTTTTCCGCGACTGGATGTTCGTACTTGCGTTTTCCAGCATCGGACTGGCCACCAATTTCCGCGAACTTGCCCATTACTTCAAGGGCGGTAAGCCGCTTACCCTCTATGTCTGCGGCCAGTCGTTCAACCTGTGCCTTACCCTGTTGATGGCCTGGATTATGTTCTACAAGGTATTCCCCAATATCACCGCTTCGATATAAGGATTAACCGGAATGAATGAACATAGTTCAACCGCAGAATTGAAAAACACCGGCCTGGCTATTACAGCCAGGCCCGGAGTTTTTAAAAATTGGTTAAAGCTGATTCTCTGGGTAGTGCTGGTGCTCAGTTTCATGTTTGTCTGGGGACCCTGGCTTATTGTAAGAATACCCGGTTATCCACCCATCATTAAAGCCATTAACGATTATGATATTAATGCAACCGGTTATTACTATTCCGACGTAAAAGAAACCCTGGACAGCCAGGGAGTAGTTGAAAACACCCTGGACTATTCACTGAGAGACCACACGAAGTAACCATATCATTTAAAAAATGAACAAAAAACCGGGTTGTGTACACAACCCGGTTTTTTTACGATCGAATAGTTCCCTTCATTTTTTACTTCAATTCAAGTTATTATAAATGCTTTAAGCTAACATCATATAAGTATATTAGTATTTTATAAATTAATACAAATACATTGAAATTCATTCATTCATTGCTTACTTTTATAATAAAGATTAAACTTCAGGGTTCATTGCTATGAAAGATATAATGAAAAAAGCAACCATTAAGGTTCGAAATCTCAGACAACCTGATTTATCGGAAAAAATAGAGGATTCACTTATACATGTACTTGGAATCAACAAAGTCAAGGTCGACTATAAAAAGAAAAGGGTGCGTATTGATTATAATCTCAGATTCATTACCTATTATAATTTAATTAACAAGCTTACATCTATCGGATATCCTGCGACAAACAACATTATTTCTGAAATTAAAAAAGCGTTTATAGACTTCACCGAAAAGAATGAAATGGCCGGTATAAATGACATTGTGAAAAAAAGGAAAAGCATTCATTGAATGTATTTATGAAAGCAGAAATACAATAAATTAATAATTCCAACAGTGCATACTTTATAAGTTTTTATATTTGAAATCCTCACTCATTAATGAGATTATGACTTTACTCTCTGATACAATAAACATTTCAAGATATCTCATTTCCCATGTGCGGCTTTTATTCGTTTCAGGACTAAAGTATAATACACCCAGGGGTATTGCATGAATAAAAAGTTCTTCTGGTTTCTCGGTGTTTTCATTATTTTATATTTTATTGTACAGCTTGTTTCCCGGTTCTACATCGATTATGAATGGTTTAAAGCATATGGACATACCGGCATATTCTGGACATTATTTGTTACTAAATTCAATGTTCAGGGTTTTTTTACCGTACTTTTCGTTGTCCTGTTTTTTTTGAATTTTATGCTCATTCGCATTCTTGCGGGAAAGGGAAAGGTTTTTTCCCAGAATATACTGGACAGGATACAGATCAAGGGATTCGGCACACCCAGGAGAATGCTCTTCATTATTGTTTCCGTCGGTGCGGTGATACTGGGGTTTTTCCTTGGTCTTGGAGCCTCAGCATACTGGAAAGAATATCTGGTATTTAACAATGCCACCCCATTTATAAACTTTCCTCACGATCCCATCTTCAATAAAGAACTCGGTTTCTATATATTAAAACTCCCTTTTATTACCTTCATACTCGGCTGGATGATGCTTTCTGTGATTCTGATTACGATATTTTCACTGTTGTTTCATTTGCTCAACGGTGGAATTTTTATTAAATCGGGAAAAATAGAGTTTTCTTTATTCGCACGAATTCACCTTTCCATTCTTTTCGCTGTCATTGTTCTGATTATGGGCCTGAACTATCGTATTTCCGCTTACGATCTGCTATTCACGGACAGGGGTAAGTTTTTCGGCGCAGGCTATACCGCGGTCAACGCAAATCTTTTAGCATATAATGTGTGTATGGTTATCTCTTTTATTGCATCCGGGCTACTGCTGGTGAATGTTATTGTTAAAAGTTTCAAGCTTCCCGCCGTTATCCTTTTAGCATTAATCCCTGCTTATTTTCTGTTGGGAACCATTTATCCATCCCTTCAGCAGAGATTCGTTGTAGACCCCAACGAGCTTACAAAAGAAAAACCTTTTATCGAAAGCAATATCAAGTTTACACGTCTGGCCTATGACATAGAACGGGTTAAAGAAAAACCTTTCGCCAATAACCAGAATCTTTCCTATCGCGATCTCCTTCGTAATAAGAATACCATAGAGAATATCCGACTCTGGGACTGGAGACCCTTAAAGCAGACATACAAACAACTCCAGGAATTGAAACCCTACTATAATTTCAATGATGTGGATGTAGATAGATATATTATCAACGGGAAAAAAACCGCAGTGAATCTTTCCGCACGTGAACTGGCTATTAATAAACTCAGTTCTCAGAGCCGATCATGGGTTAACGAGCACCTGGTATATACCCATGGATACGGTTTTGTTCTAAGCAGGGTTGACAAAATCACACCAGAAGGCCTGCCCGAGCTTCTGGTATATGATATTCCTCCCAACACCCGACTGCCTATGAAAATCAAACGACCTGAAATATATTACGGCGAGCATAACAATCCCTATGTAATCACTAAAACCTCCATATCACCGGGAGAATTCGACTATCCCTACGGGGAGGATAACCGTTATACCCGGTATGATGGGAAGGGAGGTGTGCGACTTGATTCAATATTCAAGAAGCTCTTTTACGCTGTTTCATTCAACCATATCAACATACTGATCTCCAGTACCATCAATAAAGAAAGCCGCATTCTCTACAGACGCAATATTAAAGAAATGGTCACGAACCTTACCCCGTTCCTGGAATTTGATGAAGACCCATACCTGGTCAAGTCTGAAGGGAAGCTTTACTGGATCATAGACGGTTATACTATTACAAATAAATTTCCCTATTCAACACCGATACGGTCCAGCAAGGGACAAATCAACTACGTGAGAAACTCTTTTAAGGTGGTGATTGATGCCTATAACGGCTCCATGGATTATTATGTTGCGGATAAAAACGATCCCATCCTTAAAACCTACGCAAAAATCTTCAAAGGCCTTTTTAAAGACATGTCCGATATGCCTAAAGATTTACAGTCTCATATCCGTTACCCTGAAACTATATTCAACATCCAGAGTAAAATGCTGCTCAGATACCATATGACCAACGCCAATGTATTCTACAACAACGAAGATGCCTGGGATATTCCCAACCAGATTTATGATGCCGCCGAAGAACAGATGCACAGTTATTATCTGGTTACCACACTTCCCGGGGAAAAGGAAAGCGGCTTTATTCTGATTCTTCCCTTCACCCCGCTGAAAAAAGACAATATGATCGCTTTCCTTATAGCAAAGTGCGACACTCCCTATTACGGCGAACTTACTCTCTACCAGTTGCCCAAGGAAAAATTAAGTTTCGGCCCGATGCAGATTGAAGCCAGGGTCAACCAGGATGCCGAAATCTCCAAGCTTTTAACACTCTGGGGCCAGAAAGGATCCAGGGCGATCCGCGGCAATATGATGGTCATTCCCATAGAAGACTCTGTTCTCTTCATTGAACCGCTGTACCTGAAGGCGGAAACCAGCGAAATGCCCGAACTCAAAAGAGTAATTGTTTCATTTGCTGACAGAATTGCCATGGAGGAAAATCTTCCTGCCGCCATAAACAGTCTGTTTTACAAGGGTACTACTGTTGATTTGATATCATCAGGCATAGGAACCGAGGAAAAACTTCGGGACTATGCCCAGAAAGCATACAATCACCTTTTACAGGCGGAAAAATATCAGCGTGACGGCAACTGGGCCAAATATGGTGAGGAGCTGAGGAATCTAAAGGAAATCATTATATTAATGCGCAATGTGAAACAACAATAAAAAAGGACGCCATCGGCGTCCTGTATGTGGATTATAATTTATTTTCTTTTAATGATGTTCCATCTGGCTGGTGGCAGGAGGGTATACGCCCTTTTTGCGTTTGTATATCGCTAGGCCAAAACGGATACACCCCGTTATCACCACCCATCCAAAAATTATTGATGCAATCACAATGGTGTGGTGAACAGCAAGATGATACTCCAAGATCAGATCTCCGAGCCATTTATCCATATAACATCTCCTTATTTCTAAAGCGGAAATTCCTTTAATAGTAATAATATTTTTTAATTAATTTTAACTATTACAATTGTGTCGCCATGGTTTGTCAATACTTTATAAACATAAAAATCTCTTATGTCATAAAGCAGATATTATACCATTTTCTTATACTTTTTCCAAAAATATTTCCTAAAAATTCCTTATACCTATCTCTTTGGCAAACTTTGGGATTTCTCTCTTTTTCCCTTTATGATACAGTAAATAAAGCCTTTCTTTCGCCCTGGTCATCGCTACATAAAGCAGACGTCTCTCTTCTTCAAGTTGACTGAAAGGGTCCGGCAATATGTCATCGGAAATCCCGGTAATTATCACAGTTTTAAATTCGAGGCCTTTTGATCCATGCATGGTCAATAGTATCAGTCTCCCTTCATCGCAACGTGTTCTCACTAATTCAGAGTGCTTCATGATGAATTGCCCCTGCCAGTTATTTCTGTATAGAATCGCTGTCTCATCTACAGGAATGTCAGCGGAAGCAAGAACCTTGTTTATTTCGTTAACCTCTGCAATCAACCCTTCA
>CAZUXY010000040.1:0-46473 GCA_964624235.1 uncultured Leptospirales bacterium | reverse complement strand
TGGATGTTCCTTATGGATGGGGTGCTTTCCTCGTGATATTCATCACCGCGGCATATACCATCTGGGGAGGCATGTACAGCGTACTCTGGACCGACGCGATTCAGGGGATCATAATGTTTATTGTCGCGATAATCATGTTCCTGATTCCCGCGGCATACGTGGGTGGATGGGAGCCTCTCATGACAGCGGTTGCCAACACCGAACACGTAACCCGCGCCGGGACCCCGATCGGCACAGGGCTGGTGAGTTTTGCGGTGCTTATACCTTTTGCCTATATACTGGGTATAGGACTGGCGGTGGGTTCCAAACAGATCGCCGAACCGCGCTGTCTTATCCGTTTCTATTCCATCGATAACGCGAAAAGCATGCGTTTCGCCATGATCTGGACCCCTATATTCCTGGGTATATCCCTGGTATGCGTTATGGGACTGGGCGCACTGGTTCACGGTATGGCTACCCCCGAGGAAGCGGCGGGCCTGATTAAAGGAACCGACAAGGTTATAGGCTTTATGCTGGCCAAGTTCAACAACCCGTGGGTAAGCGGTATCTGTATGGCCGGGCTCTTCGCGGCAGGTATGTCGTCCCTGGCATCGGTTATGCTGATCGTCGGAACGGCCATTATAGGTGACATGTGGGGCGTTATGAAGCCCATGCCCAAAGAGAAGGTGGTCGTCAGGACCAGGATATCGATCGCGTTGTACTGTGTGATCATACTGGTTTTGACCATTTATCCTCCCGCGGGCATAGTGGAACTGACAGCCTTCTCGGGCGCGGTCTTCGCGGCGAGCTTCTTCCCGGCCATCTTCGGCGGTCTTTACCTGCGCTGGGGTACCGGTCACGCGGCATTCTATTCGATGCTGATCGGTATGGCCAGTTGCGTTATCTGGAGATGGGGTTTCAGACTCCAGTACAAGAGCCTGAAGGATATACACGAGATAATTCCGTCGTTTATTATTTCCTTCGTGGCATATCTGATAATAGCGCAATTAACGAAGAGTAAAGCTCCGGATAAGGCGCACCTCGACACAGTATTCGGAACCAAGGCCTAGACGGCAGTGTAGTATGCATCAGCCCCGTTCTTCTCAAAAGGAGAACGGGGCATAGCTCTAAAGCTTCATGTTACATGAAGAAAGGTAGCTTTTGCTCAAAAGGAAGCATGAAGCGGTTTTAAAAATTTATGTATGGAGGTTACAGCCATGGGGAGAGCATTAGAGGGAATACGAGTCGTGGACCTCAGCCATGTGCTGGCCGCGCCGACGTGTACAATGTTTCTTGCGGACCTGGGTGCGGAGGTGATTCACATTGAGCCGGAACACGGCGATGATGCCCGTGAGTTCGGTCCGTTCATCGGTGAGCATGATAAAAACCGCAGCGGTTATTTCATAAGCCTCAACCGAAACAAGAAAAGCCTGGTGCTTAATCTGAAAGACGAGAAAGGAAAAAACATTCTCAAGGAGCTTATTAAGGTTTCCGATATCGTCGTGGAAAATTTCAGACCCACCACCATGAAAAAACTGGGATTCGACTGGCCGGATATCCAGAAGATCAACCCCAGAGCGATTTATTGTTCGATTTGCGGTTTCGGCCATGACTCAATGCCTGAATATGAATCGCGGCCGGCCTACGACATGGTGGCACAGGCCTACAGCGGTATCATGAGCATTACCGGACCGGAGGGGGGGCCTCCCTGCCGTGTGGGTTCGTCGGTGGGGGATATCTTCGCCGGGCATCAGGGCGTGATAGGGATTCTGGCCGCGCTGATACACCGGGAAAAAACGGGAAAGGGCCAGTACCTGGACATATCCATGGTAGACGGTCTTTTCGCCGTGCTGGAAAACGCGGTGGCCCGTTACATGAACACAAAAGATATCGCGGGGCCGCTGGGCGGCGCCCATCCGTCCATTACTCCCTTTCAGGGATTCAAGACCAAGGATAATTCATGGGTAATCGCGGCGATAGGCAACGATAAACTCTGGGCAACCTACTGTAAGGTGTTAGGCCGGGAGGATCTGGTAAACGATCCGAAGTATAAAACCAATCCGCTGCGTACCAAGAATAAAAAGGAGTTGATTCCTATTCTTGACGCCGAAATGGTCAAGAAAACCACCAGGGAATGGTGCGATATTTTCGAGAAAGAGGCGCTTCCCTATTCTCCTATCAACAATATCAAGGAGATATGCGAGGATCCCCATATCGCCCATCGCCATATGCTGGTGGAGATCGATCAGCCGATTGTTGGGAAAATGAAGATCTGCGGTTCACCCATCAGGCTTTCTGAAACACCGGGTGCGGTTTACGCACCTGCTCCTCTCCTAGGAGAACACTCCGAAGAGGTATTGAAGAAAGTGCTTGGTTACAATCAGGCGCAAATAGACGCCCTTAAAGAAGCGGGTGTCATCAATAAGACAGTTTAACGGGATTACGTCGTAAAATCTCCTTTCACCTTTAGGCAGCCCCTGATACCGTTGTATCAGGGGCTGCTTTTACTCCATAATATTGGAGGGACACCTTGAGATTATCGGATAATGAAAAACGAATGACAGACGGCCTTAACGGTCAGGCGCAACAAAGGGCCATCGACCTCCTGATCAGACTGGGAGAATCTTTTGATGCGGAGCGGCTGGTGGATGTCTCACGGGCCCATGTGAGCTATGACGCCTGCCCGCTGGATTTCTGGGACATGATGACCGATGGCTTGCGGAACACCGGGCAGATGGTCACCACGCACCCATCGTTTCAGCCTGATTTATGGGAGTCATGGGGGCTGCCGCTTGCCCATAAGTTCAAAGAGGCCCACGACCACCGTGTCGCAACGATCAGGCGGCTGGGCTGGATGCTCACCGAAACCTGCGCCGAGTACCAGATAGGCATCACCGCCGCAACCGGAGACGTCATATCGATGGGCGGAAGCTGTATACAGGTGTCGAACAACAGCCTGTTCGGGGCCCGTATCGACAGAATGGGAATACTGGTCTCACTTGCGGCGGCCGTATGCGGCAAGACACCCCTCATGGGACTGTTGCTGCCTGAAAACAGGTTCGCGCGTCATCTCGTCGACCTGGCTGGACTGGATATGGAGGGATGGGAACCGGTACACTACCAGTGCCTGGGGTATTATATCGGATCGCGGATTCCGGGATTTCAACCCGTTGCGGTTAAAGGAATCCCACCGGGACTGGCGTTTGAATCCGCGCGGTCGCTGGTGGTGCCGATGCCGACTTCCGGAGCGGTAACCCTCTGTCATATAAACGGAACAACCCCTGAGGCCCCCGATGAAGAAAGCGCCCTGGGAGGACGAAAGCCGGAACACGTGCATGTCATCAGACCTGGGGATCTGGAACAGACCTGGAATAAACTGAACGTATGGGACGACAATACCGTGGAGCATGTATGTTTCGGATGCCCCCATGCTTCCATTGAGGATATAGGACGCATCGCGGCATTGTTGGAAGGGAGAAAATGCGCCGTTCCGCTGCTTATCGGCGCCTCGAACCGTGTGGCCGAGATGGCCGGGGCGCGCGGGTGGACCGGGGCCGTCGTAAAAGCGGGCGGTTATATTGCGCCGATATGCCCGGCACTGGTTAATCCCTTCGCACGTAAGGACATTGCCGGTGATAAAAAAGCGAAAAGCGTCGCTACCAATTCCGCCAGGGCGGCACATTATCTCGCCTCGGACGGTACCATGGTATTCCTGGGTACCACGGAGGAATGCGTACAGGCCGCGCTGACAGGCAAATGGAAAGGAGGAAAAACCATATGGAAATAAAAGCTCATCCGATCAGCAGAGGCGTCGCGGAAGGTGAGGCGGTGGTTTACAACGGGGGATTTTCTTTTATGGGGGACCTCGATCAGGAAACAGGTGAACTGACGGGGCCTCATCACCCCCTCAGGGGAACGAAGGTGGCGGGAAAGATCTTTATCTTCACTGTGGGGAAGGGGTCGGCCTCCAACGACTCGGCGGCATGGAACGCAAGAAAAAAAGGGAGCCTACCCGCGGCGGTGATATGTACGGAGAGCGAACCCATTCTTTCAGGGGCGCTTATCGTTACTGAAATACCGGCGGTGGATAAACCCGAGGCCGATATCTTTACAATAATAAAAACCGGCGACCGGGTCAGGGTGGACGCAAACAGGGGCATGATCGAGCTGCTTGGATCAGGGTAATTCGTGCGCAGATATAACAAACTCAGTAATTTCCGCATTATAATATTTCTACAAACTGCATGGATATTAAGATTATATTCTTAATAGCGATATTATGAATTAATCCGTTGTTCTCCGCATCTACAACATTTTTAAGTGATTCATAAGTCTGCGACTCCTCCGGTATTCATTGCATAATGCAAAAGCAGATGATGATTGATTATTGTAAAATGCATATGAATAATTATTTTCCCTGCTTATGTGCGGTTAAATTCCACGTTTTAGATTATTAAAAAGATGCTCATTATATGGTTTTGCTGTCCGGTTCATTTATTACAACGGGTTATCGGGCCACTATTAAGCGAAATAATAGTGACCCGATGACAATCATGCTTAAAAACTGTATTTAGTTTGCATATGGAATGAATAATGCATATAATACTTATGTACCTGTTGTTTAAAAAAAATATACTACGCAGGCAATGAAGGAAAAGGAGTGTAAGAGGGATTGTCCCTGGATAGTGTGAAGTACTGAATAAAGTGATTTTTCATCAAGTGATCAAGTGAGGTGGTGCTGATGGTTTTGGTGCGACCTCATTTTATTTTGAAAAGAAGTCGAAGTCTGTGTACAAAGTAGTTCTGGAGGAAGCCATGATAGGACGGAAAATGTTAATCGGATCCCTGATGAATTACTTGCTTGGAAAAGAGCAGGAAGAGGAGAACAGGAGTTGTTTTGAGAATATTGATACAGGGAATTTTTTTGACTCCTACGAACGATGTTACGCATTGTTCGCTGAAATGCCGCTGGAGGACATTATAAACGCCGCAAAGGAACGTGGTATTGCGACCGAGGGAAGATCCAAACTGGAAATAGCCAGGGAATTATTCGGGAAAAGGGAAGAGGAGATTCCCTCCCGGGAAATATAAGCATGCAGGAAGAAAAGTTTATAGAATGAAGCAATCCACGCAAAGATGAATGTGGTGAAAGTACAACCTTTCGAAAATATAAAAACCATCATGGATGGCTGGATTTATTCAATCATACATCGTGAAAACGCTCGTGAGAAATCGCATTTCCGTTATATCAGTTATGACTGGATCCCGCCCAGGGGATGGTTTTTCTGGACGAAGAAACGGCGCGGTGTTTTCGGGCTGAAAGAAATGCCGGGGCAATCACCTCAGGAAAAGAGTAAAATTATATTTAACATCTATTATTATCCTGATATAGAGGAAGAAGACTTTGGTGATTTTTCATATGCGGAACAACTGGTGCGGGTCAGCGATATGTTCAGTAAAACCGGGGTTGAATTCCTTGCGACCTGCTTGATGCACGAACAGGAACACGCGCATGCACATGAATGCGGCCATAATCATATGGAGGATCTTGCGAACGGAAAGGGGATTCCTACTACCGAGGCCAGGGAGGGGCTCAACACCTGCCTCTATCTGCTGGGTCAGATTGTGTTTCAGTTCAACAAAGAGGGTGAAATCGACTCACTGAATCTGGAAGCGCCGTCACGTTCGGCAACCATGGCGATCACGGATATTTCTGTAAGGACGGATGATGCAAAAGAACCAGAGGTGATAATTTGTGCCCGGGGAACGGACCGCAACGTTCCTTCCTGGGACATAGCGATGTCATTCTGTGTTGATTTAATAGAGGATACCGGTGTAAAGGCTAAACCGGATATCCGCATGGGAATCAATGACTATGATATCAATAGTGCGGGATTTGGGTTTAAGGGCAACAAACCGGGCGGTCATTGAATACAGTATTGTGATCGGCCGTTTTGAATATTTAATTCCGCGTGGAGGTAAGTATAATGAGCAAATTGGGTCAGGGTTATCTGCCGGGCTTGATTGCGGGGCTGGTGATTGGTGTTGTGGTATTTCTCGGAGTCATTAAAGTCGCGGCGATATGGTAGTATGCGGTCCAAAAGGACGGACTGCAAGTTACGGCCGGAGAGAAAACCGGTAAGTATCAGTGCTATGTATTACCGGGTGCGTTTTAACCGAAGCAGCCTTAAGAATTAATCAGTGCAGACATTAACGCGAGGAGGTGTAATGTAATGAGTGATCAGGTTACACGAAAGAATTTTATTAAAGGAATGTCAATAGGTACGGTGGGAGGCTTTTTCGCCGCACAGGGATTGACCTCTACGGTGTTTAAGAGCGCGTTTATTTCCAAAAAAGAACAAAACCCGGTGGATATAGGCCAGTGTAAAAGCGTAACGGTGAAATGCATTTCCGAGACCAGCTGGTTCAACAACAAAGTGCAGATGGGCGATTTTAAAAAAGCCGGCGGCGGACTGGTAAGCCAGTATGACGTGAAATTCAGCAGCACCGGAGTAAAAGACGGATACAAGGGCAACAATGCCGGGGGATCGTGCCACTTTCTTGACGTAGAGTTTCTCGACGGTTCCCGTAAAAAGATACTCCTGGATACAGGATGGAACGTCGAGTGGATGACTCATCGTTACCAGCAGGAAGGGATTGATAAACTGCTGAAGTCCAGGCAGGTCGATCTTTTTTTTGTGAGTCATGATCATTATGATCATTTCTGGGGAATACAGGCGGTGTTCCAGCATTATCCCGATATCACAATGATGATACCCAATACCTTCATGAAGAGGAGCTATCAGTTGTTGTCAGGGTACAAGTTCGAGAAACCACCTATCTCCAACTGCATTCCTCATCGCGGAAAACTCATTAAACATGATGAAGGGAAAATGTACAAGCTGTACCCCGGTGTGGCCGCGGCGGTTTTCGGTGTTCCCTGCGGAAGGGGAGTTTACGGGGAACAGGTTTTGATATTCAACGTTAAGGACAAAGGGATCGCAACGGTGACGGGTTGCTGTCACATGGGACTGATTACCCTGATGGAATGGATCAGCAGTAATATCAAGGGTTCCGAGAAACTCTATGCCGCTTACGGTGGTCTCCATGTTTCCCCCTACGAGGACTGGGATCCGCTTAATGACGATCTGGTCAGGAACCTGTCTAAATACAAACTTGAAATGCTGGGCTGTAATCACTGTACGGGATATATCACCGTTGAGAAGATGATCAAGCAGGGGCTGCCTGTGGTAAAGGGCAGCGGCAAGAATAAAACCAAGCGTGACATTTACCTCGGCAACGGCGATACCTTTGTTATCTAGGAGGATGATTGGTTATGAAGATTAATTACTGGCTTGAGGACAGAAAAATAGCGCCTCGTTTCGGTATTCTGGGTTCAGGTTTAATGAATACCGCAATACTCTTTGTGCTGTTCATGGTGTTATGGTATGTGTTCATGAATCCCAAGGGGTATATGAGAATGTATACCCCAATGTGGGGATACTCTTATGTTCAATGGCTGCTGGTGGGCGTGCTGACATCGGTACTGATTTATCGCTACTGGCCGGTTTCGGGTGATTTTCTTTTGAAAAAGCACCCTATGATCAAGGGGCTGGTCATGTTGGGATTGAGCCTGGCCTTCGCGATCATTATGGTATATGTGGTATTTCAGCAGATAATAGGCCACATGGGAATTTCATATTTTTCCGAGAGCATACTGGAAAAGCTGAAAATCAATCCCTACAATTCACGTGAGTATTCTTCTATGGCAATCCTGTTCGTGGGGGCCACCATGGCGATGATCATCCCCATCTGGTCACTGCACTGGTACAACTGGCCTGAGAGGAAGATTGAGGGGCACACGGCAAGGCACACCAGCCTGATCATGCTGCTTTTCTTCGTCACGGTGTTTTACACACTGGTGCTCCACCCGCATATGGGCATCCTTTTTTACCCGTGGCAGGAGTTCGCGGCGGCGTTCCCCTGGTGGGAGAGGATGGTCAACACGCTCAGCGGCAGGTTCAACCTCGGCTGGATGGTTTCCTGGACGGCATCTATATGGATCATTCAGGTTCTGTATGAGGGATGGCCGATAAACCTGGTGCAGAAACAGCCATGGAGGGGACTGACGGGAATATTCGGTACGTTTGCCTTCGCCATGATCCTGTTTTTGGGTTTTGTTTTTCTACAGGAAGTGGTATGGGGACCTGCGGTACGCGGTTCTGCGAGAGAAATGTCAGTCGACTGGCGTTATCTGCATGCGGGCGAAACCGCCATGTTTGCCCTGCTGATGGCCCTGATCCATGGCATATACTTCAACAACTGGCCGACCAAATATTCCCGCGAGGTGAATATACTGGTTCGTACGGTAATAGTAGGATTCACCACGCTGGGATTTTATATACTTTATTACAAATTCAGCCCCATGCTGCTGGGGACCCAGAAGGCGTATTCCCACCCGAATCAGTTTCCTTTGTCTGCGGTGAGTTTACTTATTGCGCTTATGCTCGCCCACACATGGTATTTCGACAAATGGCCCGGCGAGAAACTGGTGCTGCAGAAAGCCTGAAAAAACCGCGGATCATATTAAATTTGAATTTTAAAAGACCGGCTCCTCCATTGGGGCCGGTCTTTCAGTATGAATATGACGTAAATGCATCATGGTTCCCATGAACCATCAAAGGAATCGGTCATACGGTAATCACTTTTCTCCCTTCCTTAAGATACTGCGTGAAGGGTTCTCCCATGTAACGAACCTTAATTCCCAGGCCTTTCAGGAATTCAGCGGTACCGTAAAGATCGGCACAGGCACGGCATGCTTCCACGTATACACCGTCATCCTGCATTTTCTTTATATGCTGCTGCAGTTCTTCGTCTATACTCAGAAGTTTAGACGAAGGTCCCCATACTATCAGCGTAACGGTTTCCCACCAGTTGTAAAGCTTTGCGTTATGTGCGTACATGAACGCCATGCTGAGCGCAATTTCGCGGTCACCGCTGGTCCAGAGTACCACCAGACTGTTGTTTGTATCCGCCATGATAACCTCCTCACGATCGTCAATATTGCAACAGTAGGATTATATATTCCATCATTTTTTCTACCATTTTCAGGAAAGTGAAAAGCATATGCGTTAAAGTTTCAATGAAAAAGAAATTGATGTAGTTGCAAGACATGCTTTTTTAGGGATGTGAGACTGGAAGCACTGAAAACCGATGAAATTATGTACTTGATTTTCATTAAAATCAATGGTGTACTTTATCACAGCATCCGTAACATCTTATCCGGATACTTTTAAACCGATCATCAGCATTCTTAAAGAATGAAATTCCGCAAGGAATATCTAATGAAACAGATGCTCATCACATTCGTTAAGAAGAAGCCTTTCATCGCCGGATTGATAGCTTTTATCATTGTTATCGGTATGGGGGTATCGACAGCCGCCTTCATGAAAAAAACAGAAACACCGGAGTATTGCGCAAGCTGCCATGTGATGCAAACACAGTATGATGACTGGTTTTACTCGGGGAAACACGCACAGATTAAATGCATCGACTGTCATCTGCCCAATAACAACTTCGTCAACCATTATCTCTGGAAGGGGCTCGATGGAATAAAGGATGTGATATTTTTTTATACCGGACTAGTGCCCGAACCTGTTCATTCGTCGCGACACGCGCGAAAAACCATTCAATCGAATTGCGTACGATGCCACTCGGAAACGGTATCCAGGATATCCACAGATGCCATGAACTGCTGGGAGTGTCATAGAAAACTCTGGCATAACAGGACCGGTGAATTCTAACATAGTACAGGGAGGAGTGGAATGCAGCGTAAAACACTTATCTATGTGGGAACAGCCGCTGCGGTTTTTCTTTTGTCTTTTTTTATTCTTATAGACGGGTGTTCACCAAGGAAAGGTGAACTGGTTAAAACCGCCGTGATAAAAGACAATGAGTATGATCCCGACAAGTGGGGAGTGGTCTTCCCGGTTGAATATGAATCATGGCTGAAGACCAGGGAGCCGCGTCCCAAAGGGAAGAGTTTCTATAAAAGGGGATGGGACACCGATAAAATCGTCTGGGACAAGCTGTCAGAGTTTCCCTTTATGGCGCTGCTGTTCAACGGGTGGGGCTTTGGAATCGAATACAATGAACCGCGAGGCCATTATTACATGATGATCGACCAGGCCGAGATCGACCAGTCCAGGACCAAAGCCGGAGGGGCCTGCATAACCTGCAAATCGCCCTACATGGGGAAGCTTTTAAAAGAACAGGGAAAGGCACTGTTCCGAATGCCGTATATGGAGGCCGTGGGCCTGATACCGAAAGAACATCAAAACCTGGGCGTATCCTGCATCGACTGTCACGATAATAAAACCATGGACCTTAAAGTGTCGCGATGGACCGTACATGAAGGTTTTCGTGAACTGGGAAAGACAGACTTCACGCGCCAGGAAATGCGGACCGCGGTGTGCGCTCAGTGCCACGTCACCTATTTCATCCCGAAGGATGAAAAGATGCAATCGACCAACGTAGTATTCCCCTGGAAGGGGAGCGCATGGGGCAGGATCACGATTGAGAACATAATAAAAGTGCTGAAAAGCGATCCCGCGAACCGGGAATGGACCCAGAAAGTTACCGGGTTTAAAATGGCATTCATGAGGCACCCGGAGTTCGAGTTTTTTACCAATGGAAGCGTACACTTCAGAGCGGGATTGGCCTGTGCCGACTGTCATATGCCGTACAAAAGGGTAGGAGGGTTTAAAATTTCTGACCATAACATTATGAGCCCGCTGAAAAATGACCTGTTTGCATGCGGAAACTGCCATCCGCAATCCATAGACAGGTTGAAAGACCGTATAAAGGCGATACAGGACCGCACCGTTTCACTGCTTATACGCTCGGGTTATCAGACCGCTGTTGCGGCTAAGCTTTTTGAAATCGCCAATACGCACAGGGCGCGAGGGAAGATAATTAATATGGCACTTTATGAAAAGGCGAAGGAATATTATGAGGAAGCATTCTACCGGGGTGTGTTCATGGGCGCGGAGAACTCAATCGGTTTTCATAACCCGACGGAAGCCGGCAGGATGCTGGGTGACGCCATCGCCTTCGCTTCGAAGGCCGAAAGCCTGTTGCGCCAGTCCATGTCGGCCGCGGGTATAAACCTGCCTGACGGCATAAACCTTGAATTGGGACGTTACCTGAACAACCGCGGCGGCAAACCGCTGAATTTCAGGAACACACATGAATTCCGGGATCCGTTCAACACGCAGGAAAAGTTCACACCCCCCGGGACCAAGGGAATTTAACAGGTGAGGTAATGACAACCGTGGAAACATCTACATCGGGTTAAGGAGCGTGAAATATGAGTATATTCAAAGAATATGAGCAATATGACGCCACCGGCCTTGCGGAACTGGTGAAGAAAAAGAAAGTATCGCCGTCTGAGTTGTGTGAAACGGCGATCGACCGGATAGAGAAACTGAATCCGTCTTTGAACGCGTTGGTAACGAAGATGTACGACAGCGCACTGGAAACAGCCCGCTCCAGGCCTCCGGCAGGGCCGTTTTGCGGAGTTCCTTTTTTGCTGAAAGATCTGCTGGCGGCTTGTGCCGGTGTTCCAATGACCGGCGGCAGCAGGGCGTACAGGGATTACGTTCCATCGCACGACAGCGAACTGGTCAGACGGTTCAAAAAAACAGGCGTAATAATAATGGGTAAGACCAACACGCCGGAATTCGGACTTTTGTCGTACACGGAACCGGCACTGTTCGGGCCGGCCAGGAATCCCTGGAACAGAGAGAAAACGCCTGGAGGTTCAAGCGGAGGTTCGGCATCGGCGATAGCCGCGGGCATGGTGCCCTTCGCGTCAGGAGGGGATGGCGGTGGGTCAATACGCATTCCCGCGTCATATTGCGGACTCTTCGGTTTGAAACCCACCAGGGGACGCAATCCCATGGGGAGGGAGTATGGAGAGGTATGGCAGGGCGCGGTCGTGGAACATGTGCTTACACGTTCGGTCAGGGACAGCGCGGCGATGCTGGATGCGACCCGGGGAACGGATGCAGGAGCGCCTTATGTGATAGCCCCGCCGTCCGGTTCGTATCTCGGCGAAATCCGCAAAAAACCGGGAAAGCTGAAAATAGGTTTCACTACACGTTCGCCCATCGGCACGCAGGTGCACGAGGAGTGCAAAAAGGCCGTGGAAACATCCGCGAAATTACTGGAAAAACTGGGGCATCATGTAGAGGAAGCGGAACCGGGTGTCGACGGGATGGCCCTGGCAAACGCGTATCTTATGATGTATTTCGGAGAAGTAGCGGCAGAACTGGAACGAGTCAGGAAGCTGACCGGGAAAAAAGCATCCAGAAAAAATATAGAGGAAATGACCTGGACGCTTGGATTGCTCGGAAGGACTTTTACCGCCGGTGATTTCGTTGCTTCCATGGAGACGTGGAACAGGGCGGCGCGTGAAATGGGGGGGTATTTCGAGCACTATGACCTGTACATGACGCCCACAACGGCCTCTCCACCCCCAGCAATAGGTGAACTCAGGCCCGGGGGAATCGACCTGCTGCTGATGAAACTGGTAAACACCCTGGGCGCGGGAGGGATTCTAAAAGCCTCGGGCATCGTGGATAAACTGGCGGTTGAGAGCATTTCGAAAGTCCCGTTCACCCAGACGGCCAATCTTACCGGGTTACCGGCCATGTCGGTGCCGCTGCATTTTACCGGGGAAGGTATGCCGGCAGGCGTCCATTTTGTGGCTCCTTTCGGGGATGAGGCCACGCTCTTCAGACTCGCCGGGCAGCTGGAAAAGGCGAAACCGTGGTTCAATAAAAGGCCAGACATAACTGGCCTGTAAGGGAGACGGTTTAAGCAACAATCGTCAGAAAATTTTTACGCTCGTGTGAGTAAAGATGTAAACGGGGCCGGCCGAAGCTGCCCCGTTTGCAAGGTACATATCAGCCTTATTACCAGATGTGAACGCCGAGATAGTTACCGATAAACTTTACGGCCACGTAAAGAAAATAGATCCCGAAAATAAGTTTAAGGGTCGACGGCTTGAATTTTTTGATGGTCGCCGCGCCCACCTGGGCGCCGATGATGGTTCCCGTCGCCATGGTGAGGGCCGCCGACAGCGCGACATATCCCTGGGCAAGTTTAATAACGCCTCCGACGAGCGCAAGGGGAAGCATAACCGCGAGTGATGTTCCCATAGTGATGTAGACCGGCGAGCCGAATAGATATATCAATCCCGGTACAAGGGCATAGCCGCCGCCCAGGCCGACGAGACCTGTCAGTATGCCAACAATCCCGCCGAATCCGGCAAGTCCGGCCGGCGCCGCGTTAATTACGTTTCCCTGCACTACGGCCCCGGGTATACCTTTGGCGATACCTTCGCGTATCATCCGGATCGCCGGCCACAGGAATACAACACCAAGGATAAATCCCAAAAGATTCGAATGCTGGGAGAGATAGAGGAAAAGCCATGATCCCAGGAGAACCCCTGCTATACCGGTGCTCCCAAGCCACAGAGCGGTACGGGAATGAACGTTTTTTTGCTTGAAATGACCGTATCCACCGGAAAGAGCGGTGAAAATCACCGCAAAAAGTGTTGTTCCCACCGCCATGGGAGCTGAGAACCCGAGCCAGAAATGCAGTATCGGCAGCATCACACTGCATCCGCCGGTACCGATCCATCCCCCCAGACACCCGGCGGCAAGGCCGACCAGGGCAAGCAGCATTACCAGTATTGGGTTAAGGCGGGGTACTCCTTCGATTTCGGGTGAACTAATATAAAGCGACCATGTGGCCGCAAGAAAGATGATGGAGACAAGTATAATAGTGAATCTGTATTTACTGAAAAAGCTTTCAGTAGTCATATAAACCTCCCTGAATGATCTTTAATCGACCAGTTATTAAACGATGGAATTATAAATTTCATCAGGAGGTTTTACTAATATCCTTTCCACCAGCAGCGGCAGAGTCGCTTTCTTTTCATTTATTTCGAGTTTATCGCATATTTGTTTTTACTGATATTTCATGTGAGAATTAAGCTATGTACCAATTGATAGAACAAGAAATTAAAAGTGTATTAGTTTATATGAGTAATAAGTCAAGTAGTAATATAACAATCAGTAAATTAATGTTTCAATCCCCGGCATGGGTGAAAGAAAAAGTTTAAAATCATAGATCCTTCGATACAAACAGGCTTTATGAATATCCGTAGGCGAAAATAATGCTTGACGAAAAATATCTATTTGGTTATTTTGCCAATAAGTTATGAATGAAAAAACCTACAAGCGGTATGAGGCCCGCGCCCGCGTTATAAAGGCCATCTCGCATCCGACACGCCTTTTTATCGTTGAAGAGCTGGACCGTCGGGAACGCTGTGTCAACGAACTGACAGAAATGATAGGGTCCGATATTTCGACGGTATCGAAGCACCTGAGCGTACTGAAAAACGCCGGCATTGTTTTCGACGAAAAAAAAGGCAACACGGTGTGTTATCACCTCAAAGTCCCATGCCTTCTCAATTTTATTGGCTGCGTTGAAGAGGTGCTCGAAATCGCGGCGAAGGAGCAGGGCAGGGTCGTGAAGTATTGCAAGGGGAAAAAGTAAAATTTTTTATTGTTAATTATATTGCTATTTGGCAAATTAACCAATATTATGGGATGATGCGATGAACTGGAAAGAAGAGTGGAAACCGCTGTTGTGGATCGTGGGATTGTTCCTGGCATTCTTTTTTCTGCCGGTCGGCATTCCCCGGTTCGACAATGCCGTTATGGAAGCCTTCCATCTCGCGAAATGGTATGCCAGGGAACATGTGCTTCTCTGCCTTATTCCCGCGTTTTTCATCGCCGGTGCGATAGGGGTCTTTGTCGCCCAGGACTCGGTGATGAAATACCTGGGACCGGCGGCAAACAGGGTACTGGCCTACGGGGTCGCGTCGGTGTCGGGAACCATCCTGGCAGTATGCTCCTGCACGGTACTGCCGCTCTTCGCCGGTATTTACCGTATGGGGGCCGGCCTGGGACCCGCCACTGCTTTTCTGTATTCAGGACCGGCCATCAACGTGCTGGCCATCATCCTGACCGCCAGGGTGCTGGGTCTGGAGCTGGGAACGGCCCGGGCGGTCGGGGCCATTGTCTTCAGCGTGGTGATCGGCGTGCTGATGCACCTTATATATCGTAAAGAAGAAACTGAAAGGGCGAAGGCGGCCATGCACATGCCCGCCGGCGAAGCGAAGCGGAACCTTGCGCAGAACGGCATCTATTTCTTTCTCATGGTGGCCATACTGGTGTTCGCCAACTGGGGAAAGCCGGCTGAATCGGAGGGGTTGTGGCATCTCCTGTTTGCGTACAAATGGTATATCACCGCGGCTGCGGCGGCGCTTTTCGGGACGGTGCTGGTGCGGTGGTTCGGGCTGTCCTGGTGGAAGATCGGCGTTACGGCCGCGGCGACGGCCTCGCTCGCGTTCATTTTTCCCCATGAACCCATGATCCCCTTCGCGGCGGCGACCGTCGGCCTTTCGGTCGTCACCGGCACCAACCGCGGTGAAAGCGCCGAATGGTTCACGGTGACCTGGGACTACGCTAAGCAGATCCTGCCGCTGTTGCTCTTCGGGGTGCTTCTTGCTGGTTTTTTCCTGGGCAGGCCTGGGGTGGAAGGGATCATCCCCACGGAATGGGTCGCGGCACTGGTGGGGGGCAACTCTCTGTGGGCCAACCTCTTTGCCTCGGTGGTGGGGGCGTTTATGTATTTTGCCACCCTTACCGAGGTACCCATCGTACAGGGGCTAATCGGCAGCGGTATGGGGAAGGGACCCGCCCTGGCGCTGCTCCTTGCGGGCCCGGCCCTGTCGCTTCCCAATATGCTGGTGATACGTTCCTATCTTGGAACAAAGAAAACCGTCGTATTCGTTTCGCTGGTGGTGGTAATGGCCACCGTAAGCGGAATGATCTACGGAGCTGTATTTTAAAATATATTTTATGGAGAATGATAAATGAAAACCATTAAAATCCTGGGCACAGGCTGCCCAAAATGCAACAAGCTGGAAGAACTCGCCGTTAAAGCGGCGGGGGAACTCGGGATAGAATACACCGTTGAAAAAGTGAAAGAGCTTAAAAAAATCATGGACTACGGTGTCATGATAACTCCGGCGCTGGTGGTGGACGAGGAAGTAAAAGTCGCGGGCAAGGTACCGTCGGTGGAAGAACTGAAAAAACTCATTTCATAGGGAGAGACGACATGGCTGAATGCTGCACGGGAGGAACCAGAATGATATACGCCTGTTCAGGCGCCGCCGATGTCGGGGAAGTAGCCGACCGGGTCGCCCGCAGGCTCAGGGAAAAAAGATTCGCCAAAATGAGCTGTCTCGCGGCCGTCGGCACCGATCTTTCGGGTTATGTATAGACGGCGAAAGGCGCCGATGAATGCTTCACCATTGAAGGATACGCCTCCGCCTGCGCCCGGAAGAACCTGGAGCGCATCGGCGTTACCACGCGTTCTTTTGTACTCACCGAAATGGGTCTGGTAAAAGGGGAAACCCCGGTTACCGGCGAGACGGTGGAGAAAATGTACGAAGCGATCAGAACCAGCCCGGGAATCATCGCCGGTGTGGGCTCGAATAACAACTGTTGCTGCTGATTAGAAAGGAAAATATATGGTTATGGGCAAACGCATTGTGCCGGTTATCGCCGCTGTTTTCCTGGCGGTGGGAGGCGTATATATTAAAAAAGAGTGTTCCTGCGGTGTTGAAGAAGCGCCTTTACTGGTTTTGAGCGGGCTTTTCGGCTGTTCAGAAACGAAGTCCGCCGGTGAAAAAGAGGTCGAAATACCTGTAAAAGATCCAGCCGAAAGAAACGCCGAACTGAGAGCCGGCGAGTCCATTAAGCCGGCGTTATCGGAGAAAAAAGAAATAATCGTTACCTTTATAGAGCTGGGTTCGGTGAACTGTATTCCCTGCCGAATGATGCAGCCGGTAATGCGGGCGATTGAAGACCAGTACGGTGAACAGGTGCGTGTGGTCTTTCACGACGTGTGGACACAGGATGGTGCTCCCCATGCCCACCGTTACGGTATACGGGTCATTCCCACCCAGGTGTTTCTTGACAAAAACGGCAGGGAGTATTTCCGTCACGAGGGCTTTTTCCCGAAAGAGGAAGTGATTAAGGCGCTGAAAAGAGGAGGTGTGCGGTAATGCTGATGGAGTTGTTCACAGGTCTCACCCGCATGCTCTACGCAGAGCCTCACATAGCGCTGTCGGCAGCGTTACTCTGGGGCGTCGCGAGCATCGTGTTAAGCCCCTGCCATCTGGCGAGCATCCCACTGGTGGTGGGCTTTATCGACCGCCAGGGTGTCATGACGACCCGCCGCGCGGCACTGTTGTCGACACTCTTTTCGGCCGGGATCCTTGTCACCATTGCCCTTATCGGGCTGGTCACCGCCCTCATGGGGCGGCTCATGGGCGATGTGGGTCGCTATGGGAATATCGCCGTGGCCGTAATCCTGGTGATGATCGGTCTCTATCTGCTCGGACTGATTCCGCTGCCCTTTCTGGACGCGGGGGCGGGGCAGCCGGGGTTTAAGAAAAGAGGAGCATTCGCCGCATTTTTGCTGGGGCTTATCTTCGGCATCGCCCTGGGACCCTGCACATTCGCTTATATGGCCCCCATGCTGGGCATTGTATTCGGCGTTGCGGCAAAGGAGCCGGTATTCGCCGTGGGACTCATCCTGGCCTACGCCGTCGGCCATTGCGGCGTTATAGTTCTGGCCGGTACGTTCACCGAAACGGTGCAGCATGTGTTGAACTGGAATGAGCGTTTCAGAGGCGCCGTACTATTAAAAAAAGCCTGCGGGGTGCTGGTGGTGATTACCGGCCTTTACATGCTTTTTTTCGCCTGGCAAAGTTATGAAATATAGGGAGTATCCCTGATGGCGCCATATTCGATAAAAAGAAACCAGATCCTTACTTAACCATCTGTGGTCGGCGAGGGAGATGGGCAGGGGATTTAAACGGGATATTTCGCATATTTCGGTGTCTCACTGGCGACACTGACGAGTGCAAAAACACCGGGATCGGCGGAACGCCGAAGGTCCTACTCCATCGAAGGATATTTTGCCAAGGGGAGAGGGACTTCGAGCTGCTTCAGCAGATGGTCGATTATCCGGCGTTGAAACGTTAAACGCGACGAAAACCATGTATTTACACAGGAGAAAGCCATGTCTGAAAGCATAACCGGAAAATTATCATTTCTCGACCGTTTCCTCACCCTCTGGATATTCCTTGCCATGGCCGCCGGTGTAGCCATGGGTTATTTCATCCCCGAAACCGCCGGCTTCTGGAACCGGTTCCAGGTTGGCACCACCAATATACCCATCGCAATCGGTCTCATCCTCATGATGTACCCCCCGCTGGCAAAGGTAAAATATGAGGAACTGGGGGACGTTTTTAGAAACTGGAAGGTGCTGGGACTTTCCCTGGTGCAGAACTGGTTGGTTGGCCCCGTGCTGATGTTTTTTCTCGCGATTGTTTTTCTGAGAGATTACCCCGAATACATGGTGGGACTTATCATGATCGGTCTGGCGCGGTGCATCGCCATGGTAATCGTATGGAACGACCTCGCGCAAGGTGACACCGAGTACGCCGCGGGACTGGTGGCGTTTAACAGCATTTTTCAGGTGCTGTTTTTCAGCGTCTACGCCTGGGTGTTTATTACGGTGCTGCCCCCGCTCTTCGGCCTGAGGGGCAGCGTGGTGGACATCACCATAGGCCAGATAGCCGAAAGCGTGTTCATTTACCTCGGTATTCCCTTTATAGCGGGAATAGTAACACGGTTTGCACTGATAAAGATAAGAAACAAGGAGTGGTATCAGACAAAATATATCCCTAAAATCAGTCCGATTACCCTGGTGGCACTGCTGTTCACCATCGTGGTGATGTTCAGCCTTAAGGGCGAATACATCGTGAAGATACCTTTCGACGCGGTGAGGATCGCAGTACCGCTGCTGGTTTACTTTATCGTCATGTTCCTGGTGAGTTTTTATATGAGTAAAAAGATCGGTGCCGGGTATCCCGTGGCGACCACGCTTTCATTCACGGCGGCAAGCAACAATTTCGAACTGGCCATCGCCGTGGCGGTCGCGGTCTTCGGCATCAACTCGGGCGCCGCCTTCGCCGCCGTTATCGGCCCCCTGGTGGAAGTGCCGGTGCTCATCGGGCTGGTGAACGTGGCGCTGTGGTTCCGGAAACGTTTTTTCAGCATGGAGGGTTGATTGAATGTACGGATGAAGCAGGTGCAAGCAGCAAACCAGCATGTCGCGGAAAACATAACCCAGGTCTACCTGGAACTCTCGACATACTGCAACCTGTCATGCCGTGGATGCATGCGGCGGTCCATTGATAATTTTAAGCCGGCACACATGGACCCTGATAAAGCTGCCGCAATCACTGATCGAATGAAATCCATCGAATCGCTGGAAAGGATCGTCCTGCTCGGATTCGGAGAGGCACTCTGCAATCCTGATTTTCTTCCAATACTATCCTCTTTGCGTGGGCTGGGGAAACGGCTGGTCCTGGTTACCAACGGTCTGCTGCTCGATGCTCATATCGCAGAATTCCTGGCGGGCCTTCCGCTGGATGAACTGTGGGTTTCATGGGACGACAGCGTGGATGGAGGAACACCCATCGCGAGGCTTGGGGCTGACCATTCACTTATTAACCGTAATATACGGGCACTGTCGGGGATTAAATGTGCCATGGAAAGTTTAAACCCGATTCTGGGTATTGAGGTGGTGCTGACCAGGCACAACCGGGGCTTCCTGAAAGACATACTGAGGCATGGACGGGAAATCGGCGCCGAAAAATTCATCGTAACACATTTGTTTCCTTACACTGAGGAGTTAATGAACCTGACGGCTTACGGTGAAAAACCATGGAGGCTGTCAGGGATAAGAAACAACGGCTCCGGTAACGGGAATTTCATTATGCCTGAAGGAAATTACAATGAAAAGAGAAAGTGTCCTTTTATAGAAAAGGGTACAATCGTTGTCACCGTCGACGGCGATGTCGCCCCCTGTCCGGAGCTGGCATATCCTCATACGGCGTATTACTTCGGCAGCGGCCGCGGTTATGGGCGCACTGTTTTTGGTTCGATTAACCTGGAGGAACCGTTGGAAATCTGGAATAAGAGAGAATTCGCGGCCTTTCGCGGACGGTTTCAATCCTACAGTTTTTCGGAATGCCGAATATGTCCCGCAAGGGAGGAATGCTACGGACGTACCGTGGCGGGAGTGGACTGTCACGGTAATTATACCCCCTGCGGCGAGTGTCTCTGGGCCCTGGGAATGGTGCTGTGTCCCTGAACAATACATTGAAAAGGAAAAGGGGAGCGTTTCAAATACTATGTCGCTTTTTCATGAAGAAAGATTCGGCCGGTAAAAACTCATAAATTATGTAGTAAATATTTACAGTAAGAGTATTACTTATTCATACTTTACTAATAATCAAGATATTTGAGAGTGTTCCATGAAAAAAATAAACATTCTTTTTCTTTGCACCGGCAACTCCTGCCGCAGCCAGATGGCCGAGGGGTGGGCCAGGCATCTCAAAGGAGATCTGATCGAGGCCTGCTCGGCAGGAATTGAACCCAAAGGTCTGGATCCACGGATGGTCAGGGTCATGGCCGAGCGGGGGATTGACGTATCGCACCACAGGTCAAAACATGTACAAGAGGTGATGCACCTGTCTTTCGACTATGTAATCACCGTCTGCGGCGACGCGGCGGAAAGCTGCCCAGTATTTCCTGGGAAGACCAGGGTAATTCACAGGGGCTTTGATGACCCCCCGCGGCTTGCTATGGACGCGGCATCCGAGGAGGAGGCACTGGCGCATTATCGCAGGATCAGGGACGAGATCGGGTCATATATCAAAACTCTTCCTGAATCCCTGGATGTCGACGACCCGTCATTCAGGCTGGATCAGGGGTAATTCCGAAAACACTCCACCCTATTTCTTTTTCCTGACGGTTCTTTTACTTCCCTGGAGCAGATAACGTGCCGCCGCGTCGATGAGGACTCTGGGCGCAAAGCGTACCAGTACCAGGTGTATGATCCGCGAAATGAATCCCGGCACATGGAGCGCTTTTCTCTTTTCCAGGGACCTAAGCGCTTTCGAGGCGGCCCACTCGGGAGACCTGACGCCGCTCAGTGAAATGAACCGCATATCTCTGGGGAATCCCTCGATGCGCATTATCTCGGTCTTCATGAAGGGAGGATTGAATGTGCAGACCGTCACGCCGGAATCCTTCAGTTCGGCCCTGAGTCCCTGGGACAGGCTCTGAATACCCGCCTTGGTGGCGCCGAACACCGACTGGAAGGGTGTTGGCTGAAAGGCAACCACGCTGGACATATTGAGTAGTATACCGTCACGACGTTTCACCATTTCGGGAATGAACAGGTGCATAAGCTTCATTGGTGCGTATAGGTTGACCATCATGATCGCGAACTGGGATTCCCAGGGCATATCGATGAACTCGCCGTAGGTCGCGGTATTCGCGTTGTTTACCACGCAGTACGGAATTCCAACAAGGTCCCTTACCCTTTTATAGAGTATGGAGGGGCCGTTGGGGGCGGAGAGATCGGCGGTAACGGACCATGTCTTGATACGGTAACGGTTATGCAGGGTTGCGCCGATCCTGTCCAGCAGCACCTTCTCGGCCGGCAATGCGCTGAGCACGCAGTGAGCTCCACGTTTGGCGAATTCATGCGCCAGCGCCTTTCCGATGCCTGATGAAGCTCCGGTGATGAGCACTGTTTTCCCGGAAAAATCAACTTTTGCCATGTTGCCGTTATATGTCCCCTGAGAGCAAATGCATGTCACTACCTGAAAATATCCAGAGATGTGGAATACATACGGTGTTGCCGGCCCCGCGTCAAGACCATAATATAAAACTGTTGACTAACTCTTTTTATAGTGAGTAGCATTACATACGTACGTATTCCTTATTCGAAAGAACAATCCGCAAGAACGCAGTATGTCGGCCTTTCCATCCGGTGAGTTTCATCAGTACGGTAGGGGTAAACAATGGGTATTTCCTCCCGTGTCATAATGCTGGACGTTTCAAGAATGGATTACGCCGAACGGCTGACGGCGGCGGCGTTTCAGGGTCTGGTCAACCGTGACGGTCCCCGGTTGTATCTCAACTGGGGTATCTACGACGACCCCGCCGCCCGCCGCACCAACGAGATATTTCTTCCCGATGAAATCTGGTATTCCACCTTCCGGGAAGCGATCGGCAACCAGGACCTCCGCAACCTGGAATACTTTAAATCCCGTTATGGTTTTACAGTCAGTGAACTGCCCGATTTAGACTCGGTGTTGGATGAATTCCCCGCAGACGTTTCGGGCGCCGTCGTCTGGGATCCTGATTTTAATGATACGGTCAACATCGCCGTAATGATGGCCGCGCGGGACCGGCTGATGGTGCTGCACCCCGAAAGGATTCCGTGGGCCGAGGCGAAAGGAATAAGGATTCACGCAGACCTCAGGGGGCGTTGGAGAAACCGACTGGCGCTGTACCGGTGGGCACGACGGCACCTTTGGCGCGCATGCGACCCGGCCGTTATCGCCTCTGTAGAACCGGGATGGAAACGCCCGGAGTTTATCGATTATATCGTCGCTAACCGGATCTTCGTGTACAGCCTGGCGACGAAAGCGGACAATATAATTTTCTCCCTGGGGCAGAAACTCCTTTTGCTGCTGGTAGCCGGCCCTTTTGGGGTTCGAAACACGCTCTTTTCACTGCGCATGGACAGCATGGTGCGCAGGCTCGGCATGTTCCTGATGCACCGGGGCTCGGCGGAGACCCGTCTGGCGACCATGCTGCAGCGTTTGGTGAAAAAGTCACCCGTTCCAACAATCTACGGATGGCATACCCGTCGGGACAACGAATTCTCCTTCATGGCGCACCTTTCGGCGAACGGCATGCGACTGGTCCCTTCCCACCTCGCGGGAAATTTCTCGTTTCATTCCACACTTCCGGCAGCCGTACCCCTCCGGCAGCGACATATGACAGATGAAACCGTTAAACTCGATGAAAAGAAAATTTATCTCTCCTTTACGCTTTCAGACGGGGACCAGCTGGTGCTCATGAACACGGCCGAACTCGGCAACTGGCGAAGGCCTGAGCGGGGGAGGGTGCCCTTCAACTGGGAGGTCCAGCCTCTTCTGGCCGAGATGGCGCCGGCCCTGCTGGGGATGTATTACGAAACCATAAGCCCGGCAGACTGCCTGATCGCCGGACCGTCCGGTGCCGGATATATAATACCTCCACTCCATCCTGCACTGAAAACTTACCTGCGCGAAACCTTTTCGGTCTGCCGTAACGCCGACATACGGGTCGTCACCTCGTACATAGGCGATCCTTCCGTTCGAATTGTCAGGGAGCACTGCGATGATGCGGACGGTCTTTTCGGCTTTACGGCTGGATACGTTCATTTCGGGAGGGTGCCGCTGTACAGATACAAAGGCAAAGTTTTCGTCTCAAACGCGGTGCCGCACCTGGACCGGATTGCCGATAACAGCATGAAGACACTCGATGCAGTAAGGGCATTGCTTGAAACGGCGGGTCCGCCGCCTTGTTTCATCGGGGTGCATCTTTTCGCCTATCGCACCACCATAAAAGATGTATACGAGTTCGTGCAAAGCCTGGACCCTGCGCGTGTGAAAGTGGTCAGGGCCGACGAGTTTCTCGCGGCCGCGTCACAGTATATGGCGCGTTATCCGGAGATGACGGAACATAGCGCAACAGGATTATGATGGAACAGGGAGAATGCGGATGAACGGAACAATGGAACGTGATCGTCTGAATATTTCAACAAAGCTGCTGTATCTTTTCGGTGACATCGGCATTTCCATGTACATAGCCGCTGTAGCGTTCTTCATTCTTTTTTTCTATGCGGATGTCGCGAAAATCGACCCGGCTCTGGTGGGCACGGTGTTACTCATGGGAAAGCTCTGGGACGCTGTAAACGATCCGCTCTTCGGGTGGCTGACAGACCGGACGAAGTCCCGTTTCGGCAGACGGAAAATCTATCTTTTCCTGGGTACCGTGCCCCTGGCGCTTTCGTTCCTGCTGCTGTGGTCGATACCTGAAAGCCTGTCCGGGACCATGGCCGTCGTGTGGATCGTTGTCACCTTTCTGCTTTATTATACCTTCATCACCGTGGTTTCCATTCCCTATTACGCCATGACCCCGGAACTGACACGCGACTATGACGAACGGACCAGCCTCACCACCTTCCGCATGATCGGCGGCACCCTGGGATATATGGCCGGTGCGGCCCTTCCTCCCTTCATCGCCGGGCTTTTCGCCACACAGCGAATCGGATGGACCATGATGGGGGTCATTTTCGCGATGTTCGCCACCCTGTGCCTGTATATTGCCGCCTTCGGGGTGAAGCAGCGCAAGGACCTTGAAGGGGCTCCTTCGGAACTGCCGGCGCTCGGATCGGTGATGACCTGTTTCAAGAACAGGCCCTATAATTATCTTATTATCCAGGGTATGATCACCGGCATGTGTTTCATGCTGGTGATGTCGTACATGGCGTTTTTTCTCACGTACCAGATGCACATGAAGGACAAGATCCCCCTGGTAATGACGCTGCTGCTGCTGACCATCGGGATTTTCCTGTTTTTCTGGAAATGGCTGACCGACCGCTGGGCCAAGGGACCGGTATATGCGCTGGGGCTGTTCATAGCCTTCGGCGCCGTCGCATGCACATTCTTCCTGCCCGGAGGGGAGAGTCCCTGGATTTATATAATAATCTTCATTGCGGGATTCGGTTTCTCGGCACAGTGGGTGCTGCCCTGGTCCATTCTTCCCGATGTCATTGAATACGACGAGCTTATTACCGGCGAACGCAGGGAGGGGATGTATTACGGCCTGAAGGGTTTTCTGGGCAAGCTGTCGGACGCGCTGGGGTTGTTCATAGGGGGGTGGGTGCTGAAGCTTTTCGGGTTTGTGCCCGAAGCCTCGCAGACCGAGACGGCGCTGCTGGGCATCAGGCTTTTCTTCGGGCCGGTCCCGGCGTTACTGACCTTTATAAGCCTGCCGTTGCTCATCTGGTTTCCCATTAACCGCGATACCCACCGAAAGATGCTCAAAGAACTTGAGGAAAAAAGAAAAAGAAACGACTGAGTTTCCTGTACCGTACCGGTCATGGAGAGGAGATTGTCATGGGAGAACACCGAATCCGCACAGGTTTTATATTAAGTTGCATTTTGATCGCGTCAATGACTTTGACGAAGCCAGCGATGCTATTGGGGGCTGAAGTGAAACTTGATTTTAATAAAAACTGGATTATCGTCAACGCGTCCGACAACCCCGTCGCGGTGACCGCTTCAAAAGAACTGGCCCGTTATCTTAAAACCATAACGGGCAGGGATTTCAGGATCAGCGATAAGTCCGAAAACTCTCCGGGAGCCGGGACCATTGTACTCTTTCACGGGAATGGCCGCACCGACGCCTATTCATGGAGGGTGACGAAAAACTCCATCGCCCTGCGGGGAGATAACAGCCGCGGCTTGCTGTACGGTGTCTACGGTCTGCTCGAAGCGATGGGTTGCCGGTGGCTGTCACCGGAGGACGAAGGCGAAATACTGCCCCGCGGATCCGTTTCCACGGTTCCCGCCGTTCTGAGAGAAACTCCCTTCTTTCCCGGACGCTGCCTTATTATGGGCCATGCGGCTTTCATGGACAGCTTCGATGACTGGGTGCGGTGGGCCGCCCGGAACCGTTATAACACGATTTTCATCCACGTGATCCCCGGTCCACTCGCGCTGGGGGCGGCCCCGGTGAAACAATGGGTGAAGAAAAAAGCGGCGGCGATGAAGCTTCTGGAAGAATATGGGATGACAGTCGAATACGGCGGCCACGGCCTCTCTTCGTTCCTGCCCAGGAAGGAGTTCAAAAAACATCCTGGTATGTTTCGAATGGAGGCCGGAAAGCGCACCGATGCGTACAATTTCTGCCCCTCAAGCCGGGAAGGGGCCGCCGTCATACAAAAGAACGCGGAATCCTTCTTTCGGGAGCACCCGGGAATCGACGTTTATCACATCTGGCCCGACGATATACTGGGAGGCGGCTGGTGTTCCTGCGAACTCTGTAAAAAGTATTCTCCATCGGAACAGGCGCTCATGGCGGTCAACACCGTGGCTGAGGTGCTGAAGAAAGTGAATCCGGGGGCCCAGGTTTCATTTCTCTCGTACCATGATACCGAACAGGTGCCGCTGAAAGTAAAGCCACTTAACAACGTTTCACTTCTGTGGGCGCCCCGGAAACGCTGTTATTCCCACAGTGCGGGCGACATCAAATGTCGTGTCAACCGGGTGTACCGTGGCCGACTGCTGGCCCAGGTGGAATATTTCAGGCGGAACGCCGCGCCTCCCCCGCGGGTGTTCGAATATTACCTGGACGCCATTCTTTTCAAGTCGGTGCTTCCTCCCCTGGCAACAGTGATGAAGAGAGACTGTCTGTTCTACGGAAAGTCAGGGGTCCACACGCTGCAGGCCCTGTTGACCGGCGACCGGCCCTGGGTAACGGCGCAGCTCAATCCATGGCTCTACGGGCGCCTGGCCTGGAAACCAGGGGCAGACGAAAAAAAACTGGTGAACGAATTCTGCGCCTTTCGTTACGGCAGGGGCGGCCCCGCCATGGCGCGGTATTATGCCGGTCTCGAGCGGATATTCGGTTTACTGCTGGAACTTTCACCCGAAGAGGCGCTGCCGGAAAGATACACCCCCATGATGAAAATATTCGACGAACCGCCCACCGATGTCGAAGATAACTGGTTCGCGCCGCAGGCCGTGAAGGCGGAACGGGCCCGTCGCATTGAAAAGGTGGAGGCCCTGCTCGACGAGGCCTCCCGCTTCCTCGAAGAAGCGAAAGGCAAAGCGGCGGAAAAAGCCTGGAGGCAGGAAAAAACCTATTTCGACCTGGTGCGGCCGTGGACGGTGTTCAACGCCGAACGTATCAGGCTCTATGCGGCCCTTGCCGCCGGCAGGAACGATGAGGCCCGCCGGCATCTTGAGCGATGCGACGGCGCCATGGAAAAAGTGCTGGCGTGGTCTGACGTTAATATTAAAGATAAAAAGTATCGCCGCAACTTCCGGCTCATGCGCCTCTACAACTGGCAGCTGCGAATGGACAAAATACGCGCCGACCATTTCGCGCCGGCATGGAAAAGGCCCTTCATCAGGCTGAGGAACATGCTGCGGCTGGGCTGGCTTTTCATTCGGCTCCAGCGGGCTTTCGAATAGGGGCTAGAGAGATTTGACGGTCATCCCGCCGTCGACGACGATCACGTTGCCGGTTATAAACGATGCGCCGGTTGAAGCAAGAAATGAGACGGCGGCGGCCACATCTTCCGGAACCCCCAGCCTGCGCATGGGAATGCCCCTGATCATCTTCTGTTTGAAGTTTTCATCGGCGATCAAAGGAGCCAGCATCTCTGTCTGGATGGGGCCCGGACAGATTGCATTGACGGTAATTCCCATCGGGGCGAGTTCGACGGCGTTGGCACGGGTAAGACCTATCAGGCCGGCCTTGGTGCTGCTGTAGACCGGCAGAAGCCCCGATCCACGAATGCCTTCGACTGAAGAAATGTTGATGATCCGCCCGCGGTTGCTTTTTTTGATATGAGGGACGGCGGCTCGCGTCACCTTGATGGCACCCACCAGGTTGACTGCGAACACGCGTTCTATCTCGCTGTCATGAACCGTATCGATGAAACCAGCCGTGGCGACCCCGGCATTGTTTACCAGGATATCGATACTACCGAATGCCTGCAGTGTTTCCTGTATCATCCGGTCAATATCTTCCTGGTGTGTAATATCCGCGACGATGCCTGCTGCATGGCCGTTCTGCCGCGCGATCTCGTCCACGGTAGTACGCACACCTTCCTCATGGACGTCGGCGACAGCGACCCGGCAGCCTTCGGCCGACAGTCTCACAGCGATCGCCTTCCCGATGCCTGTTGCCGCACCGGTAATCAGTGCCGCAGCGTTGTTTATCTCTTTATTCATTATTTGTCCGTATACCGGCGAAGTCCGGGTAGTTACTGCGTCAGGGACGGTTCTCCAGCACATGAGTATCAAGCACGGCGCAGGAGAAAATCCCGGTAAAAACCGTCTCGTCGCCTGAGGATACCGTAACCTTAACCGAACGCTTTCTACCCCCCTCGGTGTCGACATGTGCGTGCGCGATAAGATCCTCACCGACGCGGACCGGTTTAATAAAATGCGCCGTGGCCGAAGCAAGCACCACATTGGAATGGTTCACCGCCATCATCGCCGCGTAATCGGCAAGGCCGAAAACAAAGCCTCCATGCACCAGCCCGCGTTCATCCACCGCCATTTCGCCGGTGCAATGGAGCCTGATAGAGCTCATATTCTCTTCCAGGGTTATAATGGAGCCGCATAAATGCGTACTGATTTTCAAATGAGTGGCCGGGTTCATTGCATTGAGATCATAAATAGTTTGAGGATGAATGTACGACCTGTTATGATAAAATCAAGAAATATTAAGAGTACCTCTATAAATTAACAGGTAATGAAACGAATAAAGCTGAAAGCACCGATAAAACAAGGCTGTAATTTCTGATGTTGCTAAAAGTATTTTTTATTAAGGTCCACTTACCATATCAATACGTATACCGGCGTCGTTTTCGGGGATTTGATTGACTTTTAAAATGTATGAATAGTATCCTGCAACGGTAAAATCATGATTAAGTAATAACAGCTGTCATTATCAACCCCGCGGAAGCACACATACGCAGCGGGGGAAGAAAAGAGTATTTTCTTACAACTGTCAGAGGACTATCGGGGGCGGTGCGGTGAAATGATGATCAGAGACGTATTCCATTGGATCTTAAGGCATAAAAAAATCGTATTCATCTATACACCGGTTGTCCTTATGGCGCTGGCGGCGGTTTTTACCGGTTACGTATATCTCAGCTGGCTCAACGACCGTGAAAGCGCAATGAAAAAGCTTTTCAAGTACAAAACGCTTATAGACCGAACAGAAGAACTGAAAGAGGGGTATGCCTACAGTTACGGCGATGTTGATTTAAACGCGAAAGTGGTGGACATTCCCACGAGGATATACGACAGGAACGATGAAATAATCGGTGAATTTTTCGAGCAGAAAAGGGAAATCGTGCCTTATGGAAATATACCAAGATGGCTGGTCCAGGCGGTCATAGCCAGTGAGGACAGGGACTTCTATCATCACCGGGGAATCAGCTATAAAGGAATATTCAGGGCGATGCTGGTCAACATCAGCAGGCTCAGGGTAGTGCAGGGCGGGAGCACGATAACGCAACAGCTTGCAAAGGTGCTGTTTACCGATATGGCCAGAAGCATGAAGCGGAAGATATACGAAGCCTTCTGCGCCAGGGAGATAGAGAAGCTTTACGACAAACAGGATATCCTTTCGATGTACCTGAACCTGATATATTTCGGGAACGGGGCTTACGGTGTCGAATCAGCATCGAAAATGTTTTTCGGCCTGTCGGTGAAAGAACTGAATGAAACCGAGTGCGCCATGATTGTGGCGACCATATCGAACCCGCTGATATACTCCCCCCTCTCAAACCTCAACAATGCGCTTAAAAAGACACGTACTATCATGAAATCCATGGTAGCGGCGGGATACACGAAAAAGGAAAGGGCGGACTACCAGTTCCAGAGATTTCTGAAAAAATGGGACGTGGTTTTCGATGAGAAGGGGGCGGCCGAGAAGTCCCTCATCGGCGGGTTTCTGTTCAGCACTTACAGGGTGAACAGGGCCCCTTTGTTCGCCGAACAGATTAGAAAAATACTTGTAGAGAAATTCGGTGAAGACGTAGTGAAAAAAGGGGGGTTGAGCGTTTATACGACCATAGACGCATCAAGACAGGATATCGCACTTAAATCACTGAGGGAAGGAGTATTGCGCCAGAGGGAATACCACGTCAAAAGGGCGGAAAGGATAAAGGATACCAAAAAGGCGCAGGAAGAGAGGGACAATGCCAGCAGCATCGAGGGTGCGCTGATCGCCATAAATCCCCATACCGGAGAGATCATTTCCTATGTCGGCGGTTACAGTTTTTCCGCGCAGAACCAGATGGACCATGTTTCACAGATACGGCGACAGCCCGGTTCCTCCTTTAAACCGCTTGTATATGCCGCCGCCATAGAAGACAGGTCCATTACGCCCGCGACCATAATTGTAGACGAAAAGACAACCTTCAAGGGAGGATATGCTCCCAGAAATTACGACGAGAAATATCTCGGCAGGGTTACGGTACGTGACGCGCTGAGTAAATCTATCAATGTTGTCGCGGTGAAGGTGATGGAAAAAACCGGCTACTCAGGTCTTTTCAGGTTCATCAAAAAGGGACTCGATTTGTCCGGTGATGAAATGGATAAACGTTTTGGAAAGACACTTTCCATGGCGCTGGGAGCATATGAGCTCTCTCCGCTTGAGTGCTGTGTGCTGCATAGCATGCTGGTCAACGGGGGAAATTTCATCAAACCTTACGGCATACGATATATCAAAGATTATAACGGGAATGTCGCCTGGAACAGCGAGGAGGAATCGAAAAGTTACATAGAAGAAAAGCGTACGAAAACGGGGAACATAATAGATCCGGGAGCTTGCGCCATCACCGTGTCCATGCTCAAGGGTATCTTCGAAGAGGGTGGCACCGCCTATTATGCGGTCAAGGGCAGAAAGATCGATTTTCCTGTTGCAGGTAAAACAGGCACATCGTCGAAATTCAACGATGCCTGGTTTGTGGGATATACCTCGGACATGGTGGTCACGGTATGGGTCGGGAACAAGAAAGGGGCGATCTCCCTGGGGGCCGGCAGGGCGGGCGGCGTAATATCAGCCGGGATATGGGCCGATTATATCATGCGGTCTTATTCCGGTGAAAAACCCGGTCCTTTCAGGATCCCGGACCGCGGACTTACACGACAGACCATCTGTCTGGATTCGGGTATGGTTCCCAGGAGTGAAGGAATATGTCCGAGGATAAGCGTGAATGAACTTTTTTACTCAGGATCGGAACCGGGAGAGTACTGTCCGCTGCATACCGAGAATGACCAGAATGCCGGGGAGGTAAAAAAATGAACACCGGAACAGCGGCAAAATTGAGCCTTTTCTTTCTGATTACTCTTAATCTGTCTTTTCAATGGCCAATGAAACAGCCTTCCATAACCTCGATTTTCGGTGAATCAAGGGGGGACCATTTTCATGACGGCGTCGACATAGTTTCATCGGACAGGAGGGTGAATCCGATAGCGGAAGGTACACTGGTGTATTTCTGGAATAAAGCGTTCTTCCCTCTTGAGAATTATCCCGGCGGGGGGAACTACGCGGTGATCAGGCATGAGCAGAATATTTTCTCCCTGTATCTGCACCTGGAAGACAATCCGTCCTTCAAGGAAACGGTAACGGTAAAAGATACCATAGGAATTTCAGGAAATACCGGGCGATCGTACGGCAAACACCTGCACCTGTCCGTGCTGAAGCCTAAAGAGCAGTTGTCGATGAATCCCCTGGCGCACCTGCCGGAGTTCTCGGATGAAAAAGGGCCGGAGATAAAGGACGCGTACGTACGGATAGGTGAAAAATACGTGCCGGTGAAACATGAATCAAACATACGTCTTACCAGACATTACCCTCTGCTCATTGAAATCATTGACAGCGTGAAAGGGAAGGAGCGGCTTGGGATCTATTATCTGAAGGCCGATTTCAACGGAACGACGCTGCTGGAAATTAATTTCGCGTCTATTGAGTATTCAAAAAATGGATTGACAATTTCCGGCAAAGCATTTCAGGATTTATTTGACGAGAAAGGATTCTACAAGCTCAAAAAAATCCGTTATACAGAAGGCGTAAATCGGCTCACTGTTGTTGCCCGGGATTTCCGCGGTAATGAGACCACGAAAGAAATTTCTTTTAATGTGAATTTGCAAATCCATTAATTCCATAAACTACGCAGTTGCAGTTATATTTTTTTACGATCCGGAGGCTTGTTAGTGGTTAATATGGTACCCTTCATCAGGAGGAAGAAAAACATCAAGCAATCAGAAATGGCAAAAGATCTCGATGTTTCCCCCTCTTACCTTTGTAAAATAGAAAAGGGTATACAACAGCCTACCGATAAATTCAAGCAGTCATGCGCCAGCTACCTGAATGTTCCTGTTTCAAGCCTGTTCCCTGAAGATGTGGACAGGGAAAAAATCAAAAAAATCAACAAGGGATTTAAAAACAAACTCTGGAGCGTAAGAAAAGAAAAGAACATAAAACAATACGAACTCGCCCGGCAATTGCATTGTTCACCCTCGTATCTTTCCAAGGTGGAAAAAGGCCAGCAGGAACCAACGACCAGATTTAAAAAAACATGTGCGAAAATTCTTAAAACAAAGGAAACTGATCTCTTTTCCTGATATGAATCTTCACGAGACTTCACGCTGAACAGATGACTTCATAATGGAAAGTATACATAGAGAGTGGCTCGTACTTGTATTTTTTATTTTTCTTTCCGCTTTTTTCTCAAGTTCTGAAACAGCCCTGTTCTCCCTTAAAAAATCAGACCTGTTCAGGTACTCTTCATCTGAAAACAAAAAAGAAAAACTGATCTCACAGTTTATGATCGAGCCGCAGAAAATTCTTATTACGATTCTGCTGGGCAATCTTTTCGTGAATCTTGTGATTTCATCGATATCAACCCGAATCATGCTCGGCATATGGGGGAATTACGGCCACTTCATAGCCATCGCGCTGGTTACACCGATTATCATTATATTGTGCGAAATATCTCCAAAAACGGTGGCGATACATGATCCCAGGAAATTCGTCGGTAGTATCATCACTCCCCTGAGGGTTTTCCACTGGCTGTTGTATCCTCTGCGCAAAAGCCTGGAAGCCGTTACCTGGATGGTGATGCGGATGTTCAAGCTGCACATGAGAGAACAGAGTTCGATCACGGAAGAAGAACTGGATATGGCGATACGCCTGGGGGAGCATGATGGAATCATCGCAAAAGAGGAAGGAAGTTTCATCAAGAATGTACTCAGGTTTTCGAGGAAAGAGGCTGAAAACATAATGATACCCAGAAACCTGGCGGTGTTTATACCGTATGGTTCTTCGATAGATGATGCTGCGAAGATTTTTATGGATACCGGTCAGGTGCGTGCGCCCGTGTATAAAGGTGATTTTGATCATATAGTTGGAGTGCTCGATTTAAAGGACATGATACCTTACATCTGGAATTATAGAAGATCAAAAAATATAAATAAACTGCTGAAATCAATATATCATTTCCCCGCTTCGAAGGAACTGGGCGACCTGCTGACTGAATTTCTGGATAAAAAAATCCAGATTGCGGTCGTCATGGATGAATACGGAGGTACGGCCGGGTTGGTTACGCTATCAGGCATTTTAAAAGAACTGCTCGGTAAAGAATTCACCCTCGGTGATGAGGCGCATAAACCTGATGTAAAAAAAATCAATGATACAACCTATATAATAAACGGGGATATGCAGATTGACGATTTCAATATCTTTTTCAGGGAAAATATAACAAGCACGGAAAGTGAAACGATCGGAGGGTATGTTACCGAAATGCTGGGGCATTTTCCTAAAAAGAATGAAGAGTTCAGTCTGGATGTGGTGGGAATGAAGGTCAAAAGGATCAGAAACAACAGGATTGAGCTTCTGGAAGTAAGGATGAAAGGTTTCGTTTGATGGAATACCAGTATATTATTTACGAACTGGTTATTTTGGTGCTCATGGTGCTTTCGGCTGTTTTTTCCGGTGCAGAAACGGCCATAATGACCAGTTCTTCGATCAAACTTAAATATCTCACCGAGCATGGAAATAAACGGGCGGCGAAATCACTGATGATCCTGAATAATATAGAGAATACCATCGGCATGACGTTGATCGCGAACAATATGGTAAATATATCAGCTGCGGCTTTTATCACCTACATTTCAACAAAGGCGTTCCTCCTCAACGATTCGGAGCTTTTTATGGTAACCATCCTGCAAACAGTCGTGTTCCTTATTTTCTGTGAAATAACTCCCAAGGTGGTGGCAAGGACAAGGGCTGAATCGTTTCTCATGATGTTTTCATCTCCCATTCAGATGATGACCACACTCTTTAAACCTCTTATACGGTTTTCGCTGTATCTTTCAATGTTTATCAAAAAAGTCATGAAGTATGAAACCAGCAGGTATACTTTTACCGGCTCGCGTGAGGACCTGGGCATGCTCTTTGAGCTGAGTGCAAGCGAAGGCCTGATCGACGAGGAACATCATGATTACATAAATGAAATACTTTCATTTAACCAGGTTACCGCTTACGAAGTAATGACCCCGCTGATCAATATAGTTTCCATGGAACGAAAACAGAGCATCAGGCAACTGATAAAAGTAATTGATGAAACAGGGTATTCACGGATTCCGGTTTACGAAGGTCGTGTGGACAATATAATCGGCTACGTATATTACCGTGATATGCTCAAGAAACGCAAAGTAAAGAGCATCGACCAGATTATCAGAAAACCGAAATTCGAACCTTCGACGAAAAAAATAAATTCACTCTTCACCGAACTGCAGAAGGATAAGAATTTGATCGTGTTTATTGTAAACGAGTTCGGCGCTGTTGAAGGGATGATCACCATGGAGGATATCGCCGAGGAGATAGTGGGTGAAATACAAACCAGGGATCATCCGGACAGACACCTGATACAGAAGATCAGCGCCAGGAGATACCTGCTCAGCGGTAATCTTGATATCAATTATTTTCAGCGCAGGTTCGGGATTATCATCGAAAAAAATGATTTCGAAACTATTGCGGGTTTTATTATATTCCACATGGGGAAAATACCCAGAAAAGGCGATAGAATGGAATACGGTAGTTGCACTTTTATCGTCGATGAGGCCAGCGACCGGTCGATCGAGAAGGTGATATTGCAGCTTGACAGCGCGACAAAATAGTCAGAGCGCAAGCATGGGGCCCAGGTCAGGTTTTCCGCCCAGCACGTGTACATGCAGATGCCAGATAACCTGTCCCGCGGCGGGACCGTTGTTGATTATGACCCTGTAACCATCCTTATCTATCCCTTTAATGGCGGCTACATTTTTTACTCCGATGAATAAATCGGTCATCATGCCGCTGTTGTCACGGTTCAGTTCATCGATGTTTTTCGTATGCTTTTTATGGACGATAAGTACATGAGCGGGGGCCTGTGGATTAATATCATCGAAGGCATAGACGTTTTCGTCTTCATAAACCTTTGTTGAAGGGGTTTTCCCTTCAATAATATTGCAAAAAAGGCAGCCCATGGAAAATCTCCTGATATATGCTCTCCTGTATGCACACCGGCGCCAACGCGGCAACCACGTAATGCGGGCGGTCATCAGGGGCGGTATAATTAAAAAATGCGTGTTGAAGTTATTATTTTAGTATTTAGTTGATATAAATACGTCAAGTATTATTGGTGTTAAGTTCAGAATTGTTACGACTAGAGGAAATGTCTGTTGAACAAATCGTACAATATTAAAGTCCTGGTTCACGCCGGGGAAGATATCGGTGATCCGCAGCTTTCGGCGCTACTCGCCATACAAACGGCAAGGCGTGTTGTGTATTCCAGCGATGAGGAATTAACACACCAACTTGGAATTCTCGAGGAGGAGGGATACCGGTCCAAGGAGGTGCTTGTACTGCAGAAATTCAGCGGGAGGCTGCTTCAGGAATGCCCTGGATCTCCTGGTATGATCTGCTGCCGTTATCGTCTCATCAACACCTGCTTCAACTGCCTGTATAACTGCGGTTATTGCTATTTAAATACCTATCTGAACTGGTTCGGTATCAGGCAATTTACCAACTACGGCAAACTTATTGAGGAAATTGATAATTTTCACCAACACAGCGATTTTACCAAGATTTATCGGATCGGAACGGGAGAATTTACCGATTCACTCATGATCGATGAAGCGACCGGCATAGGAAAAATGCTGATAGAACACTGCAGCCGGTATAAAAACATAATGCTTGAACTGAAAACGAAATCATCAAACATCAGTCATCTGCTCGATATCACAGAGAGAGGCAATGCGGTACTATCATGGACGCTGAATACTGAAAGGAATATACGCCAATATGAAGAAGGAGCAGCCACCCTGCGTGAACGTTTAGAGGCGGCCGCATTGGCGGTGAGAGCCGGATATTACGTGGCTTTTCATTTCGATCCGATAATTACCTATCCGGAGTGGAAACGTGATTATGAATATACAATAGCATTGATGGCCGATACGGTGGGGAAAGGCAGGGTGGTTTGGATATCGCTGGGGGGATTACGCTTCATTCCTTCATTCAAAACTTTTATTCGGGAACGTAATTCCGGAAGTGACTTGGCGCTTGGCGAGTTTTTTCCCGGCAGGGACGGCAAGCTGAGGTATCTAAAACAGTTTAGAAAAGAGATCTATGCGTTCATGAGGGAAAGAATACGAAACCTGCTCCCTGAACCTTTCATATATATGTGTATGGAAAGCCGCGAAATGTGGGAGGATGTTTTCGGGTTGAATTATAACACATCGGATGAACTTGAAGCGGATTTCAGCGGGCACATGAAATCACTTTTTCTGAAACCATAGGAATTTCTTGTTCGTTATAAAAGGGTTGACCAAAACCTTTTAAATACCACATATTCAGTTTCTGAACAATAACAAGTTAAAACCAGGAGATATAGTGAGTTGATAGAAAAAGATTTAAAGGAATACCAGCGGGACCTGGAAGCTTTGCGCGATGAGATCAGGGAAATATATTCGTCCATAGATATCAACGGTTTGAAAGATACACTTGCATCGCTGGAAAAACAGACACTGGCCGAAGATTTCTGGAAAGATAAAGAGAAGACAACCAGAATAAACCAGGAAATCAGCCGTCTCAAGAGAAAGATCGAACCGTGGGAAAAAATCAGCAAAGACGTCAGCGACACCTATGATCTCATGATGATGGCGTTGGGAGAGAATGATAACGAAGTGCTCAATGAAATCGTGAATAATATAGTATCACACCGGGAAAAGTTTGACGAACTGGAAACCAGGGAACTTTTGTCCGGCGAAGATGACGCGAACAATTCATTCATAACCATACATCCCGGTGCGGGCGGAACCGAATCACAGGACTGGGCGCACATGCTTTTCAGAATGTACCTGCGATGGGCGGAAAAACATGGGTACCAAGTGGATGTGGTAGACTACATGCCCGGTGAGGAGGCCGGGATAAAGAGCGCAACGGCGCTTATTAAGGGGGAATATGCCTTCGGTCTCTTAAAATGCGAACGGGGAATCCACAGGTTGGTAAGAATATCGCCTTTTGACGCAAATAAAAGAAGACATACGTCATTTGCATCGGTTGAGGTCGTGCCTGAAGTTGCCGAAGATATAGATATAGAGATCAATGATGGTGATTTGAGGATAGATACCTATCGTGCTTCAGGTGCGGGCGGACAGCACGTGAACAAAACCGATTCCGCAATAAGGATAACCCATATCCCGACAGGTATCGTGGTCCAGTGCCAGAACGAAAGGTCACAGCACAAGAACAAGGCTTTTGCCATGAAAGTATTGAAAGCGAAGCTGTACGAACAAAAGAAAAAAGAACTCGAGGAGAAAAAACAGGAAAAAGCGGGAGAGAAGAAGGATATCTCATGGGGGAACCAGATCAGATCATATGTCTTTCAGCCTTATACCCTGGTAAAGGATCACAGAACGGGAGAGGAAGTCGGCAGCGTAGAGTATGTTCTTGATGGCGATATCAGCAGATTTATATATTCATATCTGAGGAACCTTAGAAAATCAATCAGATGAAAGTAAGTGTTGAAAATCTGCAAGTTCTATTCGAGAGGTATCATCAAACACTTCTGAATATTTACCTTTTTGGTGACATCTTGGTAAAGGGCAGGGTGTTCAAATCGGGAGACGCCATACGAAAGGACGATGTGGTTTATTTTAAAAACTGCAATGTTTCAAAAATAGAGATTTTATGCCAGGAAAAAATATACACGATCTTATCTGAAGAATTCCCCGCCGAATACAGAAAGCCCTCTGGTGCTGTCAATTACCTGCAGATGGACAAGCACCTGGAGAACCTTCAGAACGTCAACCTCCAGTCCAGGCGCAAAAGGTTTTTGTATGTAATTGGGGATTATTACGGAATCGACCACTCTAACGGCAAAAGAATCATAGCCCTGACGCATAATGAAAAAATGGACTACAGAAAATGGAGTTCAATGCGGCGCTATATCGATAAAGAACAGAAATTCCCCTATCGTAATTCAGAATCTGCGATTATTCTTTTTGTGAACATGACACCGGATGCGGAAGGCAATTATGTTGAAAGATTCAAAAAAAATACGGATATGGTGGCCGCCCTGGTCACAAGAAAAAAGGACAGCAATATAACTATTTCACCGGATTTCGTCCCGACGGAAGACGTTATTACCGTAAATAATCCGGCCCAGTTGTTTGATGTGTACAGGGAATCTGATGCGCGTCTGATAATAATCGGCGAAACACTGTCCGATTCATACCGCGAATCACTGCTGAAGGTCAAACAGTTCGACAAGTATGTCAGAATTATGGTTGTGCCATCAATTGATACAAAAAATTTAAATCACTTTCTCACACAGGTTAAACTTGTCTATAATTCAAACCGCTGGGAATTATAGACAGGAGGAAGTGTGAAGTCTCCTAAAAAGAACCTGCTTAAGTATTTCGCTCCACTGGACATCAATGATGTGCTTCAAGGTGCTATGCCGTCGATGGACGAACACGACGATTCTATGTATTTTTCACGCATGCACGGCAAAAGCAAGCTTTATCTCAACCGTTATTCGAATGATGAATTAATGAGTATAATGCGGAAAGTCGGATTGATTGATCATCTGCGGTCCAGAGGGTTTGATAATGTGATTCTGGATACCTATATTGATGCGGTATTAATACATTATTTAAAAGTCTACGGCGGGGAAAAAAAATCTGGTAACCTGCTGATAGATCTGAGATTAAGCGATACCCGATTCGTTCCGGAAAAAAAATTCTTTGAAGAAAAAGTCAATATGACCGCTCTGGATATGATAGTGATAGAATGGCTTTCGATCCAGAATCCACAGGGTGAATTTGACGTAAAAAGACCGCAGCTCCCAGGGCAGGCAAAACCGGGTCTGGGATGCTTACGGTATCTGATGCAGATGATGCACATAGTGGCTGAAGGGGTGATTAAAGACGGATTCATGGACGTTCCTGAACATATGCACGGGGCGATCATGTATTCTAAAAATTTCAAATTTTTCAATCCTTCACACGAGGGAATAATGCGTGCAATATTGCGGGACCTTAGTAACTACTCGCTTTACGATCTTTCGTGGGGGATGATGACCGGAGCCGTAATCGATAAAACGAGCGGCAAACCACAGATTTATGATCCTTCCGAGCAGATATTTCCCGTATCCAAAAGGCTGAAAGATTATTTCAATTCAAAAAAATACCGCAAGAAATTCAAGCAGGTATATGAAACCAAAAAATACCGGTTAGAATATGATCGAATGGCCGAAAAACGTGAAGAAATTATCGGGGCTAAAAAATTCAAGGATCTTTGAGATCAGAAGGTTAATAAGATAAAATCTAATTACCGGGGTGTTGAAGTGTCCGTGTGATGACAGCAACGTCCGGCGATTTTGATCAGGGAAAGCAGTGACTTTCTTGCTTTGTTTATTTCTTCTTTATGGGACTCCATTTCTTTTATGAGTTCATCATGGTCGCTGGTATATCCTCTGAGTTCAGAGGCTACATCATCTACCCGCGTCAGGAAACGGCGAAAAAGCGGATGGATACCCATTGAAAGTATGGGGATAAGACTGGATGCTTTGATCCCCATAACCCTGCAGAGTTCAGTCCTGATTCGGGAAATATTGAAATCCAATAGATCAATTTCGGTAAATGTTTCATGATCTGATTCGATGGAATCGGAAAGGCGTGAATAATCACCGCTTTTACAATAATACAGTTTGGTCGCGATGTCCTTGTGAAGGTTTTGTAAAAGGATATGTTTAGTTCCGTAGAGTTCCAATAAGGATTCCAGCAGAATTTTTACATCATCCCTCAATACTGAAGCTTCCCTTTGAATGAATATTGGATTGCTGATCATTACGGGTTTCTTTCGATGAGATCTTTTCCCAGGCTTCCCTTAATTCCTTTACCAGGATAAGGACTTCTTTTATTATTTCAGGGTCTTTCTGTATGTTCGCCTCGAGGAGGCGTTTTTTAAAATATACGTACAGACTTGACAGGTTCCTTGATATCTCTCCACCCTCACTCATGTTTAAAGAGAGGAGCAGTTCCGTAATAATGTCCTGAGCTTTAAGGATGTTGGTGTTCGCTATGTCGTAGGTTTTGTGATCGGCGATGCTGTCGTGGGCTACATTGAGAAAGCGTATTGCTCCATCATAAAGCATTACAATCAATTTACCCTGATTTGCCGTGTTTATTTCTGTGCGCTTGTACTGGTCGTAAGGGTTTTTCTGAGGCAATGCCATTATATCCTCCCGATTGCGGCATCAAATTAAAATGGCTATATGTATATATCGGCAGATTGAAAAAGAAACTTGAGTGAAATACCCGTGCGCCCTGAAATTAATATGTTATATGTGCCGGTATTTGTCAAGCTCCACTCAGGCACGAAATCCATAAGAAATCAAACCCGGGATAATATTGCCGCATTCGTATATGGGTTCAAGAGAGAATGTTCCTGACACGATCCAGCATTTCACTGTATTTTTCCTGAGTTTTCAACACGATCTCGTCTGGCAGGGGCGGAGGGGGTGAATTTTTGTCCCAGGCGGTCGTTTCGAGGTAATCCCTTATGTATTGTTTGTCGTAACTTACCGGCGAAGTTCCGATCGCGTAATGTTCGGCATCCCAGAACCTTGAGCTGTCAGGGGTCAGGATTTCATCAATTAAAACTATCTCATTTCCGGAAAATCCGAACTCGAATTTTGTATCCGCAAGAAGTATACCGGCGTTTTTGAGTTTTTCCCTGGCAAACTCGTATATTTGCAGGGTCAATTCTCCCAGACGGTCCGCGACATCGGATCCAAGTTTTTTGCGCATTGATTCGATAGGAACATTGGCGTCATGCCCGGACTTTGCTTTCGTTGCGGGAGTGAAAAGGGGTGCGGGCAGCTCTTCAGCCATCCGAAGGCCGGGAGGAAGCTGTATACCGCATACTACACCGTTGTTTTCATAATCCTTCCATCCGCTGCCGATGAGATACCCTCTGGCCACACATTCGAAATCGATTCTCTTGGCTTTTTTAACCAATACGGCTCTGTCCTTCACCTGTTCCGGGTAATCCCTGAAAGGCCTGGGAAAACGGGTATAATCGGTTTCAACTATATGGTTTTGTATAAACTTTACGTTGTTGAACCAGAGATTTGATATGGTATTGAGTATCACTCCTTTCCCGGGAATGCCGTTTGGGAAGACATGATCGAATGCGGAAATCCGGTCGGTGGAAATGATAAGCAGGTGTTCCCTGTCGACGTTATAGACGTCCCTTACCTTTCCGCTGAAAAGCTTTTTTGCTTCAGGAATTTTGGTTTTTACAAGAACTTCCATTGGTATAATCCTTTTAAAGGTATGGAATCATTGTTTCAGCTTACGGATCAGGACTTCATTGACCATCTGCGGGTTGGCTTTCCCCCTGGATTCCTTCATGACCTGTCCAATGAGGAACTTCAAGGCTTTTTCTTTGCCGCTACGGTAATCATTGACTGACTCCGGATTCTCAGCTATGATCTTGTCGATCATCGATTCAATCGCTGCAGTATCGGTAACCTGTTTCAATCCTTTTTCGTCAACTATGACTGCCGGTTCTTTTCCCGAAATAATCATATCCTCGAAAACGGTCTTGGCAATTTTACCGCTTATTGTATTGTTCTCGATGAGTACGAGCAAAGCCGCAAGTTTTTCAGGGGTCACCACATATGTCCCGATATGCTCTATATTTTCGATTTTTGCGAGGAGTTCACTTAAGATCCAGTTTGAAGCCCTCTTTGGAGGTGCCCCGTGCTGTACTACTTCTTCATAGTAATCGGCCAGTTGTCTTGTTGCGGTCAATACCTCGGTATCATATTCAGGAAGGCGATAGGATTCTATAAACCTGTGGAATTTTTCATAAGGGAGTTCAGGAATGCTCTTCCTTATGGAATCAATGTAATCGTCAGTAATGATTACCGGGGGCAGATCGGGTTCGGGAAAATATCGGTAATCATGAGCTTCCTCTTTTGATCTCATCACGAAGGTTTCACCCTTGACAGCGTCCCAGAGCCTGGTCTCCTGAATGATCTTTTCACCCATTTCCAGCATTGCGGACTGTCGTTCAATTTCATACTCGATGGCCTGCTTGACGGCTTTGAAGGAATTCAGGTTTTTAATCTCAACTTTCTCCCCGAAGGGATCGGTGTTATTTTTGCGAAGCGAAATATTTACATCACATCGCAGGCTTCCTTCTTCCATGTTGCAGTCCGATACATCGAGGTATTTCATTATGGTTTTAAGGTCCTGGAGGTAAGAGTAAGCTTCATCGGATGAACGTATATCCGGTTCGGACACGATTTCCGCCAGTGGAACACCTGTCCTGTTGTAATTAACATAAGATACTCTTTTATTGGGATTCTCGGAATGTATGGATTTCCCGGCATCTTCTTCAAGATGCAGTCTGGTGATGCCGATCCTTTTTGGACCACCGGCTGTTTTTATTTCGATGTGTCCCCCCACACATATCGGACGGTCGTACTGTGAAATCTGGTATGCCTTGGGCAGGTCGGGGTAAAAATAGTTTTTACGGTCGAACTTGCTGTATTTCGATATTTCCGCATTCAGCGCCAAGCCGGCCATGATGGCCTTTTGCAGGGCCCGCTCATTCAAAACCGGAAGAACACCGGGAAGACCAAGGCATACCGGACATGTCTGAGTATTGGGATCAGACCCGAATTTCGTTGAACATCCGCAGAATATTTTCGTTTCGGTATTCAGTTGTACATGTACTTCAAGTCCTATAACAGGCTCATACTCCATGAGTACCCCTTTGCAGAGAAAAGTAATAAGGCGAAAAAAGCCGATTCATTCTGACGAAAAATGATTTTGGAAGAAATCAAGGTTCTCTACGACATGCTGATTCCGAAAACAATGATGTCCCGGTTATCCTGTGATCTCAAGGGAATAATATCACCTTTTTTCGAGGGAAGTACACAGATAAACTTCCATTTTCAACAGCAATGTTCAGTATAAAACCGAAAAATATCCGTTTACATAATAACTTTGCTGTTTTTTCGTAAAATGAGACGGCGTATTTGTCAAGAAAAATGGATGCCGAACTGTGTATTTAATACTTGATAACAAATAAACATCCAGTAGGGTATTGGAATTACTGATAATCAGCATCACCAGGGATTGCATTGGTTTATAATAGAACTCATTCGGGATTCAGCAAATAACCCTTAAACCAGGACAAAAATGAAAAGAGCGGTCTTAACACTTAAGTTTTTCCGTAAGGATATCATCCGGGTCGTCGTGTTTTTGTCACTCATACTTATTCTGGGGTATGGGATTGGTGTCGCTGCCGGGAATGTATTCATCAGATCATTTATAACAGGCAAAAGCAGGCTGTTACTTTTACTGTTCAGGCCATCTTCCGGTTTCATAAAATCGATCGCCATGTTGAACAGCAGCAATGAACTTGAAAGACTTACTGGGTATTATTCCATGCTTTATAACGATAAAATCGACATGGATTATCTGATGGAACGTTATAAAATGGAAACCTCAGTACATCTGAAGAGAACCATTATCTGGCTGACGGGGTACAGCAGGGACACCGGAAGGATGGTAGACGAATTTACCGTTCTTTATAACGGTGCAGACCCAGTAGTAAAAAAAGAAATTTTGCGTACTTTACATAGAAGAGAGACAGGACTTCTGCAAAAGTTTATTAAAGCCAATGAGGTTAAACCGGAGATGCTCAAGGATCTGTAGTATCAAAACATGGGAGGACTTTCAATAGTTCTTGACTTTTAATTTTAAAGCAAAATTTTGATATAACTGTTTTTAAGGCCACTCAGGGATGTATACTTTTTAGAAAATTCGGATAGGGGATGAATATAGCAATGTACCAAGCTATAGATACCAAAGTTTCGCAATTAATGAGGTAAAAGTAAATGAAAGAAAAGCAGTATGTGGATGATGTATGCAGGCGGGCGAAAAGCAGTAAAACAGAGATAGCTAATTTATCCACGAAAAAGAAAAATGAAATATTAAAAAAAATCGCGGCCGGACTGATTGCGCATAGTGAGTATATTATCAGCGAAAACAGGAAAGATCTGGATAATGCTGAAAAGTCCGGTGTTACAAGAGCTTTCATGGACAGGTTGCTGCTGAACAACGATCGCTTGAAGGGGATGGCGGATTCAATCAATGAAATCGCCTCTCTGGATGATCCGATCGGACGGATCGAAAACATGAGAATGCGGCCGTCAGGCATAAGGGTAGGGCAGATGAGGGTTCCGATAGGCGTTGTTCTGGTGATTTATGAATCCCGACCAAACGTAACTACCGATATTGCCGCATTGTGTCTTAAATCGGGTAATGTCTGTATTTTACGTGGTGGAAAAGAATCGATTCATTCGAACATGGCGCTGCACACTGTTGTTGCCGAATCTCTCAGGAGTTCCGGTATTACTGAAAATGCGGTAATAATGATTGAACATACGAAAAGGGAGTTGGTAAACATACTGCTCAAGCAAAAGGACTATGTCGATATAGTTATTCCCAGAGGGGGTGAAAGCCTTATTGAAATGGTCACCTCCGAGTCGCGAATCCCCGTGATAAAGCATGATAAGGGTGTATGCCATACTTTTATTGATAAATCGGCTGAAGAAGTGATGGCCAATGCTATCGCAATAAATGCCAAGGTCCAGCGCCCCGGAGTGTGTAACGCGATGGAAACGCTGCTGATTCATACGGATTATACCCCCAAAAAATCACTGTTGAGTGCATTGCTTGAAAAGGGTGTGGAGATCAGGGGTTGCGATAAAACAAGGGCCATGTTGCCCGACATGATAAAAACCGCAGATGAAAAGGACTGGGGCACAGAGTATCTTGATCTGGTTCTTTCCGTTAAAATTGTCGATTCCCTTGAGGAGGCGATACGGCATATACACAGTTACGGGTCCGGACATTCTGAAACCATCGTAACCGATGATTATCTGAATGCAGAGAAGTTTTTAAAAGAGGTCGACTCGTCGGCGGTTTTTGTTAATGCCTCTACCAGGTTTCATGACGGCGGTGAATTCGGCCTTGGCGCCGAAGTGGGAATATCGACACAGAAACTGCACGCCAGGGGAACCATGGGAATTGAGGGACTGACCTGCCTGAAATACATTATTTACGGGACGGGGCAGGTGAGAAGTTGAAACTGGGAATCTTTGGGGGAACATATAATCCGATACATCTGGGACATCTGATAAGCGCCCAGTGCATTCAGGAGCAGTTCGGACTTGACTGTGTTGAGTTCATTCCTTCAAAATACCCTGTTCATAAAGTTATAGATGTTCCGGTATCGGCGGAAGCCCGATATGAGATGGTGTCGATGGCAGTAGAAGGAAACCCGTACTTCAAAGCATCAAGGATTGAAATTGATCGGGAAGAGCCTTCTTATACTATTATAACTTTACAACAGCTTCAAGAAATTCATCATGACGCTGAATTATTTTTAATAGTAGGGGCCGACGCGTTTAATGATTTCCGCACCTGGAAACAATACCGGGATATCATTGAAATGTCGAACCTGATTTGCATCCCCAGGCCGGGAATAACGACCATTGCAAAGGAACCTTCAGTAGGAGAGAAATTTCTAATTGCAAATAATCCAATGATTCAAATCAGTTCTTCGGATATCAGGGAGCGGATAAAAAGAGGACTTTCGATCCGTTATCTGGTACCGCGGAAAGTGGAGGAATTTATAAACAAGTGGAAGCTATATCAAAACTGAACAGAAAAGCGGTAATAACATCGCTGTCGGCAGGTGCCGTGCTGCTGGTAGTGCTTAGCGGTATATATTTATACCGGATTAATACTCAAAACGCGGTTGAAATACTCGCAAGCAGGAAGCAGTTGATAAACATCCTTGTGGCCGGCAGTAACTCTTATGAAAACAATAAACACAGGTTCTATGCGATTGTGAGTATCAACCCTGAAACCGGTAAAACAGGGATGACCTTTTTGCCTCCAAACATGAAGATCGCCGTCGACAGCCGGGGGAAGTCATTAAAAAAAATCGAAGAAATCGATATCGACAGTTTCAACAA
>CAZUXY010000039.1:0-47295 GCA_964624235.1 uncultured Leptospirales bacterium | reverse complement strand
GATGCACGCGGATTGACGCAGATATTCAAAAGGCCAGTCTACTCCTTAACGCCACTATCCGCGTTTATCTGCGTTCGTCTGCGGTTAAACCATTGCGAATATTTTGCATGAGATTCACTATCCACCGGCTTCTTTCAGAAAAGGAAGCCTTTCGTCTTTCGGCGATAAAACCGGTTTCTTTACCGGCCAGTCAATCGCCAGGTCGGGATCGTTCCACCGTATCCCCGTGTCCAGTGCCGGGTCGTACTCTTCGGTGCATTTGTATAGCAGATGCACATTGTCAGAAAGCGCAAGAAATCCATGGGCGAATCCCGGCGGGATATAGAGCATTTTTTTATTTTCTTCTGATAAATCCAGCCCCATCCATTTGCCGAAGGTGGGAGAATCTCTTCGCAGGTCCACCGCAACGTCCCATACTTTTCCCGTTATCACCCTCACCAGCTTCCCCTGAGCCTTCGGTGCACGCTGATAGTGCAGTCCTCTTACCACGTTTTTCTTTGAAAGCGAGTGATTGTCCTGCACAAACCTGACGGCGATGCCGTTGGCGGTAAATTCTGATTCCTTGAAGGACTCAATGAAGAATCCGCGCTCATCGGCGAACACTTTGGGTTCCACCAGCACCAGACCTTCAATCGCAAGAGGGGTGAAGATGCACGGCATCTACTTCTCCTTCAATTTACAGGAGTTTTCATGCGCCAGGAATTTCAGCAGATATTCCCCGTAGCCCGACTTTCTCAGCGGTTCGGCTATCTTACAGAGCTGCGCCTCGTTAATGAAGCCCATTTTGTAGGCGATCTCCTCGATACAGGATATTTTCAACCCCTGCCGGTCTTCAATGGTCTTGATGTAGAGTGCCGCGTTGGTCATGGAGTCGAAGGTACCGGTGTCGAGCCAGGCGTAACCACGGCCCATGATCTTCACCTTGAGCTTTCCCTTTTTCAGATAGGTGTTGTTGACCTCGGTGATCTCCAGTTCGCCACGCGTCGATGGTTTAATGGATTTAGCGACGGAAACCACGTCGTTATCGTAAAAATACAATCCGACCACCGCATAGTTGGATTTGGGGTGTGCGGGCTTTTCTTCTATTGACAGAGCCTTCCCTTCCCTGTCGAATTCAACCACTCCGTACCGTTCGGGGTCGTTCACGTAATATCCGAATACCGTCGCCCCTTCCTTCTGGGACGCCGCGTCCCGCAACATGGTGGGAAGGCCGTTGCCGTAGAATATATTGTCACCGAGTATGAGACACACCGGGTCATTCCCGATAAACTCCTCTCCCACAATAAATGCGTCGGCCAGTCCCCGCGGATAGTCCTGCACTTTGTAAAAAAACTTAAGTCCCAGGTCGCTTCCGTCTCCCAGCAGTTCCCTGAACCTGGGAAGATCTACGGGAGTGGAGATGATAAGGATATCCCTGATGCCGGCAAGCATGAGTATTGAGAGGGGATAATAGATCATGGGTTTGTCGTATACCGGCAATAATTGTTTGCACACCACCTGTGTTATCGGATAGAGGCGGGTCCCCGAACCGCCGGCGAGTATAATGCCTTTCATGAGAGGTTTACCTTAGTAATTGGTTTGAGGTGATCACGGTAAAGCGTCAGGAAGGCATTCGTAAAGTACTTTTTCCACAAAAAAAGTACCGTCCTCACATAAAAAATTTAAAATTTCAGCCCCCTTCAACGTACATATAATAAATCACATCAAGGAGGAACCTTCATGGCTTACATTAAAACCAATGCCGCCTTTGAATTTTGTTCAGGAAGAAGCGGGAAGATCGTATATTATCACTGGGACGGCGATACATTTTTTCGCCCGTACCGCGTCCCCCGCAATCCCCGCACCAAGGCCCAGCAGGAACGCAGACACCTTTTTGCCGATGCGGTAACAACCTGGCAAACTCTAACCATAGAAGAAAAAGAGGGGTGGAACCGTATCGCCCGTAACTCCGGAAAAAAACGGGTAAATGGGTATAATATGTTTATACGCAGCTTTATGAATGATGAAATAACGGCGATCAATAATAATAGAGAAACAAATAATGTTGAAACACCGATTATCTCCGGTGCCTCTCTATTATCTCTCCAATGCCCCTATCCTGGCGCTCCGGCCCCGGTCCATCGCCCCTCCGTCGATGCTCCGTCGGTCCTCCGAATTCATTCGGTAACCGCCGGTTTAACCGCGGAATACGGCCAGGAAAGGTCCCGGGATGATCCCAGTGCGGCCTGATTGATCCGTTTTCAGATTACTTTACCTGATTTTCAGATCACTCTTCGTTCGGTATCCGCCGGAGGTATGTCCGGTTATCGTCGCTCTATTAGTGCTTTTGAGTGATAAAATATTCGTGGGGTACCGTTAATCGAAGTTGTTGATATTACCTGATCACCAGACCGGCAGTCTCCACCACGAAGCGGGCTTCTTCCATGGCCTTAGACGCGTCGCCCTCACTGTAAGATTCGGTAGGAATGAAATCTATATCTCCGTAAAACGAAAGTTCTCGTTCCTTGCGCAGGGACTTCGATATGGCGGCTAACCGTTCAAGGACTTCAGTGTCGATAAGGCTGAACCGATCTCGATGCTCCATGATCAGAGGTCCCACGTCATGGAACTTCGGGGGTTCGATTCCTGCGGACCGGAGCATTCCCTTACAACACAATTCGACGATCTCCTGCGCTTCGCGTATCACATCCGACCAGTCATGCTCCGCGTAAAGCACATCAAGTATTTTCAACCGTTTTTGCGCTTTAATCAGATAACTTTTCGCCAGGTTCAGGTTCGTCACAGATCGAACACCTCTCCCGGTGTATAGTCCGGTTTAAGGTCCCAGTACCAGGCGTTGCCGTGCCATATCCGGCGCGCCCCCAGGGCCTCAAGCCGTTTTTTTAATACGTCAAGCCTTTGCTCAAAGAATTTTTCACGGTCAAAAAGAGTCTCAACATCTTCCACCATGTCCAGAAAGAGGGGGCTGCCCGCTATAGCCTCATCCGGTGTTTTGAATACAGGGGACAAACCCGTGTAAATGCCTTCATTTTGCATCTTTTGAATAAAAGTATGTAGTTTCCCCTCAACCTCGCCGAATTCTTTTACTCGGTTCATTCTTCCGTCGGGAAGCCGCTCTGCAATTATCAGAATATCCAGATCGGAATAATATCCCTGGGTTTCTCGCGCAACAGAACCGTACACTGCGAGGGTCACCAGCCGGTCACCGTAAAAAGTGCCGGTTTCTTTCAGAAGAAGCTTTTTCAGCTCGTTGAATTTCTCTTTCAGCATAACAAAAGCCTGCATATCCTTTTCGATCAGCCCTTGGGATCAAAGGACTTCATCTGCTACTTTCGTTTCACTTTCCACATGGTAGAATAATCCTGAGACGTGGAACATTATTTAATGTATCATGGTATAATAATCTAATACGGCGCCGGAGTCAACGACATTTAGATTACCTCCTCCCCCACTCTGTCATGAAGAATGGTTTTCAAAATAAATCCCTTGATTTAATTTCACCCGACCCTGTAATAATACCATGCCGCCTGCACCAGATAATCGCAGCATGGAAAAGATATTTGCCGTCATCCTGGCCGGAGGGACGGGCACCCGGCTGGGCGGGGACACCCCCAAGCAGTTCCTTCCCCTGGGCGGGAAGCCGGTGATCGCCCGGTCGCTTGAGGTGTGCTCGTCCCTGGACGCGATCACCGGCATCATCGTGACGGCCCCGGAGGAATTCCTTGATGAAACCCGCCGCATTATCGAGGAATACGGGTTCGCGAAAGTGATCGCCGGAGGCGCCACCCGGCAGGGTTCGGTATGGAACGCCCTCACGTGCCGCGGCTTCGGCGACGACGACATTGTTCTGGTACACGACGCGGCACGGCCATTCGTGACGGCCGGTGTTATAATGGAATGCGTCAGTGCCGTACGCACACACGGCGCCGCCGGCGTGTATGTTCCTTCCACCGACACCGTGACCGAGGTCGATGAGGGTGTTGTGTCCGCCGTTCCCCTCCGTCACCGCTTTTACCTGACCCAGACACCCCAGGGATTCCGCTACGCGGTCATCCGTGCGGCACACGAGAAGGCCCGCGGTGCCGGGGTTTTTGATGCCACCGATGACGTTACGCTGGCAATAGATGCAGGATACAGGGTGAAGATGGTCGAAGGTGACCGGAGGAATATTAAAATCACCACTGCATTTGATTATGACATTGCGCGGTTATTGATTGAGCCGGACGGAGACCGGTTATAAAGTAACCGATGACTACTCAGCCGGTTCGAGCGAACAGGACCACTCCTCTCGCGGTCGCCGTTTTCACCAGTCCTATATTATTGCGCAAAACTTCATCCTCGGTGTACACAAACAGATCCACCGCGAGACCTACATTATCAAAGTATCTGTTATATATCAGGGGGCGGTCAATAAATCCGACATCCGACCGCCTCACTATAATCATTATATCCACATCGCTTGAAGGGAGCGCCCTGCCTTCCGCGACCGAGCCGAAGAGTACTATTTTCCGCACCTCGTCGCGTTCGGACGCAAGGGAGCCTGCCGACTTTTCAATGTTTTTGAAAAGCCGCTCCCTATCGAGCCAGAATATCTTGACAGAACCTGAGTATTTCTTCTGTATTACCGATTGCATGCTGTGAATCCTTCTCGTTGAAGTATTCGCCGGGAATCCCGGAATGCCATCCATTCGGATATCGGGAAGGAATATAAAAGCGATCCAGTTCCCTGGCTTTGTCAATCAGTTCTTCCCCGATGTCAAGCCTGTCCTTAAGGCCTTTCAACAGTTCACTTACTGAATGCCCCCATGCCTCACCGCCCATCCGCTGGTATACCGATTTAACGGCTTTTTCGGCCGCCTGTTGCGCGATAAAACAGGCCCATTCATGAAACCCGTTAACCGACTGGATCCTTGCGCTCGCAAGGTCCCGTTCGGCCTGACGCATCCAGTCGCTGCTTCTTTCCGGCATAATGCGTTTCCCTCTTTTCGACTTTGATCTCCCCGTAAGATTGGGCCACCTGTGAAAACCACGGGAGCCCGTCTTCCTGCTCAGCCTGGCGAATTCGGTATGACCACTAAACGCAATAATTTTTCACGGACACTCCGGTCCATCACTCCAGGCTGAGGGTCTTGATGTTCCCCATTTTTTTCACGCGGTTGAAAAGCGGATCGGAATGGGTTTTATCGTCCATCCAGCAGCTGATGGTAACCTCGGTGGTCCCTTTCGACACCCGCTCCAGAACCGATACGTTCTTTATCTTTACATTAAATTCCTTTACGGTCTTTATGATCTTCTCCGCGGTGATTTTCCTTGAATCGAACGCCACGGTGAGGGTGCGCCAGTGGCGTTGTTCGAAGATACGGTCTTCTATCCTGTCGAATACCTGTAAGATTATCACCAGGAGTACGCTCGCCGTGAATCCCAGGAAATAAAACCCGGCACCGAAGGCCAGGCCTATGCCCGACGTGGTCCATATCGACGCAGCCGTGGTGAGCCCTTTTACATTCAGCCCGTACCTTAAAATGGCGCCGGCGCCCAGAAATCCGATACCGCTGATCACCTGGGCCGAGATCCTTCCCGGATCGACGTTGGGGTTGTTTTCCAGGAATGAAAGAGGGAGGTTGATGGATATGATCATCACCACGGCGGCGCCCATCGACAGAACCATGTGGGTGCGCAGCCCCGCGGGCTGATAATGCTTTTCACGTTCATAGCCGATGATGAACCCCGCCAGCATCGCCGCCAGAAGCCGTACCGTCACGGTGAAGGGCGAGAATATGCTCAGTCCGGTTATCGCGTCGATCATTTTCCTTCCTCTGATAATACTGATTTGAGTCGCGCAAGCTGTTTCTTCACTTCCGTGAGCGATGTGCCTCCGGCCGAGAGTTTTCTTTCGGGAGAAGTCACCGGATCGAGCAGCGCCGCCGCGTCATCGCCGAACTCGGGCGCGAACTCACGCAGCGCCGCCGCGGTCATGGTGAAGAAATCGATCTTTTCAGATTCACAGTGCCGCACCAGGGAACCCACAATCTCGTGAGATCTGCGAAAAGGCACGCCCTTGCGGGCCAGGTAGTCGGCCAGATCGGTGGCGGTGGAGAAATTTCGGTAGAGCGCTCTCCCGATCGCGTCGCGGTCTACCGTCATCGATGCGATCATCTCGATCATGCCCCGCAGGGCCAGCTTCACCGTGTCCACCGAATCGAAGAGGGGCTCCTTGTCTTCCTGAAGATCGCGGTTGTACGTCAGTGGTAGTCCCTTGAGGGCGGTCAGGAGGGATACCAGGTTCCCGTAGAGGCGGCCGGTTTTCCCGCGCACCAGCTCGGCGATGTCGGGGTTGCGCTTCTGCGGCATGATGGACGATCCCGTGGTCACCGAATCGGAAAGTCGTATGAAGCCGAACTCCGCGCTGGACCAGAGCACCAGTTCCTCGCAGAAGCGGGAGAGGTGCGTTCCCAGGACCGCCGCGAAATAAAGAAAATCAAGCACGAAGTCGCGGTCGCTCACGGCGTCCATGGAATTGGGGGTAATGCGTGCGAATCCCAGTTCTTTACGCAGAAACTCCCGGTCGGCGGGATAGTTCACGCCCCCGAGCGCGCCCGATCCCAGGGGCAGTTCCGCGCATGAATCGACGGCCTGACGAAGCCTTCCCATGTCCCTGACCAGCGCCCACGCGTGGGCCAGCAGATGGTGAGAGAACCTTACGGGCTGGGCCACCTGCAGGTGGGTGTATCCCGGCATCACCAGGTCCAGGTGTTCCTCGGCCCTTTCGGCAAGAAGCTGCACCAGGTCACGCAGCAATTCCTTTATCAGGGCCGCCTCGTCCCGTACATAAAGGCGCAGGTCCAGGGCGACCTGGTCGTTCCTGGAACGGGCGGTGTGGAGCTTCCTTCCCGCATCGCCGATCTTTTCTGTCAGGCGGGCCTCGATGTTCATATGCACGTCTTCGAGCGAGGTTTCGAACTCGAAGGTTCCCTGTTCGATTTCCCCGCGAATGCCCTCAAGCCCGATGATGATCTCATCGCGTTCCAGGTCGGACAGCACGCCTATGCGGTTGAGCATACGCGCGTGGGCGATGGACCCCCGTATGTCCTGACGGTACAGCCGCCCGTCGAAATGGACCGATGCTGATATTTCCTCGGTAATGCCGGAGGTTTTGTTTGCGAAACGCCCGCCCCACGGTTTTTTCACCTGCGTATCTTTATTTTCCTTTTTCCGGCTCATCGTCACGAATCCGTTCTATTGATTATACGAGATTATATGCCATTAAACGTGCGGAATAGTCGCACATTCAGGGCGCATCAGCTTCCGCATTTCCCTGTCCGGGGAAAGCATCCTTAACCCGGGTAATGCGACGGCGCCAGTATCCTTCGAAAAATATTAATGTCAAACCAATTGTGCACGGTTCGGACGCGGTCATGAACCGATCTTTTCAATCAGGAGGTCTATATACCGTTCAATGTTCCCGAACGCGGGGTTGAGTTCATATTCCAGTATGTCCGAGAGGCTCACCATATCGTTGTTTTCCAGGGCGTTATGCATTTCGGCCAGCAGATGCTGTATCGCGCCGTTTTTCTCTTCCAGGGAAACGCCTTCAATCGCAACGTCCCTCAGGTTAACCTGGAATACGGGAGCGGTCTGGTGGCAGGTACGGATATAGCCGAAGATAAAGTCTATGAACCGCTGCAGCCTTTCCGCGGCTTCACCGTCCTTCCCCGACTGGTAGGCCGCGGCGGCCGATGAGAGGTTTTCCCTCTGCTCCGGGATGCTTTTTTTGATCTCCTTCAGTGCGTCTATGAGTATGTCGGGCGAATCCAGGCTCTGGATCACCAGCATCTTCAGGTTTTCGCTCATCAAAAGCAGCCGGAAAGCATTCTTCAGTTCGGTAAACAGGCCGATCATCCGCTCGGATTCGCGCGCTTCAGCCGCGTCCCTCAATTCATCCAGTTCTTTAAGTATTGTTTCAAGGCCGCGGTCTTTTAATGAAACCGTGCCGATGTTGATCGAAAGCAGGGTAAGTACGCTCGTTACCATGTCTTTGATCCACACAATCCCGCCTGCCAGTGCTTCCGCCTGCTCCTTCCGGGCGGGGGCGCCGGCGGCGGCATTATGAGCGAAGCCGATGACACGGTCACAATACCTTATACCTTCCTCAATGGAAGAGATGACCACGTCGGCCTTGGACTGGACGATGCAGTTGAGACGTTCCACCCGGTCTATGGAGACGTCGGGTATGCGGTCCACGGTATAGCCGACATCATCGATATACGCCTCGATGAACACGAAATCCCTGGCCTGAGCCCATCGCGAAACCGAAGTGACCACTTCGGCGACATTCCTTTCCTGCTCCAGATCGAAGCTCACCGGATGACTGTTTATCTGAATGTCCACTACACGTCTCCTTTCTTACTGATGATAATGGTCGGCAGGGAAGACTGCACGCCCCGCGTCTGCAACACCGGATCGGCATGGTTCCCCGATATGCCCCCTGTGTCCCGTATATCTACTTCTCTTCTTTTTTCTCGGCCCCCTTGAGCTGATTGTTCAGCCAGTCCCGCTGGGCCTTCGCGCCGGTAAGGGACTTTTCCATGGCAGAGAATTTTTTTCTGAGTTTATCCTCGTATTTCTTCAGATGGTCCTGGTGCCGTTCTATTCTCTCGTCGGCGAGCTTTATGTTGGTGTCTTCCATGTCCATTTTGGAAGCGATGATGTTCTTGCCTGAGGAGACATAGGGCCTGAGGTTGGACTCGACCCTGAAAGCCATCCCGTTGTCGATCCGGTTGTCGCCGTCGGTGTCGGAACCGAAAAACTGTTCCACTCCCTCGGGATTTTCCCGGATGGTTTTGGTGAGCTTTGATTCATCGATAACCAGTTTTCCCATCCTGATGGTTTCCCACGGCGCGTTGATCGCACCGGTGGAAACGCCGATCTGGGGAAGTATTTTTATAGGATTGTCGGCGCGGCTGGGATAGGCGCTGCCTATCGTTTCTTTAAGCGAATTCTCCAGCCTCAGGATAGTCATGTCCCCCATGAATATCCCCGTTTTCGATCGGGACTTTCGGTATTCCCCGGGTTTGGAGCTTCTTTCAGCCTTGATGATCTCACGGTTGAAATCGAGATACTTGTTGTAGACCTCGACGAACTTCCTGATCTTTTCCGTCGCCTTTTCGATATCGGGTTCCACGTTTATCGAAACGGGACCCCTGGATATGCCATGCAGGTTGATGTTCAGCCCCTTTATCAGGTCATTAAGGCCGTCATTGCGGTCGCGGACCACCTCGATGCCGTCCACCTTCACTCGCGCGTCGGAGGCTTTACGGATTTCATTTTTCGGCTCCAGCAGTCCCGTACCCTCGACCGGGGTGAATATGGAGGCGTTGGAAAACAGCGCCGTTCCGTCATTGGCGTAAAATATAATTTTACTTATGGAACGGTTTTCAAAATCCTTCCCCAGGGGAATTTCCATTTTGCCCGAGAATTTTCTGTCCACCGGGTACAGTTTTTCAATCCTCCCCTCCTTCCCCTCTGACACTACGCCGATGCCCAGCACGTCGGTGATTTCCTTCTTCGGGGGCTTTTTTTCCAGGGGCCGGATACGGGAGATGTTGTAACCTTGTAACTCTATCCCTTTAATATTGGTCTTCTCTTCGGGACCGATCTCAAGACGGTAGGGCATCGTCTCCGCCTCTTTTTCTTCCGCGATATCCTTGTACGCGACATTGAATTCCAGTATGGTGCTCTTTTTCACCGGCACCTGCACGGGCAGCACATAGTCCCTCCAGAGAGTTCCTTTTATACTGACCGCCTTTCCCTCTTTCCCGACCTCAAGACTGCCGGTCTCGTCCTTCGCCTTGCCGGGGCCGGCATACGTGATAAAATACTTGCTGTCGAAAACGACCGCCATTTTTTCCTTTTCCTGGTCCTTTGCCCCCTTGATAAGCCCCAGCCCGAAAAGGAATTCCTGGCCGCCCTTTATCTTGATCTCACCTTTCTTTCCCGGCGTGAGCGATTCCAGTGTAAGGATATGGCGGTCCTCGACGGTATTCACGTAAGAACTGCTTACGATACCGGAGGCGGCGCTTTCAATTTCAGCCTGGAGGGATTTCAACGTGCCCCCGCGGAACTTTACCGTCTTTGATGTTCCGTTAACCTCAAGGGTGAACTTTCCCGCGGGGAGGGTCTCGTCTTTTTTTATGGGGTCGGTGCTCAGTTTGTGGGTTGACGCGAGTTCGAGTACTTCGATGCTGTACTTTCCGTTCTGTGCGTTTTTATTCGCCGTGGCGTCGGTTACGCCGCTGTCCGACGATATCGCCTTTTTTTCGCGGTAAGAGGCCCTGAAACCGTACAGATCCCTTGCGGCGCCCTGGAGCCGGTCCATGTGGGCTTTCAGTTCCTTCAAGGCCTCTTTTCGCTTATTGTAGAGATGCTTCTCCTCTTCCCACTTTATGATAGGCCGGGCTTCTACCTCGACCAGTTTCTTTATTATGTCATCGGTATTTAATCCGGAGGCCATGCCTCCGATCGTGACTGGCATAGTACACACCCCGCCGGTTGCTCGCAATCGGTTGTTCCGGGTAAGGAATTGCCGGAATTACCTTAAAAGTACCCAAAACGCGGCACTTCATCAATTAATTATCGGCAAAAAAGCCTTTTTACCTTACCGTTATTACCGCTAAAGCCAGTCAGGCCCATTGAATCATCTCAATTCATCCACAAAGGTCCCGATGAATTCGTGGATATGCTCAAGCAGTTTGATCATTTCCTTCGAGGGAATTTCCCTGATGGTCTCATTGGTTTTCGGATCCTGCACCTTCATGATGACCCTGTGGGCCTTTTCATGATAGGAGAAGGACACTTTTTTGTTCAGGGAACGGGCCGCCGCGTTAAGCGCATCCACCGCGTCCATGATGCTTTCTTTGGAAATCTGCGGTTCTTTCCCCCTGCCATGCTTTTCCTTGGATGTCCCGTCGGGGGCGTCCCTGACCACGATCCTGGACTGCCCCACCGGGTCCACTTTCCCATTGATTATTTTCGTTACGTCCATTGCCTTACCTCCATGTAACAGGTACTTCCACTGTTATATACGTCATACCTCCCTGTGTACGCAAAAAATATGTCCCCACTCCGGCCTCCCAACCGGAGGGGGCCGAGACCGACCGCACTGCCGGGCCCGTCTCTCTTTTAAAATAGATTCTTACTGGAGCAGTTTCAAAACCAGCTGCGTTTTCTGATTGGCCTGAGCCAGCATCGCAGTACCACTCTTCACAAGAATCTCGTTCTTTGTGAACTCAACCATTTCTGCCGCCATATCCACGTCCCGAATCCGGGAATCGGCCGCAAGCATATTCTCGTACGACCGGGACAACGCGTTTATTGTGTTCTCCATCCTGTTGTAGTACGCTCCAAGATCTGCCCTCTGGCGATTCAGCTTGTCCAGGGCCAAATCGATGTATCCAATCATGGAGTTGGCCTGTCCAACGGTGGAAATCGACCGCTTTGCGTTTCCATCCACCAGGTTGAGAGACTTCGCGCTCATCGTCGAGATGAAGGCCCTCATTCTCTGGTGCTGGTTCGGGCCCACGTGGAAAAACATGCTGCCGGTCTTGCTTCCTCTTGCGTACGTACCGGTAAGCATCTTCATCCTGTTGAACTCCGCCGAGGTGGCGATACGGTCTACCTCCTCGATCAACTGTGACACCTCCACCTGGATCTGCATGCGGTCCGCGTTTGAATAAATACCATTGGCAGACTGCACCGAAAGCATGCGTATCCTCTGCAAAATCTCGTTGATCTGCTGAAGCGATCCTTCTGCGACCTGAATGAAAGAAAGCCCGTTCTGGGAATTCTTTTCAGCCTGGAGCAGGCCGTTGATCTGTGTCCGCATCTTTTCAGACACGGCCAGACCTGAAGCATCGTCTCCAGCCCTGTTGATCCGCTCGCCCGATGCGAGTTTTTCAATGGACTTGTCCATATGGTCGGCGACCTTCTGCAGGTGCCGATTCGCGAATATGGCGCTCATGTTGTGATTGATTCTCATAACGTCTCCCTCCCTTGATTTCTGTCAGAGAGGCCCCGGTTGGTTTTTATTGAGGCCGCTCCGGATTTTTCGGTTCAGGCATCATGCCGAAACCGGGTTCCGGAGAACCGAAGGTTGACTCCTTTTGATGAAGCCCGGACTGCCCAAGATCCAGACAACACCGGCTGCAGGACTGCTCCGGCAGCCAGTGATGCCCTCCCGCATCACCGGCTGCCGGAGCAGCCAGGTGAGTGGACAGTCACAGGTCAAGGGAGAGAGAACGGAGAATCTGGTTGAGTTTTCAAAGAACTTGTTTCGTGTCGGTTCCGAGATGGGACTACCCAAGTAATCTCAGAATCGATTGGGGTTGCAGATTGGCCTGAGCGAGCATCGCGGTACCGGTATGCACCAGAACGGAATTCTTGGTGAAGAGAACCATCTCTTCAGCCATGTCGGCGTCGCGTATACGGGATTCGGCGGCCTGGATGTTCTCATAGGCCGTCATGAGTCCCTTCGACGTCAGTTCCATCCTGTTGTAATAGGCACCGAGATCCGCTCTCTGCTTGGACAGCCGCTGCAGTGCATTGTCCATTACACCGATGGCCGAATTGGAGCCACCGGGCGACGAAAGCGATACGATCACCTTCCCCGTGGCATCTCTCATGGCGAATGACTGGGCGGTCATTGTGCCTATGAAAACTCGCTCGCGCTGGTTGGCGTTCGCGCCCATGTGGAACCACATGGATGCCTTGGGATTGATTTTGGAGAATTCGCCGGTGAGGACCTTGAAGCGGTTGAACTCGGCCTGTGAAGCGATACGGTCGACCTCGTCAACCAGCGCCGAGACCTCCACCTGGATGAGCTGGCGGTCCTGGGGCGAATAGATGCCGTTGGCCGACTGTACGGCCAGAACCCTGATCCTCTGGATTATTGAGGCGGACTGGGCAAGATATCCCTCGGCGGTCTGTACGAATGACATCCCGTCTTCGGTGTTTCTTTCAGCCTGCCGCAAACCCATGATCTGGGTGCGCATCTTTTCTGAAACCGCGAGACCGGAAGCATCATCTCCGGCGCGGTTGATCCTTTCGCCGGAAGCGAGCTTCTCCATGCTTTTGTTGACTTCCCAATGCGTGAACTTGAGCGTTCTGTTCGCATTGATTGCACTCATGTTGTGATTGATAATCATTTTACACTCCTTTGTGTTTGATTGTGGCTTCCTTGCCTCGCCGGACCCGCGGGCAGCGCAGAGCCGGCTTTTACCAGGAAACTGCGGCTGAGTTGCAGCAACAGCCGGGACGGACCTGTTCCAGGCTTATACATGGGCGTATATAAGACCGGAACCAATCAAATAAAGAAGTGCGGAATGTATCTCACCGCATGTACCCCAATCTTTCAAAGAACCCCGGACGTAGTGACACTACTCCATGCTCGTCTTTTCGTCCCCTTCGGCGTGGAAATTGAACTGATTTATGGACGATTAAAAGTGATAATAAACATTTATATGATAATACAGATGTATTTCTATATATTTTGACTACCACCGAAAAAATTTAACAATTGAGGTTTTTTTTCATTTTCAGGACACATTATGCCTGTATAACCGGTTTCCGGCATCAACTTATAAGAAAACCAGGGAACCGTAATCCGTGGAGAAGGTTAATTTTTTAATTATACCCTGTTTTTAGGTTTACTGCCTTCACGCGGTAATTCTAAAGTTGGCCTTTATGCGACACCCTGTGCGGGATGTAAAATAAAGACGACAGGCTTGAACGGCCCGCACACACTCACGGATTGATATCATGACGATAACCGATGTAATAAGGCCGGAAACGGCAGGGATGCTCCTTATATTCTTCGCGCGTATCCTCGATGTGTCGATAGGCACCATGAGAATTATCCTTATCTCCCGTGGATACAGGATCCTTGCGCCCGTATTCGGGTTCTTCGAGGTGATACTGTGGCTCCTGGCGATGAACCAGGTCATGAAACATATTGATAACACCTACAGCTACCTGGTGTACGGCGCGGGTTTCGCCACGGGCAATTATGTGGGGATGCTGCTGGAATCAAAGATCGCCATAGGCTTTCAGGCGATCAGGGTAATCACCACCGAGAAGCTCGTCTCCCTTCCCCTGATCCTGAGGCAGGAGGGGTACGGCGTCACCTCGGTCAAAGGCATGGGCGCGCTTGGGGAGGTGACCATCATCTTCAGCATCATCCCCAGGAAAAAACTCGATCATGTTCTTGAGATCATCCGTATACTTGAACCCAACGCCTTTATCACCATAGAGGATGTCAGAACCACCTCAAAGGGGTTTTTCGGCGAGAAAATCACTTTCCCCAGGATACTGGGCCGTCACGTCACCAAGAAAAAATAACACATTCATGAAACACGGCGGACCCGTTGTCTGCCGCGGCGGGGAGACTTTCTGAAAGCGGTAGCCGGTTTCTTTGCCATGAAGCCGCACAGCAAAATGAAATACTCGGTTGACATATATACTGTGGAATTGGTATAAGGCAACACATACAGCCGCCTGAGCACTCTACATAGGTACAAGGAGCTTGCTGAATGAAACGATTTCTGACAGTCCTTCTAACCCTGATGTGCATGAGCTACTTCACTGTAATGGCCGTCTCCACCGCGGATGCCGCCGCTCATAAAAAAACAGCGGACCGCCAGGTCGTTACCGACACCCATAACGGCAACAAAGCAAAAAATCATTCAACCGATAACGCCGGCCATGAACAGGATGCTCACGGAGCACACCACGCTCCCCATATCGACGGGAAGAAACTGAACCTGCTCTGGGGCATACCGTTTCTCGGCATACTCCTTTCTATAGCCGTCTTTCCCCTGCTGGCGCCGCATTTCTGGCACCATCACTACGGCAAGGTGTCGCTCTTCTGGGGTGCGGGATTTTTTATCGCTTTCACCCTGGGCTTCGATTTCAACACCAGCCTGTTCTACCTGCTGGAAGTCTACATGCTGGAATTCATTCCCTTCATTATACTGCTCCTCGCCCTGTTCACCGTGGCGGGAGGCATACGTCTGAAAGGCGAACTGGCGGGAACACCCGCCGTGAACACCGGTATCATCCTTCTGGGAACAGTACTGGCGAGCTGGATGGGCACTACCGGGGCGGCCATGCTCCTTATACGGCCGCTGCTCAGGGCCAACGCCTGGAGGAAATACCGGGTGCACACCGTGGTATTTTTCATTTTCCTGGTGGCCAACATCGGCGGTTCCCTGACCCCGCTGGGTGATCCTCCGCTTTTCCTGGGATTTCTGAAGGGGGTCAAATTCTTCTGGACCACCGCACATATGCTGCCCGAGACCCTCTTCACTGTTGGAGTGCTGATTGTTATATTCATTCTGCTGGATATCTATTATTACAAAAAGGAACCTGAGAAACCGCAGAAAAGCGCCAACGGCGAAAAGCTCGCCCTCGAGGGCACCGCGAACCTGCTGCTCATTCCCTGTATCGTGGCTTCGGTGCTGGCATCGAGCATGAAACTCGGCGACGCTTTCACCTTGCACCATGTAACGGTGCCGACCGCATCGCTCTTGCAGGTGGCCCTGCTCATTATCATTACCTTCGTATCGCTCAAGATCACGAAGAAAGAAACCAGGGCGGGCAACGAGTTTTCATGGGAGCCCATTCTCGAGGTGGCCAAGCTTTTCGCCACCATCTTCATCACCATGGTCCCGCCCATCGCCATGCTCAGGGCGGGCGCCGACGGACCCATGGGAATGGTTATTCGAAACGTGGTCGATTCGAGCGGCGAGTTCATCAATCCCGCGTTTTTCTGGGCGACGGGGGCGCTTTCCAGTTTTCTCGACAACGCTCCCACCTATCTGGTCTTTTTCAATACGGCGGGAGGGAACGCCGCCGACCTCATGACCGCCCATGCCCAGACACTTCTGGCCATCAGCGCCGGCGCGGTATTCATGGGGGCCAACACCTACATAGGGAACGCACCTAATTTCATGGTGAAGTCAATCGCCGAGGAATCGGGCGTTCCGATGCCCAGCTTCTTCGGTTACATGCTCAAATATTCAATACCGATCCTGATACCGACGTTCATACTGGTAACGATCATATTCTTTTAACGAAGAGGGCCGTGATGAAAAAAAAATTCATAGAAGCGGTATTCGAAGGCCATTACAACGGCATAAAGGGGTTTATTGAGGGCTTTCAGTCCGGAACGGGAAAGGAATACTCGTTCTTTTTCTGCTCTGACCATGAAGTCGATTCTGAAACTTTTTCTGAGCTTATTAAAGACTGGATATCCCTGGGGAACAAGATCCATCACGTGCTGATGGAAGAGGAGCTCCTGGAAAGCATCAAGAAAGCCCTCGCGAAGGCGGGCGATACGGGACTTCTGAATTCATCCGCGCTGAAATCAGCCAAGCCGGTCAGGGAAGCATCGTTTGTGTTCAAGTTTATCACATACGGACGCAAATACGCGGAGGAAATCAAGGAGATTCTGAGCAAACTGCCGGAGGGGGTGAAAATAACCGATTATAATCCTGTAGAGAAAATAGACAAGGACGCCAAAGGGGTCGAGCTTTACGCCCCGGTCCATGATTACGTGTTTCAGGGTAAGGGCACCATCACCGGGCAGGCGGACCTTATCATCCCGCTGAGAAAAACACTTGACGACCATCCCCTCATCGAGGCGGACAAGATCAGGCTGTTGTTCTGAACGACCGCCTATTTCGACCGCGCGGATAACTCGCCGCGTAGTATATCGGCAGGAAACGATAGTTTCCTGCTTTTTACGCGCAGCAGATAAAAATTTCTCCGGATGTCGAGGTTCCTTACGGCAACTTTCTCCACCCTTTTCAGCCCGACATCGTTCCGCACCGCGAGGTCAGAAACAAAGGCAACCCCGAGCCCCGCTGCTACCGCTTCTCTGACGCCTTCGCTGGTAGAGCATTCCAGCGTGATGTTAAGACCTGACAGCGTTATCCTCTGGGCCGCAAGGGCCTGTTCATAGGCGTCCCTGGTTCCCGAGCCCCTCTGCCGTGTCACCATGGGGAGACCCGCGATGTCCGAGATTTTAATCTCCTTTTTCAGCATGCCGGGGGGCGAGATAAGCACCAGCCGGTCGCTGTATATCTTTTCATACATCATCTGCGGAATTTTTATCATCCTCCCCGCAATACCGATCTCGGCCCCGCCCTCCCTGACCGTTTCAATCACCTCCCTGGAATCAGACACCTCTATACTGTATTGCATATCCGGATAGCGGCTTTTTACCCTTGCGATGGCGGCGGGGAGAATGTAGGCGGAAGGGATGGTGCTCGCCGCGACCACCGAGGTTCCGCCGGTCTTTGCCGACCCGATGGTTTCCCGCAGCAGGTCAGTGTCCCGCAGCATCGACTCACAGTATTTACGGAACACCTCTCCCTCGGGGGTCAAACTGAAATCCTTGCTGCTTCGATGGACCAGATCCACCCCGAGTGATTTTTCCAGCGACGCCAGATGGTTGCTTATCGTGGCCTGGTTCAGCCGCAGGTTTCGCGATGCCCTGGTGAAATTCCTTTCCTTTACCAGTTCGAGGAAGCTGCGCATCTGTTTTAAATCGATATTAAGGTCTTTCACCCGCGTTTCCCCTGAGATTTTTTTGCTTACGGGCATATATTAAAAACCGGAATTATCTGAAATGCAACCATGGAAAAACCTGATTCTCAGCCCGGCATGTGCCCATAAGGGAACATCCTGATTGCAGTGTTCAGGGTTCCCTTACTTATATCACGACAAAAATAGAGTGGATAATAAAAGTAGTAAACATAAATTAATGAAATTACCGATGTTGTAAACAGGGACTTTAACCGGTTTCCGTACCGACATTTCGTCCTTACCAACGGAAAAACAATGAAGAGAAAAATAGCCATTACGGGAATAATAATCAGCACTATCCTTATACTGGTCTATGTATCCCTGAGATCGGGCATGATTGAGGAGGAGTACGTAAAGATCCTGCTGGCCCAGAACGAAAAAATCGCCGTTAACCTGAGCGCGTTCGATAAAAGTAAACCCCTGCATGAAAAGAACCTGTCCTCGTTTCTGGACTCAACCAGGAACAGGTATCCTTTCATGGCGCTTTTCGCCCTTACCGACCCGAACGGCCGGCTGCTGATCAGCGGAAAGAACGACCTCTATCTGGAAAAGGAACAGTACGACCAGGTCATTCAGAAATTCAGCGCCGGTGAATTCAAACCGTATCCTAAATCGCCTTATCTGATCCGCTATTTCAACCAGGTCAAGTATTACCTTTTCGTACGTGAACTGCCCGAGGGAAAAATGCTTATAGTCTTCCCTTATACGCTGCGGGGCAAACTCCTGATCAAGCTCATGCTGGAGCTTTTTCTGCTTCTGGTGCTGGCCGTGATTTTCACCACTGCCGTATACCTGTATCTCAGGAGAACGGGAAGGATAACCGAAACGGGACCTGTAAGGATCATCGAAGCGGGAAAACCGGAACCCCCCAAAGCACCCGTTCCGGTTACGGTCCCCGATGCCACTTCGGTCCAGGCAGAGGAACTCCTCAGGGCAAAGACCGTGGAGCTGTTCGGGTACATCTCGTCCCGGTATAAAACGTCATCGGTCTCCCTCTATACGATGCGGGAGGGCACCGACGTATTGTCCAAAATGTACGAAATGAAAGGCGAGACCTTTTTGAAAATCGAATCGCCCGCTTTCGACCGGCTTGATATCGCCAGCGACATCAAGGAAGAGCTTTCCAGGTCATCAACGATGGTACTTGAGCGGGGCAAAAGAATCGTCATTCCCGTACTCCACAGGGGCATACTCCTCGCGACCGTCGCCCTGAACCGTGAATCCCTGATAACCGGTAACGAAATTGACGACATAGCCCGATACACAAGGGACCTGGCCGTACCGCTCAGCGCCTACCTGTTCCTGGAAGAAATGGCCGCCGACAGGGTTACGGGACTTTTCAGCGAGACCTACCTGCAGTTGAAACATGATATGTTGATGGAGGAAAGCAGAAAGGGCGGCAAGGGTTTCGCTATCGTCGCCGTTATGCCGTTCTACCCGGGGAGCCTGCCCGATGACACCCATGTAAATTCGGTGCTTAAGGCCGTAAGCCGGGAAATCAAACCATACCTGCCCGGCGGGGCACAGGCGGCCAGGTATGGCGACAACATCATCATTATATTGGCAGAAACCAGCAGCGCGCAGGCCGGTGAACTGAAAAGAAAACTCGAACGCCGGTTGACCAGGATGAAGGTGAAAGTCGCTTTCAACACCTACATAGAGATTCAGCCCTCGATAGGCGTCTCCTCGTCAGATACCTCTCACGGTGATCCGGACCTCATCACCGGGTCACTGAGGGACAGGGCGTAAGAACGGTCCCGTCAGCCGCCGACGCCCGTATCCAACGGTCAGCGAAACCGGGAATAATCTATCCCCAGTTCCCTGACACGGTAGGTAAGTATTCGCTTCGTGGTCCCCAGCATCACCGCCGCTTTGGTAATATTGCCTTTGGTCATTTTGAGATGATCGATGATGATTTCCCTCTGGTACTGATCAACCATCTCGTCGAAGGTCACGGGGAGCGGCGAAGCTTCGGCCGTCTGCAGGGAGGGAGGCAGGTGATAACTGCGGATCACGTCCTCGCCGCTCATGATCACGGCCCTTTCAATGCAGTTTTCCAGTTCCCTGACGTTCCCCGGCCAGTGGTAACTGGTCAGCAGGTCGATGGCTTCACTGCTTATCCTCCTGATGCTGCGGTTGTGTTCCGCACAGTATTTCTCCAGTAAACCGTCCGCTAAAAGCATGATGTCCGCCTTGCGCTCCCTGAGCGGCGGCGCGTAGATGGGAAAAACATTGAGACGATAATAGAGGTCCTCACGGAAGCGTCCTTCCCGTATCTTTTCCTCAAGGTTCCGGTGCGTCGCCGCGATGATCCTAACATCCAGAGAGATGGTCTTTTCCCCCCCGATACGTTCGATGGTCTTCTCCTGAATCACACGCAACAGCTTGACCTGTGAGGCGGGCCCGAGATCGCCTATCTCATCAAGAAATATCGAGCCGCCGTCGGCCAGTTCAAACCGTCCTTTTTTCATGGAGGAGGCGCCCGTATAGGCCCCTTTTTCATGACCGAAGAGCTCGCTCTCGATCAGGCTTTCCGGCAATGCCGCCATGTTGACTTTGATCAGGGGTTTCTCCTTTCGGGGACTGTGCGAGTGGACAGCCTCGGCGATGAGTTCCTTGCCCGTTCCGCTCTCACCCGTAATCAGCACGGTGGAATTCGTCGGGGCAACCAGCATGACTTTTTCAATCAGCTGGTGCATCACCGGCGAATTGCCTATGATGGTGCGCGGCTTTATCTTCGATGACAGCCTCAGCTTCAGCAGGCGGTTCTCCTGCTCGAGCTGATACTCGCGTTTTCTCATTTCCTTACGTCCGTTTACCGCATGGGACACCATTATGGAAACCGCGGTTAGGATGTTCAATTCGCGGTCCAGCGGGGCATCTTCAGGGATCAGCAGGTCGATGGAAATCGTGCCGATGGTTATCCCCTCGATCTTTATAGGCACGCATATGAACGCGATATTCACGTCCCCCTTCCCGCTTCGGGCGCCCGTTCGGTTCAGGAACAGGGGTTCACTGTCGACTGACGGCACAACGATCGGCCTGCCGGTATCCACCACCCTGCCTATTATTCCCTCACCCACCTTGTATTTCCCGCGGCTGACCTCCTCTTTCGAATATCCAAGAGACACATCAATGTAGATATCATCGGTTTCACGGTCATGTACGTTGATCATGCCCCTTTCCATCGGAAGTTTCGATTTCAGAAGAAGGAGTACATTATTCAGAAGGTCTTCGATGGAGGAAAATGAATCGAAAAGCTTTCCAATATCATAGAGAAACTCCATCTCGGTGGTTATGGCGCTTTTGACGCTGCTGTTTTCACGGTGTGTCGGCATCGATTACAACCTATTTTCCCTTTTATTATGATACACTTATGTACCATAATATCAAAAGGCCCTCCCGCGGAAAAATTTATTTGTTTTTTCCGCGAGAGGGCCTTTAAATTTTACATCATTGTAAAGAATCTGTTGAATCAGGGTGTTTTAAAAGAGCATTCCCGTCAACCCTCGCGTAACACCTAACCTATTGCTTCTTTACCTTTCTCACCCGTTCGGATACGGATACACTCCTTAAGGTCCGTAATAAAAATCTTGCCGTCCCCGATTTTCCCCGAGCGGGCGGCCTCAATGATGGCGCTTACCGTTTTGTCCACGAAATCCTCGTTGACAGCGATCTCCAGGCGCACTTTCTTCAGCAGATTGATCTCCATCGGGACGCCCCGGTAGGTTTCCGTATACCCCCCCTGCTGGCCGCATCCGAGGGAATTGGTAACGGACATTTTCCTCACATCGGCTTTGAACAGCGCCGATTTCACTTCTTCCAGTTTTTCAGGCTGAATATATGCCACTATCAGTTTCATATCCTCTCCTCCCCAGTTACTGGCTTATGAATATCTGGAACCCGGAATAAGACTCCATTCCGTGCTCGTCGATATCCAGTCCGCGGATTTCTTCCTCTTTTTTCACACGCAGGCCGACGGTCTTCTTGATGATGAAAAAGAGAATGCCGCTGGTCAGTACGACCCATGCGACTATACTGAATACGCCGACAGCCTGCGTCGCCAGAAGCTTTAATCCTCCGCCGTAAAACAGGCCGTTGATACCGGCGCCGGCATACCTGGCCTCTGCGAACACTCCCACCAGGAGGGTGCCCAGTATACCGCAGATCCCGTGTACGGAAACGGCGCCCACCGGGTCGTCGATTTTCAGCACGAAATCGAAGAGTTCAACCGACAGCACCACCGCACAACCGGCGATGAGGCCGATCCATATCGAACTCATTGGCGATACCGATGAACACCCCGCGGTTATCGCCACCAGGCCGGCCAGGGCCCCGTTCAATGTCATGGAAACATCAGGTTTGCCGTTCTTTGCCCATACCATGATCATGGCGGCTACCGCACCGGCCGCCGCGGCCAGGTTGGTGTTGACCGCTATGAATCCTATGGTGAGATTGTCACCCGCGGTGGTGCTGCCCGGATTGAATCCGAACCAGCCGAACCACAGGATAAACACCCCGAGAGCCGCGAGGGGTATGTTATGGCCTGGGATGGCCTTCGGTCGTCCGTCCGCGCCGTACTTACCCAGCCGCGCGCCCAGGAATATCGAACCCATCATGGCCGCCATGCCTCCTACCGTGTGCACCACGGTGGAACCGGCAAAATCGATGAAGCCGATCTTGGACAGCCATCCGCCGCCCCATGCCCAGTGCCCTGAAACCGGGTATATGACCGCGCTTATGACCAGGCTGTAGATCAGATACGCGATGAATTTTGTACGTTCAGCCATTGAGCCGGACACGATAGTCGCCGCGGTCGCGGCGAACACGCACTGGAACATCCAGTAGACAAACTGCCATAGCCCGTCAGGATTACCGGGATCGCCGCTGGACAGAAAAAACTTGTCGGTGCCGAATAGTCCCATTTTCGAAGCCCCGAACATCAGCCCGTAGCCGATCACGAAAAACGCGAGGGAACCCACCGCGAAATCCATCATGTTTTTCATGATGATGTTCCCGGCGTTTTTCGCCCTGGTGAAACCCACCTCCACCATGGCAAAACCCGCCTGCATAAAAAAAACAAGAAATGCGGCCACCAGCGTCCAGACCACGTTTATGGGTTTAACCGATGATGCGGGCGCCGCCGCCTCCTGGGCGAATAACGGCACGGCCGCCAGAACCATCAGGGCAACTAATACAACAGATTTTCTTTTTGCCTTCATGTGAGCCTCCGTCTGATAAGTTGATTGTCCTTTGAAGTGCACAAATCGTACCATTGACGCGCGATCGAACGAAAAGCAGCGGCATTGACGGAGGGTGACGGCATTATTTAACCTTCATGACACAATTACACAGGGGAACGCCGGGATGAGCCCTCCCGGCACGGCACAGGGACAGTGTATGCGCATGCATGAGAAAGAGTAAAATTGAAAGTCAGGTGTGGGGAGGGAAGGAACCGTAACACAATCGTATTATGAATATTGTGGATGATACATTTCTGTATCAGAGGGAGGGTTCGACACCGGTAAGTGTTTATCCCTCCAGCAGGTAGTTGTTGTACGCCTGCCTGACGCGTTCAGTACACAGACGAAAGGCCTCCATGAATTCCCCGGTACCCGACCGTACCCCCAGTATCCTCCGGGAAAGGGATTCCATCTGCTCGGGATCAGACGGAAGGGTATGTACCTGCCGGTCTTCATAGAGTTGCAGAAAGTGTTCCACCCGCCTCAGAAAAAGATAATCATCGGCGATTTCGGCGGTGACATCCGCCGGCAGCAGTCCCAGTTCCCCGAGGATGGTAAGAGCACCCAGGGTATTGCCGCTGAGGAGTTGCGGGTATTCATGCGCATGCAGCAGTTGAAGCCCCTGTACCATGAACTCTATATCCCGTATCCCGCCCACACCGTTCTTTACATCGAACGTACTTTTGATAATCGATGCTTTAGAAACCGCCGCTTTTTGCCGCATCGAGCGAATGGACTCAACCACCTCATTCCTGTCTAGACGGGCCAGCAGCAGCGGCCTGGTTACATCAAGAAAATCGAAACCTATGGAAAGGTTGCCGGCGACAGGCCTCATTTTCAAGAGCGCCTGTATCTCCCATATTTTTGCGTTGGAACCGTAATACCTCTGCAGCGCCGGGAGCGGCGGCACCAGCGTACCGGAGGCGCCGTAGGGGCGCAGCCTGAAATCAACGCGATAGGCGTACCCTTCTTCGGTATGCCGGGAGAGGTTTTTGCTCATCCTCTCAAGTACCATGATAAAAATCCGCTCGCATGTGTCGGTATTCCTTCCGGTACGCTCCTCTATCCCGGCGGGTTCATAGATACCCATGAGATCGATGTCGGAACTGTAGTTGAGCTCTTTGCCGCCCAGCTTCCCGAAGGCCATGACGCAGAAAAAATCCTTTAACACATCAATCTCCGCACGCGGGTTCATGTCCTCACCCACCGATTCCCATGCCCTTTCCAGGGCAGACTCCACCAGTGCCTCGGCAAGCACCGATAGATCATTCACCGTCCCGGTCAGCGGATGCTCCAGGTATATGTCCCGCGTCCCGATGCGGAGTATCTCCCTGCGGCGCAGGCGGCGCAGTTCGTTCATCCATTTATCAGCATCGGAAGCCCCGGACAGCTCTTCGAGCAGCCGTTCCTTCACCGGACTCAGGTACAGGTTTTCCGGCGCCGATACCCATTCGAAAAACCCGGGGTTCCTTATCAGGGTGTCGGCCAGGAACTGGCTGGCCGATAAAATGCTCAACAGGATATCGAGCCTTCTGGGCTGAGTAAGCATGGCGGCGTAATGCGGCGCCGGGTCTGCCCTGCCGATGATATAACGCTCCCAGTTGTTAAGGGCCATGTCCGGATCGGGTTTGCGGGACAGGATGTCACAGGCCAGTATCGCCAGCTTGGCGAAAAGGTCCCGCTGTTCGCCCCGACCGGCGAGTTTTTTGAGATTATCTGCCGCACGCTCAGTGTCGCGAAAATCGTACCGCCGCAGTATCTTCCCGGTCAACCTCTCAGGGAGGTTTATCGACAGCACCAGGTCGGCCACGTTTCCGGTGTCCGGGCCAGGCAGCGACTCCCGCCCCAGGTGCCTCTCCACGAAGGTGCGCACCATGGCGGTCATGGTTTCAAACTCAAGGTATAAAAGACGGCCGGGACTCATCTCGCCGTCCCTTTTATAATTCATGCGGCGGGCCAGGTGCACAAACTCAAGGGAATCGGCAGGAGGGAGATAGAGGTCCTGTGCAGATCCCCGCAGCATGCGGAGGCCGTTAATAAGGTTGCGCAGAAAGTTATAAGCGGAAAGCAGATTCTGCCGCTCATTCTTTTCAAGCACGCCGATATCGGCCAGAACCCGCAGAGCCTCATGGATTTTCGGCGTCCTCAGGGATACATTGTCTTTACCGTATAATACCTGCAGTATCTGCACCGTGTATTCCAGGTCCACCAGGGCGCCGGGGCTGAATTTCGCGTTGAGCCTTCCCGATATGTTTTTTTCCCTGAATTGTTTTTCACGCAGGTCACGGATCTGGCCGATGTCGACGGCGCTGGTCGTGTAGATGAACTCGTCCCTGAGACGTTCCAGCCGTTCGCCCAGATCACGGTCACCTCCCGCGGTCCTCATCCTTACCAGTGACAGCCTCTCATACGCGAGGGCGCTCCCTCCCGGCCCGTAGTACCGGCAGTAAGAATCCAGACTGCACGCCAGAGGCCCGTCGCCGCCGAAAGGCCTCAGCCTCAGATCCACGCGGAATATCCCCTCCCTCTTTGCATGAATAAAATTCAGCACTTCTCTTACCAGCAGGTTAAAGAAATGGGAATTGTCTATGGACTCGCCGCCGTCGGTCCTTCCGCTGTCATCGTACACGAAAAGAAGCTCTATATCCGACGCGTATCCAAGCGCCGCCCCTCCGAACTTTCCCAGCCCCATAACGGCAAAACGGGACTCAATCCCGGCCACCGTTCGGGGCCTTCCGTAACGCCCGGACAGAAATTCAAAAGAGACCTGAGCTGCGACATCCACCACGGTTTCGGCAAGCAGGGTAAGGTTCCGCGACAACGCAGCGAAATCTCCGCCCCCTCCAAGTATATGGTCCAGGTCTATGAGAAAAATCTCGCGGTCTTTTATTTCATTGAACAGACGGCATTTCCCCTCCTGATCATCGACAGACCCCAGTGCCGCCGTAAGCCGCTCACGAAAGGATTCCATGTGCTGCGGAAAACGCGTGTCCCCGATCCGGTTTTCCAGCATGGGTATCAGGCTTTCATACTGGAGCCGTATAAAGTCCTCCCAGAGAAAATCACTGGCACCCAGGATCCGGGCCAGGTTCTGCATCAGCCGGTGGTCGGAAAGCATGTCGATCCATCTGCCCTGCTGGGGCAGCTCCAGCACGTCCTTGACCAGCAGTTCAAACCTTGAGAGCGCCACATAGGGATCGGGGGCCTTTACCAGAAAATAACTGAACTGCTTGGTCAGCAGCACCGAAAGCTTGATCCGCGCCATGACCTCCCCGTCGCTTACCGCTCTGCCCGACGGGTCGGACAGATGGAATTCATCGACTATCTGCCTTTCGATGGTGCTTATGGCTACCTGCTCGATCAGCACGTGGTGCAGGCTGAGAGCGTTGCTGAGGGTGTAAAGGAAAAAAGGAGTATCGATGGAGGTGACCTTCATGACGGTCTTCTTCTCATCAGCGTTTTCTATGCGTATATCCACGGGATACAGCACCTTTTCCAGGTCGTAATGCGCCTCCGCGATACGCTCCACGACCATTTCGTTGACGGTGTGTTTGGCCAGCTGTACCGAATCGGGATCGCCTTTTTCCAGATTGCTGAAGACCCTGCGCAACCTCTCGCCGAGTTCTGCGGACCACTGGTGGAAGGGCAGATGCGTCTCCACCGGCCCATGGAACTGGTCTATTATCATACGGCGTACACCCTGTGCGGCCTGTGGCAACGACCTCTTTCCGCGATGCCAGGCGTTTTTTTCACCCTTTTGGATCCGACCATAGGTATAGGCACGGCCGGAAAGAATATTCATTCCCATTGAGCCCAGTACACCGGTAATAAGAGAAAATACAAAGGGGTAGTCATATGCCATTACCGTGACGCCTGCGTGTCCGTCAGGCGGCACATCAACTCTTACTTCAACAGGATTTACAGGGGAGACTTTCCGCAAACCTTCCAGGTGCCCGGCTATCTGCGCGGGCGTAAAATCGACGAAGTAATTATCTCCAAGGAATGATAAATGATCGGCGATCAGTTTATCGCCGATATCAGGCAGCAGGGATTTCAACTGTTCCGCCGAAGGTTTCATTTCAGTGGCCCAATATACATACTCATAAATGAATATGCATAGTAAAAGGTAACAGCATGGAGACGGCCTGTCCATTACAATTAGCAGTGCGGAACGGCCGGGAAAGGTGTTCCGCACGGACGCTTATTAAAAAACAGACGAAAATCGTGGTCTGAGTCCGGACGGCAGCGCTGCCCAACTCTTCCTTACGTGCAACGGGTGCAGTCGTGAAAAATAAAAACGGGGCCGATGCCCCGTTTTTGAAATCTGGATCAAGTTTCCCTCATATGTCATAGTAGAGGGCGAATTCCCACGGATGGGGGCGCAGATCCAGCGCCTTTACCTCGTTTTCCATTTTGTAGGATATCCACGTCTCGATAACGTCAGAGGTGAACACATCCCCTTTCAGCAGAAAATCATGGTCTTTAGCCAGGGCGTTCAGCGCTTCCCTGAGGGATCCTGGGGTTGTCGGGACTTTCGCCAGTTCTTCGGGTTCCATATCATAAATGTCCCTGTCCAGAGGCTCTCCCGGGTTGATCTTGTTCTGGATACCGTCTATGGCCGCCATGAGTATGGCCGAAAACGCCAGATAAGGATTGCAGCTCGGGTCGGGGCAACGGAATTCAAGCCTCTTAGCTTTTTCGGAAGCCGAGTACATGGGGATTCGTATCGAGGCGCTCCGGTTCCTGCTGGAATACGCCAGGTTAACCGGGGCCTCAAAACCCGGCACCAGCCGCTTATAACTGTTGGTGGTAGGATTAGAGATAGCCAGAATGGCCGGTGCGTGCTTCAGCAGTCCGCCGATCGCGTACAGAGCGGTCTCGGAAAGGCCGGCGTAACGGTCACCGTAAAAGGTGTTCTTACCGCCCTTCCATATCGAAAGATGCGTATGCATTCCGGTCCCGTTGTCACCGAACAGCGGCTTCGGCATAAAGGTGACGGTCTTATTGTATTTCCGCGCCGTGTTCTTGATCACGTATTTGTACTTGAGCATCTTGTCGGCCATGGTAACCAGCGTATCGAACCTCATGTCGATTTCCGCCTGCCCGCCGGTGGCCACCTCGTGATGCTGGGCTTCGATCGCGACTCCTATGCTCTCAAGGGTAAGCATCATCTCGCTGCGGATGTCCTGTTGGGAATCGGTGGGAGGAACGGGGAAGTACCCTTCTTTATAGCGGGGTTTGTAACCGAGATTGGGGTTCTCTTCCCTTCCGGAATTCCATCGACCCTCAACCGAATCAATGTAATAGTAGCCTTCATGTTCATTCTGATTGAAACGGATGTCATCGAAAATGAAGAACTCCGCCTCGGGACCGAAATAGGCGGTGTCACCGAGCCCCGTTGTTTTCAGATAGTTCTCGGCTTTACGGGCGATATTGCGCGGGTCCCTGGTATAATCCTCACCGGTGACCGGATCGCAGATATTGCAGATCATCACCAGCGTCTTATGCGTCAGGAAGGGATCGACAAACGCTGTTTCAGCCACCGGCTTTACCAGCATGTCCGATTCGTTTATCGCCTGCCATCCCCGTATGCTTGAGCCGTCGAATCCGAGCCCGCTTTCAAACACACCTTCGTCGATCTCGCGCACCGGCACGGAAAAGTGCTGCCACAAGCCGGGGAAATCCATGAACCTGAGGTCTATCACCTCCACCTTTTCCTTCTTGATAAATTCCAATACTTCCTTGGAAGTTTTCATGACTGAAACACCTCACCTGTAGTGATCTGATTAATATTATGATTTAATCAATTAACAATATGGGATGGTGACGGCGTACTGTCAAATTTTGTAGTCGCAATATCGGGATGAAAAGGACTTATTTAACCTGTTTGTAATATAGCCGCGGTGGATGTTCCCTGAACACGGCATCACCTGGTCGATACGGTAAATTAAGTTCCGTGTTAGAAACAACAAGGCAAACAAGTACGGGACGATACCGCATGCGCTTACTACATCGAACGGGCCCTTTCCCTGAGCAGGAAATGATACTTATCCTGCATTTTTACTTTTCATCGAGTGATTCATGGGAATGAATGGGCCTGCCGCGAAAACAGGATTGTAATGCTCTTAATAATAATCCGCTCATCCTGAAAGCTTCGATCAGACCGGTATTTTTTATAAAATCAAATCGGGCCATGGTAAAGATGGATATTTTATCAGGGCCCCGTACATCTTATCGCTCGACAATATCCCGCACAGTCTCTACCCCTTCCAGGGTTTTAAAAAACACTTGTATTGTACTTGCGGACCTTCAATAGTTGCTTTTCTATGAGGTGTATGCCGCAACGGTCGGTGAATTTTTTTCCGACCGTGTGCGTTGCGACACAATCCAGATCACAGTGGAATGCCGGTATATATGAACTTCATCGAAAGACTCAAAGACCCGCGTCCCGTGGTGCTTGACGGGGCAATGGGCACCATGTTGATGGAAAAGCTCCCCGGTTTTACAGGATGCGTCGAACGGATCAACCTCGAACGTCCCGACCTGGTGAAGGCCGTACATAGCGCATATATTGAAAGCGGCGCCGAAATAATAAGTACCAACACCTTCGGGGGGAACGACATAAAGCTGTCGCAATTCCGGCTGGAAAGCAGCGCCCGCGATATTATAGTCCGTTCAGTCGAGGCCGCACGGCAGGCAGCGGCGGGTAAACACGTGTATGTCGCCGGGTGTATGGGTCCCACGGGCAAACTCATTGAACCCCTGGGAGATACCAGGGTCAGTGAGGTATACGGAAGCTTCAGGTCCCAGGCATCGATACTGGCGGAAAGCGGTGTGGACCTTTTCCTTGTTGAGACCATGAGCGATCTGCTGGAAGCTAAAACGGCACTCAGGGCGATTCGTGAGGTATCGACGCTGCCCGTGGTGTGCAACCTCACGTTCGATCCCGGCGGGAGGACGGTTTCGGGCACCGATATGCTGACCGGCCTTTCAACCCTTTCTCAAATCGGGGCCGATGTGGTAGGGGCGAACTGCAGCATGGGGCCCGAGGGTCTGCTTGAACTGTTCCGGTCGCATATCACCGACCTGAGGGATCTGGGCACACCCCTGAGCGTGTGGGCCAACGCCGGTCTGCCTGAATTCAGGGCCGGCCGCGCCGTGTATACCCTCTCACCCGAACGGTTCGGAGAAATCTCGGTACACTTCGCGGAATTGGGTGTTAAAATCATAGGCGGGTGCTGCGGTACCACCCCGGCCCATATCGGGGCCCTGAGAGACCGTCTGGGGACGGTCAGTCCGCCGCGCCCGGTATACGGTAAAAAGTTCCATTATATCACCGGCAGGTTCAGTTCACTGAATATCGCCGCCCATAAAGGACTGCTGGTGATCGGGGAACGGCTCAATCCCACGGCACGGAAAAAATTCGCCGAGGATCTGAAAAACGGCGGCACCGGTTTCATCAGAGAGGAATCCCGCAGACAGGAGAGCGAAGGGGCGCACCTTCTGGACATCAATGTCGGGGTACCCTCCATCGATGAACGGAACGCCATGAGGGAATCGGTAAAAATCCTCACCACACTGGTAAGGACTCCCCTCATGATCGATTCGGATAACCCCGATGTGGTGAGCGCGGCACTCGAGGTCTATCCCGGCATACCCATCATCAATTCGGTAAACGGAAAGGGGAAAAGCGCCGCCGGTATCATACCGCTGGTGAAACACTTCGGCGCGTTCATAGTCGCTCTCTGCCTGGATGAAAGCGGTATACATAAAGTCGCGGAAAAACGCATCGCCATCGGTGAAAACCTTCTGGACATGCTGGGAAAAGCCGGCATTTCATCCGAGAGGGTCTTTATCGACCCCCTGATGCTGGCGGAAAGCGCGGAACCCGGAAGCGCCATGGAGACCCTGAAGGTCATCCAGCATTTCGCCGGGAACGGCATCAAAACCAGTCTGGGCATCAGCAACATCTCGTTCGGACTCCCCTCCCGCAAACACGTCAACACGGCATTTCTGCATCTCGCACGACAGAAAGGACTGTCCGCCGCGATAGTCAACCCCTCGGCAATCCGTGATATCGATCGTTTTCTGCCTGAAGAAGAACTGGCCGTAAACTTTCTGACGGGGAACGATCCCGGTGCGTCGAAGTACATAGCCCATTTCCAGGTGCCGGCCGCGTCGGGAGAACCCCGTCCCCAAAAAGGAACCGCCGATCACGGGGACATCCTTTCAGTTCTGTTTAACATGGTGGTGGAAGGCGACAGTGACGGGATAACCGGAAAGGTCAATGAAGCCCTGAAGGAACTGGCGCCCGAAACTATCATGAACGAAGGTCTCATCAGGGGTCTGGAGCGGGTCGGAGAGCTATACAACAGCGGCGAGTACTTTCTACCGCAGATGATCGCTTCAGCCAACGCCATGAAGACAGGGTTTCAGGTTCTCAAACCCGTACTCTCAAAAAACCGGGAACATGCCGCGGGGAAAATAGTCATCTGCACCGTCCATGGCGATGTGCATGATATAGGTAAAAACATCGTGGCGCTGATGATGGAAAACCACGGCTTCGAGGTTGTCGATCTCGGTAAAGATGTTCCGGCGGAAAGGATACTCCAGGCGCTGCGTGAGGAGCGTCCGCATATCCTCTGCCTCAGCTCACTGCTTACCACCACCATGCACCAGATGAAACTCATGGGAGATATTATACACGAGCAGGGTCTGCCGGTGAAGCTGATGGTAGGCGGAGCAGTCGTCAACAACGATTATGCCCGAAGCATAGGGGCATATTACGCCGAGGATGCCGTAACGGGCGTATCGGTAGCCAAAAGACTGCTGGCCGAACAGTAAAGGGGAATTCCGCGCACCATACCCTCCCAGCCTGAGAACCGGAACATACACATGCATCATACTCCGGGAAATAGAACCGTTTTCAACGAACCTGGTGACCAAAATGCCGCCGGTCTCTGTTCCTTTCTGGCGTTACCCCCCTTAGGGAAATTCTTATTAAATGTCCAAAATTGCTTGTTTTTTTAAGATTATTTTGCTGTTATGCCTTTGTAGCGATGGATTAAAAGAAAGTTCGGCTCTTTTTAATATTTAAATTTAAGTATTGATTTCTTCTTTTTCAATCATCTGTAACTGTTCAACTGATTTCTCAAAAAACAAGTTCACAGATTTACCCAGATGTAGAGGCGACCGGAAACAAGAAACAGACATTCAGGCAGTCGTGGCTGACAGCAGAAATCCGTGAACTACCCTTAGGTGAATAGTTACTATATCACAACTAAAAGGAGTGAGGGTGTGAAAAGGTCACGATCATTACTGCTGTTTTTCCTGCCATTCGTAATTTTTACCTACGCATCGTTCATACTTTTTCAGAAAACCTGTGATTATGCGCTGAACGTTCAGGCGCAGAAAAACCTTCCATTCAACCACAAGTCCCATATAACCCAGTACGGTGCCACCGATTGTGAGCTCTGCCATGGTTATTACAGTAATGGACGGTTTAGAGGAATACCGACGGTTGCCGACTGTAAAACATGTCATGACGGCGCCACCGCCAAGGAAAAGGCCCTTTTCAGCGGATTCAAGGACACCGACAAGCCATGGGAATCTTTTTCCCGACAGCCCGACCTGGTGTATTTCAGCCACATCGCGGTCATGAAAAACAACAAGACCGGCCGCTGCGCTTCCTGTCACGGCGATAAGGGCAACTCGATGATCACCGGAAAGATCAAGGGGAAAATGAAGATGGGAGTCTGTATGGATTGTCATACCGCGCTGAAGATAAGCAACGCATGCATGGTATGTCACGATTAAATCTGAAACAGGAGTTATTCAATCCATGAAAAAGCTAGAGAGAAGAGATATTATAAAGATAGCCGGAGGGGCGATCGCCGGCACGGCGGCCGGGACACTGTTTTCCGGGGCCCCTTTTCTTTCACTGCAATGGCTGGTGGAGTGGACACAGGACCAGTATGTTCCCGCCGCGGGAGAGGAAAAATACCTCGAAGGTAAATGCATTTTGTGTCCCAACCGCTGCCCCGTATCGGTACGCATGATAGGCAGCCGAGCCGTCAAAATAGAAGCGGTCGGAACCGGTTGCTTCCGCGTGCAGAACGCCATCCACCTGTATTACCACCCGGAACGCATCAAGTATCCCCTCAAGCGGGCCGACAAAAAGGGCAAAAACGTTTTCTCACCCGCCACATGGGAAGAAGCGATAAAAGACATAAGCTCGAAAATCAAAGCGCTTAAAGACGGAGGCAAAAGCGGAGCCATAGCCGCGATCGGGGGCAGGGATTTCACTCTTTCAGGAGAAATTCTGAAGAGGATGCTGAAGTCCGTCGGATCCCCTCACTATTATACCGAACCGGGGTTTGACTCCATTTCGGGCGCGGCCGCGGGTATATTACACAACACCAGGGGTTCGTTTAAATACGATTTTGAAAACGCCGATTACATCCTCAGTTTCGGCGCCCGTCTTGCCGAAGGCTGGGGCGATCCTGCCGTCATGCACAGGTCCCTGTCAGCATTGAAAGCCCGCGGCGCAAAATATGTGCACATCGATACCCTCTGCACCAGGAGCGCGTCGTATGCCGACAGATGGATCCCGGTAAAGCCAGGGACCGAAACCATACTGGCGCTGGGCATCATAAAACAGCTGATCGCCGCAGGGAAAACATCCCCGGGCGCGAATTTCGCCCAATGGATCCAGGTCCTTATAAACGAGTATACACCCGAGCGGATAACCGAAATCACAGGGGTAACAGCTGAAACCATCAAACAACTGGCACAGGACCTGATGTCGTCACGCAGTCCCGTCGCCGTTGCGGGAAAGGGCGGACGCTGTGTATCGTCGTCAACCGTCGAATTCGCAGCGGTTCAGGCACTGAACAGCATTACGGGTAGTATCGGCAGAAAGGGAGGAGTAATGCTCGCCGAGTATCCGGGCCTGGGCGAACCCGCGCTCGACGCCGCGGCCCTCGAGGTGTATAGAAAAACCACACCGCGCACCGGACTTGACGATTTTATCAAAAACGGAGAAGTGCCGGAGCTGCTCTTCATCAATGAATCAGACCCTGTATTTAAAAGCGTCTACGGCAAAGCACTGGCGGATAAAATGCGGAAAACACCGATGGTGGTTGCGTTCATGCCGCTGTTGAACGATACGGCCTCCTATGCGGATTATGTCCTCCCTACCATCTGCGGTCTGGAGGACGGTCACATGGGTCAGCGATTCCAGTCCATGCACCTCGTCGACATTCTGCTCTCGATCGCCAAGAGAGTAGACGGGATAAAGAACTCATTCCCATGGAAAGACCATCGCGACCTGCTGGCAATCCGGTTAAACCCGCAGCCCAGGGCGGGCGGCAATATCGTGTATCCGGTCGATCATCTGAGAAATTACCTGGCTTTCTTTTCCAAAAAGATACAGGACCAGAGCCATCCCCTCGCCCTTATCCCGTTCGAGATCCCCCAGGTGGGCGACGGTGACGGTCTCGCGCTTCCCTATGTGCTCAAATGCCTGGACGGGACCACTCTTACCGGGAAAAAACTGTGGGTAATGATGAACCCCGAGACGGCGAAGAAGAACGGCGTCTCCGAAGGCTCACGCATTACCATAATTTCAAAGAGAGGCAAGATCGGCAGTGTCAAGGTCCACCTGACCAATACCGTGGCCCCCGATACGGTCGCCATACCCCTGGGTTTCGGACATGTTTCCTATACCCGCTACGCCGCAGGGAAAGGCGTCAATCCCATGCTGATCATGTCGGACGAAATCGATCCCGTCTCCGGCGCCGCCGACTGGTGGTTTACCCGGGTCAAAATCAGCTAAAGAGGTGAGTGATAATGAAGGGTCATGCAACAGCGAAAAAGAAAGTGAGCGACATGAAACGGCTGTGGGGGATGGTGATAGACCTGGACAAATGCACCGGATGCGGCGCCTGCCAGATTGCGTGCAATCAGGAAAACAATATGCCCGTTTTTGAAGACGATTCCGATATCCCCAAGAGGGTGTCGTTTCTGGATCTCATGAAAGTGACCAATGACGGCGACAAGAAACTGAAATACGGCGAGGTTAACGTGGCCTTCGTCCCCAAGATGTGCCAGCAGTGCTCGGGTAACGATCCCGACAATCCCCATCCACCATGTGTTTCGGTATGCCCGGTGGTCGCAACGGACGTGGGAGACGACGGCGTGGTGAGCCAGGTATGGTCCCGCTGCATCGGGTGCCGGTACTGCCAGGCGTCCTGTCCCTATGAAGCCCGGGTATTCAACTGGTGGAAGCCCCGGTACGAGGGTACCTTCAAGGAAGGGCTTAATCCTGATGTATCGATAGCATCCAGGGGTACGGTGGTAAAATGCACCTTCTGCAGTCACATCTGGAAACGGGAACGCGACAAGATGCTGGCTAAAGGGATTAAGGATATAAATGCCGTCCTTTATACTCCCGCCTGTGTCGCGGCATGTCCTTACGGGGCCATGAAGTTCGGCGATCTGAGAGATCCCAATTCCCCGGTTTACGAAGCGAACCTGAAAAGGGACCCGAGGGCGCTTCGCCTGACCCACTCTATCGACAACCTGAGGCAGTCAAACCCGGCGGAATACGAACGCCGTATGAAGATCAAGGATTTCCCGAACCCGAAGGTGTATTACCTCACCAGCAGAGAGTGGCTTAGAAAGAAACTGGGCGGGTTTCAATAACACTCCCGGAAACAAGGAGAAATAAAGTGAAGAACCTCATTGATTTTTTAAAAAAGGAATGGAACAGCTATTCCAGAAACATTCAAATCAGTCTTTATGTGCTCTTTGCACTGGCGGCCCTGTTCGTGATCTTCGCCGTCCAGATCCTTTTCTGGGGCCTCGGGTACACCGACATGAACAATATTTTTGCCATGGGTATCTGGATCATCGGCGATCTGGGACTGGTGGCGCTCGGAGGCGGTGCCTTTTTCACTGGTTTTTTTCTTTACATATTCAGGGTCGATAAACTTGAACCGCTCATCAACTCCACGGTGCTCCTGGGATTCATGTGTTATCTCTTTACCTTTGTGCTGCTCGTATTCGATATCGGCCAGCCGCTGAGGGCCTGGTTCGGTTATACCTACCCTAACTGGGGGCCGGGGTTGATGCCGCAGTCCATGCTCACCGAAGTGGTCTGGTGCCTCACGTTTTATTTTCTGGTGCTCTGCGTGGAGCTGATTCCAGTTGTCCTGAAACATAAAATACTGGATGCCATACCAGTGCTTCAGTATATAGGCCACTACCTGCACAGGCTCATGTGGATTATGGCGGCGGTGGGGACATTTCTCTCCTTCTTTCACCAGGGATCGCTCGGCGGAGGGATGTGGGGGGTCCTATACGCGAAACCGAACTATTTCAGGCCCCACTTTTTCTTCCTGGCCATCGTTGCCGCGACCGCGGGAGGAACCTGCTTCATGATGCTTATACCGAAAATAGCCGGTAAGATCATGAAAAAAGAAGTGGTCCCCAGGGACACTTTCATGACCCTTTCGAAGATATCAGGAATCATGTTTACGCTGTATTTACTGTTCCGCGTCTATGATATTTATTCCCTCCAGACGAAATACGTTCCGCTGGCCGACCGTAAATTCGCCGATCTCTGGGGAGGATACTACGGCTGGTGGGTGCTGGTCGCCGAACTGGCGCTGTGCCTGGTGCCCATAGTGGTTCTCAATGTCAAAAAATACCGTGAGCAGGAAAAGTTCTTTCTTGCGGCCACCATCAGCGGCGTGCTGGCGATAGTCATGAGCAAGATCGAGGCGATACTGCACGGTTTCTCCGTTCCGAATTTTTCCTGGAAACCCTTTGCGGCGTACAATCCCACCATACAGGAATGGTTTGTCTTTATCGGAAGCTTTGCGATAATGACCCTTATCTATATGTGGTTTGTCAGATATATTCCCTCGTTTTTCCCTCACCTCAACAAACAGGAGCACGGGGAGGGAGAGGCCCACTCTTAAGACAGAACCGGCTGCCGTAAAATAAAGAGGCGAACTTTAACGGTTCGCTTCTTTCATTTGTAATCCCTGCCGATGGTTTCTATCACATCCCGTTCTGCATTTTGAATGCCTTGAGGGTATTGTGCATCAGCATGGCGATCGTCATGGGACCGACTCCCCCAGGGACGGGAGTGATCGCCGAAGCGACACCGCATACTCCTTCATAATCCACGTCGCCCACCATCCTGGTCTTTGCCGGGTCGACGGGATCGGCTACCCGGTTCTGTCCCACATCGATAACCACGGCACCCTTCTTTACCATATCTGCGGTAATCATCCCTGCCCTGCCCGCGGCGACAACCAGTATATCCGCCTGACGGGTATAATAACCGATATCGTCCGCGGCGGTATGGCATATGGTAACGACACAGTTGGCGTCTTTCCGTTTCTGGTACATCAGGTTCGCCATTGGTTTCCCCACGATATTGCTGCGACCCACTACCACGAGGTGTTTACCTTTCAGTTCTTTTACCGTCCGGTTGATCAGCACCTGGCATCCATACGGGGTGCACGGGTAAAAACAATCTTCGTCGCCGATCACCATTTTCCCCACGTTCACCGGATGGAACCCGTCTACATCTTTCCGGGGATCCAGTGCATTAAGTATTCCCGACTCGTTGATATGATCGGGGAGGGGTAACTGGATGAGTATGCCGTTCACCCGGTCGTCTTTATTGAGTTCATCAACCAGGGAACGCAGTTCTTTTTCGGTCATGGAGGAGGGATAATCGTGCTGAAAAGACCGAAAACCCGCCTCATCGCAGGCTTTTCCCTTCATCTTCACATAGGCGGCCGATGCGGGATTATCACCGATGAGTACCACCGCAAGTCCGGGCACTTTGCCGCAGGATTTTTTTAATGCTTCCGTTTCTCTTCGTATCCCGGCGCGTATCTCCGCGGCCACCGCTTTCCCGTCGATTATTGAGGCCATCCCGTTATCCCCCTTCATTGCTGTTGAACCGGCATCTTGGTACCTATCGTTTGAAAACCTTCTTTGTCAATAAAAAAGCAGCGGTATAATTTTTTCTTGATTAAACGGCGCCTTCTCAGCTATAAATATCGGAACCTATATAATCGCGCGGAGTCAACGTATGAAACGCAGCTTATTCGTCATTATCGCAATGGTTTTTGTAATCAATACGGCAAATGCGCTGGAAGTTGATGTGGACGAGCTGAAGTCCGCACAGAGGATACGGTTTATAAATTATGCGGGCAAAGCACGAAAGCAGGACCCTGAACGTGAAATCCGCGCGGTGGGTAAAGGTCTGGCAAAACGTCTTGAGGGGAAAGCGGATTATGCCACGGCCCGCTTTTTTACCAAATACTCGATTATACATGCTGTTTCGAAAGAAGAGCCGGAAAAACTTTCCGCGGATATATTCTCCATCGACCGAACCGCCAGGGTCAGTCATATCACCAACGTGCGCCGCATCATAGCCGGATACCTCGAGGGAATGTACGAATATTCCCCCGAGAACGCATGGACCCTCTCTGTCTTCATAACGTATTACAACGCCGTGCACCGGGGTGAAATGGACTACCTCTCGGGCAAGTATAAAAAAATCGTAGTCGGAAACCTGAACAAAGTAAACGCCGGAATGTCTACACGGTATTATGATTGGCCCGGTAAATCGAAAATACTGATCCCGCTTACTGAAGATGTCAAGCGAGGCAAAATAGGAACCATCGATGCCTTCGCCCTGACCGACAAAAAGGTCAGGGAAGCGGTGCGCAAAGATGATAAAACACTCGAAGAAAGGAAAAAGCTCACAGAGATCAAAGAAAAGGGTCTAAAAGAAGAAAAGGAAAAAATTGCCGGGGACAAGGCAAGGCTTGCAAAGGAAAAGGAAAAAACCGACAGGGAAAAGGTACTGGCCGAACGTAAAAGGGCCGAACTTGAAAGGGAAAAAGAGCGCCAGCGCAGGGAACGTGAGGCTGTTGAGAAAGAGAAGAAGCGTGTAGCCGGGCTGAAAGACGCTGAAGAAAAGAAGAAGCGCGAACGCGAACTGGCTGAAAAAGAAAAAAAACTTGCCGAAAAAGAAGAAAAAACCAGGGAAAAAGAAAAAGAAGCGGAGCGCGAAGAGAAGAAAGTAAAAGAAAAGGAATCACTGGTCAGTAAGGAAAAAGAGCGGATCGCCGCACAGGAGAAGAAAACAGGCGACAAAGAAGCGGCATTGAAAGAAGAAAAAAAGGAAATAAAAGAAGATGAAGTAAAAAAAGACATCAAGAAAGAACCTGAAAAAGCGGCGTTGAAGCTGGAAAAAAAGGCGGAGGAGCTCGAAAAGAAGGAGAAAGATCTTGATAAAAGGGAAGACGCACTGCGCGACAAGCAGCCCGATAAAAACGTATACGCTCTCAAACTCTACTATCTGAAAATCAGGGAATACCTGGAGGGCGGCCATTATAACAACGAAATGTATATGATTAATGCCGCGACCCGCAAGGTTGATTTTAAATCTCCGGTTAAAAACATATGCGGAAGCCGTTATGATGTATTCTCCGAGGGAATAGTGGTAATTACCCACAGAGGCAGTCATCGGGACGGGCATCGTCTGACGCTGCTCGACCGTAAAACGCTGGAAGCTAAAATAGACGGAAAAGACGATGTCTCCTGGCGCAGCTTCGTTGAGATAAAAGAAGGTTTCATCTATGTGGTCGCGTATGTCGGGGGCAGTTATTACCTTGGGAAATACAATGATCGCCTGGAAAGGGTGGCACTTTCAAAGGAAAAGGTCGCCCAGGATACATTCATCAGTTTCTTTGAGGATTTCATCTATATCAACCGATGGGACAAGAAGATCCTTGTGTTGAAGAAGGGGGACCTTACCCTTGTAGACGTTATAGAACCTGAAACGGTTGAAAAGAAATAGGTCTACTTTTTTCAGGGAATACTGATAGGAACCGGTTTTACGCCCCAGATATCTTTTGCATATTCCCTGATGGTCCTGTCGGTTGAAAACTTTCCCATCCTGGCGACGTTCAGCACCGACATGCAGGCCCATCTTTTTACGTCCCGGTATGCACGGGCAACGCTGTCCTGGGATTGTATATATGACTCATAATCCGCCAGCAGCATATAGTGGTCACCCGAATTTAACAGGGAATCTACAACCGGCCTGAAGAGTCCGGGATTTCCCGGGGAAAATACATCGCTCGCGATCATATCAATGGCATGCCTCAGTTCCGCGTTTTTTTCATAGAAATATCTTGGGTTATAACCAGATGACCTCAGATTCTCAACCTCACCGGCGGTCAGGCCGAATATGAATATATTTTCTTTACCCACTTCTTCCATGATCTCGATGTTCGCTCCGTCCAGGGTACCGATCGTAAGGGCCCCGTTAAGGGCGAACTTCATGTTTCCGGTGCCCGATGCTTCCATACCGGCCGTTGAAATCTGTTCGGATAGGTCTGCGGCAGGAATGATCTTTTCAGCTATTGAAACCGAATAGTTTTCCACGAATACGACTTTCAGGTTGCTTCCGACCTGCGGGTCCCCGTTGACCATCGCGGCGACCGCATTGACCAGCTTGATGATCAGTTTTGCCATATAGTAACCGGGTGCGGCCTTACCGGCGATGATAATGGTACGGGGCACGTGGGATTCTCCCGGATTGTTCCTGATGCGGTTATAGAGGGTAATGATATGCAGCACGTTCAACAGCTGCCGCTTGTATTCGTGCATTCTTTTCATCTGACAATCAAAGATAGAGTCGGGATTGACGTCTACCAGGTTCTTGTCCCAGATGTATCCGACTACCGCCATCTTGTTGTTTCTTTTGACTTCCATCCACTTTTTCAGGAACCCGGTGTCGTCCGCGTATTTTTCAAGTTCCTTCATGGCATAGAGATCCGTGATCCATGCATCCCCTATCCTCGAACTGATAAGATCTGAAAGGCCCGGATTACAGAGTTTCAACCACCGCCGCTGGGTGATACCATTGGTCTTGTTGTTGAATTTTTCAGGCCATAGTTCGAAGAAATCCCTGAACACCCTGTTTTTGAGGATATCGGTATGCAGTGCTGCAACACCGTTTACCGAATGACTCCCGATAATGGCCAGGTTTGCCATCCTCACCTTTTTATCCTCGCCTTCCTCGATTATGGACAAGCGACTCTGTCGCTCAAGGTCGCCGGGACTTACAGTGCTGATCATTTCAAGAAAACGCCGGTTGATCTCGAATATGATCTGCAGGTGCCTGGGAAGAACTTTTCCCACAAGGGCCATGCTCCATTTTTCCAGCGCTTCGGGAAGGACGGTATGGTTGGTATAACCGAAGGTACCTACTGTAATCTTCCAGGCCTCTTCCCACCCCAGACTTTCCTCATCGATAAGTATCCTCATGAGTTCGGGGATGGCGATGGAAGGATGGGTGTCGTTAAGCTGTATGGCGACTTTTTCGCTGAACTCATCGAACGCCGCGTGGGATTTTTTGTAGCGGCGAATAATATCCTGAAGAGTGGCCGACACGAAAAAGTATTCCTGTTTCAGACGTAGTTCTTTGCCCTCAAAAATATTATCGTTCGGATACAATACCTTTGCTATGTTCTCAGAATGCACCTTGTCCGATACCGCCTGTTCGTAATCCCCGTGGTTAAAATATTCCAGGTTGAATTCCCTTGTGGATTTCGCCGACCACAGCCTCATGTTGTTTACCGTATTGTTGCGATAGCCGGGGATGGGCGTGTCGTACGCCATCGCCATGACATACTCGGCGTCAGCCCATCGGAATTTTCGCTTGCCGCCCGCGTCGGTATACTCTTCCACCCGGCCATAAAACTTCACGGGATAAAGGTATTCCGGTCTGGCGAACTCCCAGATGTTCCCATAACGCAGCCAGTTATCGGGGAACTCTACCTGGTAACCGTCATTGATCTTCTGAAAAAAAATACCGTATTCATATCGTATACCATAGCCGTACGCGGGGAGCTCAAGCGTGGCCATCGAGTCCAGAAAACATGCCGCCAGGCGGCCCAGCCCGCCGTTACCCAATCCTGCATCCCATTCATTTTCCCTTAATTCTTCCATGTTATAACCCAGCTCTGTGAGGGCCCTGGAAGCGGTATCGTAAAGGTCAAGGCTGATGAGACTGTTCCCCAGGGCCCTGCCCATCAGAAACTCAAGCGAAAGGTAATATACCCGTTTCGCGTCATTGTCATAATAGGACTGCTGTGTCTCGATCCATCTTTCGATCAGACGGTCCCTGGTCACGAGGGCAATACTGCTGTAGAGATCGTGACTGGTGGCTGAATACTCGTCTTTCGCGCGTGAATACTCCAGATGGTTGACGAACGATACCTTGATGGATTCCGGGTCCATGCCCATGAATTCATTATTCGAGGGGGTAAGTCTTTTAGCAGTTTTTTTTTCTCTTTTCGACATAGTACCCTTCCTATACATCGAGTACCACGGTGGCTGTCCACCTGTGGTTTTCTTCTGCTACGTTTAGTCCATGGAGCGTGACCGCCTTTACGTCTGTATTGATCCGGTGCTTTCCGCGGTCGAACATTTCGCCGCAGGCGACGCACTTGAGGGTAAATCCGTCGGATGAACTCCCTATGTGTATCTCATCGGGATAGAGCAGCATTGAATCCGCGTCTTTATAGTATATAAACTCCTGCAAAAACTGAAAAAGCAGCAGGTCCAACTCCCTGTTGGAGATGGTAAAGTCCATACATCTTATTTTATCGATCGATGCGGGATTTTCCAACATTACCGACATCATTGCCGCGGCGGCGGCATGAAAAAGCTCCTCGATGGATTCTCCCGTGGCCCTGAACGCCATATCGGCCATGGTAATGCCGTCGATAAGCTCGAATCCCCTCATGCACACTATCCCTTGATATTCCCCAGCGGTTCACACTTTACCACAGGACGGCACAATCCGGCTTTCGCGGCCGCTTCGACCACCCTGTCGATATTTTTATAGGCTCCTCCCGCCTCTTCCGCAAGCCCGGGATACGAGGAGGTCCTGACATATATGCCGCGGTCCTCGAGCTGTTTACACAATTCACGTCCGCGAAAGCGCTTTTTCGCCTGCGATCGCGACATGAGCCTGCCGCTGCCATGCACCGACGAGAAGAAAGACTCTTCGGCTTCAGCGGTCCCCGCGCAGAGATACGACCCCGTTTCCATGCTTCCGCCGATTATAACCGGCTGGCCCGCATCTCGGTATGCTGCAGGCACATCAGTTGTACCCGGCGGGAATGATCGTGTCGCACCTTTACGGTGCACAAGAAGCTTTTTCTTTTTCCCTTCGATCATGAATGACTCCAGCTTAGCAGTATTGTGACACACGTCATACACAAGCCGCAGACCAAGCCCTTGCGGGCTCTTCTGAAAAACATCGGAAAACACCTCCCTAACACGGTGCATTATGATCTGCCGGTTCAGAAAAGCGATGTTTATCGCGCAATTCATCGCCCCGAAATAGGCGGCGCCGTCTCCAGATCTGAAAGGGGCGCAGGCCAGCTCCCGGTCAGGCAGGGAGATGCCGTACCTGCTTCCCATTACGGCATTGAACCGCTGAAGGTAATCGGTGGCGATCTGATGACCGAAAGCCCTGCTCCCTGAATGTATCATGACCACTATCTGATCGTCTTTTACTATTCCGTATTGCCTGGCCTTAACTTTGTCATAAACGTTTTCCCCGCGGACCACCTGCAGTTCGAGAAAATGGTTTCCCGAGCCGAGTGTTCCGGCCTGGTTTTTTCCCCTTTCCCTCGCACGCTGCGATACGGCGCCGGGATCGGCCCCTTTGATGCAGCCGCCTTCTTCGGTGTAATCAAGGTCTTCCCTGAACCCGTAGCCGTTTTCCACCGCCCATTGGGCCCCTTTGGCCATTGCTTCGTCGAAATCGTCCCCACGAAGGGTGATGTTTCCCCCTTCGCCCACTCCAGAAGGCACCCTTGCGAAGAGCGCATCCACAAGTTCTCTGATTCTTGGTCTTACTTCTTCAAGAGTTAACGAAGTCGCCATAAGCCGGATCCCGCAGTTAATATCGAACCCGATTCCTCCGGGTGATATGACCCCCTTATCGGGATCTATCGCGGCCACACCGCCGATGGGAAAACCGTAACCCGAATGTCCGTCGGGCATGCAGAGAGCATAACGCTGAATGCCGGGAAGCATCGCCACGTTGGATATCTGTAAAAGAACGGCGTCGTCCATTTCAGACAGGAGTCTTTCATCACCGTAGATTCGTGCCGGTACCAGCATCCCCTTTCTGTAATCACGCGGTATCTCATAGAGATGCTCGTTTATCCTGGTCAAACCACTGGTATTCATTATACTCGGGATTCTGTGTATTTAACTGGCGTCCTTCACCGCACATCCATTCCGGATTGTACCCTTTTATAACCCGGTTGGTTCTTACAATTGCAGCACTAACCGGCCGTAACATGGGCCGTGATATCAATATGACCGGCAATCACACGGGTATCTTCAAATCGTATCCGCATCCGGTACATTTCCCGTCTTTTATACCGGTGACTTTCGTATGATATCCGCTTCTTTTTATTACCGCATTGCGGCATGAGGGACAAAAAGTATCGTTTCCCCTGCCCGGACCCGAAATGTTCCCGCAGTATACGTGGTTGAGTTTTTTCACGGCCTCATCGCATGTCCTGTAAATGAAATCAATGTCCGTCGCGGGAGCGGTATACCGGTAATTGGGAAAGTATCGTGAAATGTGCCACGGGATGTTTTTATCGAGGGCGGCCACCCAGTCGATGATGTCTTTCATTTCTTCCATATTATCATTGATCCCGGTAACGACAAGCGTGGTAATCTCAACATGGCATAATTTCGCTGATCGTTCAATAGTCGTCAGCACAGCGTCCAGACCGCCTTTATGCACTTTGCGATAGGTCTCTTTCCTGAAGGACTTGAGGTCGATATTCATTGCATCGATACAGGGCAGCAGTTCATCCAGGGGTTCGGTATTGATGAAACCGTTGGTAACCAAAACATTTTTCAGTTTTTTTGCACGGGCAAGTACCGCACAATCGTACACATACTCATACCAGATCAAAGGTTCAGAGTAGGTATACGCTATACCGATGGAGCCCTCAGCGGAAGCCGCTTTAACTATTTCCTCCGGTTCATACCGGGTGACGGTCGCCTCAGGATTCTGTGAGATGTGCCAGTTCTGGCAGTACGGGCATTTGAAGTTACACCCGCGGGTGCCGATGGACAGTATGGAACTTCCCGGGTAAAAGTGATAGAGTGGTTTTTTTTCGATTGGATCCATCGCTACGGCCGTTAACTCGCCGTAGATAGTGGAATAGAGCCTGCCGTCGAGATTTTTTCGCACACCACAAATGCCCGCCGCGCCCCGTTTCACGGTACAGTTATGCGGACATAGACGGCATCGCATTATGTTGCCGTCGGCTGTGTAATATCGTGCTTCCTTCATGGCCGGACACCATATTCGGCTGGCCTTCATCAGGCGGTTACTGTTTTCTTCGTCTCCTCCGCGCCGGTGCTTTTTTGAGCCGGTTTTACCATTTCACACTTGCCTTCAAATATAACCCCATCGGCGATTTTCAGTTTGGCGGTGCGTATATTGCCGTATAATTTCCCGCTGGAATGAATCTCCAGTTTTTCAAAGGCCTCTATATTTCCATGAACAGTGCCGCTGATAATGACCGCCCGCGCCTTCAGATTGGCCTTGACTACCGCCCCTTCTCCTATGACCAGGAAACCGTCCGATGTGATCTCACCCTCAAAATACCCGTTTATCTGCAGGGATTTTTTAAAAGTAAGGTCCCCGTAAAATTCCGTATCCTTGCCGAAAACGGTGGCGATCATTCCGTCTTCATATACGGGATTTTTGTTTATTTGAATAATCTTTTTAGTCATTTCCTGTCCGTTTTTCATTTTGTCGTCATGGTGTACACACCGTCCCAGTCGTCAGAAGGAGGGGTTTCCTTGAATTTTTTCGATCTGTCCAGGTAAAGCTCCGAAGGTCCGTCCTTTGGATCCATCTGCAGCGCCTTCTCAAAAGCCTTGATCGCATCTTCCCATTTACGCTGCTTGTAGGCCGCAAGTCCGAGGTTGTAGTAATGAAGCAGTTCTTTTTTTTCTTTTGTGATCATATTTCCTCCCCCATAAGATTTCAGGGCAATACAAAGGCAGGTGCTGTCAACCTGCCCTTTACTGAGGCATCTTATCAGTCATTAATAGTTTCTTTCAACCAAAAATTTCGCCAAATCCAACAATACGTTTTTATAACTCGAGTGCGGCAGGCCGTCGAGTAATCTTTCCATCGTTGACGTATATTCTTCAGCCAGGTTCAGACAGTAATTTATAGCTCCAGATTCCATGATTCTGTCCCTGACTACTGTCCAGCTTTGCCTGTCATGGATTAATGCATATTGTAACAGTTCTTTTCTGTCGTTCTCGTTTGAATTCTCGATATAATGAAGAAAGGGAAGGGTAATCTTGCCTTCGATAAAATCATTTCCGGTATCCTTCCCCATATCCCCCGGGTGCCCTGTGACGTCCAATGTATCATCGACTATCTGGAAAGCAAACCCCAGGTTCAATCCTGCATGATAAAGCATATCGGCTTCTTCAGCGGTCATGTCCCCTTTTATCGCACCGAGTTTCATGCATGCAGCCATGAAACGCGCGGTTTTAAGCTCTATGATATTCAAATAATGCTGTTTGTTTATCCTGTCCGGCCTGGAATACTCAATCTGATAGAGTTCCCCCTTCACCATATCACTGGTAGCCGCCACCAGCACCGGGAATATATCTCTCCTTTTCTCATCCACCGCCACCGCCAGGGCTTTGGTGTACATATAATCGCCTGCCAGCACCGCGACCCTGCTGCCCCACTGCCTCGAAACCGTCGGAAGCCCCCTGCGCATCTGCGAGCCGTCGATAATATCATCGTGTATAAGACTCGCGCAATGAACGATTTCAGCAGCAGCCGCCAGTTCAATCACATCATTTGTCGGCGTATTCTTCAAGCCGCTGCATAACACAATAAGGGAAGCCCTGATTTTTTTACCACCGCCCGAAAACAGGTGCAGGGCGCTTTCATCCAGAATTGAAACCCCGGTGTACAGGAGATTGCGGATTTCTTCATCAACCCGGGAAAGATAAGGCTCGATAGGTTTCAGAATATCGGATAGTTTGAGTTTCACATTCCCATGCATGACATGACTTTAATCGAATGCCGTGACGCACTCGCGCTGAGACTCAAATATTTCAAAAACCTTGTCAAGCATTGTTGTCTGAAAAAGCTTCAATAAATTATCATTGACGATAACAAGCTTGATGTCTCCGTCCTTGTCTTTTATTTTTCTCTTGATAGCGACAAGCACACCGAGCGCGGAGCTGCAGATATGTTTTACATTGATCATATCGATGCATATGT
>CAZUXY010000038.1:0-47341 GCA_964624235.1 uncultured Leptospirales bacterium | reverse complement strand
GCCGGGGGAAGTCATTAAAAAAAATCGAAGAAATCGATATCGACAGTTTCAACAAGATCAAGAGATCACTTAACATTGATATTAAACTGAGTATACCGTTTTATATCGAACTGTATTCACCTGATCTTATTCGCCTTGTTGATATCGTGGAAGGCATTGACCTTTATGTGCTGGACCAGAAGATTAAAATTGATGGGATAAATCCAGGACAAAATTATTTCGACGGTGAGAAAATTGTTAAATACATAAACCAGGTTGAAGGTAACTCCATATTTGAGAAATACGACAGGATTCAGGACATTCTTTTTACCCTATATTTCAACAGGAAAAAATACCACAGGTTCGCAACTGATGAACTGATGACCGAATCGGTTAAGAAGATTAGGACCAATATTCTTGAAAAGGAAATACTGTCCCTCTTTAAATACCTGTACAAGTGCGAGCAGATATTCTCCATTGTGGTGCCGGGAAGGGTTCTTGATGACGGCCTGTATCATGTTGATGACGTATCATTTAAAATATATGAAAAAGAATTTCTCGCACCGTTACTGCTTAAGGAAAAAGGTGAGACTGGAATAAAAATTAAAATCCTGAATGGTACAAACGTACCCGGGTTGGCGAAGAGAATGAGGAATATCCTCATGAGGGAGGGGCTTAGTGTGGTTGAATTCGGAACCTCGCCTTACCGGGATATGGAGCATTCAATTATTATAAACCGCAGCGGAGACAGTGAAAAGGTAATGAGAATATCCGAGCTCTCGGGTATAAACAGGATTTATCATGTTATAGACAGTACTGTCCTGTATAATTCGCTGATTATAATCGGAAAGGACTACATAAAGTGAAGAAGAACGGTGAAATCGGCACTGCCGATATTATTTCCCTTGCGTGTGAATGCGCGAGGATGTTGCAAGACAAAAAGGCTGATGACACGCTGTTGATAGACCTGATGAGGATAAACAGTTACCTTGATTACTTTATTATTACCACAGGCAATTCCTTCATACATTGCAGAGCGCTTGCCAGGGAAGTCCAAAAATTTTTTGGAATCAAAGGATTGAAAGAAAGGATCAAGCCACGTCTCGACAGTTCATGGATTGTACTTGATTATAACGAAATCGTTATACATATTTTTACCAGGGAAATGCGGGATTATTATCAACTGGAGAAATTGTGGGCCGATGCGGAAAGAATAAACTTCCAGTAACCATCCGGTATCATACAACGTGTAGTGCCTGTTGAAAGGGTATTGCGGTGAAACCGATTGATAACAGAAAGATAATTGAAAAATTAATCCGCAACATGAGCCATGAATTGAAAAATCCCTTAACGACCATCAAGGGATATTCGCAGCTTATGGGCGCGAACAAAAGCGATGAAAAAGTACGGACAAAAGCAAATATAATGATACTGCAGCAGGTTGAAAGGATTGACCGCATGCTGCAGGATTTATATGCGATATTCAAGTTGAAAACCGGTGAAACGGGATCAATGGCAATAAATGATTGCATTGAAGAGGTGGTAGAAGAAATCCGGGATACTCTTACTGCGAGAATTCATGTTAAATCATTTGAAGCAAGGAACGCAGTTATTACAGACTGGGTGCTTTTCAAAAGAATGATATCGCTTTTAATTGAAGGATTTGACTGGGATAACAACAAGACTGCATCGATTGAATTCGGACCATGCAGACATGATAACAGGGAAGGATTGCAGGTTATCTACAGGGATGCCGATTTGGGCGATATAGACGATGAAAATTATTTTCTTCCTTATTCAACAAAAAAAGCATTCGTAAAAGGGACAGAACTATTCGAGGTGTGGTCGATTTCAGTGTTGCTGGGGTTGGCAATAACCATGATTGAAGACGGAGAACAGAAGGGTTTCAGGATCATTTTCTGATGGAACGCGGATACAGAATCCTTATAGCCGATGACGAACAAGGAATAAGAGATCTTCTTAAAGATCTATTACAGGACTATTTTAACATAAATACTGTTGATCGAGGGGACACTATTCTTGAAAAGATCAAGCAGAATGGTTTTGATATATTAATACTGGACCTCCAGTTGCCGGGCATGAACGGCATAGATGTACTGAAACGTATACATGATGATAAGCTGAAAATAGCTGTTGTGGTTATTACTGCATCCAATGATCTCGAGACGGCGATTACCTCAATGAAACTGGGAGCCTATGATTATCTTGTAAAACCTTTCGATAACGATAAACTGATGGTGTTGCTCAAGAACATTGTGGAAAAACTTGAACTGGAAAAAGAGGTAGACAACCTGAGGCTGCAGGTTGGAGAAAACTTTCGTTTTAAAAATATAATCGGCAAATCCCGAAAAATGCTCAGTATCTTCAGTACGCTTGAAAGAGTGATCGATACGGGAAGCACGGTGTTGATAATAGGTGAAAGTGGAACCGGCAAGGAAGTAATTGCAAAAGCGGTACACTACAACAGCAACCGCAAACAGTACCCTTTCCGTTCAATAGACTGCAGTACCATACCAAAAGACCTGATAGGCAGCGAGCTGTTCGGCCATGAAAAAGGTTCGTTTACCGGAGCGATTTCCAGAAAAATCGGCAAGTTCGAGGTTGCGAGCAAGGGAACACTTTTTCTGGATGAAATAAGCAATCTTTCCATAGATATGCAGGCGAAACTGCTGAGGGTTCTTCAGGAAAAGGAATTTGAAAGAATTGGGGGCAACCAGGTAATTAAAGTTGACACACGGATAGTTGCCGCAAGCAACCGTGATCTTCGCGAAATGGTAAAGGAGAATCTTTTTCGCGAAGACCTCTACTACCGCCTTAATGTGGTACCCGTTTATTTACCCTCTCTCAAAGAGCGTAAAGAGGATATCCCTCTTTTCATAGATTATTTTCTCGAAAAATATAATAATGAATTCGATCGCTCAATGAATATCGACCTCAAGGCACGTCTGTTCCTGACCAATTATGAATGGCCTGGTAATGTGCGGCAACTCGAGAATGTGATAAAGCGCCTGATTCTTCTTTCAACCGAGAAGCTCATTACAGTGGAAGATACGAAAAGCATACTGGAATTTGAAGGCTTAAGCCCGGTATCGGAAAAAAGAAATGAAAATTCAATGATGAACCAGAAAGAAGCGGATTCAGGGGACCATATAAAAAGTATCGATGAAATGGAGAAAGAGTACCTTGAAAGAATTTTGAAATACTATAATTATAATATTTCAAATACCGCCAGGGCGCTAAAAATATCAAGGAAAACAATGCACAATAAATTAAAAAAATACAATATATCTATACACAAATCGGTTGTAGTTGAAACGGGTTTTTGAAAATGAACCCGTCGGGTCGTGATCCTTTAGTGAACCGCAGAGCCGACGGGATTTTAGCGGAAAGTTTTACCAGGTTTTTGGATCAGAGATTTTTTTCCAATTCTCTGATTCCCGCCATCAACAGCTTGTATTCCTTGCTGCCTTTCTTGAAACTGTCCAGATATCCCCTGAAGTACTTGAGTTGTTCCTGCTTCCAGTTTCTCATATCGGTTTCCCTGGGAATCATGGTTCCTCCCACAAATGAAGTCTGATTCAATAATAATACAAAAAGTAGATTCTGCCGTTCAACATATTTAATATCGGAAGAGAAGATCATTTTCGTAAACTTTTTACTATTTAATGTGAAAACCGGTAAACATCGGGTAATTAAACAAAAAAGCTGCCCTGAGGCAGCTTTTTAAAAAGTTTAATTTGTAGTTAATTTTTATACTTTCTCAATAATCATCGCCGCGCCCATACCGCCGCCGATACACATTGATTCAATTCCGTACTTCTTGTCGTAACGGTGCATATTGGCAACGAGGGTCGACATGATTTTCGAACCGGTGCATCCCAGGGGATGTCCAAGGGCGATTGCGCCCCCGTGGAGATTGATCTTTGCCAGATCAAGCCCCAGTTCCTTGATGCAATGAAGCGCCTGAGAAGCAAAAGCTTCATTGAGTTCGAAAATATCGATATCGTCAACCTTCATATTTGCGATTTTCAGCACCTTGGGTATGGCATACTTGGGGCCTACACCCATTTCATCAGGTTCACAGCCGGCAACGGCGTATGCTACAATCCTGGCCAGAGGCTTCAGATTGTATTTCTTTATGGCGTCTTCTGATGCCAGTACCGTGGCTGCGGCACCATCAGTAGTCTGGGAAGAATTACCGGCGGTTACCGAACCATTGGCTTTAAAGGCGGGTCTCAACTTTCCCAGACCCTCAACCGTGGTATCGGCCCTGACACCGTCATCGAAATCCTGGATGAAGGTTTCTTTCACCAGGGCACCGTTTTTCTGCACGTAACGGGTGCCCGTGGTGGGAATTATCTCGGAGAAGAGTTTCTCCTGCTGCGCCTTGGCTGCCTTCATCTGTGATTTGTAGCCGAATTCATCCTGCATTTCCCTGGTGATATTGTAGCGGGAAGCGACGTTCTCAGCGGTAATTCCCATGGAAATATACACATCCGGGTCCTTCTTTGACCAGTCCGGATGCGGCCGGGGAAGATTTCCGCCCATGGGGACGATCGACATGCTTTCCAGACCTGCACCCATGGCCACTTCCATCCATCCGGCTTTAATCTTAAGCGCCTGCAGTGCTATTGACTCAAGACCTGACGCACAGAAACGGTTTACCGTGGCGCCGGAACTCTGTTTAGGGAAGCCCGCCATCAACAGAGCTACACGTCCGATATTAAGTCCCTGTTCCGCCTCGGGGAAGGCGCATCCCACCATAATATCATCCACAAGACCCTTTTCAAGGTTAATGCGTTCGCATGCCCCGGCCAGGGCCTGGGTGAGGAGTTCTTCAGGCCTGGTCTGAGCAAAGGCGCCTCTGCCCCTTCTGCAACCCGGTGTTCTTACTGATGAAACAATATACGCATCTCTCATATAGTTTTCCTCCTCTTATTGTCCTGCAATGTTAAATCATTAACGGCTTGCCGGTAGCAAGAATATGGTCGGCCATCTTCTGGGTGTTCTCGGTCCTCCAGAGATCGGTAAAAGCTTCCCTTTCCTGCTTCATCCACTGCTCTTCCGGAATTCTGCTACCGCCTATCACGTCACCGCCGGACATGACATAAGCGATCTTTTTCGCGATGAATTCCATATGAGGAGTAATAAACATCCCGCTTTTCATGTTCAGCAGTTCGGCTTCCACCATCCCCTGTACTTCACGACCGGCGACCAGAACCGGTTCTCTCATCGGGGGTGTATAACCGTCTTCCACCATCCTCAGCACTTCTGTTTTGGCTTCGCCTATCTGCAGATCCCTGTTGAAAATGATCCTGTCCTTCAGTCCCAGTACACCTTTCTTGCGGGCATCGAAAGCACCCATCGCGACCTGGGCCTGGGCGACCTGCATGAATACCGGAATAAACAGACCGGAAAGGTCGGTGATCTTTACGTTCGGGGACATGCCGCTTAGCACTTTACGCCAAAGGTTCAGCATGCCGAGTCCTCCCGGCAGAAGACCGGCCCCTATTTCCACAAGACCGATATAGGTTTCGGCGTGGGCCAGGATACGGTCTGATGCCAGGCAGTATTCACATCCTCCTCCAAGGGTCATGCCGTAAGGCGCCGCCACTACGGGAAAATTGGAATATCGCAGACCCTGCATCGCATCGTGAAGTTTGGCTATACCGTCGCTGATTTCCTGGAACTTGCCTGCCTTGGCGGCTGCTCCCATGAACGCGAGGTCACCGCCGGCTGAAAAGGCTCCGGGCATTCCGCCGGCCTGGTTGCCTATAACAAGACCGATACCGTTTTTGCCGACATATTCGATGGCTTCGTGGGTGGCCGCTATCATCTCGAAGTTGATTGCGTTCATTTTGGTATGGAACTCGAAGCAGAATACGCCGTCGCCTATGTCGATAAGTGACGTCGAAGGATTCTGCTTAACCGTTTTGCTGTTCTTCAGGAGAATGGCGGACGCGCTGCGTTTAATCTCTTTGTATCCGCCTTTAACCAGGTCATAATAGTACTCTTTGCCCTTTTCAATCTTATAGAAGGAGGTGGCTCCCGATTTAAGCATCTTCTTAACGCTCGCGGGGACCTTCATCCCTTCTTTTTCCATTCTTTCGACGGATTTTTTAACTCCTATGGCGTCCCAGGTCTGAAAGGGGCCGAGTTCATTGTTGTATCCCCAGACCATCGCGTTGTCGATCTCGGTGATATTGTCGGCTATTTCAGGAATACGGTTAGCGGCATAAATGCTTCCTGATGCGGTGACCTTCCACGCGAATTTAGCGGCTTTATCCTTTCCCCACACCACAGTTTTGATTTTTTCAGCCGCGGTTTTGGCCTTTTTTGCGGCCTCGACACTGTCGAAAGTAGGCTTGGGGGCCTCGGAGTATTCCAGCTTATCGAGATCGAGTACCAGTGTCATTCTTTTCCCGTCAGGGGTACGTTCCTTTTTATAGAAACCCTGTTTCGTCTTGTCACCGAACCACTTTTTCTCGATCATCTTATCGAACCAGCCGGGCAGTTTGTACGCCTCCCTGCGTTCGTCTTTTTTAAGCAGATCGTATGAGTTTGCGGCCAGGTGATGAATCGTGTCCAGTCCGACCATGTCGGACAGTTTGAACACGGCGGTTTTAGGCCTGCCCATGGCAGGACCGAATACCGCGTCGACTTCGGCGATCGACATATTCATCTCTTTCATCGTGGGCAGTATATCTACAATTGAATATACCCCGATTCGATTGCCGACAAAGTTAGGCGTATCTTTGGCCCATACGATTCCTTTACCCAGTCTTCTCTCACCGAAATCCGCCATGAACTCACTGACTTCCTTTTTAGTATCATTGCTGACGATGAGCTCAAGCAGGTGCATATACCGCACCGGATTGAAAAAATGGGTGCCCATGAAGTTGTTTTTGAATTCCTTGCTCAGACCCTTGGATATTTCTTTGAGGGGAAGGCCAGAGGTATTGGTTGTGACTATTGCGGTAGGTTTACGAACTTTCTCAATGCGGGCAAACAATTCCTGTTTAACTTTCAGATTCTCTACAACGACTTCAATAATAAGATCGCATTCTTTCAGCTTATTGAAATCATCTGCGAGGTTGCCCAGTGTGATTCTTGAGGCGTTGTTCATGTCCATGAAGGCGGCCGGCCTTGCTTTCTTGAGGTTTTCAAAACCGGTCTGCACTATGCGGTTTCTGGCAGCCGGATTATTTTTTTCCTCATCTTTTAAATCGAATGGTACAATATCGAGGAGATACGTTTGAACCCCAGAATCGGCCAGTAAAGCAGCAATCCCTCCGCCCATTATGCCTGAGCCTATTACGGCTGCTTTATCGATCCTTCTCACCATAAAAACCTCCTTTTATGTATTATATTTTTGGTTATTATAATTTAACTACATAAAACTCCCTCATCCTTGCAAGAATCTTTGAGCCAATTTTGAAACTTAAATCGAAAATGTCAATATTTATAAATGTTGATATCTAAAGAAATCGCTTATTTTGTTATTTTGTTGAATATCATCAATAATCCATAATGACCACTAAAAACTAACAGGTAGATACCGGGTGGAGCAAAAGGAGTGTATGATGAACAATTTAATATTTAAAAGAACACTGAAAAAGTAAAACTGATTATACTATCAGGCTGTTTGAATGCGCGGTGTAACGGTTAAAATAACATAGAGGTGATGAATTTTAATATTTTATATGCAATAACGGTTTTTTAGAATTGACATAAAAACTCATCGTAACTAAAGATGATGCGAAACCGGGTGAGGGAGTGCATTCTCTCTCATTACATGGCGCCGTACCCAAGTGGCTAAGGGAGAGGTCTGCAAAACCTTTATTCAGCGGTTCGAATCCGCTCGGCGCCTCATAATTAAATCAGGGCACCTCGAACAATCGGAATTTTCTAAAATACCAGTTTTGAAAATTCTGATTTTCACCTTAATATAATATGTGCCCCCAAGGGAATATCAAAAAAGAAATATTTAGAGGTTCCCTTATAAAACACCGCAAAGGCGGCATCGTCGGTGTTATTTTTTCCTTAACGCCCAAGTGGTGGAATTGGTAGACACAAGGGACTTAAAATCCCTTGGACTTTAAGTCCGTGCCGGTTCAAGTCCGGCCTTGGGCACAAACTCCCTCAGTATGATTCAGAAACATACCTTGTACTCGCGTCTACCCCGGATATTCAGAAATCCGTCAGGATTTCTCCCCGCCGTCACCGGACAGGTAAATAAATGACGCCAGAGAACCGTTGAACAGCGACTCATAACGGTAAAAGCTTTGGACCGGCGCCATGCATTCAATAACGTATATGATCCCTTTGTTTATGGTTATCAGTGTGCGCTGAAGGTAGGTATTGTTGCGGGAACGGTATTCACACACCAGCAGTTTACCGAATATGTTTTTTTTAATTGTTATCTTCCCGGTTTCAATGATTTCGTTGAGCCTGGGATCGATGTTTCTGATATTCCAGGCATTCGTCTGCGCGATGCGGTCCAGGTCCTGCTCATCGGTTTTGAGGGCCTTTACTTTAATTTTAACATGTGTACCGGCAGCGCAATACAACACATGCTTGTTTTCCAGGTTCAACTCGGAATTGTGCCATGATGACGGCAGGTTGATTTGATAGTTATAGGCCTCATTTTTATAGGTAGTAAATGCGGAATCAGTAAAGGCTGCAGTTGTCAGCAACAGGAATATCGCCGTTATGGTGCCAGAAATTTTATGAAACATGGCCGCCTCTTTTCGTTTTGGAATGAATAATACTGGCATTATTATGGAATTATTTCAATCAGAAAATGCATTGCCCTGAAATTCATACAGAGGAGTGTTCCCGGCGAAAACGGCGTATCTAGCACCGGAATACCGGCCCCCTGTTAATATACGGTAACCGGTTCAGGGGACATGGAAATAATCATGATTCACCGTGTCGATAATCTTCACGAGTCGCGGTTTTAAATATTCAATACCCTCTTCAGGGCTTTCAAAGTAATGGAAAAGCTCCAGATCTTCCGGTGATATGAAATTGTTTTCGACGAGTTTGTCGAAACAAATCAGTGATTCCCAGTATCCCCTGTCGAATAGCAATACAGGTATGTGTTTTTTTTCCATTTTACCGGTTTGTATCAACGTTAAGGTCTCGAACAGTTCGTCCAGTGTGCCGAAGCCCCCGGGAAATATCACCAGGGCCTTTGCATGATAGAGGAACCAGAGTTTTCGCATGAAAAAATAATGAAACTCGAAATTCATCGCCGGTGTAATATACCTGTTGGGATATTGCTCGAAAGGTAATGAAATATTAAGACCGATCGAAAGGGAATCCGCCCTGCGGGCACCACGATTTGCCGCTTCCATTATTCCCGGACCGCCTCCGGTGCATATATAGAATCCCTTTCCGTCTTTTTCCATCTCCTTGCCCAGAACCGCAAGTCTGAAGGAGAATTCTTCTGCGGCCCGGTAATACCGTGCGGTACCGTTCCGCGTGTTTTTTTCGGAAACCCTGGCCGAACCGAAAAACACTACGGTATGCCTGATCCCGGTCTCACGGAACCTTTTTTCCGGTTCTATGTATTCACTGAGTATACGTAAAATCCTGGCTTCACGGGAGTTGAGGAAATCGATGTTCTTATATGCCTTGAGGGCCTTTTTACGGGTCATTCATATCTCCTTTTTCTTCTGATGGTCAGTATGGTCCCTTCCGTATTTTCAGACACCGCATCGGATACAATCGCCTTTTTATCGATAAAATCAATTCTAATGGTGTCCATGAAGGTCGATAGAATTTTAAGGCCCGCACCGATTCCCTTAAGGGTAACCTCTTTGCCGTCAAGCATTATCCTGGCCTGTTGATCGTTCTTCAGTCCCGAATAATCCAGCACCTGTTTGAAGTAATCATTGGATGACGGATCAGGGATCTTCAGAAGAGAACGCGGAAGATCGAGACCGCTTCCATGGTCTATAATGGTGGCATCGAAGTAGGATTCGCTGATGCTGTATCTGACGGTGATTTCGCGCTGTGCGGACCGTAGGGCCTTGTCGGCTTTCAATTGTTTTCGAAGGGTGTCCTGTATCGCGTTGGTAAGAGCTTCATCCACGGCGATAACGATTTCGTCAATTTCCATACGGGGATACCCGATACTTTCCAGGTCGGCGCTCAGTTTGGTGATCAGCTCGGCAACAACGGCGGTGTCGGCTTTGTAACTGTCAAGAAACTGGATGTTCCTGGTGTGCATATCCATACTATTCGTCCAGCCCTGTGTGGATTCCAACACAGGGAATTTACCCTACGATACTGTCTCTTTTCATGCGGTATTCCGCATGTCGAAGTTTGTTACGAACAACGCACGCAATTATCCGATAAAAAGTAATTCTGTAAACAAAATTATTATTGCGGGATGAACAGTATGGCGTATTGACTGATGAAAAGAAACGGGTATTTCAATTATATCAATAGGGTGTGACACCGAAGTGAAACGACTGATAAATCTATCCGTATCAGGTATACTTATGCTGTTGTCCGCATGTAAACCATCCGTGGATAAACAGGCCGGCGAACTGCTTAAATCCATGAGTCTGGATATGAAGCTGGGGCAGATGCTTATGATCGGAATCCCCGGGAACAGGATTTCAAAAAAGGCCTCTCGGTTAATCACGAAACATTCGCCCGGCGGAATCATACTTTTCGGTTACAACATTAAAAACGCCCCTGAGATGCGACAGTATATTAATGATCTGCAACTGCTCTCGGTGAAGTCATCGGGCATTCCTCTGTTTACGGCGATAGATCAGGAGGGTGGCAGGGTCAAAAGGATAACCGAAGGCGTGACGCAGTTCCCGGGAAACATGGCTTTCGGAGTGGTTAATGACAGGGAGAGAACCTATAAGGCGGGAAGGATACTCGGCATACAGCTGAGGGAGTGGGGTATAAATATGAACCTTGCGCCCGTACTGGATGTCAACAATAACGCGCGTAATCCGGTCATAAACACAAGATCTTTCGGTGCGTCGGTACCGATTGTGGCTTTGCTGGGGAAGGAGTACATACGCGGACTGCAGAAATCCTTTTGTGTTGCGGTTGGAAAACACTTCCCCGGACACGGGGATACCGCAAAGGACTCCCATAAAACACTGCCGGTGATACCTTTTACGCGTGAGAGACTGGAGCGTATTGAACTGGTGCCATTTAAAAAAGCGGTAAAATCGGGAGTTGCCTGTATCATGACCGCTCATATTGCATATCCCGCCGTATTAGGCAACGACGAACCGGCCACGCACTCGGCCTTTTTCCTTTCAGACATTCTAAGGAGGGATATTGGATTCAAAGGGATAGTTATCAGTGATGATCTGGAGATGGATGCGATTTCAAAAAGGATGGACCTGGGTGAGGCAGCCGTCAAAACGGTAATCGCGGGAAGCGATATCGTGCTGTTGAGCACGCACGGAAAGAATGTGACTTTAATAATGGATGCGCTCAGGAAAGCGGTTCGTGACGGCGCCATCAGCAGCGATCGGATAGATCGATCGGTCAAACGCATTCTGGAAGCCAAATTGCGGTACAGGATAATGACCGTAAGAGAGAATCGTGTTGAGATCTGCGATCCGTCTTACGGAGATTCAGCGCACAAGCTTCTGGAAGAAGCTGAATCGATAAACAGGCATGTTTCCAGGAACGCGGTATGTTTTTCCGGCAGGGGCCGCTTCAACGACCGCAGGTCATGGGATGTGTACTCGTCGGTGATTCTGGTTTCAGCAGACCCCGGCATGAGGGAACTGGCCGCTGAGGTGTTGAACGATAAGAATGCGAAAATTTGCAGTATGCCTCCGACTGATATACGAAAAATTTCGGGGCATAAGGGCAACAAGAAAATCCTTGTTTATTACCATATAGACACCGTCACCGGAGTACAATTAGATTTCTTACGGCGCATCTGCGGCAGGGAAGGTGTAGAGATAATAGCGGTTTCGACGGGGAATCCGTATCCGCTGCTTACCGCCGATCCCCGGCCGTCGGTGCTTTTCAGTCTTTCATCCACAAGGGAATCCCGAAGGCAGCTGCTCGAGTGCATAAAGGGGGAATTCTCCCCCAGGAGGGATTATAAGGAAATTATCGGCGTTGAATGAACTCGGCATATATATACACGTTCCGTTCTGCAGAAGAAAATGCGATTATTGCGGTTTTTATTCGATACCTGTTGAACGGATGCCGGATAATGAGTGGAACAGACTCTTATCGTGCTATGAGAACCGCCTCATCGGGGAACTGCGAGAGCGTTCACAGGACCTGGCCGGATATAAGGCGGACACAGTGTATTTCGGGGGCGGAACGCCGTCGCTCATTACCCCCATCTCAATTGAACGCATCATCGACACCATCGACTCTGTGTACGGGTTTTCGAAACATGACAGTGAAATCACGCTGGAATGCAATCCGGAAGATGTTTCGACGGAATGCCTCAGACGGTTTGTCGCGTCGGGCATAAACAGGATCGTGCTGGGTGTTCAATCGATGGATCTCGACCACAGGACATTCATCGGCAGGTCGGGGAGTATTTTCGGCAGGCGGCTTCTGGAAGAGTTTTTCAGCACCGAAGGCTTTATTCGGTGCATAGACCTGATCATCGGCATCCCCGGGCAGTCTGAACAATCTCTGCGTGAAGAACTGCAATTGATAGCATTATACAGGCCCGAACATATATCAGTCTATCTGCTGAGCATTGAAAACAATACGCCGTTGGGATCGCGTTTCCGGGAGTATGAAAATTTCCAGGAGGATCAGCGCAGAGCATACCTGACCGCAGAAGAAGTACTTACCGGGATAGGATATACACATTATGAGATCTCGAATTATTGTCTGCCCGGCAGGATTTCACGGCATAATATGAAGTACTGGAAGTTTATGCCCTATGCGGGATTCGGTCCCGGTGCTCATTCCTTTGTAGGAGGGGAGCGCCTGATTAATACCTGCGGCATCGATGAATACATTAGTACCGGTACAATACGGTTGTTCAAGGATGAGCGCGAGGGGAAAAGCGCGATCGCGGAATTCTTCATGACCGGGATGCGGTTGATGGAAGGTGTTTCAGGGGAAGAGTACGAACATATTTTCGGCGTCACAATTCCGGAAGGTATCATGGCGGCCTTTGAATCCCTCCAGGGGAAAGGGTATGTTAATATCGGGCGGGACGATGGTGTGCGTATTAGATTCACTACCAGGGGAATTCTTATAATGGATGCCCTTCTGCAAGAGGTGCTGGAACCATATTTATAAAAAGTCTGATTCGGGCGGAATATACGCGCTCAATCCCTGATGATAAAATATTTTTTATAATTATTGTGTATACGGCCGAAATGCTCCGCGAGCTGATCGTTTCCGTTCATGTTATAATAAAAATACATCAAATAAGAAGCTTTAATGATAAAAATATTAAGATCACGTCCCTTCATGCCCTTGGCGATCTCTCCCTTTCCTCTCTGCAGCAGATCGTGAGCAATTTTTATGTGTTGTTCGAAATTTTTCAAATCAGCGGCAAGTTCCGTTGAACCGTTGTTGTAACGCTCTTTAATCTTGATCTCGTCAATACTGCCGGACATCAGCATGTATTTTTTAAGCAGCTTCATTGAGGTGCTGATGCTGGCCTTGTGCACCGCGTCTCTGAAGAGTGATTCGAATTTCTCAAAAGCTGACAGTTTTTCCTGGTCGCTGTCCGGTTCGGTGTTGTGGATTTTTCTATAGAGGTTGAAAGCGATATCCTCCACTTCCTTACAGTCGATGTCTGAGTCTATAAGTCCTTTTAACTTATTATAGTTGTTGGGATTGCGATCAAGTATTTTGATGTACAGCGACACCCCTTTTAACGCCTCGGAGTACACGGGAAGGGTATTGGACGAAAAGTCGCCTCGTGTGTATGATTTCATTCCCTCTATAATCATAGCCGACTGGGCCGTAAGCAAAAGCATATCCATGTCAGGGTTGAAATCTTTTGAGCTTCTTCTCTTGGGTTCAGGCTCCTTTGCGGGTTTTTCGTCTCTCCGCTCGGCTTTCTGTTCAGGAGACAGAGGAGTGCTCGGCCGGGATTCTTTTACTTCTTCGGCAAAAGGATTTTCAAGATCAACATTCATATCAAAAAAATCCAGATTAACGTCTTCTACTTTTTTCTTGTCATCGGGCATAATTATTTCTCTGCGACTGATTGCTTTATAATATTTCGCGGATGCTGTAAGGAACCGGTTGAATCCGCAATGATACCCCGGGCGATGAGGATCTTGAATATGCAAATATACGTTGTTCCCTTTTGCTTATAAAACGTATTCCCTGCTTTATAAAATGTCAATAGAATTATGGAAATTAATAATCCCGTATCAAATCATATCAGTTTTACCAGGGAAATGATTTCAGAATTATTCAATGATGTCATAAACCAGCCCGAAACAGGCGAGATTGGGGAGAACGGCAGCCAAAGGCATTCCCCTTGTGGTATCAATCAGGTGCGGGTTTGATACCTCTCTGTATTCCCAGTTGGTGCCATCGGTAATTATAAAACCCGAAAACTCAAGACTTTCCATGGTATAGAGCATGATTTTTTTCATATTACGCCTTCATCACTTTTACCGTCAGGGCCGGTCCGGTTTTCCCGAGGCGCCGCTTTTCAAACGTTTAATGGCTTCCTTTACCGCGGACTGGAATGTGACATCTTCGGTAAGCAGCAGTTCTTTTAAAGGCTGGATGGATGCGGTATCACCCGAATCGCCCAGGCTTGAGATAACTCTTCTTTTTACCTCGGGATCAGGGTCTTTCAGACATTCAATCAGCGCCGCCGTGGATCGAGGGTCTTTAAGCAGTCCCAGGGCGAGGGCGGCCTTCCATCGTACGGCAGGTTCCGAACTTTTTAATAAGCCTATCAGCGGATCAATGGACTCATACGCGTATAACTTTCCCAGCGCCCATGCGGCGAGTGAAAAATTCTTTCCCATTGAACTGTCCTGAATTGATTCAATGAGGGAGGGGATCGCACGATGATCGCCTGTTTCCCCCAGTGCCCAGGCGGCTATATCCTTTACATTGGCGTCGGCATCTTTTAACAGACCAGTGAGTATATCAACGGTATGAGGGCTTTTGATGATCCCCAGCACCCTGACGATCCTCCTGCGAATCTCAGCGGCAGCACCTTCCAGTCTGCCGGCCAGGAAATCCGCCGCATCGGGTCCCATGGAGCAGAAGACCATGAAGATACTGTCCAATAACAGGCTGTCGTCGTCAATAATTGAATCGAAAAGAGTTGAAAAGACCTGCGGGCCCATCTCCGCGATGGATTGTATGCACTCCTTTCTCACATCACGGTCGTGGTCTTGAAGGAGGGGTAAGAGCAGATCAATGGACTCCGGGGATATAAGGCTTCCCATCGCCTTGACCGCATGAAGCCGAATCTCGTTGTCCTCATGGGTCAGCAGGGCGGTAAGAGCCTCAAGCCCGCTGTCACCCATATCCGACAGTGTTTCGATAATCAGTCTGTTTTGCCGGCTCTTACCTGTTTGCAGCGATTCGATCAGCGCAGAAACGGATGATTCACCTATACCGGAGAGCACCCACATGGCGGTTTTGCGAAAGTAGGAACTTTCGTTCTGTATAAACTCCATAACGCTGGGGATTACGGGTCCTCCTATCTGTACCAGGGCCCAGGCCGCGGTTTCCCTTAAATCCACGGATTCTTCCCTTAAGGCCTCAATAAGTGCATTCACAGACCTGGCGTCGGCAAGGTTACCCAGTACTTCGGCCGCAATGATCTTCTGTGTCGGGGTTCCGTTTTGCAATGTATCGGTCAGAACGGGTACGGACGGACTGCCTATTTCCACCAGGATCCATGAAATGGTTTCCCGAAGCGACTGGTCCCCTTTATCCAGAAAATCAAGAAGCCGTGGAATAGACTCCTCACCCAGATCGGCAATGGTTCTGGCCGCTTCGTTGGACTTTGTTACATCGTCACCCAACAGGGCGCTGATGAGATCTTCTCGTGTGGATAATGGATCCGGCATAACAGATCCGTAACCCCCGGTTATTAACCGTTGCTATTAGGTATTTTTATATTCATTCTGAATTGAAGAGTCAAATGTCAACCATTATTCATCATTTGTAATGGTTTATCTATCTCGTGGTTTTGAACCGGGTATTCAGAATTAAAGAACAGTTCAATCCTTTTACGAAAAGCACAATAAAACGAATAATAGTCTGAATGAAAAATTATTGTTGATTTCATGCTGTTTAGTAAAAGACTGAGAACCGACATTATAGCTGTAACACAAAACCGAACATAGCGTGGTATGGGTGTAATATGCCCGGATCAGACAAAGGGAAAAAAGCCGGCTCAGGCAAAAAGAGACCGTCTCCGAAAAAAACAAACTCCACCAGGGGCAGGGCAGGTAAAACATCGGCCGCCCGTATTGGTACAGTAACCCCTCATGCTTCAGGTGGAAGAAACGCGATTGCCGCGCTTGCGATATTGGGCCTGGGTACAGCGGTGGTGGTACTGGCGACGAATCTTTATTTTTCGGGTAAACCGGGAAACCGGAAACCAGCATCGTTGAAAAATATCATGAACAAGGACAATGCGGAACGCAAAGAGGTAAGTGTAAGGGAGGAACCGGGTCAGGGAAAAATCGATAAAGATCATGACAAAAAAACGGGCGAGAAGCTGATACCGGAAAAAGAAATTAAAATCTATCTTGTTCATTTTAATGAAAAAACGGAAAAAATGAGCCTGCGCGCGGTCAACCGCAGAATAAAAGCCGAAGACCAGGTTCAGGCCGCGCTCGAAGAACTGGTCAAAGGACCTACGGCACAGGATAAAAAGAGAGGACTTCTGACCGCCATTCCGGCAGATGTGAAAATTCGCAGTGTGGCGGTTAGAAACGGCGTAGCCGTTATAAATTTCAATGAAGCGGTTGAGAAAAACGCAAACGGCACGATCATACTCAGCCGTGTCGACCAGATAGTATACACGGCAACACAGTTTCCAGGTGTGAGGGGAATTATCATTCAGATCAACGGTAAAACACGCACTACAATCGGCAGCGACGGACTCTCCCTGAGCAACCCCGTCACGCGCCAGAGGCACTGAATGTCCGGTAAAGCCGCACATATTCTGGAAATTGAAATTAAAGCGTATTGCGATGATTTAATCGATGCCGGGAAAGCAATAAAGGGACTCGGGGGCATATATGCGGGAACACTGCATGAAACCGACACCTATTTCAACCACCCGGTGCGTGATTTTAACGTTACCGATGAGGCGTTGCGTATAAGAAGGGAAGGGGAATCGGCGAAACTCACCTACAAGGGACCGAAACTGAGCGGCCGGTCCAAAACGCGCCATGAAAAGGAACTGGTGCTCCCCGACGGGTACTCAATGGAAGAGGTGCTGCTCCTGCTTGGGTTTACAAAAGCAGGTGTCGTTTCGAAAACAAGGGAATTATATAAACTCGATGATGTGGCAATCTGCCTTGATGAGGTCGATGGATTGGGCAGCTTTATAGAGCTGGAGATTCTGGGAACCGACAAAGAAGCCGGTGAAGATAAATTATTCGAACTCGCCGCGCGCATCGGCCTGGAGCATTTCGAAAAGAAATCCTATCTTGAATTACACCTGAACCGGAAATCCCGCGGGTAAAGATAAATGCTGTAACAACACCGGTTCCCCCTCACCGGAGCTTGAATCCCTTTTTATCCAGATCGGCGATGACTTTTTTCTGAAGGTTTTCAATTTCTTCTGGGCCGAGGGTGCGTTCCGGGTCGGCGAAAATGATTCGAAAAGAAATTGATTTCTTTCCCGCCGGGATGGGATCTCCCTCATAAACCGACACAACTTCGGTTGATTTGACATGCTCCTTACCGCTTTTTCGCAGTATATTTTCTATCGTGCCGGCATAGACCTTTTTATCGGTTACCACTGATATCTCAAAAGGAACCTCAGGGAATTTCTGCAGTTCCCTGAAGGCATGCGGATTCACTTCGGCGTCAGAGAGCAGGTCCGCGTCCAGATCGAACATAGCAATGCTGCCTTTCAATTCGAAATCCTCCCGGACCTTTGGATGCAGCTCGAAAATCCAACCGGCGTGTTTTTTGTCCACCAGCACCGAGACGGACCTGCCTGGATGGATATAAGGGGGTAGTGTTCCGCCGGCCGGGTCCATGCTGAAGTTTTTTATGCCGAGTTGATTGAGCAGGCCCTCCACAATGTCTTTTGCGTCATAAAACAGAGGTTCCGGTGATTTGCGGGCGAAGACAGCGCCGGCGACCCTGAAATTTTCACGGGCCAGTTCTTTCGATTTGCGATCTTTTTTAAGGTATACACGTCCGTATTCGAAAATCCTGAAGTAATCCTGGTATCGCTGGTTAAGTTCCATGTTCTTTATAAGATAAGGAATCATGGAACGACGCAGCCGGTCCAGGTCCCTGGACAACGGATTTTTCAGATGCAGTTCTTTATCCTCGTTGATGCCGAGCCTGTTCAGGTATTCCTCGCCCATGAACGAGTAATTATATACCTCGGAGAGATTAAAGTCCCTGCAGAGGATGGTCTTTATTCGCCGTTCTAAGCGGCGGTTTCTGTTTTCCTCAGGGGGGGTGCAGGCCACCATCGGGGGCTTGGGGCTTATGTTATCGAAACGGTTGATTCGTCCCACCTCCTCGACGATATCGTCAGGGATAGAGATGTCTTTGGTCGCCCGGAATGTAGGGACGCCGATGGTCAACGCGCCGCCGCTCGATTTCACATCGAATTCAAGTGAAGAAAGTATGGTGATTATTTTTTCATCGGGCAATGGTTCTCCGAGTTTTTTCCTGATGAAGTCGGTGGTGGTTTTGACCGTGACGGGAAGGAACCTGACCGCGTAGGTGTCCACCAGGGCGCCATCGGCCTCGGCGCCGGGAATGATTTCCCTGATCAGTTCATAACATCTGAGTATGGCCGCATGACATATCTCGGGATCCATTGCCTTTTCAAACCTTATCGCCGCTTCGGTGCGCAGGGTATAGCGGGCCGCGGTCTTTCGAATATTGACAGGATTGAAATTCGCGGCCTCCAGTATGATGCTGCCGGTATCATTTTCGATTTCACTGTTGCCGCCGCCCATCACTCCCGCCAGGGCTATGGCGCCACCCGCATCGGCGATGACCACGTCTTCGGCAATCAATGTATGTTCCTGCCCGTCCAGGGTGGTGATCTTTTCGCCGTTTTCGGCGTATCGTACGATAATCTCGTCACCCCTCAGTTTTTTGCGGTCAAAGGCATGCATGGGTTCGCCTATTTCAGACATTACATAATTGGTGATATCCACTATATTGTTGATGGGACGCATGCCGATCGCGGTGACCGCCGCCTTGAGCCACTGAGGTGATTCGGCTATCACTATGTTTTTCATGGCCAGACCGCAGTATCGAGGGGCCCCCTCGGGGTTTTTAATCGTAACCCTGAAATTTGAGGGAGCGGTTACCGTCTCCAGTAAACCATAGTCTACCGGAGATTTGAAGGCGCGGCCGTATAATGCGGCGATCTCACGCGCAAAACCCATGTGGCTCCAGAGGTCCGGCCTGTGGGTGATGGTTTTGTTGTCGATTTCAAAGAGAGTGTCCACCCAGTGAGGGAACAGCGTCGACAGCGGCATACCGATTTTTGTGTCCGCCGGAAGTATCATTATCCCGGTATGGTCGTCGGAAAGGCCCAGTTCCCTTTCTGAACAGAGCATTCCGGATGACTCCTCACCCCGGATTTTCGTCTTTTTTACCGTGAAGTCTTCATTGAATCTGGTCCCGACCAGGGCCAGTGCCGTGATATCGCCGGTTTTGTGGTTGGGCGCGCCGCATACCACCCTGAGTTTTTCAGTGCCGGCGTCGCAATCACAGATTGTAAGCTTATCGGCATTGGGATGCGGGGAAACGTTAAGCAGTTTAACCGTAATGACGTTTTCCAGGAACGGGTTCATCCGTTTTACGGTTTCGATCTCGGCGGTGGACATTGTAAGACGCATTGCGAGGTCTTCGGGATCCAGTCCGCTGGTGTCGACCATTTTTGAAAGTATGTTAAGGGATAACCACATAGCGTCCCTCCGTTGCTAAAATTGATACACAAATCTGAGGTCGCCGCTCTGAAAATGACGTATATCGTTGATGCCGTACTGCATCATGATAAGGCGGTTGAGCCCCATTCCGAATGCGAAGCCGGACCATTGCCCGGGATCGATTCCTCCCTTGAGCAATACATTGGGATGAACCAGGCCGCAGCCCAGAAACTCGATCCAGCCCACATATTTACATACGTTACAACCTTTTCCTCCGCAGATCATGCAGCGGAAATCAAGGTCGAATCCCGGTTCCACAAAAGGATAATACGCGGGCCTGAGCCTCACCTCGACCTCGCGTCTGAAAATCCCGGTCAGTACCTGCTTCATCACATAGATCAGATGCGCTACCGATATTTCACGGTCGACCATCATCCCTTCGATCTGGTAAAAGGTGTGCTCGTGGGAGGCATCGGTGGCCTCATAGCGGAAGACGCGGCCGGGTCCGGCGAAACGGAACGGCGGTTTTATGCGCTCCATGCCGCGTATCTGGATTGCCGAAGTCTGGGTCCTCAACAGGTTCCCGTCCTCGGTCCAGAATGTGTCCTGCATATCCCGTGCGGGATGGTGGGGAGGGATGTTCAGCGCTTCGAAATTATAATAGTCGTTTTCCACCTCGGGTCCGTCCAGAATGGCGAATCCCATGGAAGTGAGGATGTCTTCTATTTCATACTGTATCATCGAAAGAGGATGCAGATGGCCGCGTATCAGCGGACGTGTGCACTCTTTCGGGGAAAGGGTTACATCGATCCATTCCTCCTCGATCTGGTGATTAATCCGTGATTCCAGAAGTACGCTGCGCTGTTTTTCAAGCAGTTCCTCGATACGGTCCTTGACTTCGTTGGACTTTTGTCCAATACGAGCCCTTTCCTCCGGGGATGCGGAACCCAGCGATCGGAGTATCTGGGTGAGTTCCCCCTTGCGTCCCAGTACCCTTACCCGAATGGACTCGAGTTCTTCAAGGGCCGAGCTCGCTGAGATCTCTTTTTCAGTCGATGTATAAATAGCTTCAAGTTTTGCTTCCATGGCGGTGCTCACTTGTGTATTGAATATCCGAATCCACCGGGTAAGGACGGAACTCAAACCTTATCAAGCGGTCTTGTTCGCGGAAAACAGGATGATCAACCTGAAATAGGAGATAAAAGTGGATACAGCCGTTCCAAATGTCAAGGAAAAATATGTAAAGTAAACCTCGATCCGGAATCAACGGCTTCCCGGGATATCGCAAGGGAGCGGGAGTGTTCCATGCATATAAATGTCTCACTCACGGTTTTCATGATTGTGGTAAAGGAAACAATATACTGATGTTCGACAGTGCTGATCCTCAATAACGGTGTCAGCGTTCTTCGATTTTACCTGCCAGCGACGGTATCCGGGTAAAAACCAGAGGCGCGAACAGGGTGATCCAGATACCCATAAGCCAGTAACGGAAAAAATCAGCAACCGGAAGAGCAGGGAGCAGGGCCTTTAATCCAGACTTGATAATAAAAACACCGCTGAACCCTATAATCAACTTTATGACAGTGGGTATGACGCCGCTTTTCGGCAGGAATTCCAGACGGTCCTTTTCCAGAATAACCCCCACCATGAATCCTGACAGTATCCCCAGGGTTTTTTCGGCGTCGTACACATGAATGATCCTGAAAACCAGATAAGGGAGTATAAGGACGATCGCTATCAGGGCGGCCTGATGCAAAAGGGTAAGGTTTTTTTCTATCCAGGCGACCGCCAGTATATAGATGATCAGCACCAGACAACCGAACACCAGCCCTCCGATAACGTCTCCCATGTGATGAACGCCGAGGTATAACCTTGAATATGCAATCAGAAGAATAATCACCGCCGAAATCATGAAAACCCTGCCGGTTCTAAGGTAATAGGCGAACGCCCCCCAGAATGCCACTGCGTCCTGTGCGTGACCGCTGGGAAACCCGGGGCTGTCTTTAGGAATATAACGGATGTTGAGTTCGCTGATGCCCGGCGCCAGTTTGCCTGGATCAGGTCTTGGATTGTTGAATAAGTCTTTCAGGGCGCTGTTCACCGTGACTCCGATCAGGAAAGCCCCTCCGGCCCTGACGGCAAGACCCTTGTTGTAGCACCAGTAAAGTACGGGTATGAAGATCGTATAGAATATTTCATTGCCCATTGTGGTAACCGCTACCATGAACCAGTCCAGTCCTCTCCCCCAGAACAGGTGCACCTGATTGAGGGTTTCCTCGCTGAAGAGAAAACCGTTTTCGAAAAATCCGTTCATATCCACATCCTCCCGCCCTTGAGGGCTTCGATGGCGATTTTTGCAGCACCCAGGGAAGGACCCCGGGTCGTGTCTTTGATGGCAAGATATTTAACGTTCCTGTCGAGTCCCTTCAGGACCCTCTGGTGTATGGTTTGTTTCATTACGGGAAAAATCAGACCGTGGGCTTTCGAAAGACCGCCTCCGAAGATTACCGCTTCAGGATTAAACAGGTTCACGAGATTTGCGACACCGTAACCCAGCCATGTGGAGATTCTTTCATATACCAGCAGGGAAAGCGTATCGCCTTTCCGTGCCTCCTCGCCGATGATCCTGGCATCGAGAACTTCGTACAAAAGACGCTGATGCAAAGATGATGCCGGATATCGGTTGAGCAGCCTGCGTGTATGGGCAACCAGTGCAGTGGCTGAAGAATAGAGTTCCAGGCAGCCGCGGGATCCGCAGGGGCATTTCCTTCCTTTGTAATCGATGCTGACGTGGCCGACCTCCATGGCGCTGCCGGCCTGTCCGGTGTAAATCCGGTTTTCAATCACGACACCGCCTCCGATGCCCGTTCCCAGGGTCAGCATCAACCAGGTATTGTATCTTGTACCGTGGCCGAGCCATAATTCACCCATGACGGCGGCTGTAGCATCGTTCTGGATAAAAACAGGCTTGCCTGTTATTTTTGACAGTGTATCCGACAGGGGAAATCCGCTCAGCGAAGGTATATTGGGACTCTTAAGCACCATACCACGTTCAGCGTCAATGGAGCCCGCGGTCCCCACACCCACTGCCTTGAGTTTTTTTGTAACAGACGGCGATGATCCCGCAAGTGCGGCAACAAGTTCCTTCAACCGTGGTGCAATTTCCTGCCTTCGGGTCCATGTGGGAAGGTTGATGAAACCATGCATGGTGCCTTTATCGTCGGTTACGATTCCCTTGACCGTTGTGCCTCCGATATCAATGCCGATGTACATTGCTGAGATTTCCCCGATGTGGTGATTTATGGCATCGTACAATAACCGCAATAAGACGTGTTATCGTACGATTTATTCTCTACCGGGTTTAACACAGTCCGGAATATTGAAGTACATACAGGTTGTATCCCTTCCGGCTTTCATCGATTTCAAAACAAAAAATTCCCGGCCGGTTTGGATATCCTTTGAGAGTTGTATCCTTTGAACGGAAGCGGAGTAAAGCAATTTTTTTCTTGATAGAGCACGGCTGATCCCTGTAGAGTAATTTTCACAGCGGAATCTTCGCTAAGGAATAAAAAGCTATAACACCGTTTGAGGAGGCGTTGAGAATATGAAAATTGTCGCTATTAATGGAAGTCCGCGAAAAAACGGCAATACATCGATTATGATAGGTTATGCATTTGATGAACTCAACAAAGAGGGATTTGAATGCGAGATGATATCATTGTCAGGTAAGGTTATTCAGGGCTGTATCGCCTGTTATAAATGTTTTGAAAACAAGAACCGTCGATGCTCGGTTTCCAAAGACGAAGCGAACACGTTGATTGAAAAAATGCTTGGTGCCGACGGCATTCTGCTGGCGTCTCCAACTTACTTCGCCGATTTGACCGCTTCTCTAAAGGCCCTGATAGAACGGGCGGGTATGGTTGCCAAAGCCAATGAAGAAATGTTCCGCCGCAAAGCGGGAGCGGCTTTGGTTACCGCCAGGAGGGGAGGCGCCGGCCATGCATTCAATTCGATCAACCATTTTTTCCTTTCGGCACAGATGGTCGTACCCGGATCGAGTTACTGGAACATGGGGTTCGGCAGGGAAATAGGAGAAGTGGAAAAGGACGAAGAGGGAAGGGCCACAATGAAGACACTGGGGGCCAATATGGCATGGCTGCTTAAAAAACTGAATGCATAAAGGTTATGCCATGCGCCGTGTGTTACTGCTGGTTCTGATAAACACGTGCTGCACGTCCGGTTTAGAGACTCCCCGTATTAATGCGAAGAAATTTCCTGTTCTATCGGCTGAAAGAATACTTTTAACGCGTCAGTACAGTTTGCGTCATTACGGTATAGATGACTGGAAGCTCAGGGATCCGAAGATCATTGTAGTACATTATACGGCAATCAGTACTCTGAAAGACACACTTCGATGTTTCGAACCTGCAGTATTATCCAGGGAACGCACCGATATATGGGATTACGGGCTCTTGAATGTAGGTGTTCATTTCGTGGTGGACAGGAACGGTGATATATATTCGCTGTTACCCGAAGACACAATGGGGCGTCATGCCATAGGGTATAATCATGTGGCGCTGGGAATAGAAAATGTGGGGAAGAATTCATCCGAACTGACCGTTGACCAGATTAGAAGCAACGCCCTGATTATTTACTGCCTGAAGCGTAAATATCCGGGAATACGGCATCTCATTGGGCACCATGAATACATGAACAGACAACTGCCGCATTTCAGATACTACCGGCAGGCGGATAAATCGTACAGGCCGTCGAAAAAAATTGATCCCGGTCCTGAGTTCATGTCGGCATTGCGACGAATGCTCTCTGAGAAATATAACCTCGAATTTGAAAATGGAAAATGAACAATAACGAAACGCGTATCGATCTGCATGTGCATTCCACGGCTTCTGACGGTCTGCTCAGTCCAACAGAACTTGTTGATCTGGCCAGGAAAAACAATCTGTGCGCCTTATCGATTACCGATCATGATACGGTAGACGGTATTTCGATTGCCGTGAGGTATGCCGCTGAAAATGCGCTGTATTTTATACCGGGAGTTGAATTCAGTATAGAGTGCACCAGGGGTACTTTCCACCTTGTGGGGCTTTATGTGGATTACACCAACCAAAGGCTGCTTTCCGTGATTAACGGCCTGAAAACTTTAAGGAGCGGAAGGGCGGAACGAATAATGGAGGATCTGGCCGGGAACAACATACACATACCTTTCGAGGAGGTGTTACAGGAGGCGTCAGGAGCGGCAATCGGGAAACCACACTTTGCCAGGGTGCTCGTACGCCACGGATACGCTGATTCCATGGACCAGGTGTTCCAGCGGTATCTTATTGATGGAAAGCCGGGAGATGTAAAAAGGGAGAAACTGAGTGCCGGTGAGGCAATTGAAGTAATTAAGGGTGCGGGAGGTGTGCCGGTCATAGCCCATCCCATATCGCTTGAACTGGAAAAGTTCAGCGATTATGAAGCTTTCATAAAGTCTGTGATTTCCATTGGGTTGGAGGGTGTTGAGTGTTACGCGGCCATGCATACGCCGGAAGAAGTAGAAGGATTTTTGAATCTGGCGAAAAAATACGGATTGGCCGTTACGGGAGGAAGCGATTTTCACGGCGATCGCGGTGAGGAAATAGGAAAATGGTCAAAGGAAGAATTGATACCCTGCGGACTGCTTGAGGAACTGGAGGCATTTCGCGGAAGAACACGGTGGTGAATGTTATCGAACAATCTAGTTGAACAAAATATGAGTATTATATAGTTGACTTCGGCTTTCTACCGACTATACTTACTTGTATGTAAGGAGATTTACGTGCCCGTTCTTTTTAATGAGGAAACCTACAAGAAAGCCTTTCTGATTGATATGGACGGGGTGATAAACCGCGGACATTCGGTCATACCCGGCGCTGATGAGTTTATCGAAAAGCTGAAAAGGGGCAGGTATCCATATCTTTTTATTACCAATAACTCTTATCATACCACAAAGGAACTGAAAGCTCGTTACGATGATATGGGTATTGCGGTGGAAGAGCGCCACTTTTATACTTCCGCAATGGCAACTGCGACCTTTCTTGAGTATCAGAAGCCGAAGTGTACCGCGTTCGTGATCGGAGGGGAGGGTCTTATCGCGGAATTGCACAAGCGGGGAGTGACCATCACAAAAAATAAACCCGATTATGTGATCGTAGGCGAGACCGATGAGTATGATTATCTGAAAATCATGGAAGCCACACTGCTGATCCGGGAGGGGGCGAAATTTATTGCCACCAATCCTGATATTACGGGACCCACAACCAGGGGACCGGTTCCGGCATGCGGTGCCCTGGTCGCGCCGATTGAAAAAGTAACAGGTGTCACTCCTTACTTTCTAGGGAAACCCAATCCTGCAATGATGTACTGGGCGCGGAAGCACATAAATGTACATTCGGCGAACTGTTTCATGATAGGCGACCGTATGGACACCGATATTGTGGGAGGACTCGAAGCGGGAATGACATGTTGTCTGGTGCTCACCGGGGTAACGAGCAGGGATATGCTTCCGCGCTTTCCCTATCAGCCGGATTACGTGTTCGAACACGCCGGTGAAATAGAACCCCGCACCATTCTCTCGCGAAGAGAAAAAGTAAAAGAATAAATCAGGCGTTCATTTGTCCAGTGCCGCGATGGCAGGCAGGGTTTTTCCCTCGAGCAGTTCCAGAAAAGCACCACCACCGGTTGAGATATACGACATCTTTTCAGCATATCCAGACTGGTTGATTGCCGATACACTGTCACCACCTCCGATAACACTGAGTGCACCAGATGCCGCCACTATTTTCGCCACTGCGTTCGTTCCGGTCGCGAAATCGGGGTATTCGAATGCTCCCAGCGGACCGTTCCAGATTATTGTTTTGGATTTATCTATTATTTTTTTATAACTGTCTATGGTCTCGGGACCTATATCGAGAGCCGCCAGGTCGGAGGGTATGGCATTGGCGGATACGATTTTCTTTTGTTTTCCGCTTTCCAGGTCGGGTGCGGCTACCACATCGACAGGTAGAATTACATCAACCTTGTTCTTTCGGGCAATATCCATTATCTCACGTGCTGTTGCCAGATGGTCGTCTTCACATATGGACTTGCCGATTCCAAGACCTTTCGCCTTTAAAAAAGTAAAGGCCATTCCCCCGCTGATTATGAGGTGATCGACTTTATTAATAATATTTTTCAAAGCGTCGATTTTAGTTGAAACCTTGATTCCACCGACTATTGCAGTGGTCGGACGGGCGGGATTTAACATCGCTTTCTTGAAGTATTCGATTTCGTTTTCAAGAAGAAAGCCGGCGGCACATTCCTTCATGTGGCGGGTAATCGCGTCGTTCGATGAATGACCGCGGTGCGCGGCCGCAAAAGCGTCATTAATATACACATCCCCCAGTGACGCGAGCTTTTTGCCGAATTCATCATCGTTCTTCTCTTCCTCGGGATAAAACCTGATGTTTTCCAAAAGCGCGACATCGCCGGGTTTCAGGGTTTCAACGGCTTTCTTTACTTCATCACCGATAGGTTTATCGATAAAAATTATTTTCTTTTTCAATAAACTTCCCAGACGTTCTGCTACGGGTTTGAGGCTCATTTCGGGCACTGGTTTGCCTTTAGGTCTTCCGAGATGGGATATGAGTACCGGTTTTGCGCCCTTTTCCAGGCAGTAATTCAGTGTATCGAGAGTTGCGACTATTCTGGTATCGTCGGTGATGTTCATGCTTTTATCGTAGGGGACGTTGTAATCGACCCGTATAATTGCGGTTTTACCCTGAAGGTTTATCTGCTTGAGATATTTAATCGCCATTGTAGTACCTCCGTTTATAAAGGGAATCTCAGTCCGCCACGGGAGTTAAAAGCTTGATGGGAATCTGAGTATGAATTTGAAAGATGATGTTGTAATGACGGATGTAATGAATTTAATACGACAAATATATACAATTTATATAATAAATGATATAATAATAAAATTCGAATAGTCAAGTATATTTTATGAACCCGCAAGCTCCTGTTTCTTCTTTCGTGATATCATGGCACGGGAAATAAAAATTGAGATTTCATATAGCAGCATCAGCGGTACGGCTACCAGTGACTGAGTAAGGGGATCAACCGTCGGGGTAATCAGGGCCGCGATTATCCAGATTAGTACTATGGCGTATTTGCGTTTACTTATAAGAAAAGCGGGTGTAACAATTCCTATTTTGGTGAGGACCATGATGACTATGGGAAGTTCGAAGATGGCGCCCATCGCGAGACAGAAAAGCATTACGAACGAAAGGTACTGGCTGGCGTTGATGGTATTGACCATATTGTCGGGGGTAAATCCAAGCAGAGCTTTGATGGCCATGGGAAGGGCGAAGTAAGTGAGTGTAATACCCGAATAAAACAGTACGATTGCGGCGATGACAGACATTCTGGAAAAAGTCCGGTCTTTTTTATCGATTGCGGGCACTATATATTTCCAGAGTTCATAGACCAGTACCGGGAAACCCAGAAGTATCCCTGCAATAAAGGCAGATTTGAGCCTTAACAGAAATCCGTCTATAAGATTAAATACGTTGAGCTTTTGTCCGGTTGACAGATAGGGCCTGTTTATTATATCCAGAATGTAATCTGAAAAAAAGAACGCGCCAAGTGTGATCGCCATGATGGTAACAAGGGATACAAGAAAACGGCTGCGGAACTCATCCAGATGACCTACGAGACTCATGGGAGTATCGCCGCGTGCAAGGGCATTGGGGTCTACTGCATCGTCGTCCTGGCTGTTCATTGTAGCCAGAGGATTCACCCCGGTGACTTCTGGTGTGTCTGACGAATAAGGGCTTTTTTCAGGTAGCGGGGATTTTTTATTTTTCTTAACGTTCTTTTTTGATGCAGAACCTTTTTGACCTGACTTTTTCTTTTTCACAGGGTCTTTTACCGATATTTTTTTAACTGCCACGCCGCTCCCCCTTACCCGGAATAGAAAAAATAACCGACAACAGTGTTGCTAAGTCAAGTATTTTAAAGAATTCATTGTAGTATACCGCAATACAAAAATAACGGAAAATCATGTATTGGAAATCTAAAATAACTTGAATGCACCGCGATATACGCATAATAATTGGATTATAAAATTCTGCCGATCATTTTCGCTGCAAGTAATCGAAGCAATACGGTGGTTTACCGGTGGATGAGCGCTATTATAAAACTATAGATAAGAGTTCATATCCGGTTGTAGTAATTAATATGGAAGGCCGGTTGATGCATGCAAACCGATTGTTTCTAAATTCACCCGATATAAAAATAAAACCACCTGCCAGTGTTGAACACCAGAACGTTTTATGCGAAGAAGCACTCGGGATACCGGAAAGTAAAATACATATCCTTAAAGCTTTCATGAAAACCGATCCTGATGCCGGGGATGTATTTGTACTGGCTATGAACAATAGAAGGGCGAGTGTCAGTATTCAGAGAATCGCTGATGAATGTTTTATGCTGGAAATCATAAAAAATCAGAATGATGAAAATGTAGTTTTTGAAACTGAGGCCAGGAATGGATTCTTGAAAAGAATGCTGAAAAGCCCATTTGGGGAATATGGTAATCACGGAAATAATATATCTGTACGAAATGATTCAATTAATTTAATAAACAGTTCGGCCGACGGTATATTTGTCGCCGATGAACGATTTACGGTATTAAGGCACAACGACGCGTTCAGAAAAATACTTAATGTGGATCATATCCTGAATGGAAGGGATAACCTTTTTCACCTGCTGGCAAAAACATCCGATCGTGAAATGAGAAAAAAGTTTAACAGGGTTATCAGGGAAAAGGTGGACACCACAATCGAAATGAACCTGAAGAAGGGCGATATTCCTGAATACTACCATTTCAATCTTAAACCTTATCATGACAGACAGAGCGGTAAACTTTACGTATATGGTTTTGTCAGTGATGTCACCGAGTTAAAAGCCCTGCGACATCAGATTGAAACCGAAAAAAATTACAACAGGGAAATAATTGAAAAACTTAATCTTGGATTTGTATTCATGGACGATGAAAATCGTTTTCATGATTATAATGACGAATACCTGAGAATTCTGGGTATTAAACCGCTGGACCTGGAGCACAGGCGGTTTCATGACTTTACCGCGGCACAGCATGTAAACCAGCAGAAGAAATTGATTAGTGAAATGTTAAAAACCGGTAAATCGCGTACGTTCGAGCTGGAATTGCTCAGGAATGACGGATTCAATGTGCCGGTATCGATGACCCTTTCACGTTTGTTCGATGATAAAGGGAACAGCGCGGGGTATTTCGCTTTTATCAGGGATATCTCCGACCAGAAAAAGATTCAACAGGAACTCATTGAACACAACAAGAAGATTCAAAAAATGATTTCCCTGTATACCGCGGTAACGGCAAAATTTATGACCAGCGAGGTAGATGATGAAGTATACCAGACACTTGCCGATTCCATTAATGACCTGGTGAAGCCGGGTGCGATAGAAATACTGGCGAAAAAAGATAACGGATTCAAATCGGTATACAAAAACAATCAGGTAACACGCGCAACAGAAATTGTGATAGATGTAAAGACTTCTCTGGTGATAAAGAAGTGCGTGGACAGAAAAACGCCAATTTTCATCAATGATGTCAGCATGGAGCTTAATGATGAAGACATAGCAGCTTTCCCCGGGTTATTGAGAAGGCGCTCCGCGATTTTTATTCCATTACAGGCACAGGGATCCGTAGGAGCTGTGGTAGTCCTTTCGTTTGATCATTCTATAAACGATCTTGATGTAATGCATCTGAATATGCTGCTTGGCATGGTGAATCTCGCTTCGGTAATTATAGATCGAATATGGTATGGCGCGGAACAGGCGTTGATGAAGAGTGCGCTGGACAGATACGAAAGACTTACCGCGATGGGAAGAATAATCGCGGGAGTTGCCCACGAAATCAACAACCCCCTTTCTATAATGCAGCTGGACCTGGATGAGCTTAGGTCAATATACAATGATAGACCGATCGGGGCAGATGATATATTCAGAGAAATGGTACAGTCCCTGCAAGAGGAGATACATAGAATATCAAGCATAGTTAAACAGCTTAAGGATTATTCGAATCCTGAGAATATCGGTCTTGAAGTTATACAGGTTGATGAAATTTTTAAAGCGTTCCCGGTAAAAATATTCTTAAAGAATCTGCAGAAAAAAGGAATTTCGCTGATCATGAAGTTGAACTGCGGCAAAGCCATGATTCAAATACCTAAAAACAGGATGATCCAGGTGATCATGAATCTGCTCGCAAATGCTGACGATGCTGTTGAGGGTAAAGAGAAAAGGGAGATTGTAATTGAAACAGGAAAAACAAACATAGAGATACCCATGATTTTCGTGAACGTTAAGGATAATGGGATGGGTATTCCTGAAGAAAATTCAAAAAGAATATTTGAACCGTTTTTTACCACCAAGAAAAAGGAGGGTACCGGTCTTGGGCTTTCAATTTCATATTCGATTATTAAAAGTTATAATGGAGAAATAACCATGTCTTCAAAAGAGAATGAAGGCTCTGAATTCACTGTTTATTTTCCTGAAAGTATGGCATAAATCAAAACTGCTGCCTGCTTAAATATATTGCGGACATATTTATTTTCAATAATTATGGAATAAGATGATTGACAAATATTAAAATATTTTATTCATAATTTATTAAACCAAATAATTTATATGTTCAATGTTTACTAACTAATATCTTTGTTTATATTAGTAAAATTTAGAATATATAAATACTTCAAATCCTTGACTCATGAAAGTACTGGTAATTCAGTTGATTCACGAACAGATAGACTTCGGATACCGGGATTTATCAGTCATTGGGAAAGGCAAAAATATATTTTATATAACAATACATTTCGGAGGAACGCATGGCAAAACACAAAGAAACATCCATGGGAGCGATCTTTCAGAACCAGGTTCAGAAGTATGGTGACAGGGCCTGCATTGCTTACAAGAAAAGCGGAGCCTATGTGGACGTGTCCTGGAACCAGATGAATGAACTGGTGAAGAAAATAGGCTGGTTTTTGCTTTCACTGGGGATACAGAAGGGCGACAAGGTAGCGGTATTTTCGGAAAACCGGTACGAATGGTGGGTTTGCGACCTGGCGATATTATCGATAGGCGCCGTTAATGTTCCCATATATGCAACAAACTCAGCGATAGAAGCGCAGTACGTTCTGGAGAACTCAGAGTCGAAGGTGTGTTTTGTCGGTACCAATGATCACATGGATAAAGTAACGAGCATAAAAAAGAAATGTCCCAGACTGAAAGAAATAATAATTTTAGACCAGCCTAAAAGCAGAAAGCCGGGAGTGATGACGTTTGATGAAGCCCTGAAAAAAGGAGAGTCATATAAGATCAAAGATAATTTTGAAAAGCGGCTGAAAAGTATAAAATTAAGCGATATAGCGACTTTCATATATACTTCAGGGACAACTGGAAATCCGAAAGGCGTAATGCTGACACACAGCAACTTCGTTTCGAATATAGACCAGATCATGGATGGAATACAGAAGTATATCAATGATACCGATACTTTCCTTTCATTCCTGCCTCTGTCACATTCCCTGGAAAGAACTGCCGGGTATTACCTGCCGCTCAGCATAGGCGCCAAAGTGGCTTTCGCAGAAAGTTTCGCAACCATTCAGCAGAATTTTGTAGAGGTACGCCCGACTATTATTATCAGCGTACCCAGGTTGTATGAGAAAATACATTCCGGCATACTGGCAAAACTGACAGATGCCCCCGGAATAAAAAAGAAACTGTTTGGATGGGCAATGAAAGTCGCGGCAAAGAACCTGGCCTATGAATGCGATGAGAGAAAGGTACGTAAAGGTCTCTTCGCCAAACAATTCGATATTGCCGATAAAATCATATTTTCAAAGTTGAAAGATGCACTGGGATTGAACAGGCTGAAGTTTGCGGTTTCCGGAGGCGGGCCCCTCTCGGTCTCGGATGCCGAGTTCTTTCTCGGCATGGGTATTAAAGTACTTGAGGGTTTCGGACTCACGGAGACCACGCCGGTTACAAACTATAACCGTCCCTGGCTGATAAAGCCGGGCACTGTCGGTTCAGCGGTAAAGAACACCCAGATCAAGATTGCGGATGACGGCGAAATTCTGATTAAAGGGCCGCAGGTAATGAAGGGGTATTATAAAAATACCGCAGCCACTAAAGAAGTGTTTACAAAGGACGGTTTTTTCCGAACAGGTGACATAGGTATAATAGACCAGGATGGTTATCTGGCAATAACGGGACGCATTAAAGACATTATTGTAACCGCCGGCGGAAAGAATATTTCTCCCCAGAATATCGAAAACAGCCTCAAGGGATCACGCTTTATCGAACAGGTCGGCATAATAGGCGACAGGCGTAAATATCTTGCGGCACTGGTGATACCGGCTTTTGAGGAACTGAGGAAATGGGCGGATAAGAGCGGTATTCAATATAGCAGCAACAAGGATCTTATAGAAAATGAAAAAGTTAAAAAGCTCATTAATGAAGAGATCAAGGAATACACAAAACAGTTTGCACGTGTCGAACAGATAAGGAAATTCAAGCTCCTGGATACTGAATGGACACAGGCTACCGGTGAACTGACTCCGACTCTCAAAGTAAAGAGGAAAGTGATAGAGCAGAAGTACTCCAAAGAGATCGAGAGTATGTATCCCGTCTCAGAACAAGACTGAAATCTTTTACTCCTCCACTTCAATTAAAGGAAGGGCCGGTTGTTTTTTTAACCGGCCCTTCTCATTGGATCAATATCGGTAATGGTCCGGTTTATACGGCCCCTCTACGCTGATGCCCAGATAAGCCGCCTGTTTTTCGTTCAAACGGCTCATCTTCACATTAAGACGACCGAGATGGAGCCGGGCAACTTCTTCATCCAGCTTTTTGGGAAGGGTATATACTCGTTTTTCAAGGCTGCCCGAGGCCAATTCCAGCTGTGCGAGACACTGGTTGGTAAAACTGGTGCTCATAACGAAACTTGGATGTCCGGTGGCACACCCGAGATTGACCAGTCGCCCCTCGGCCAGAATAATTATTGCAGTTCCGGAACGCAGTGTCCATTTATCAACCTGGGGCTTGATGGTTTCTTTGGTGCATCCCCGGGTAGTTTCCAGATAATGCATATCGATTTCATGATCGAAATGACCGATATTACATACAATTGCTTCATTTTTCATACGTTCCATGTGCAATCCGGTAATTACATCACAGCACCCGGTAGCGGTTACAAAAATGTCTCCAACAGCAGCCATGTCCTCCATGGTGCTTACTTCATATCCTTCCATGGCGGCCTGAAGAGCGCAGATGGGATCGATTTCAGTGACTACTACCCGGGCACCGAATCCCCGCATGGACTGTGCGCAGCCTTTACCCACATCACCGTAACCGCAGACAACCACTGTTTTGCCCGCAACCATTACATCGGTTGCACGCTTGATGCCGTCAGCCAGGGATTCCCGGCACCCGTAGAGATTGTCGAATTTTGATTTGGTAACAGAGTCGTTAACGTTTATGGCCGGGAAAAGGAGTTCTCCGCTCTGTTCCATCTGGTACAGTCGGTGAACTCCGGTCGTGGTTTCTTCGGAAACTCCGTGTATTTTCGACGCTATGACCGTCCATTTTCTCGGGTCCCGTGCCATGCTTTCCTTTAAAAGTTTGATTATTATCTGCATGTCTTTACTGTCGTATTGTTTTTCAAGCATAGATGGATCATTTTCAACCTTCACGCCCATGTGCACGAAAAGTGTGGCGTCCCCTCCGTCATCCACTATGAGATCGGGACCGGATCCGTCAGGCCATATCAGGGCCTGTTGGGTACACCACCAGTATTCATCGAGGGTTTCCCCCTTCCATGCAAAAACAGCGGCGGAACCTGCTGCGGCGATTGCAGCCGCCGCATGATCCTGTGTGGAAAAAATATTGCACGATGCCCATCGCACATCCGCCCCCAGTTCTTTAAGTGTCTCGATCAGCATTGCGGTCTGGATGGTCATATGTAAACTGCCGGTGACCTTTAGTCCTTTAAGAGGTTTCAGGGGTCCGTATTTTCCTCTTACTGCCATAAGACCGGGCATTTCGTTTTCGGCCAGTTTCATTTCTTTTCTGCCCCATTCGGCCAGAGAAATATCGGCGATTTTATAAGAAAGCTTATTTTCAGTATGAAGTGAACTCATTGGTTCCTCCGTAGTTAATGAACTTAAATCTGATTATAATTCAGTTTGCTTTATCAATATATCAAGATTTAGTAATATATCAACTATTTTTTTTCTGATCCTGGAAATTATTACAAATAATCAAGGTTTAGCGCATAATCAGAACAATATCAAGGTTGATTTGATTAATCCTGAAAATGCTGTAAAATTACGAAAACAACAGGTAATTTCTTTCCCTGGATATCATAGTATAATTACATTTTCAGCCTTTATAGTAACGTACCATAATTAAGCTGATTTATCAAGCCCGGACGGCAGACTGATACACCGGCTGAATATCTTCCTGTAGGAAAGTCATTGAGTAATCGAGTTTCCCTGCGTCCCTGCATCTTTATGGCAGGGATACTGTAAAGTTACCGGCAAACGTGCATTCGGTTTTATCTTGGACAGTGAATCGATTTGAATACATCCCAGGAAGGAAAAAAAACATAAAAAATAATTAAGCAAGAATGATAAGGATCTGACAGCGTGGTTCAGGGGATGAAGCATACATCCGCGTAATATACATTTGACTTTCACACAAAGATCAGCTTAACTGAAGTATAAGCGTTATTCGTTTCCCGGGTTTACAGTAATTAATTGCACAGGACAGTCAGGTTGCCGCATCAGATTCTACCGGTAAAGCAACCTTCACAAAGGAGGTACCTGTATGGGGATTGAACTGCAGGCGGTAAGGGAAGCAGTAAAAAACCTCGACATTGACAATATTCAAATAAATGTGCAAAACTGCCTGAATGCGGGTATTGAACCCTGGAAAATCATCAGGGAGGGGATGAGCGACGGCATGATGGAGGTGGGTCGTCTTTTTGAAAACGGTGAGTATTTTCTTGCGGACCTCATCATGGCCGGTGAAGTCATGAAGGAAGGAATGATACTGCTGGAAGGTAAAATAGACACGAAGGGCGAAAACATGAAGGGAACGGTGGTGCTGGCCACGGTTAAAGGGGACATTCATGATATCGGTAAAAACATTGTGAAGATGATGCTCTCCGCAGCCGGGTTCGATGTGGTGGACCTGGGATCTGATGTATCGGAAGAAACAATCGTCAAAGCGGTCAAAGAATATAAAGCCGTCGGAGTGGGCCTTTCAAGTCTCCTTACCACCATGATTGGGAGTATAGGGGATGTGGTCAGAGCATTGAAGGGTGAGGGACTACGCGAGAGGGTGAAAATAGCCATTGGAGGGGCATGCACCTCGGAAAAGCTTGCGAAGGAGTTAGAGGTGGATGCCTATGGAGCGGATGCCGTCCAGGCGGTAAAAATTTTTGATGAGCTGTTGCGGCGGTAATTTACTTTCATCTTCCGGAAAAACAGTATAAACGGGTTGGTACTGTTTCAGTAATTATCAGGGTCCAAGTTTTAATGGTTGAGAATGCACATCATATGGTGCGCGGCGTCCCGGGCATTTTTCCCTGGGGCACAATCGGCAATTGATGAAATTTTCATCCGACTCGTACAGTATCCCCGATACCGTTTTAAGAGGAAGCATGAGTGAATTTTCGGTCAGGGTGACCCCGATGGCTTGATGTGGGTCGCCGACAAGCTTGAAGAGCTTTTCCTGTTCCGTTATAGGCCATTCCGCCAGAGACCCGGGGTTCATCGAAGAAACGGATACTGCGTTATAGCGGTGCTCAATGTCCTTGTGCAAAGCCTGTAAGGCAGTGCCCAGGGCACATCCCTTAATGGTGTCAGCCCAGAACTGGTGCAGAAAGTCGCTGAATGAACCGGACCATTCTTCGAGTTCAACTCCTCCGGTCACGACGTAGGGGAATACCCTGTGTATTTTTGCAAGGTTGACGGCAAGCAGTCTGCCTTTGAATTCTATGCCGTTTATTATGACGGTATCAATTCCTACAGAATCCATGTATGCAAGACGATAAATGCCCTTAGGTCTGCCCGTCCTGGTTGCTTCATCACACATTTTTTCGAATTCAACCGCCTCCCGACTTTCTGGTTTGATGCGGAGCCCGCTCAAGAGCGGTGGAAGGTCAAGCTTCATAGGGATATTATCGAGAATTACCGGACTATCTGTTGTCATAGGGACCTGCCTAATATCCCGCCGGCGGTGGTATATGTAAAAAAACCATAAGGTGGCGGGTACAGGGTGATTATGATAAAATATCGTTGACCGTCGGTTTTGTTCATAATAAACTTAACTTAACTTTCCGTCTATCCCGTACGATTGGTCCATCAGACCGCGTTTATGCAACCGATTGATTGTTGAAGATATAATAATTATCACTGAGAGGCATGATATTCATCCGGTATTTCCTTTTGAAATTACCTGGTGTGGGCGGGCATGGCAAGTTTTTTATTGATACAATAAATTATCTTTGACACGGGAGGATTTATGGAAGGTTCAAAATTGTCGGTAAGATTAAAGCTGGGTTATGGGGTATGCGACCTGGGCGGAAACCTGTTCTTTACCGTAATCGGATTCTGGTTGTTGAATTTTCTTACCGACACGGTGGGCCTTGCGGCTGGACTGGCGGGTGTCGCTATAGCCATCGGGAAAGTGTGGGACGCGGTTACCGATCCGGTGACCGGATATTTGTCAGACCGCACCAGAAATCCGATGGGGAGAAGGCGGCCATGGATGTTCTGGGGGTCCATTCCGCTCTTCTTCACCATGATCTTTATGTTCACTAATCCCGGATCGATAACTGGAGCGGGGTGGGACCCCGCCCAAAACCAGCTTTTCCTTTTTTTCTGGGCAACCGTAGCTTTCTGTATGCTCTGCACTGCTTATACGGCGGTAAATATACCCTACAATTCTCTGACTCCCGAACTGACCCAGGATTATCATGAAAGGACTTCCATTAATGGATACCGGTTCGGATTCGCCGTTATAGGAACCCTGCTCGGCGCCGGTGCCTCCTTGCCCATAGTAAACATGTTCGGTTCTAAAAACACGGGTTTTACCATAATGGGTACATTATTCGGGGCTGTAATGCTCGTTACCGCCATGATGACCGTATTTTCTGTCAGGGAGCCGGAAAAGAAACGAGATGAGGTGAAGGGCGCATTTTTTAAGACATACCTGAAGGTGTTCAGAAATAAACCCTATGTGCTGATACTTCTTACCTATACACTTCATATAACCGCGCTTACCATCGTTATGGGAGTCGCCATATACTATTTCAAGTACATCCACAATGCGGAAGCTCAAACCACCATCGCGATGCTGATTCTGTTGATAACGGCGATGCTGTTCATCCCGGTAAGCGTAATGCTTTCGAAAAAACTGGGTAAGAAAGTGGTGTACGCCCTGGGTCTGGGTGTATTTGCATTGACCATCATGATGCTTTTTGCCATGGGGCACCGGTACTCGATAAATTTTTCAATGATACTTATGGTTTTTATGGGTGTGGGTCTGGGTTTTACCTATGTGATGCCATGGGCGATCGTGCCTGATGCGGTTGAATACGATTATCTGCTGACCGGTGAACGCACGGAAGGTTCATTCTACGGAATCTGGACTTTCGGGATAAAAATCGGACAGGCGGTGGCACTGGCCATTTCAGGTATTGTGCTCTCACTCAGCGGATATGTACCTGATGTGGCGCAGGCGGAAACTGCCAAACTGGGAATACGTCTGCTGCTGGGTCCCATCGCCGCGGTAATATATGTTATGGGCATTATCGTACTGGCGCTTTATCCAATAAATGAAAAACGATATAATGAGATCCTGCTTCAGATTAAAGAAAAGGAATCAGGAAGGTGAAATATTAAAAATTCAAGAAATAATGTATGAATAATAACACCTTTCGATCGATTGTTGAATTTTTTAGCCGGAACCACCGGGAAACGGTAATTCTGGGCAATAAAGCTGAGAACGATGATTCGAAAAAGGATTCCTTTTCCTGTAAAGTTGCCGTAAGTCCGCATTGTGCGGGCAGGGTAGTAGCCATTTGTTTTGACAGCACAGATGAAGAATCCCCCCTGTTCCTGAACCGTGATGCAATCCTTGAGCCTGATTTTAATAAACCGTATCATCCCGAAGGCGGTCACAGATGGTGGCCCATGCCGGAGGGGCAACGCGACTGGTCACTGTACTTCCCTGAAGGAACAGGCGAATTCACGATTGAAAACTGGAAGGTCCCTCCGTCCTTTGACAAAATATCCTTTTCAATTGAAAAATTAAATGAACCGAAAGAGGTGCTGTTGCGGGCACCGGTCAGGATGAACAATGTAAAGGGTAGTGTTTTTGAAATATTGGTAAAACTATACTATTCGATCATTCCCTGTCCGGACAGCATAAAATCAATGACAAACCACGGTGTTTTGCATGCGGGTTATCGTCAGACTATTGACTTTATAAATACCGGAATTGAAACGTGGGACGAGGATCATGGCCTTATTGCCCCGTGGAGCCTTAACATGGTAAAGGCAGGGGAATCGGCATGGATTATATTACCGGTGAAGCGGGGCGCCGTGGAAAAAATTATTGATTACAGAATGAGCGGTGAGAAATCAAACCAGCCGCTCCCCCGGGAACGCGTTAAGAAGGGTTTAAATTTTGTGCTGGTAAAGGCCGACGGGAAGTGCAGAGGCAAAAAAGGAATTCCTCCTGAAATATCCACAGGAGCTATTGCATCTGTTGATTTAGATAAAGGTCTTATTATAGTGATGAAATCGTTTCCGGTTGAAAACGCATTGTATGTGGACAACACATGGAACCCATCAGGCAGATATGGCGGAACGGCTTTCGACTGCTATAATGATTCAGGCGCCATAGCGGCCACAGGCGATTACAGCATGTTTGAGTTGGAAGGGATTTCCCCGGTTAGAACGGTTAAGCCGGGAGGGCACCTGGAATACAGCATGACCGTTGATTATTACAAGGTGGATTTGAAGCAGGCACCGGGAATCCTGTATGATATTATCAAAGATACAACAGGGGTAACTCTGGACGAAAATGTTTTTCTTTTGTAAATGCAGTAAAGATGGGTAAAAAAGTGATCCCGTTCAGGCCGTGAAAGATTCCCGAAACACAACAGGGTGCTAGAAAAAAATAATCAACAATTTTAAAAATGAGTTTACTTTAATGAATTACGTGATACACTCATTAACGGTTTTATTGTCGTTTACCACTGTGTGACTGCGGGTACCGTGCATTGTAATTCTTCAGTTTCTACTTCGGTAGTTGTTCCCTCCTCCTGCGGAAACCTGGGCGGTCAGGTCCGGGTTGAAATTTACATTATAAACAAAAAGAGGCATGTGTGCATATGGAATATATAAAACTCAAGCCTCGGAATTTCAAGAAAGTGACGAACGTTGAGGGTCTGGAACATGTGTTCAAGAAATATGTAAATATACATAAATTGTTCCTTAAGGCCGGGGACATTGACTCACCGATTGAGGTAATCGAATTCAATGAAGACATGACATTATTAATTCAGCTTAATGCCATGATATCCGATGAACATGCCAAGCTGTATACCCTCCTTACCAGGTATTTGGAATTTGACGCATCAATTATTGAAAGAATGGAAAGCAATGGGCATGGGAACAAATACGTGCTTAGAATAAATTCGTGCCATATAGCGCAGGAAGGTCGTGAAAACGAGCGGTTCGACTCGCTTCGATGGGATTTAACCGTGGGGCATATAACAGTGCTGAAAGTCGTTGAAAATCCTGCAAGCATCATGAGAAGTGTGAGCTCACAGCTGTTTTTCAAGGAATGTGAAAAGGAGCTGGAAGATTATGCATACCGCAAGGTGTTGTTTTACAATGATAAAGATCTTCCCGTGGAAGTTAAATATGCGGTCGATACGGGAAAACCGCTGTATATCAAAAATTTCGAAGATACTACATCATTCTTTGCTGAAGATCCGGATTATTTCAAAAAACATACGGATGTGAAGGAAGAGATCGTGAAACGATTTCAGCAAATGAAGGAAAACTATACCTCGATGATAGTACGGCCTATTAATTACATCACGATTGACGAAAGGAAATTCCCTATTGGGATTATATCAGTGGCGTCTTCTGACAGGTTATTGGGCCAGGAGGACATCGAAAGGATTGAATCAGACGCCGATATAACCTACAAAAAAATTCGTGACGCCAACCAGGTGGTTGACGAAACGCGAGTGAAAGTACTGGACATCTCCCTCGGCGGTTTGAAGATTGAGGTTACGGACGAAAGACTGGCGAAAACTCTCAGCACACAGGATTTTGTTCTTTTCAGTCTCATCTTTAAAATGCAGCAGCCCATACGTCTATCGGGAAATGTATGTTATGTTGCCAAAGCGGGAACCAAATCGTTTCATGTAGGTATCGCATTCAAAGGATCAGACTTCGGACATAAAGCAAAATCGATTATCAATGCGCATATTGAAAAGTCAATGAAGGAAAATCCCGTCGGTTAATTTCATGCGTTTTTGAAATCCAACCAGTTCATTCATTTTATCTTGATTAAAACCACCCGTTGTTCTAAATTTGCTCAATCCGGCCCGATACGTTATTGCCATGGATACATCAAAAGAAAAACAGAAAAATCAGGAAATGAATAAAAGATTTCCCGGCCCCGGGGTGATGGGACGGGATAAAAAGAATATTATAGTAAATCTTTTTTCGCGTCATATCAATCGCGGTCAGGTTAAGTACCTCAAAGCAGGACATCTGGATATCATTGAAACCGAAAGAAAGGGCGTTCGGTTTATTGATCCGGAAAACGGAAGGGAAATGATCGACTGCTTTTCTTCTGCGGGCTGTTTCAATGTAGGGCGCGGGAATCCGGAAATTATTAAGGCGCTGGATGAAGCGCTGGACATGCTGGATATGGGAAACCAGTCCATGGTATCACCGTACAAGGTAGCCCTGGCGGAAGCACTGGTACAGATCGCACCAGGGGACCTCAACCATGTTATTTTCGTATCCGGCGGAGGCGACGCGGTGGACGGCGCCTTGAAGCTGGCGAGGGGATCGACGGGAAGAAGCGGTGTAATTTCTACTGTTAAGGCGTATCACGGTCATACCGGTTTTGCGTTATCCGCCAACGGCAAAGCGCATTATCGCTCTTACTGCGAACCGCTGATGCCCGACTTTCATTTTGTACCGCTGAACGATTTAACGAAAGTCGAAGAAGCGGCGAACGAGTCCATTGCGGCCGTTATTGTTGAACCGGTACAGGGAGAGGCCGGCATATTCATCGCCGAAGATGATTACCTGAGAGGTTTAAGGTCCATCTGCGACCGATACGGCATCGTGCTGATTTTCGATGAGATCCAGACGGGGTTCTGCCGAACAGGGCGCATCTTCGCCGCTGAGCATTCAGGCGTGGTACCCGACATCATGGTAGTTGCAAAATCCCTGGGTGGCGGTATATATCCTAATGGAGCCATTATCTACCGGGATCGGGACATACTGGTCAATTATATTAATAAGAACCCTGATTTCCATACCTCCGTTTCGGGGGGAACCGATCTTGGGTGTTATGTCTCTCTCAAAGTGCTGGATTTTATTCAAAAAGAAAAATTATGGGAAAATGCGCGTGAAAAAGGCGAATTGCTCAAAAAAGCGCTGGAACGGCTACGTTCAGATAATCCCGAAATAATCCGTGAGGTGCGTGGCAGGGGACTTATGCTGGGCCTCGAGTATATACATGAGTTCATGGGACCCATGATGTCGGATGCGCTGGCCAGGAACGGTGTTTTTGCGGCTTATTCAGGCAACGCGCCACAGGTTATGCGCTTCATGATTCCTCTGGTCGCCGGCGAAAAGGACATCAGGGATCTTATCTCGGCTATAGAAAAAGCCGTTGATTCAATGAAAACCCTGCTCCCCTTCGCGATACCTGCCGCACGCGTTCCTTTTATACTGAGACTACTGAATAATGAAAAGGTACAGACGGTGTTATTCAACTGGATACGATCATTGGAAGACATTGTTCAGCGGCTCTTCGGGAAAAAGGGAGGCGGTTGATTATGGCCTTCGGGTATCGTGACAGGGATGTATTCGAACAATACGGCAGGCTGATCAACAAAAGCCGGTTGAAACGCATCAGAGACCTCGGACACGATATTCTGGAGGTGAGATGCGAAGGCTCATGGATTTACGGTGCCGATGGGAAGAGGTATATAGACTGCATCGGCAATGAGGGTACCTTCAATCTGGGAAGAAGACCGACTGAGGTGGTAGCGGAACTGAAAAGGGCCATTCATGAAACCGATCAGGGAAACTTTCCGATGATATCGGGAGAAAAGGCCTTTTTAGCACAGAAATTGTCAGAATTCGTCCCGGGGAATCTTCCATGTGTTGTTTTCAGCGTTGTCAGAGGGGAGACGGTGGATTTCGCCTGTAAGCTTGCACGAGGGTATACACACCGCCAGGAAATCGTATGCTTTGAAGGAGCATGGCACGGGCATACGGGATTTGCCCTCTCTTTATCTGATCGGAAGGATAAGGAGAACTTCGGTCCCCTTATCCCTGGGATCAGGATGATTAAACACGGCAATATAAATGAAGCCGCCCGGGCAATCGGGAACAGAACGGCAGCGGTAATCGTGGAAACGATACAGGCCGAGAATAGCTGTCGCGTTGCCGAAAAAAATTTTCTTTATGAACTCAGACGCTTATGTGACCATAACAGGTCGATACTGATATTTGATGAAACACAGAGCGGAATGGGGCGTTCGGGCAGAAAATTCTGTTTTGAATATTCCGGGATTAGTCCAGATGTGTTGATTATAGGTGAAGCAATGGGTGCGGGAGTGTTTCCCATCGCCGCTACTGTATTCTCAAAACGCCTGAACCGTTTCATGAACAGGCATCCACTGATCCATCTTTCGACTTTCGGGGGAACTGACGTTGGATGTCGCGTCGCCATGAAAGTCCTTGAGGTATACGAGATGAAAAAGCCGTGGGCAAATGCAATGTTCATGGGGAAAAAACTCGCAGAAGGTTTAGAATATACTGCGCGACTTTATCCGGATATAATTTCATCGGTTACGGGCATGGGTCTTCTGGTTGCCGTAGAAACAGGATCACATCGCCGTGCGGTCGACGTATGCAGGGCGCTTTCTTCTAAAGGTGTACTTGCGGCGCCTGGAACGGTAGCGAGAGGTTCAATCGTGTTTCGGCCGAGTCTGCTGATCACCGAAAAAGAGGTGAATACTATCGTAGATGCGTTAAGCTCTTGCATGAAGGAGATATAATTCAGGTACCGTGTTAAATCCTGTAATGTCAATTTATTCATAATTAAATCAGTGTCTGAGAATGATTTTAAAAATCTATACACAAAGGGAAAGAGAATTATGAACGCCAGAGAACCTGTTATTATAAGCACTGTCAGAACACCGCTGGGTGCGTACGGCGGTGCGTTATCGGATACCGGTGCGACCGAACTCGGAGCGATCGTCATCAGGGAGGCCGTAAGAAGATCAGGTCTGGCGAACAAAGACATTCAGGAAGTAATAATGGGTATTGTCCTGCCGTGCGGTTATGGACAGAATCCGGCGCGACAGGCGGCCATCAAGGCGGGGATGCCGATGGATGCGGGATGCAACACCATAAACAAGGTATGCGGATCGGGGCTCATGAGCGTTGTTATGGCATCTGAATTAATACGTTCGGGATATTGTGATACGGCGGTTGCGGGCGGTATGGAGAATATGAGCATGGCGCCCTACTATCTTCCCGGTGCGAGGTGGGGATGCAGGATGGGTGATGCGCCGATGGTCGATCATATGGTCCATGACGGGCTGTGGGACGTGGTTAACGATTTTCATATGGGTATAAGCAATGATCTGGTATCGGAAAAATGGGGAGTATCCAGGACAGAACAGGATGAATACGCCCTTGGGTCATATAGAAGATCCCTCGCCGCGATAAAAAACGGAGTTTTTAAAGATGAAATTGTCCCTGTAAAAGTGCGGAATAAGAAAAAGGAAGAAGTTGTATTCGACACAGATGAATGCCCAAGGGAAACATCAATGGAACTTCTCTCCGGCATGAGACCGGCATTCCAGAGGAACGGATACGCCACTGCCGGAAATTCCTCGGTAATCAGCGACGGTGCATCCGCGGTGGTGGTGATGAGCAGGGAAGCCGCACTGAAGCATGGAATAAAACCCCTGGCGGTGATACGGGCCTCGGGTACCGCCGGGATTGAATTACAGTACGTGCTGATGGCTCCTATCTACTCCATTCCAGGAGTATGTAAAAAAGCCGGGGTAACAGCCGGCGACATGGACCTTCATGAAATCAATGAGGCGTTTTCCGGTTCGACTGTGGCGATAATGCGCGAACTTGATCTGGATCCAGGAAAGGTGAACGTAAACGGTGGTGCAATTGCCATGGGTCATCCAATAGGGGCATCCGGAGCAAGGGTATTAACCACCTTGTTGCATGAAATGAAAAGAAGAAATGCGCAGCTTGGAGCGGCTTCTCTATGCCTTGGAGGGGCTGAATCGGTGACCATGATTATTGAAAACGCCGACAGTTAAGAAACAACCAGGAAGTATTACGTTTGATCAATGATGTTCCAGCAAATGTCGTTTATTTCAGGAGGAACTTCGATGTCGAAGCTGTTGGAAATTCTGGGTTCACGCTATCCGGTTTTGCAGGGGCCGATAGGCGCGTTAAACAGTCCTGAACTCGTGGCGGCCGTATCTGAGGCGGGAGGTTTTGGAATGCTGGCGCTTGGATTCGCCAGCGATAAAGAACAGGTAAAGAAGATGGTTCAGGACGTCAAGGATCTTACCTCACGGACGTTTGGCGCAAATGTCATGTTGATGAATCCGGCAACAACGGCTATACTGGAAGTGCTTGCCGAATCAGGCGTCAAAACCGTAACTACTTCTACAGGTAATCCCAAAGGTCTGTATCCCGTAATACATGGACTGGGGATGAAGGGGCTGCATGTTCTGTTATCGGTCGCACATGCGAAGAGGGCTGAAGACGCAGGGGTTGACGGTATAGTGGCAACTGGGGCTGAATCCGGAGGATTAAGATCGAATAAGTCCGAACTGTCAACAATGGTTCTGGTTCCTCTGGTCGTCGATAACGTGAAGGTGCCGGTTGTTGCTGCAGGTGGGATTGCGGATTCAAGGGGTTACCATGCCTCACTGGCACTGGGTGCCCAGGGTGTACAAATAGGGACCAGATTCATTGTATCACATGAAAGCCCGGCTCATGATTCATGGAAGAAAGCGATCCTGGAATGCGGAGAGGAAGATACTGACCTGTTGCCTCTGGGTAAAATGCGCATGCGTGTGGTAGTAAACAAGAAACTCAGAGAAATGATGAATAACAGCGCTACGGACATTTTATCAGCTTATAATCTGATGAATGCACCGGAAGCATGGAACTCTGGCAATTTCGATCTTTTCCCGGCCGGGGGAGGTCAGGTGAGTGCTCTGATGAGGGAGATCAAATCGGTAAAAGATATAATCACTGAAATGGTATCCTGAAACGTGAAAAAGGTTTAAACGAGACCGTCAAGTGAAATCACATCGTGGTAATTTATAAAAGGGTTGAATTTTAATTCGGGTTGGATTATGACTTCAGTACATACAGTATCGCAACGTTCAGGTTACAAAAAGCAACACAAGAAGCCAACTGAGATTCCGTCCGATGTCTATAAATGCAAACCAGTGAAATACATGAGGTCTATATGAAAATGAAAATGCCAAGCGGCAGCGCCGCTCCGGACTTTACCTATAACACACCGTGGCAGGAAACTAAAAGTCTTTATGACAGTTTAAAGAAAAATAATGTAATAGTATATTTTATCAGATATGTGGGATGTCCTTTGTGCCAGATGAAAATTGCTGAACTCAGGAAGGAGTGGTATAAAGTAAAAGAAAGTGACCTTCAGGGGATTGTAATTATTCAGAGTTCACCCGAAACGGTACGTGCTGTTTTTAAAAAAGATGATTTCCCTTTTACTATTGCATGCGACCCTGACGGAAAGATATTTGATCTCTATGGAATCACCGAATCGGGTATTTTCGGTTATATTGCACCCGTGGTTTTGATCAGGGCTTT
>CAZUXY010000037.1:0-47545 GCA_964624235.1 uncultured Leptospirales bacterium | reverse complement strand
GTTCAGACGTGTGCTCTTCCGATCTCCCGTTAACCACTTTTAAAACAAGGAGAGCCTGATGGTAAAGGAAAAGCTTGAAGTCTATAAGTGTGAAGTATGCGGCAACATGGTAGAAGTGATCCATGTCGGAGGCGGAGAACTGGTTTGCTGCGGACAACCCATGAAGCTGCTCAAGGAAAATACCACCGATGCCTCAACTGAAAAACACGTGCCTGTAATAGAGAAAACCGCTGACGGTGTAAAGGTAAAAGTCGGCAGTGCACCTCACCCCATGGAAGAAAAACACTGGATAGAATGGATAGAAGTAATTTCCGACGGTAAGAGCTGTCGACAATTCCTAAGTCCCGGCGAGGTCCCGGAAGCGGTATTTAAAATTTCCGGCACGAAAATCACCGCAAGGGAATACTGCAATATACATGGATTGTGGAAGGCCTGATAATAACGCGATGTAACTATAATCCGGTTTTTGCCGTATAAATAATACAATCTGTAAACTGCCGTATAATCGAAGAACATTTACATACCGGCATGGTGACGTATTTAAAGATTCCATATCCGCGCGGGTAAATGACAACCGGCTCAGTTCTGTGTGTCTTACGGAAAATTGTATTACACAACCATCATGTATGGTATTCACCCATAACGGAGGCATAGATGAAAGACATCAAGGGAACCAGAACGGAAAAAAACCTGCTGGCTTCTTTCGCAGGAGAGTCCCAGGCACGCAACCGATATACCTATTTTGCATCCCAGGCAAAAAAGGAAGGATATGAACAAATAGCCGCTATATTTCAAGAAACGGCTGACAATGAAAAAGAACACGCCAAAAGGTTTTTCAAGCTTCTGCAGGGCGGTGATGTGGAAATAGTCGCCGCATTTCCAGCCGGAGTTGTAGGCAGCACGGCGGACAACCTGAAGGCGGCGGCGATGGGCGAAAACCATGAATATACAAGCATGTATCCTGAATTCGCTAAAATCGCTGAAGAGGAAGGCTTCAAGGACATAGCCTTCCAATTCAGAAAGATTGCCGAGGTGGAAGCTCACCATGAGCAACGCTACCTTACCCTGCTGAAGAATCTGCAGGAGAATCGGGTATTTAAAAAAGATACTAAAGTCAAATGGAAATGCAGAAATTGCGGATATATTCATGAAGGCAACGAGGCGCCTAACGAATGCCCCGCCTGCGCACACCCACAGGCATATTTCGAGCTGCTCTGCGACCACTTCTAAATACTACCGTGACTACGGCCGGGAAAACTATTAGTATCCCGGCCTGTATCATTATTGGCAACAGTATATCATTTTTATGGATTGAGTCATACCGTGTGTTATATTATAGACGAATGTTTTGGCAACCGCTGGCCATTGAAAAAATGGGTATTGAAGATAATACTATTATAGAGAATGCTGTCTTTGAAAAAACTGTAATATCACCTGTTGTTTCATTTATGTCTATTTTTCGGGATCGGCAATGCATATAGTCATCACAGGCGCGGGCAGTGTGGGATTTCATATCGCAAGCCAATTAATTGCGGAAAACAAGGATGTGGTTCTTGTGGAAAAAGACACTGCAAGAGCACGTTATGCGGATACGCACCTTGACTGTCTGGTACTCAACGACGAGGGAAACAACATCGATGTGCTGAAAAAGGCCGGAATAATTAAAGCCGACTTTTTCATCAGTGTAACCAACTCCGATGAAGTGAACATGATATCGTGCGGTCTCGTAAGCAGCGAATTCAATGTGCCATGCAAAATCGCCCGGGTTCGGAACCTTGATTATTCCAGGGCAAAAATGCTGGGGAAATCCTTTCTGGGTATCGATTTCATCGTGAACCCGGAAGTGGAAGCGGCACGAGTCATTACCAATACCGTTCTGCAGGGAGCGGTAAGCGATGTGATGGTATTTGAAAAAACCAATGTACAGATGAGGTCGATCATCGTCGACAGGCAGTCTTTTTTTAAAGGCAAGACGCTGCGTGAAATCAAGACTGTACTGAAAGAGGATTTTCTTATCGCCGGGATCAACCGTAAGGACAGCATCATCATCCCTTCCGGAGACACCCGGGTATTGGAATCAGACAAACTCTACATGGTTGCAAGCCAGAGCAACCTGGAACGGGTATTCACAAAATCAGGAAAACCGATCGAGCCTATCAAGAATATAGTCGTCGTCGGTGGCGGTTCCATAGGAACCTATGTGACAGAACAATTGATTTCGCATGGCTATTCTTTAAAGATTATTGAATCTGACTATGAACGATGCAAACAGTTGTCATCCCATTTCCCGGAAGCACTGATCATCAATGCCGATATTTCGGATGAAGGGATATTCGACGAGGAGCAGCTTCATCATCAGGATCTGATAATCACCACCACGGAATATCAGGAACTCAACATACTCGCGGCCACCTATGCGAAATCCCGCGGCGTCAGCAGGGCCATCGCCCTTATAAACAAGTCAAATTACCTGACAATCGCTTCCAACCTCGGTATAGACGCAACCGTAAGCCCCAACAGCAGTTCGGCAGATGCGATTTTGAAATATATGAGGGGCACCAATATTCAGAGCGTACACAGCCTCTTCAACGGCAAAGCCGAAGTCATAGAAATGTCCATCGACTCATCCAACGGTATAACGAATGTGCCGTTAAGAGAACTAAAGTTGCCCGGGAACTCGCTCATCGTATCGGTAACCAGAGACAATCGCGACTTTATTCCCAATGGAAACTTCGAGTTGCTGGAAAACGACAACATACTGATCATCGCCAAAAAAGATTTATCCCGAAAATCGAAACCATGTTTCTTAAAAACATATAAACCCCGGACAGGTAGCCAGGATAACCGCCCTCCTGCTGCTGATCGTTGGTGTTTTCATGACGATTCCAACATTAATCGCGTTGTTTCTGAATGAGACAGACGCCCTCAGGGGTTTTTCTTTTACGCTGATTATACTCTTTGTTATATCCGGCGGCATCCTTTACCTGCTCAGAAAAGAAAAAACTGAAACACTGGGATTCAGAGACGGGTTCCTTTTCGTTACACTCAGCTGGATTATCGCTTCACTGTTTGGCGCGTTCCCCTTCTGCTTCTCGGGTGCAATACCTCATTTTGCAGATGCCTTCTTTGAAACCGTGTCAGGATTTACCACCACAGGAGCTTCTATACTGGGTAACATCGAAACCCTTCCCAGATCTATTCTGTTCTGGAGGTCTCTGACCCACTGGCTCGGGGGAATGGGTATCGTCGTGCTGACCGTGGCGATTCTACCTCTTTTCGGTATAGGCGGACTGCAACTCCTCAAAGCCGAGGCTCCAGGACCGACACAGGACAAACTATCCCCACGCATCACTCAGACCGCAAAAAACTCTGGACTATCTATGTCGGGTTTACCATCGCTGAAACCCTGCTGCTCATGGTGGGCGGCATGAACCTGTTCGACTCCCTGACCCATACTTTCGGAACGCTTGCCACCGGAGGATTTTCAAATAAAAACAGCAGTGTGGGCCATTATGATTCCCCGTTCATAGACTGTGTGATTACGCTTTTCATGATCCTGGCCGGTGTGAATTTCGCGCTGCATTATCGGGTGCTTACCGGCAACATCAAGTCATTCTTTCATGATACTGAATTCAAAGCCTACCTGTGCCTGTTTCTTATTTCAACTGGTATAATAACCTTCATCCTCTATGATACCGTTTCGACTTCAGTATTTCAATGCCTGAGGCTCTCTGGTTTCCAGGTTGCCTCGATCCTCACCACCACCGGCTATGTCACCACAGATTTCGAACAATGGCCGTCCCTTGCCCGTATGTCACTGTTCATTCTTATGTTCGTCGGAGGTTGCGCCGGATCTACGGGCGGAGGCATCAAGGTGATAAGGATCGTTACATTGATGAAACGGGCACTCAATGAGATGAAGTTGCTTATTCATCCCAGGGGGGTTTTTACCCTCAAGATCAGTGAAACCACCATCAGAAAAAATATCGCCTACGCTATTTCCGGTTTCTTTTTCCTTTACGTCACCATACTGCTGGCAATATCTTTCGTGGTTTCACTCTCGGGTCAGGATATAGTGACTTCAGTTTCAACGGCCCTGGCGACACTGGGAAACATCGGGCCCGGTTTCGGGAATGTCGGACCCACGGATAATTACGCTTTCTTTCCGGATTACGTTAAATGGACCCTTTCCTTTGCCATGCTGGTGGGGGGACTGGAGCTTTATACGGTACTGGTATTATTCACTCCCTCTTTCTGGCGTAAGTAAATTTAATTCCAGAATAACGTTGCAACCCCGGTATTTGTTTTTTTATTTATTTTCCTGTCTTTGTTTCAAGAGTTCATTGAGCATCGATGTAAGATCGCCCATGGTGTAGGGTTTGGGAAGGACCGCGTCTATTCCCGAATGGCCCGGTTCAACATCAGCTATTTCCTCCGTGTAACCGCTGGAGATAACCGCTTTGATGTCAGGATCGATTTCCTTCATTTTTTTCAGCGTTTCAATCCCGTTCATCCCTCCTGGAATAGTGAGGTCGATTATCACGACCAGATATGACCTCACTCCTTCCCGGGCCTTCATGAACAGACCGACTGCCTCCTCCCCGGACATCGCAGCATCAACTTCAAATCCCATGATCCGGAGCATGCGTTCCAGTATTTTTATTACACCTTCCTCATCATCCACAATCAGCGCTCTTCCTTCTTTATTCTTTTTCCCGGTTTGCTTGCTGCATTCTTCCGGAAAAGCCCCCCTGTGCGCAGGCAGGTAGAAACAGAACTCGCTCCCCTTGCCTGGAACAGATTCCACATTGATATGGCCGTGATGGTTATTGATTATGCTGTAACATATAGTCAGACCTATGCCTGTTCCGTCTTTCTTCGTAGAAAAAAACGGGTCATAGATCTTATCCACTATCTCTCTATCAATACCTTTCCCCTGGTCTTTCACGCATATCTTTACATAATCACCTTTCACGAGCGGAATCCCGCCCGTTTCATCCAGATGAACGTTGGTCACACTTACCGTGATGATACCCCCTGACGACATCGCCTGTTCGGTGTTTACCACCAGGTTTTGAACGACCTGCGAAATCTGCACGATGTCGGCATCGACAGGCCAGAGATCGGTAACTATTTCGAACACCGCCGGCGACCTTGAACCATGTAAGGTGAAATTTACCGTGTCGATTATGGTTTCTTTCAGTGATGAAATGGACTTGAAGGGGCTTTCACCCTTGCTGACCATCTGCAGCCGGCCGGTGAGGTTTTTCGCCCTGAGCGCCGCGCTTTCCACATCGACCAGACCGGCTGCAAGTATTTCCTTGTCTTTCGGATAGAGCCTGATCAGATTTACATTGCCAAGGATGGATGTGAGAATGTTGTTTAATTCATGTGCAATACCGCCCGTCAGTATCCGCAGGGAGGCCATTTTTTCCTGCATTAGCAGCCTGTCCTGGGCTTTTTTCAGAAGACTGTACTGCTCCACCTGTTTTTTAATGGTGCCGATCGATACACGTGAAACCACCATGGAAATGACATAAGAGATTATCATGAAAGGGATAAGGACCGTAACGGTGTTTGCGTAATACAACCCGGTTGCGGGATCAACCTTCTGTGAGAATGCAAAGATACCGATTGATGCGGCAATAACAATATACGACATCTGTATAGTGAACAACACAGTGGTCATCATGGGTGATGTCATAATGGAACCGGCGATAAGTATTATGCAGAGGAAAGCGGCGTTCAGGGTTGAATGTATGGCCGCGGACCTTATTGCCACTATCACACTAAATACGAAGAGCAGGAGGAAGAAGGCCAGTTCGAAAGGAATGAACTTGTGTAGAACCAATAATAACAGGGATGTTGCGCCGATACCCAGGGAAAACGGTACGAAAGTTGATTTTACCGGCAATCCATAAAATGCCATCCCAAAACATACAAATGCCGCAACACCGGCAAAACACCTGAAAACAACAGGATGAAACCATAAATAGTTCTCGTCGCTGAATCTACCTTCGTTTTCGGTGAAATTACAGTTCGGTACGACGTTATTCGTTTTTTTCATACATAAGCCGGCCCTGCCGCATTTAACCCACTTTATTTTTCCTTCACACTCAATAAAAACACGGGCGTTAGTGTATATGTTTTTTTGCGGTCAGAAAATTGTACCGCACCCTTCAAATATATTCAACAATACTTACTATTGAAAAATTTTTCAATGAAATCGGATGTGGTAAGCGGTGTATCTTTCACAACAATAGTCGATACAGACCGGACTTCAGTGCGGGAAAAAATGTTTGTTCTTGATTATCCTGAGAGAAATTCCCTGAGAGTGACATCAACTGAAGCCGCAAGAGCATCCAGATTGTAGCCGCCTTCGAGGAAAGCTATTACCCGTCCTTTAGAGTGCTTTTTCGCGACCTCAAGGATCATATCGGTAAAAATTCCGTACATACGGGTGGAAAGATTGATGGACGACAGTGGGTCCAGCCTGTGAGCGTCGTATCCGGCGGATATAAGGATGATCTCGGGTTTGAACTTGTCCAGCGCTGGAACTATCTGTTCATTGAAGGCGGCGCGGTAATCATCATCACCGCTTCCCGACACCATGGGGATGTTGAGGGTGTACCCCTCCCCCTTGCCCCTTCCCCGCTCGTTTCTTGCGCCTGTACCCGGATAGTAGGGATACTGGTGAAGGCTCATGTAATAAACAGTATTATCGTTTTCAAAAGAATGCTGCGTGCCGTTACCATGATGGACATCCCAGTCGACTATTGCCACTTTCTTTATTCCATATTCACTCTGCAGATAACGCGCCGCTATGGCGATGTTATTGAAAATACAGAATCCGGCGGCCATATCGTGTTCCGCATGGTGTCCCGGCGGGCGTACGGCACAAAATCCGCAATCGGCCGTACCTTTCATGATGGTGTCACACATTTTAACGGCCCCTCCCACCGCCATCAGCGCGACATCAAAGGAACGTGCGCACACCGATGTATCCATGGAATCCAGGTACATGGTTCCGCTGTGTATCTCGTTCCTGACTCTCTCGAAATATTCCTTTGAATGTATACTCTCAATAAGGCGGTAATCACCGTTGGCCGTCCCCACCTGGATTAAATCTTTATAATAATCAGCCGACTTGATCCTGTTGTGTATAGCACTCAACCTTACCGCGCTTTCCGGGTGCCCCCATTCGGTTTCATGCTCCATGTACACCGGATCATACAGGAAAGCGGTTTTTGCCATGTCGGTTACCTCGCCTGCAGACAGATGAACAACGGCAACGCACACCTGATATGACGGACGCGACATCCACCTTCAGTAAACTATGCATCAATGACCGGTAAAGTGTACGCTGACTGAAAAACATTTTTCTGATTATGTGATATGTCTAATATGCCTGTCAATAACTATCCTGCACCGTCAGGTTTTTCCGGGTTAAGCAAGTGTTTTAATACTTCAAATTCCTCTTCCGCAGCATTTTTTAAATTTTCTCTCACTGCCGCAGGGACAGGGGCCGTTACGGTCGTAATCTTCCAGGGGTTGCTTCATGACTGCCGCGCGAAGCATGCGTGCTCTCTTTATCAGTGTTTCCCTTTTTGATTCAATATGCTGTAACAGCATATTCCATGAAACGCAATAAACACTAAGCCCGTTTGAATTCTTTTGATAGCTGTTCCGGAACTTCATACAGTCACCGTGACAGAAACCGAACCACTGACATTCCCCGCATTGATCCGGTCGCTCCGATTTTAAATCACCGAATTTCCTGCGCAGCCCGCTGTTCCATATCGCTTCCAGCGGTTCATGTTCCAGGTTGCCTATTTTCCATTCGGGGTACACATAAAAATCACAGGGGTAGCAGTCCCCGTTGTGTTCGACCAGCAGGTATGAAGCGCACCGGTCCAGCCAGCCGCAGGAAAGATGAACTCCGTCAAGCCAGTAGACCATCAGGTCCTCGAATAGCCGTATTGACACATAAGGAAATCCGTCATCAATCCAGAGATCAAAAAGGTCACGGTAAAAATTCCCCAGATCTTTCCCTCCCACGGAAAACGGCAGCATTTCCCCGGACTCACTGTCCCATTCGCAACACGGTATAAACTGCAAATAGCTGAATCCGTTTTCACGCATAAAACGGTATACTTCACCCGGTTTATGGACGTTCGCATCATTAAGCAGTACCAGAATATTGAATTCAACCCCGCCGCGCTTCATTCTTTCGATACTTTCCATTACTCTGACGAAGGTTCCCTGCCCGTTGGGAAACCGTCGATACCGGTCATGAATATACTCGGGACCGTCGAGGCTGATACCCACAAGAAAATTATTTTCGGCCAGGAAGCCGCACCAGCGGTCATCGAGCAATATACCGTTAGTCTGCAGTGTATTTTCAATCGATTGCAGCGGAGAAACGTGTTTTTTCTGTTCATTGACCACATGGTGGAAAAAGTCCAGCCCCATTAGTGTGGGCTCTCCGCCCTGCCAGCAGAAACTGACCCTGGATGCGTTTGACGAAAGGCATTTTCTGATCATAACTGAAGCGGTTTCATGGGACATGCGGTTCGCGGGCCCGGTATAAATTTCAGACACCCTTTTATAAAAACAATACGTGCATTCAAGATTGCAGCCGAACGAAGCGGGTTTAACGAGGAGGGACAAAGACGGAATGTTTATACTGCTGCTCATTGTCAAATGGGGTCGTCACTTATTACATGATTTCCATTCAGGATGTTCAAGCGGACGGTTAATGCAAGCATGTTTTTTTAACAGCAATAACCCACAGGGGAACGCGTACGTTCCTTCTCCCAGACCGGGCAATCGATTTTCATAAGTCTGTACGCACGGCTAATGTACGACCTGTCATATTTCTACAACAGTCGCAACATTTCTTTCTATTTCATCACCGTTTTGCCGTGTAACCTTCAGGATTATATCCGCGCGGCCTTCCCTGATCCCTGTTACCTCGCCGCGGATGGTGATCGCAGATCTTTTCCTTGTATATGTCATAGGTAATGATCGGCCAGGTTTTCCCGATTAAACCAGTATCGAGGGCCATGGGCCGCTACGTCCGTATTATTTGAATTTACCCAGCACGCTTTTTGCGATCAGGATCCTTTGTATCTCAGATGTCCCTTCACCTATTTCCCCCAGTTTGGCGTCGCGGTAGAGCCTTTCTACGGCATAGTCTTTCATATAGCCGTAACCGCCGAAAACCTGCACTGCCATGCTGGATATTCTAGTCGCTGCTTCGCTCGCGAAAAGCTTTGCACAGGACGCAAGCACGGGCGCCTCTGCCTCACTGTTCTCTTTCGCCAGCGCCGCCCTGTAAATCAACAACCGGGAAACGTCGGTCATGATCATCATGTCGGCGAGTTTGAAAGAGACTTCCTGGTACCGGTTTATTGGCCTCCCGAAGGCCTTTCGTTCCTTCGAGTAGCGGTTCGCTTCTTCCATACAGGCCATCGCGATTCCCAGTGACACCGTCGCCATTCCCACACGTCCGTATTCAAGGGTCTGCATAGCCTGTATGAATCCCTTTCCCGTCTCGCCCAGTACCGCACCCTCGTCGACTTCACAATCCGACAGAAACAACTCGGCAGTCGGTGAACCGCGGAATCCCATTTTATCGAAAGGCTTCCCCGCCGTGTATCCCGGAACGCCTTTCTCCACCAGGAAACAGGTAACCCCGGCGCCTGGACCGGCATTACGGTCGTTATAGGCGAAAACCATCGCGACATCGGCTATGGATGCATTGGTTATAAAGGTTTTTGATCCGTTAAGGACCCACTTATTCCCCTTTTTAACCGCCGTGGTTTTAATGCCCGCGGCATCTGAACCGGCCTCCGGTTCGGTGAGTCCGAAGCAGCCGATAATGTCACCGCTGATAATGCCGGGTAAAAACTTTTTTTTCTGTTCTTCGCTGCCGAACATTTTAAGCGGCAATCCGAAGAGACCGACACTCGCTCCCGCTGAAAGAAAAGTCGACGCGCAGGCTTTGGCAACTTCTTCACCCGCAACCACCTGTGAAAGCAGGTCGACATTGGTGCCGCCGTATTTCTCATCGTGCAGCATCCCTAGATACCCGATACCGGCAAGTTTCCTGATGTTTTCCTTTATCATTATCGCAACTTCATCCTCGGACGCCCTGTCCAGGGATGCGGACCGCGGCGCCAGTTCTTTACCGCAAAAGTTCGCGAAATTCATTTTTATTGATATTTGTTCATCGGACAATTCGTAATTCATATCACCCTTCTCCTTTAACTGTTTAGAAACCCATGAGCCGGGAAATTATGAAACGCTGGATCTCCGAGGTGCCCCCGCCTATCTGCGCAAGCTTTGCGTCCCTCATCATCCTTTCAACCGGATATTCATGAATAAAACCATACCCGCCGAATATCTGCACCGCTTCCGACGAAGCGGTCATGCCCCAGTCACCAACAAACGCCTTGGCTATGGAAAGCGACATGTGGTTCAACGGGAGCCCCATGTCTTTTTCCCATGCAACCCGATATACCAGCAGCCTGGACGCTTCCATAATCATTTTTATATCTGCAAGCTTGTGCTGTATGGCCTGAAAGCTCTTTATCGGCTTGTCAAACTGCACCCGGTCGGTCGCGTACTGGCCGCACCGCTCCAGTACATTCATCATGCCACCCACAAAGGGAGCCAGCAGGGCGCTGCGGTCCCATGACAGCGTTTCATGGGTATAGGAGAATCCCAGGCCGACCTCTCCAAGAAGGTTCTCCTCGGGAACCTCACAGTCCTCGAAAAACACCTCTGAGGTCGCCGATGCACGTACACCCATTTTGTGAAAGGGTTTGCCTGTGGAAAAGCCTTTGAATCCCTTTTCCACAATAAACGCCGTTATGCCCTGGTGCTTCTTTGCCCTGTCAACTGTCGCATAGACCACGCATACGTCCGATACCGGGGCATTGGTGATAAATGTTTTCGAGCCGTTGATGATCCAGCGGTCACCCTTTTTCACCGCCATGGTTTGAATCGACGCCGCGTCGGAACCTGCCCCCGGTTCGGTCAGCCCCATGCACCCGATCCATTCACCGCTTGCGAGTCGGGGTACATATTTCTTTTTCTGCGCATCGTTCCCGCGTTTGTATATAGTGTCGGCGCAGAGATAGGTATGGGCGCCCAGGGCCAGCATGTGACCGCCGTCCACACCTGCATGCCCCAGCGCTTCAGCGGCCACACAGCAGGTCACCACATCGGCGCCCGACCCTCCCAGTTCTTCGGGAAAGGGCAGCCCCAGAAGTCCCATGTCGCCCAGTTTCTTCCAGACATCAAAGCTGAATTCACCCTTCAGGTCCGGTTCATCGCACAGGGGCACGATTTCATTTTTAGCGTATTTATAGACCGTTTCCCTGAACATTAATTGTTCTTCAGTAAAACCGAAATCCATACTGCACCTCCTTTAATTAAAAGGCTGGTTGTTCCAGTACTGCCGTATTCTTTCCCGCTGTTTGACACACAGAACCAACAGATTTGCAAACTCCTGTACGGGGTACAGCCCTGCCTTAAGTAACCGCTGAACACTTCAGCACCCTCATGTCCGGTGCTTGACCATCATTTTAATGATCTGCTCCTTGATTCTCATTGTATAATCACTATAGTTAAAGGCGCTGTTGTCGATGACGTACTGAATAATGGTCCCCTGTATCAGGGAAATGATCAGTGAGGCGGAATACTTCACGTCCACGTTATGGAATATCCCTTTCTCTATTCCTTCTTTGAGTATGGCGGCGCATTCATCCCGGTAGCTCTGGAAGAGTTTTATATTGGCCTGACGCATGCGGTTGTTACGGTTGATCTGCGTCCAGAAATCGATGAGTACGTTAAAATAATCCTTTTCCTTTTCAACGATTTCAAAGGCCTGGTTCATGAAAATAACCAGTTTGTCCACCGGGTTTTCGGCCTTCACCAGTTCCCTGGTGAGATAGGTCTTCATATTGGCATTTATGTCTTTAAGCAGATTCAGTAACAGGTCCTGTTTGTTCTTGAAATAGTAATGTACCAGGCCTGTGGAAAGCCCCGCCTCACGGGCAATATCCTTTACGGTAAAATTATAATAACCTTTGCGACCCACTACTTTGTAAGCCGCCTTGGTAAGCTGTGAACGCCTCATGGTGCTGATGTCATTTAGTTTCTTGTCGTCCATCACTGTGCCTGTCTGCATGATATGAGGCCGTTCACTGTAACTCGACAAACGGCCGTTGTTGTTTACTGGACATCCAATCAATCTTCCAATCTGATATTACATAATCTTTATCCCACACTCGGAAAGCCTGCTGAAGTCGTTGATGTCGTCAGTCGAAATCCACTCCGCATCGGATAGAGGGGTTATCCCGCATCCCAATCCCATCCGGTAGCGGGTCTCCTCCTGTGGGGTTGTTCCCCCCATAAGTACCGCAAGAGGGTACCCGTATTCCAGAATCCGCGGGTTGATAACGATAATCCCGGCATCATCGAAGTTTTTCGGGGTCACGTCACGAGCGTAACCTGCCGCTTCCTTTTCAAAAACGCATGGAATTTCATTCACGGGATGTCTAACTAGCATCGACAGCATCGATTCCCCGGCTTCGTCCATACGGGGGGAAACCAGGTCCCATATCCCGTCCGTACAGAGTACTATGCGGTCTGAGGTTTCCGTGATCGGCATCTGGTGTATAACTGAAAGGTCTCTGCTTCGTCCGGCGAAATTCATGTCCGGCAAGGTGGCATATCGCACTAATCCGGTTGGGGTGTCCACAATCATCGCTGTACTGTCACCGCCGTGGATTACCGTCGCCAGTACTCCCTTCTCGCAGACCCTCAACGCCACACAGGTAAAGGTGGCTTTTCGGTGATAGCTCTGGCCGTCATAAGTTTTTTTTACAATGGAAGCCCATGTATCTGTATCAACAGGCACCCCTTCATCCCGCAGCAGCGACGCAAAACGTACAAGCAGGTCCCTGGACGCGCTGGGAAACCTTTCGGTACTGTCGGAAACGGCGAATACGGAACGCAGTAAATCCATATACAGACAGTCGCCGTTACCGTAATTACAGCGGATCTTTTCCAGGCCTGTAATGATCCCCGCCGCCAGTTCATCTCCTTTGGTGAATATTCTGCGTGAGGGATTGATCAATGGTGTATGAATGACGCTACCTCTTAAAGCCGTATTTTCCGTTGTCCGGCCGTGAAGCATGTTTATACCTTTAGACTGTTCATGGCACATCCCTGACACTTCTTCAATCGATCACCCTGAAATACAGTATGTCCTTGATCGTTCCTTTCTTTTCTTCCGAGAATACAGGTTCCACACGCGCGCCGATCTTTACTTTGCTTTCATCATGGATGTCTATATAGTGCTGAAAGAGCGTATCTGCGCCGTCCAGCTGTATAAAACCATATCCGTAGGGCACCGGTTTCTGTTCCCCTGTTTCCGGGTCTATGAATGCATATCTCAGTATGGTGAAGGATCCAATTTTACCTCCCGGCCCAACTTCGATAAAATCATTCATTTCAACGAAACAGTCACCGCACACCTTTCTCGGTGGAATATACACCCTCTGGCACTTGGGACATTTAACCGCCATGAAAATCCTTTTTTCCTTTAGCGCCTTGAAAAAAAGGCTACCGTGCATTCCTATAGAATATTTGAAAGGCTGTTCGGCTTCGCCCGATTCTATTATCAGGTTTTCTTTTTCAGCCATGAATTACCTCCTAAAAATCCGGTTTTCTGCTGCTGTGCAGTATAATGTCTGTCCACATACAACCTCCGAAGCCCGTACTTACGGCGGTATGTACATCAGGCACCTGCCGTGCGCCGGCCTTTCCCATAACCTGCAGTGCGGCTTCAGCACAGCGTATGAGTCCCGTAGCGCCGATCGGGTTGCAGGCTATGACGCCACCCGACGGATTAACAGGCAATTCACCGCCCATATCGGTCGCCCCGCTCCATATGTATTCCGGCGCCTTTCCACGCTCGACTATCCCCATGTCTTCGATCCATATCAACCCCGCAAAGGAATAGGGCTGGTACATTTCGATAACATCAATCTGCTTCCTCGGCTCGCGTATGCCCGTTTTTTTAAAGAGTTCCTGGGAAGCCTCCGCCATGCTGTCTAGTTCACCCCAGTTGACATCGCCCAGATAGGTATACTTGTGCCGGTTGGCCGTTCCCCATATCCAGTCGGGTTTTGAGGTAATCTTTTCAGCCACATCTTCAGACGCCATGATCACCGCGCAGGCACCGTCGGTTCTGGGGCATACGTCCAGCAGATGTATGGGATCGGCAAGCATCGGAGACGCCAGCACATCCTCGATGGTGACCTCCTTTCTCAGCTGTGCGTGCGGGTTATTGCATGCGTGTTTGCGGTCCCGTACCGAGACACGCGCCCCGTCTTTGTCGGTGGCCCCGTACTTCGCCATATACGCCTGTGCTTCCACCGCGAGTCCTGAAATGGCGCCGGCAAAAACCAACCGGTCCCATATGGCGTCAAAGGCAGTGGTTATTGCCCCGGTGGTGTCCGATTCGGAATTTTTTTCCCAGCCGATGACCAGCACCCTGTCAAAAAAACCGGATCCCACCATATGATACCCTCCGATGGCAAGGGTGCTGCCGGTTGTGCCGCCGGTGGTCAGTTTTATAATCGGTTTCATGTAGCCCCCTGAACCGTCCACACTCCAGCAGTCTACATAATTAATGCCTTCGAAATGATCCATGTTGCCTATCACCACGGCGTCGATGTCCTTGATTTTCAAATCAGCATCCTGCAGGGCGCTCTGGACCGCTTCGTGTATCAGTTCCTGTCCGTTTACATCAGGACGGTGGCTTTTATGGAATGTTTGTCCCGTTCCTACAATTGCTACCTTTTTCTTTCCCATGGTGGCCTCCTATTTGTTCCTGTCCAGAATCCAGACACAGTGGGACTGTCCGCAAAGCCCGTTTACCCCATGGGCAAGCGCTTTCGTGGCCCTGTCGACCTGGTATTCTCCCGCCTCGCCACGGAGCTGCCTGACAGCCTCGGCGATGCGGTAAAGCCCGCCGGCAATTACCGGATGGCCGGAAAGCAGTCCCCCCGACGGATTAACGGGCAGTTCACCTCCGAGTTTGTACCTGCCCTTCTCGAGCGCCTTTCCCGCGTTCCCGTCCTTTTCCAGACCCATCTCCTCAAGCCACATGAGCTCCTGGTACGTGAAGGCATCGTAAACTTCAGCCACGTTGATCTCTTTATCCGGTTCTGCTATACCCGCCATGCCGTATGCCTTTTTGGCCGCCTTGGTAAGGGCGCGCGCCCTCGAGAGATCCCTGTCCCCGAGAAAATAGGAGTCCGATGTAAAGGAGACACCCTTGATCCAAACCGGCTTCCCACGGTACTTCGGCACCCTGGTTTCGTTGGCGATGATAACGGCGCAGCACCCGTCAGACACCGGCGAGCAGTCCAGCTTGTGCAGCGGATCGGCGATCATTGGTGACTTTAATACATCATCAACCGTAATGCTCATTGGAAGCTGCGCCCTGGGATTCAAAAGTGCGTTACCGTGGTTTTTCACCGAAACCCGCGCAAGCTGTTCGCTGACGGTCCCCGTACGGTGCATATATGCCCTAGCCTGCAGGGCACATGCGCTCACCATGTCCATTCCCAGGGCGCGGTCATAAATGGGATCGAACGCCGCGTTGGTTATCAGACTTGATACGCTCTCTGAACCCTTGGAATGTGCCGTCACCAGTGTGGTGCCGTACGATCCGGAAAAAACCCGGGCCATCCCGTAGAATGCGCCGAAGGCGCCGTCACCTTCAACACAGGATATGTTTTTTTTCCTGACTCCGCTGGCGTCGCCCACGGCCATACAGGAAATGGTTCGCCCGTCCCAGAAATCGTTCGAGGTGGTAACCACATTATCGATATCTTCTATCCCCATTCCGGCGTCCTGCAGCGCTGCGTTGACCGCCTCCCATACCATGTCGGCGAAGGTCTCTCTTACCTTGCAGGCCTCTATTTTCGTCATTCCTATTCCGATTATTGCCGCTCTGTCCATGTCCTACCCCTTTTTCTCCGGCGTGAAGTATTCAATGTCCATGATCGTTCCATTTCTTTCCTTCTTCAGCCTGGCGACCATCCTGATGCCTATTTTCAATTCCTCCGGTTTTACCTTATCGATCATATGCAGCAGCGATGTATCGGCGCCGTCCAGTTTGATCAGGCCGTATATAACCGGCGCCTTCTTTGGCAGGGCGGGAAGCTGTTTCCTCACCACGGTGTAAGAGACCAGTTCCCCTGAAGCCCCGACATTTACCCATTCGCTGTTCTGAACAAAACATTCAGGGCAGTTCTTACGCGGCGGGATGTACACCTTTTTACACTGGGGGCACCGTGTCCCCAGGATCTTTCCCTCGTCTCTGAGAGATATGTAAAAACGACTTGCCGTTTCGCCCGCCCACCAGTGGTAGGGTACATTAATCTTACTGTTATATACCATGGGTTCCACGTTTTTGAAAATATCACTCATTGCTTACCTCCGCAGAGTAGTCTGAGCGGGAAAGTGTACGATTACGTACTAAACACCGTCTGTATCGTAGTTGCACGATATGCTTTTCCCGGTGCGCCTGTATCGATCGATCTTTCCCACGGCTGTTACCGGCCGATTATATATTTATAAGGATCCACCTCTTCCCTGAGGATGCGCAACTCGCTCTCATGCGGCGGATCGGTGTCTTCGATCCTGTCCGCCCATAATAATTCAAAACCGCAGTTCTCCTGCACGTCCTTACGACTGTATCCCGGGTTAATCGACAGCACCTTCATGCGTTTGCTTTCATCATCAAATCCCATTACCGCCATATTGGTTATTATCCGGTAAGGCCCCGATCCTTTGGGCAGTCCGGCTTCGTAACGGGAAGTGCCTCCCCTGATATATCCAGGGGAGGTGATAAAATCAACTTTCTCGGTAAACCTGCGTGCGTCCTGGACCGTCATCATCATGATTCTCCAGCACAACGAGGCCAGATCGTTTGCCCCTCCCGAGCCGGGGAAGCGTACTTTCGGTTTCGCATGGTCGTTGCCGATCATGGTCGAATTGATGTTGCCGTACATGTCTATCTGGGCCCCGCCCAGGAAGGTATAATCAACCATACCCCGCTGGCAGGTTTCCATGATGTCGGGCATGGAGCTGGCCATTATCGCCTGGTGGAATGTCCTGGAATCACCTACGGAAATGGGCATGGACGGCAGTATAGGCGCCACACCTCCCGCTTCGAATAAGATACAGAGATTGGGAGAATGTGTTTTCTGTGCCAGCATCGCGGCCGCGCAGGGGGCCCCGGTCCCCACAACTACCGTGGCACCGTTCTCAAGGTTTCGCGCCGAAACGCAAATCATCAGTTCCATGGGATTATAATCGCTCATTCCCTTCCTCCTTTACTTCTTCGAGTTCGTGTTTATCAGGAATTCCTCGCGTCGCAGCTTCTTCATCTTCTCAATTCCTCCGCAGAGTTCCAGATACTCATAGAAATTTTTTGTCCCATAAATATACTTGTCCAGGAATACCCTGAGCGCTTCGGCGTCTTTCTCCGCCTTGAGCCATTCCCTGAGGTGCTCTTCATCAGAAAAATATTCATAGGGCATGTTGCCGGGATAACTGCCGAAAGGTACCTCTAAAACCGCATCAACACACCAGAAAGGAATGAAGGTGGCCTCGGGTTTTTGCCTGATCTGTTCGGTCGGGATCAGCCTCTCGGTAGTGACCACCACTCGTTTCGAGGCCTTGGCCAGGTCCTGGTCGGAAACGGTGGCGCCGTATACGTGGCAGTTTCCGTACATGTCGGCCTCGTGTACATGGATTGCCGCAAAGTCGGGATAGAGCGCTGGATACGCGACATATTTCTGCCCCGTAAAGGGACAGAGAATCTCTTTCCCGGCGCTGTAGCGGAACGTGTCGGTGCCCAGGATGTTCCTTGCAGGGATGAACGAAAGCCCCATTGCCGCCGCCTTGAGCCTCCACGAAAGGGCGGCGTTGGTCCACTCGGTCAGTTTCACTTTTCCGCTCTCCACATACCTTCGCGCGTTCGGGGAAAGTCCCCGCGCCTCGAGTCCGATGATATAGGCGATATCGCACCGGTTGAAACATTCCCCCGCCGAGAGAATCTGGAAATCATGGGTCGAGGTATGCCCCGCGAAACCGAGGTTTTTTTTCTTCTGGCGTACGAGTTCGTGGACGATTGCGGTGGGGATCCGGTTAGCTCCGAAGCCTCCGATGGCGATATAATCGCCGTCTTTCACCATGGTTTTCACTACCTCTTCCGGCGTCGAGAGCTTGGGTTTTAGTGCCCGGGATTTGTTTCTGAAAAATGCTCTGGCTTTATCGGCATCGGGATCGGTGAAGAGCTCGTTGACACCTGATTTCAGTTCCGCTGCATTCTTTAATTCTGCGGACATAAGGTCCCCCTTGCTGTTTTTATCGGCGCTCATCATTTATCAACGAGATGAGCGTACCGTGTTCTGCTGTGTTTTATTTCCCTGCGGCAAATCTCAGATTCATCTGTCCTTAAAAGCCGGCTTTCTCTTTTCCAGGAACGCCGTTATACCTTCCTTCTTGTCCTCGGTTTCGCATATCCTTCCGAAAAGCCGGCTTTCCAGCTTGAGTCCCTCGGCCAGGGTCTTTTGGGAACCTTCAACGGCCGCTTCCATGATGGAATGCACGGCGACCTGACCCTTTGACGCGATGCTCCCTGCCAGTTTTTTCGCCTGTTCCATAAGCTCCGCCTGCGGCACCACTCTGTTCACCAGACCGATCCTGTCCGCCTCTTTCATATCGATGAATTTACCGGTCAGCATTATCTCCAGAGCCCTCGCGGTTCCCAGAAGGCGGGAACTCCTCTGCGTCCCGCCGAACCCGGGGATTATACCCAGCCGTATCTCGGGCAGTCCCATCTGTGCATGGTCACCGGCTATCCTCATGTGGCACGCCAGTGATAGTTCCGTACCCCCTCCCAGGGCCAGGCCGTTTATCGCGGCGATATAGGGTTTGCGTGAATTCTCGATATCATTTAGTATCATCTGGGCCGTCGAGGTGGCGTTCAGACCCTCGTCATATGAATTTATATCCCTTATCACGGTAATATCGGCCCCGGCCATGAAAATGCTGCCCGCTCCGGTGACGATAACCACTTTCACTTTTTTATCCTGGTCGATTCTTTTTACACACGCCTCAAGGTCCCTGAGCAACTCTGCATCTACGGCGTTCAAGGGGGGATTGTTAAGTGTCAATACGGCAATACCGCTTTCATCGGTTTCATAACTCACTTTCGCCATGTAGTTCCTCCATCGAACTTGAAATATATATCCCCGTACTGAGCCGATCTCACCCTCCCCCGGCACAGCACGAGGCACGATGATTCCATAAGCGTTGTTCCGCCTATTTTTTTCGCAGTCCCATGATTTCCCGTGCTTCGTCCGGAGTCGCGGGCACACGGTTGAAAACCTCGGCAATTCTTACGGCCCATTCCACCAGTTCATAATTTCCTTTTGCCAGTTCTCCGCCGGGAACTCTGATGTTGTCCTCCAGTCCCACCCTCATGTGTCCCCCGATCATGCAGGACAGGGTAATACAGGGCCATTCCTCCACTCCTACACCGCAGGTAGTGAAGTTGGCTCCGGGCGGAAGTGCATGCACCATGGCCATAAAGGATTCGGGCCTGAAACTCTGGCCTCCCGCCACCCCCCATACAAAGTTGAAGTTCATCGGAGTGGTGAAAAAGCCCTGTTTCATTATGAGCATGGTGTTATCGAGTCCGCCGATATCGTAGCACTCAATCTCCGGTTTGACCCCGTTCTCCTCCATGGCTTTACCGAAATCCTGAAGCATGGAAAAAGTATTTTCAAAGACATAGTCTATGAAAATCTTGCCGCTTTTCCTGTCGATAATGCTGAAATTCATGGTGTTTGTGTTGAGTGAGGCCATCTCGGGTTTTATCTGTACAATCTGCGTGATCCGCTGCTCGGCTGTCTTGCCCATACCTACGGCGGAACTCAGATTTACAATAAGATCGGGACAGCGCTGCTTGATCGCGTCATAGGTCGCCTTTATACGGTCAACCTCGTGGGTGGGCATACCATCATCCGACTTCGCGTGTACATGGACCATGGCGGCCCCCGCCTTGAAGCACTTCTCGGCTTCATCGGCGAATTCAGCTGGGGTATAGGGTACCGCGGGGTTCTGGTTTTTGAAGGTACCGGCCCCCGATAACGCCGCGGTGATGATAACTTTGCGTGACATGGCTTTTCTCCTTTCATCCGTCTCTTTATCTACTCTGGTTACAGCAGCCCTTTCGGGAGTTTTCATGGCAGGTCCCCGGTCGGAAACCCTTACGGTTTTCTCTTCCGTGAACGGTTCGAAGTGATCGATATCCAGGATGGTGCTGCTGGTTTCTCTCGCAAACACCGCCTTTACCCTCATCCCGGTCGACATTTTTTCCGGCTTGATACCCTCGACAACATGGGCAAATGGGGTGTCGGCGCCGTCCAGCTTCACCAGCGCAAGTATATAAGGAGGTTTTTTCGGCAGATGCCTGTCTTTGTACCGTACCACGGTGAAGTTGATTACGGTTCCCGTATTTTTCAGTTCAACCCAGTTGTTTCGTATGTCGGTCAGGTCCTTTTCGCACGTCTGGCGGGGCGGTATATACACCTTGTTGCACTTGGGACATCGCACTCCCATTATTTTTTTCTGGTCCCTGATGGTGGTTATGAACTTACTGCCCACCCGTCCGGCGAAATAGGAATACGGAAGCGCCAGTTTCCCATCAATAACGAAGCTGTCGGCAAAACCCTTGTTTTTTTGAGGAGCGGGCTTTTTCGCTGATACGGTCTTTTTTTTCGCGGGTGCGGCCTTTGCCTTTTTCGCGGCCTTCACTTTACCGCCGGCATTGCTCCCGCTTTTGGTTTTTTTCGGGCTCTTCACTGTCTTTCTCATCCCCCCCTCCTCATTCATCTATCTCGAAGTACTTGATATCGTCAATGCTGCCTGTTCTCTTCTGGTTCCATACCGGTCTTACACGCGTACCTGTGATGTTACCCCACCCTGATTTTATCCGGTCGATCTGGTCGCGGCGTATAAGGTGAGCAAAAGTATCGTTGCCGGTGCATCCGTCCAGAAGTACGCTGATCATGCCGTAAGGAGTTTCCCTGGTTTCACCGGTCAGAGGATCGGGACTGGCATAGTACACATACTCCATGCTCCGCACCTGTCCTTTGGGGCCGATCTCAACCCATTCACCGTTCCTGACACGGCATATGGCGCATACCTCACGCGCGGGAAGATGCAGTCTTCCGCATTTCGGGCATCGGTTGGCTATGATCTTCTTTTTTTTCAATGCGTTGAGGAATTTACCCATAACCGGTCCGGTTGAAAATTTCTGGTTAACGGAAATGGTTTTTTTAAGCACCAGCAGTTCCTGTTCGGGTTCCTTTCCTTCCTCGCCGGGGGGAACGTATTTCGAGAAGATCTCCCCGAGTCTCAACGCCAGCTGGGTGTCGCCGGTAATCGCCGCCTTTCCGGCTGAAAGTAGCGTCATGGCCTCTGTTTTCCCCAGCATCAGTTGCACCCAGTCAGGAGCGCCGCATTCAAGTTTGACGGTAAGTTTATCCAGCAGGCCTTCTTTCAGCTCGCAGGTGCCGTCTTTAATGACAGCCGTCCACTGCCCGCCGTAGGGACCGCCGATATCATAACCGATGGCTACATTCAAACCGACAACGTTTTTTGCCTGAAATCGTGAAACCAGGGTACCGAACATATCCTGTATAAAATCCCTAACCGACATCTCCTTCCTGGGGGGTACATATTTTCTGAACATCTTCGCGGTTTTACCCAACCCACCCAGGTCGCCTTCGACCCTGAATTTCCCTGAGTTAAAGGCTTTCATGGCGTCCAGTTTGCCGATGTTTATCCCGACAAAAGTCTCGCCGTCGGTCACCGACACCGCCAGGCACCCCGAGAGATCGTCGGTCTTCTTAATCTCCATTTTCCCGTCAGTGACTATCAGCTTCCACCTGCCCTCACCCTTTATATCATAACCGAAAGACGCGTCTACACCCTGGGCCCCTTCCGGTCTGAATCTCTCCTGCATCGTATTGAAAATGTCCTCGACCTTTACACCGAAATATTCAGCCATTTTCATCCTCCTTACCAGTTTGGTTCCTTTTCCAGCATCGTGAGCACGGTCCAAAGTGTACCGCCGAACCCCGATGCCAGAGCGTGATTCACCGGCGTAGGAATCTGGTGCTTGCCCGCATCACCCCTGATCTGCAACGCCGCCTCGGCCACCCTGACGATAGCCGTGGCGCCGATGGGATTGGACGCGATTACACCGCCGGAAGGATTGACCGGCATCTTGCCCCCGATCATGATTTCCTTATCTTCCACCAGCCTGATGTGTGCATCCCCCTCAAGCAGAAAAAACTCCCTGATCCAGTCGGTGGCCCACCATGATGAGGGATCGTACATCTCGAAGACATCGAAATACTCAAGCGGATTCCTGATGTTATTGCGTTTGTAGATCTGCTCGGCGGCATAGCGGTGTGTCATCGGTACGGGATACCTTTCATCATAACCGAAAATATTAAACGTTTCCTCGCGGTGTATGGTGATGTGATCGCGCACCCACACCGGTGTGCGTGACATTTTCTTCGCTTTTTCTTCAGAGGCGAATATTACGGCGCAGGCGCCGTCGGACTGCGAGCACATATGTATCAGTCTCAGATCCCCCACAAGTTTCGGTGAGTTCTTCATCAAATCGTCCATCTGGTCAAACTCGAGACCGAAGGCGCGGTGGGCGTTAGGATTGAGCATTGCGTGCTTGTCCATGATAATACGGTACATCATCGAGGCGCGTTTCGCCCTTTCCTCACCGAATTCGAGTATCATGTCATAGGCGGTCGATCCGGTCAACGCCCCTGTCTGGAGGTTCCTGAACCATAACGGATCGGCCATGTTGGTTATTCCCCCGGTGGTATGACCTTCCTGCAGTTTCTCAAAGCCGATTGCCATCACCATGTCGTACATTCCCGACGCAACCAGGTTGTCCGCCGCGCACACCAGGGTGGCCCCGGTGGTGCCGCCCGTTGTTATTCTGAAAGAGTCCTTTCCATAAGCTCCGGTACCCAGCACGTGCCAGAGATCGGGCTGAAAAACCATTTCAAAGAGCTCCATGTTTCCATGTACTATGCAGTCTATATCGTCCAGGGTGATACCCGCATCTTCGATCGCCAGGCGAACCGCCTCCTGGATCATTTCGGGCTGGTTCACGTCTTCCCGGTGGCTGGAAAACTTGGTCTGCCCTATACCGACTATACCTACGTTTCTGTTCTTTTTCCTGTGTACCATTGCCTGTCTCCCTTACTTCTCCAGTATCACCACCGCGTGGTGTTGCCCGGCCGGTCCCATTGATCCGTGAGCAAGCGCTTTTTTCGCACGCTTTACCTGACGGCCTCCCGCCTCTCCACGAAGCTGAAGTATCGCCTCAACCGCCCTGGCCATTCCTCCCAGCATTACGGGATTTCCCGAAAGTGTTCCACCGGAAAGGTTGACGTTGTATTTGTCCATTCCCCCGTCATCAATCCACTGACCGCCTTTCCCCTCCTCGGCAATACCCACACCCTCGGCCCACATGGGAAGCTGATAGGCGTAAGGATCATTGAGTTCAAAAATATCTATTTCCTTTCCGGGATCACTGATACCCGCCTTTTTCAAGGCCCTCCCGGCCGCTGTTTTAAGCGGAAAATTCGACGCAAGGTCCCGGTCCCCCAGAAAATAACTGTCCATACAGCTGCCGAACCCGGTGATCCAAACCGGTTTATCGGTGAATTCCCTGACCCTCTCTTCACAGCACAACAGCATTCCCACCGCCCAGTCGGAGACGAGATAACAGTGCATCTCCCGCAGGGGGTCGGCCAGCATTTTGGATTTCATGACATCACTTTCCTTGACCGGCGGCAACTGCTGTGCGTAAGGATTTTTTTTGGAATTTTTCCGTGAACGGACCACTACTTTTGCCAGATGCCTGTCGTTAACCCCCGATTTTTCCATATATGCCCTTGCCTGAAGCGCGCTGGTATTCAAAAAATCCAGCCCCATGGGTCTGCAGTAAAAAGGATCGAACGCCAGATTGGTGTTCATATGCCTGCTTTCCGTCTGGGATTCCTTACAATGGCCCAGGTAGAGAATCACATCATCGTGACCGGAAAGAATGCATGCCATGGCATACCCCAGACCGTTTATGCCTTCCTGGGCCATTTTCTCCTCTCCACGGAAATGGGCTCCGACCACATCGGTCATTCCGTTGTCCGATATCGTTCGTGCGTCAAAAACATCATCAGAGCAGGTCAGGACGTTGCGTATCCCTTTTTCCATATCAAAGGTCACGCCGGTCTGCTCAATGATCGACTCGAAGCAATCAAGCAGCATGTTCTGAAACCGCAGATGCCGCAAGGCCACGCCGTTTTTAATTTGTGAAACCGCACACACCGCAACACGTTTACCCATTACACATTGACCTCCTCCATGATTATTTCCCTGACACAATAATCGAACCGCGACTGTTGAAACGCTCAGGTTTCGAAAGCGCTACAGATAACAATTCCAGAAATCTCCCTTTTTAATACCGCGCAGAATTGAATCCTTGCTCCTCTCTACGTCCATCTCAATCCATGCCCTGCCTATTCCTACCCTGGTGTGAGCGTCATCGGTTGCTATTTTCGGATACCTGATCTCAGGGACTTCGTATTCCTGATTTCTAAAACCCTTGGACGTAATCTCCACCGCATCCAGGGGGAACATGGTTTCCACGGTTTTTATCCTGTCCAGAACCTGCTGCATGGACAGGTCGTATTCGCCGAGATGATTTAAAATATAAAGTTCCTCTTTATCGCCGTATATCCTGTTGATATGAACGTAACCCTTGATGAAAACCGTAAGCTCGATACCGTGAAAAAGTATCATATCAGACCTTACGTTCGCATAGATTTCATTGCATTGCGGCTTCATCAGGTAGTCATGGTCGGTAAATGCGATGAAATCATATCCGCGCCCCGCATAGGCGTCGGTCATTTCCTGCGGAGTAAGGGTCCCGTCGGAACAGGTGGTATGAACATGAAGGCAGCCTTTCAACAGCATTACCGCTTCCCCGGCAGGTTTGTTTTAAAGAGCAAAGAAAAGGAATACACTGTATTCGAATTTAATTGGACGACCAACCAACTTTTAAGTAAAAAAAACAGCCTGCTCCTCTCTCTTCCGGCGGATTTCAAACGTTTAATCTGCAATGGCCCGGGAACCGTCTTCATTATGTTTGATTAAAAATCCAGTATATTGGTTCAATATCCAATCAACCGTGTTATTTATATATCCCTGATATGTTATGTCAACAATATAAATATTTCAAAAAGTAAAAAAGTAATACAATATGACAATGCCCAAAGATACCGCAGGCGCCGGTTTTTCTTAAGCCGGCTGATACCGCCCGTTCCTTTAACACTGATCCCCCGCGAATCATTTCATTTTCAATTTCTACCGAGATGATAAAAAAAGCCGACTATTTTTTGTATTTTAGAAATTACTATTTTACTTTACTTTCATTTTTCCTTACCTTTACAATTAATCGTAAAAATTTCAATGCAGGCTGTTTTGTAATTCAATTATAAAGGCGATGTTGCTTCGCCCGTTGATATAATAGAAATGAGGTGTTAATCCAATGGAACGTCAGTTTAAATTCAATCGTAAGTCTTTTATTAAAAGAGCTTTACTGCTTGTGGGGGGTTTTATAGGAGGACATGTGCTTTCTCCCTACAGGATGCTGATGGGGGCGCCTGCCGGTTACACCGACAGGACAGTCATCGTCGTCAGGGGGGCTGACCTGGCCAGGGAAAGAATAGAACGCATGGTAGAATCAGGATTCAATGCAATGGGAGGAATCGGGCATTTTATAAAACCGGGGATGAAGGTGGTAATCAAACCCAATATCGCCTGGAATTCAGGCCCCGAGCGCGCTCATAACACAAATCCTGACCTTGTCGCCGCCGTAACCCGCATGTGCGTAAGGAGGGGTGCCAGGGTCAAAGTTTTCGACCGTTCGGTAAGTTCAGCCCAGCTGACTTACACGAGCAGCGGTATCGCCGAAGCCGCCCGTAAAGCCGGCGCTTCTGTCGAATACATCGATTCAAGAAAGTTCCGTGAGGTGAAAGTGCCCGGGGGACTGTATAACCGTACACTCAGTGTTTATGACGACATTCTGACGGCTGATTTCGTAATCAATATGCCCATCGCAAAGACCCATTCCAGTTCAACACTGACCCTGGGTATGAAAAACCTGATGGGCGTGCTCGGAGGGAACCGCGGATTTTTTCATGGAGACATTCATCACAGCATCGTGGATTTTGCCAAGGCCATACGTGTGGACCTGACCATTCTCGACGCCACCAGGATACTCACCGCCCACGGTCCCAACGGAGGGAGCCTGAGGGACGTAAAGGAGTTGCGGACCATAGTATTCGGAACCGGTATCGTATCGGTAGACGCCTTCGGTGCCACGCTGTTCAACATGCGTCCCGACTCACTGGACTTTCTCAGTATCGCCGCACGAGAAAAAATTGGCGAAATCAACACTTCCAGGATGAATATACGCAGGATCGCAGTATGAAAAATCCCCGCTGGTTCAGATTACGGGGAATTTTTCAGCTTCTTTTCTGGTTCCTTTTTATATGGGCGGTTGTTTATACGAGGAGTCCGCTGGAAAGGAATCCTCTGGCCGATGTGTACCCGCGGCTTTCAGCGCATCTGGGCGTGAGCGCTTCCATTACCGCGGGGAAACTGATCACCTCCTTCTGGCCGGCGCTGGTAATTCTTGTTTTCACCATGCTGTTCGGCAGGATATTCTGCTCAACGATATGCCCCCTGGGCGCCACCCTTGACGTTACCGACCGCCTGTTCAACAAGAGCAGGAAAATCACATACATAAACAGTAAGGACCGGGCACGTTCGATCAAACCCTTTAAATATGTGCTGCTGGCGTTTTCCCTGATCATTGCCGCCGCGGGCATTCAGGCGGCAGGCCTGTTCGATCCGCTTTCATTGGCATTCCGCAGCTATTCCACCGCTCTCTACCCTTATTTCGACCATCTGGTGAAAATTACGGTTGCATCACTGTATAAGGTACCGGTCATTAATCTGGTATCAGAGCCTCTCTATGCCGTGTTCAGGAAATCGGTGCTTGACTTCAACCCGATACTTTTTCTCAATCACCTGTGGATATTCATCTCATTCACCGGAGTGCTTGCGCTTTCGTCGTTTGCCCGCAGGTTCTGGTGCCAGGCCCTTTGCCCCCTTGGGGCAGTACTGTCCCTTACCGGACGATTCGGAGCGCTGAAAAGAGCCGTAAATACCGATAAATGCGTGCACTGCATGAAATGCGTACGGGACTGCCGAATGAGCGCCATATTCAACAGGGGAGAAGATACCCTGCACGGCGAGTGTATCCAGTGTTTTGAATGCCTGCATTCGTGCCGGTATGACGCAATTGAATTCAAACTCACTGTCCCGTTTATTAAAAGCATTCGTCCAAATCCCACGGAAAATAATCCAGCCGGAGGCGGGCTGACACGGAGGCACATGGTCACCGGCGTCGTCGCCTCCCTTGCCGCGATACCGGTGCTCAGGTTGAACCCTGTGTATAAAAGCGACCACGCCGGTATACTGAGGCCACCCGGCGCCCTCGAGGAGGAGCGTTTTCTGGACCTCTGCATCCGGTGCGGTGCGTGCATGAAAGTCTGCCCCACCAACGCACTCCATCCCTCCATGTCGGAAGCGGGTATTGAAGCCCTGTTCACCCCCAGACTCATCCCCCGGCTGGGATGGTGTGAAAAGGACTGTGTACTCTGCACCAGGGTCTGTCCCACCGGCGCCATTAAAAAACTCGAGATACCCCAGAAGGAAACCACCGCAATCGGAACAGCGTATATCATCAGGGACCTCTGCATACCCTGGGCCGAAGGCCGCAACTGTATCGTATGCGAGGAAGTATGTCCCACGGTCACGAAATCCATAAAGTTCCGCGAAGAATACACAATTGACAAGGAGGGTAAAAAAGTGCTGGTTAAATTCCCCCTTGTTCTTGAGAATGTCTGTATAGGGTGCGGCATCTGTGAAAATAAATGCCCTGTACCGGGAAACGCCGCGATCAGAGTCAGAATAAAAAAAATATCGGCCGAAAACACACCCGCCGGGAAGGGGGCATACGGCTGATGCGCAGACCGGAATCCTCGCTGTAGTGCACCTGCGGCAACCAGATATATCAGGGACCGTTAATCACACTGTCAGAGAAGGTTGAGGATGAAACTCGATCTGGAACTCAATGAATGTAAGATGTGCCGTTTTCACATGGGACTGCTGGAAGACGAGATACTCTGCAATCATTCGGGGAAGACCGAAACCAGGGCCATCTGCAAGACCCCGAGAGGTGAACTGGTAGTACCCATATGCCCGCTGGAGAGGGTTTCCCATATCAACGACAGGGTCAAATCCATACTGCAGGCACTCAAAGAGAACGAGGAAAAGCTGTCACCACTGGTACTGAAAGGCCTGGAGCTTACCGACGAAGAATTCAGACTCATTGTCGATTCCATAAAAAAACTCGACACCATGATCGCGTTTATCCTGGAAAATTCCAGGCCCGTCCAGGGATAAAAACCGGCGGGGTTCGTCAGATCATTCTTTCAGTATCGCGGGCGATAATCATTCTCTGTATTTCCGAAGTACCTTCATATATAGTGGTGACCCTTGCGTCACGGTAAATCCTTTCTACCTTCTGCTCGCGTATGTAACCATACCCGCCGAATATCTGCAAAGCCTTGTATGAACAACTAATCAGCGATTCCGAGGCATGGAGCTTCGCTATGGACGCCTCCCTCGCGAAGTTTTTACCCTCGTCCTTGAGCCTTGCCGCGTTCCATGTCAACACTGATGATGATTCGTATGCTACCGCCATGTCGGCGATCATGTTCTGTATCGTCTGATGGCGCAGTATGGGTTTGCCGAACTGCACTCTTTCCCTGGCATACACCGTGCCCTCGTGCAGACAGGAACGGATCATTCCCGTCGCCTGCGATGCGATCCCTATCCTTCCGCTGTTCAGGGCGCCAAGCGCGGCATGGAGCCCGTACCCCTCCCGTCCCAGCAGCAGGTTTTCAGGTATTTCACAATCTTCAAGCACCAGTTCCACCGTGTTTGACGCGGCAAGCCCCATCTTATGTTCAGTTTTTCCTATGGATAGGCCTTTACTCCCGGCGGGAACGATAAACGCGGTAAGCCCGCCCTTCCCCTGCGATGTTCTGGCGATGAGTACAAATACGCCAGCGTATCCGCCGTTGGTGATGAACTGCTTTCTGCCGTTGAGTATGTAATGGTTGCCCTTCCTGACGGCGGATGTTTTCAGTGCCGAAGGGTCCGAGCCCGCATCAGGCTCGGTCAGCGCAAAGGCGCCGATATACTCTCCCGAGGCGAGCGGGAAAAGGTATTTCCTTTTCTGCTCCTCGGTACCGGCGTTAAGTATGGGATCACAGGTGAGGTTGGTCACGCTTATGGTGACGCATACCGAGGCGCAGGCAAAAGCGAGTTCCTGCAACGCCAGGCTGTAGCTGACGGTTCCGGCGCCGGCACCGCCGTATTCCTCGGGCACCATCATGCCGAACAGCCCCAGCCCGCCCAGTTTCTTTATGATGCTTTCAGGGAATTCCCCCCTGGTATTGTATTCCTGTGCATAAGGTTCTATCTCGCTTCGGGAAAACTCACGGATCATATCTCTAACCATGATCTGATCCTGGTTCAGATGCAGTTCCATGTGGGCTCCTATGGTGTGTACAGGGTCACAATCAGCACGGTCTTTTTGCCGGCCGGATTTTTCAGCGTATGTTTGATGGCGGAGTCGAAATGCAGGGCCTCGTCCTTCCCCAGGGTATGCACCTTCTGACCCACGCGAATCTCGACTTCCCCGGAAAGCACATAAACGAATTCTTCACCTTCATGGCTGTAATGGATTTTAGGGTGCTCCGATCTGGGAGGGATCTCTATCCTGAAAGCCCTGAGGTGGTTATGTTTCGCCTCAGGTGTCAATACGGTATATTGATAGGACATCGCTCTGCGGTTAAATCCTTCCTCCCTCTTTTTTCTCATTTTCTTCTCGTCCGCATGGTCCGTCGAGAGGAGGGTGTCGGGGTCAACCGCCAGTGCTCTTGATATCCTGAGTATGTCACCGACAGGGGCGAAATCCATGCCCTCCTCGATCTTTCTCAGATGTTCCATCGTAAGCCCGGTCCTTTCGGAAAGCTCCTCCAGTGTCAGGCGCATCTTCTCGCGAAACCGTGCGATCCTTGCTCCCATTCCGTCGGTACTGCCGTTCCTGGAAATTGCCATGTCTGATAACGCACTCCTGTTTTCTGCGGATCAGGCGCAACATATAGCCTGCATACCGTATGCCTTTTTGTAATATTGTATGATACTAGCCCGGTACGTTAAATTGTCAACCATTAGTGAAGTTAAACACCACCGCGGCTTCAGGACTTCTTTTTCATATGCCGGTTTTCAACAACAACCTGTACCAAATATTCGCACTTCACGAGAAGCACGCGGAATTGAAAACGATCAGCAGTTTTATCAATTGCCAGCGGCATACAGGTATGGTAACAAGGCAGAATCGTAATCCCCCTCGGTTCATTGATATGGATGTAAAAGAGATACACATCGAAAAGTGCGTGCATGGAGGGTATGGCCTCGGTTTTATACAGGGCAAAGCCGTTTTCGTGCCCTACGGTCTCCCTGGAGACGAACTGCTCATTTCAGTAATAGTAGAAAAAAAGGATTTCAGTTACGGGACCATCAACGAGATCAACCGCTCCTCCCCGTTGAGGATCGATCCCGAGTGTCCCAACTTCAGCAAATGCGGCGGCTGTGATTATCTGCACTGTACGTATGATACCGAACTTATGATAAAAAAATCCGTGCTCCTGGAAAATCTCAGAAGGGTGGCCCGCATTCCTGAACGGGATATTCCTTCCATTGAAATAATCGCCGGTGAAAGGTTTAATTACCGGAGCGTTGCCGACATTAAATGCGATGCATCGGGAAAACCGGGTTTCTATTGCAGGGACTCGCGGCTACATGTCCCTTTCCCCGAAGGGGGCTGCCTGCTGCTCTCACCGGCGCTGCAAAAGGAACTCTACTCCATGAAAAAGCCCGGCGTCAACTGGTTTCGAATCGCTGAGGACTGCCACCACAAGGTTTACACCTCAGATCTTCCCGGCGCTGTTATAAAGGAGAAGGAACAGGGGATAATCTTTGAATGAAGCATGCGTTGTTTTTTCCAGGCAAACCGCCGGCTCAGGTCCTCCCTGCTGGAAACCGCGGGCCGGTTTATCGGGCCCGGTGCCGGCGGGAATTTACTTGATCTGGCCTGCGGTGTCGGCTTCTTCTCGCTTTACCTGGCGCAAAAAGGATACCGGGGACTGGGGATCGATATCGACCGCGAGAGCATACGATGGGCCGCCGGCAACGCTAAGCTTAACCGTATCACCTCGATAGACTTTAAAAGCGGCGACTCCGCCCGCGCCCTGTCATGGCTGCGGAAGCCCGACGTGGTGATCACCGATCCGCCGCGACAGGGGCTTTCGCCCGGAGTACGGACCATGCTGAAGTCCATGGCGCCCGGAAAAATGGTGCATGTTTCATGCAATCCCGCCACCTTCTGCAGGGACATTGCTTTTTTTCGTTCGGCGGGATTCCGGCTTACCGGTCTCGCCATGATAGACATGTTCCCGGGCACTCATCATATGGAGGTAATGTGCCGTCTTGAGCACACTGACTGATCGCTTTTTAACGCGAGGTCATTTACGCAGTATTTTCTCAAATATGCATTTACCGTCACCAGGGGCATAAAAGTCCTTTATGACGGCTACCTTACGGTAACCGGCTTTACGGTAAAATGATCTGGTAGGCCTGTACTGCATGCGGGATGAGGTGTCGGCGTAAACCCGGTCCCCTCCCATGGATCTTATCTTTTGCTCGGTCAATTGTATAAGTTTTTTACCCAGCCCCTTCCCCTGGAGTACGGGGCTTACCACTATCCAGTAGAGATCGAAACTGGTGAGAGTGCACGGTATCAGACCGAAACAGGTGTAACCGCACACCATTCCACCGGCTTCCGCGATAATGAAATGATAACCGCTCCCGGTCCCTTTGGACAATCTCTCCTCCGCCAGTTCGCCGGCTATGTCGATTTCCTCTTTCGAGAAAAAACCCGTCGACGATGCAAGATCGCGAAGGTTACGCACATCGGTCTTCCTGATCCTTTCCCTGAAGGAAAATACATTATCGATATCTTTTGTTTTTTTCATATTCCGAATAACTCATGTGCTTCATGCCGGTATGCTTCTGCGGTGGGCCGCTTCCCACAGCCCCTTGAAAAAATGACGCGCGTTCGATCCCAGCATCCGTATGCGATAACCCCCCTCCTGCACTATCAGTACCGGGAGCCCCATCCCTCCGATGAGCCGGCCGTTGCGCTCAAAATCCGCCGGTTTGAGGCTCCACGTTCCGGTCGGGTCCCCTTTTGCGGTGTCGAACCCCAGGGCGACCACCAGGAAGGCGGGTCTGAAATTACGGATGCGATGCAGTGCCTTTTCCAGAGTCGCGCCGTACAGACTCCCGTCCGCCGTCTCGGGAAGCGGATAATTAATGTTATATCCTTTACCAGTACCGCCGCCCTTTTCATCAGCGAACCCGTTGAAATAAGGATAGGCAAACTGTGGATGCCCGTGGATGGATACGGTCAACACGTCATCACGTTCATAAAAAATGTCCTGCGTTCCGTTCCCGTGGTGATAGTCCACGTCCAGTATCGCGACCCTGCCCAGCCTGCTCAGATAATCGGCCGCAATCGCTGAACTGTTGAAGTAGCAGAAACCGCCGAAGGCTTTTCTTTCGGCATGGTGGCCGGGCGGCCGCACCAGCGCATATGCGAGACGGTAACCCTGTAAAATAAAACCGGTCGCCGTCAGTGCGCAGTCTACCGCGCGCTTCGCAGCGATGTAGGCGTTGTGGTTCAAAGGGGTAAAGGTGTCTATACAATAGTAACCGGCCCTTATGGGGAGTTCCCGGGGCGGACGGGCCCGGTTTCTCACCGGAAATACATAGGGGTAGACCGAATCCCCGCGGTTTACCATGGCGCATACCCGTTTGAGGTATTCCACGAAGTGATTGTCGTGTACCTGCCGTATGAATCGTTCAGAAAAGTATCTGGGCGGCGACCGGTGAAATATCCCCAGGGGAAGAACGCCGTCCAGAATATTGGGAATCCTTACAGGGCTTTCCACGTATCCGCGGTCATGCACGTGATGGATTTCATGGTTGTCGTTCACCACCAGTGCGATACGTTGTTCCAGGGGCAGGGTAAACTTCACCGCAGCCTGGACCGTCTCCCTGATGTAACGGGGTTTACGCAACTGCACGGGATCATCCCTGAAGCTGTCGACCACCATATCGATGTATCCGGGCGGACATTTTTTCCCGTATTTTCTGTCCAGGATCGCCCGTACGACTTTCTTCGCCCGTTCCAGCACGAGCCGTACATCTTTCCCCAGCGGATCGAACATCAGGTAGGGGGGGCAATCGGCGTCCGGCTTAAGGGGGGTTTCGTATCTGGTATTGATAATGGGGAATGCACCGTAACGTTCGTAGAATTTCAGACGTAACCGGTTTTCTTCCAGTATCGAGGTGTCGCGGCAGAGGGTGGGATCGTCGGACAGACATTCGAACAGCAGGCCCTTTGCATCAAGGTACACCGACTCTTCCCTGACCCTTGCATAAAGCGCGCCGCCCACCCCTCTCCCTGTCTTCGTGAGGCCGGAGGAGATGAAATCCAGATAGCAGAATTCAAGGTCGGGAGCGTGCTGAAGTACGGCAAAGCCCTTCAGCGCCCCTTTGACATCCTCGGCGACAAAAAGTATTGAGCGGAAGCGGTATTTCAGCGGATTCTTCAGCACCCCGGGGAGCCTGAAGATTTCCTCCTCATCAAGGCCGGAGAACTGCGCCCTGAGCGCCTTTTGCACCAGATCGATCACCTTTCGATCGGCCGTCAGGGTATCGTCGAATATTCTGCGTATGCGAAACACTATACAGTCTCTCCAATAATACCGGCCACTATATCCTGAAAGCTGATCCCCGCCCGGTCAGCCGCCGCGATAAAACCGCTGTCATGGGAGATACAGGGGTTCGCGTTTACTTCCAGTATCCATGGCCTTCCCTCTTGGTCGACCCGGAAGTCCACCCTGGCATAACCCCTCATCCCAAACAGTTCCCAGCAGGCGAGCGCGAGTCGTTCCAGTCCTCCGATAAGCGCATGGTCCTTTTTATCGAAATCGAAACTGCGCGGCGTATTGTCGAATTCGAAGGATCCTGTTTCCCATTTCGCCCTGTAATCGACGATCCTGTGCGCAGAGGAGGGGAAGGCGTCGAAACGTATCTCCGCCGGGGGCAGCACCACCGGGCCACTCCTGCCGCCCAAAACCGAAAGGTTGAATTCCCTTCCGTCGATAAATTTTTCCGCGAAAAACTCCCTGCCGTATTGCACTGCCCACCCCGCTATCGCGTTTCTGCCCTCTTCAGGGCCGACTATTTCCACTATCGAACCCTGGTCCAGTGCGAGCGAAGCATGGTCCCACACAGACTTGATGATATAGGTGCCGGGGAAACGGTCGTTTCCATAAGCCCGCCCGTCGGACAGAATCCAGGGGGGTGTGGGGATACCCGCGGCCTCCATGGTTTTTTTCGCCGCCGTTTTGCAGGTAGTGTGAAAAACCGCCTGCGTGGCGGATCCCGTAAAGGGTATATTCAGGGCTTCCAGCAGCGTAGTGGCCAGGTAAATGAAACGGTCATGGCCTTCTACCGATTCCACAAGGTTGAACACGAAACGAGGTTTAATCTCACACAGTACTTCCTTTACGGCTTCCAGGTTGAGGCCGAAAGGCACCGGAACGGTTTCATATCCCATGCGTTGCAGCGTTTCGGCGATTTCACCGGTCTGCACCATGGTATCCTGTTCGTCCGGAGGGGAACCGGGAGAGACCGGGGAATGCAGCACAACGACTTTAACCATGATAAAACCGCCGTGTACGGCGTTTCTGTTTATCCATTTGTCCCCCTGGAGGGGATGGCCGGAATACCTGTCCTGACGAGCGCCGAATCGACTATATCGCCTATGAGCTCTTTATAGGACTTGCCGATTTTCCCGCAGAGCATGGGCAGGTCCGAATGGGAGGGGTGCAGTCCCGCAAGAGGGTTGATCTCGATAAAATTCGGTATTCCGCGCCGGTCGACCCTGATATCCACTCTTCCCGCGTCACGGCACCCCAGTCCCCGGTAGGAATCCAGCGCTATAGCGGCCGCCGCGCGGGACGTCTCGTCGACCACCAGGTCGTATCGGACCAGCGATTCACAGAATTCCTTGTTATTGTAAGAGTACACATCCGCATCGGCGCCGGGAAGCAGGACGATTTCCATCACTCCCACCGCATTGGCGTTTCTGCCCGTACCGATGATGCCTACGGTGAATTCGCGGCCTGGCAGGTAAGTTTCCACCAGCACGGGCTGTCCGAAACGATTCAGAAGCTCGCAGCAAACCCGTATCAGGTCCGTGTGGGTCAGTATTTTTGAGGCTGAAGTAACTCCTTTACCCGTACCCTCGGCTACAGGCTTGGCAAACAGGGGGTATTCGAGGTCTATTCCTTCCAGTTCGGAGGGTTGCTCTATAATCCTGAAATCCGGTGTGGGAATACCCAGATCCCTTACCACCCTTTTCGTGAGTCCCTTGTGCAGGGAGAGAGAAAGGACCATGGGATCGGAAAAGGTATACGGGATACCATAGGCATCAAGCAGGGCCGGTACCTGTGCCTCCCTTCCTATTCCACGGAGCCCTTCAGTGATATTGAATACCAGGTCCCAGCGGTCGCCGGTGTTAAGACGCTTCACGAGACCGAATATGTTGCCGATTCTGTCGGTTTCAAATCCCAGGGTGCGGAGAGTGTCCGCTATACTGTCAATGGTAAAGGCGGCATCGAATTCCGCCGTTTCCTCTTCACTGAACCCCATCGCACGGTAATCGTCCCTGAGGTCATAGCATAATCCGATACGTACGCTACGTCCCACAGGCAGTTGCGCCCTTCCTGGCCGTGTCCGGATACCGGAAGCTCAGACCCTCATAATTGGTCATCACAATATCATCTTCATCCACACCCGTGATATATTCGGGAAGGAGGGGGATCTTTCCGCCGCCGCCGGGAGCGTCGATGACGTAGTGGGGAACCGCCAATCCCGTAGTGTGCCCGCGCAGGCCCTTCAGGATCTCAAGTCCCTTTTCCACGGGAGTTCTGAAATGAGCTGAGCCGATAATTGGATCACACTGATAGAGATAATAAGGCCGAACCCTGAACTTCAGCAGGCCGTGATACAGGCTTTTCATGGTTTCAACGCTGTCGTTTATACCCTTTAACAGCACCGTCTGGCTGCCCAGGGGGATTCCGGCGTCACACAGCCGCCCGCAGGCCTCACCCATCTCAGGAGTGAGTTCTTTCGGATGGGTACAGTGTATGTTTATCCATAAAGGATGGTATTTTTTAAGCATTTTTGTCAGGGAAAGGGTAATCCGCTGGGGAAGGACCACCGGCACCTTGGTACCGATGCGAAGGATCTCTATATGCGGTATGCGCCTCAGCCGGGAAAGCAGCCATTCCAGCTCCTCATCGGGGAGGGTAAGCGGATCACCGCCCGAAAGCAGCACGTCCCGTACCACCGGCATGGACTCTATATAGGCCAGCGCCATCTCCCACCTTCCCCTGCAGAATGATCTGGCATCCGAACGGCCCACCAGCCGGGAACGTGTACAGTATCTGCAGTAAGTGGAGCAGAAATCCGTGACCAGGAACAGCACCCTGTCCGGATAGCGGTGTACCAGTCCCGGAACAGGACTGTCGGCGTCTTCCTCCAGGGGATCCTCTTTTTCACCGCTGGAAACCGTCCTTTCGGCCGTAACGGGCACCACGGAACGGCGAATCGGGTCCCCGGGATCAAGTTCATCCATAAGACTGGCGTAATAGGGAGTAATTGAAAGCGGCAGGTTCCCTGATTTCCCTCCGAGAGCCTCTCTTTCCTCATCCGACAACCAGATGATGCCGCTCAGTGTCTGAATATCCCTGATACGGTTTCGCAACTGCCAGCGCCAGTCATTCCATTCCGCGGAGCCCGCGTCGGTAAAATACCGTTTGCGGAACTTGCGCGAAGCCGCGGTGACGGGAAAACGGGTTCCGTTGGCATGCAGGTTTATTTTTGCCGGGGGGTATACGTCTTCGGAAAGTATGTCGAGGGGAAGTAGCGACGGAGGCTCATCCGTTTCCGACGGTTCTCCTTCGCCATCACGGGATGGACCAAAAAACATGTCCGGAGGCTCTGCTGTGTCTACAACCTGTTCGCCATTCAAAGGGGTCGTGCTGTTCTGCATCGGACTCTCCTATCAGTTAATATCAACGCACAGCTTACGATTAAACGAAAAAATAAAATCAAGTTGAAAGCGACCTATCATATATTATTCTAAAAGTCAATTACTATTCGATGTAATCGGCAACAATAGTAACATTTTTTTAATTTTTTTTTCTGCGTATGATTTTCATAAAATCAACAATCTGCTTAAAGTTATCCCTCATTATAAAAATTTCCAAAAATAATTTTCACATCCATGTTGCAGAGGTGATCAGATCAGGTCCTTCCCACCATAATAAAAAAAGACGACCGCGATCATCATGATCAAATGGTACAGTCCATTGCCATCCAGCGGATGTAAAATTGAAGGATTTGCAATCTGGACCGCTGAAGCGAGAAATGAAACGAGAATCCCGACAATCAGGTACATGTTTCCTCTATCGGTGTCCAGAAAAAACAGGTTGAGTGCCAGGAACAGCAGAATTACCGGGAGGTAATTGAGTATAACCACGAGAAAACGTTCTGATCTGAGCACGAATACCGTAAAAACAGCGAATTGAAGAGCACCGGCAAGCATAAACGGGACATGGTACCGCGGCGATACAAATTCCAAAACCGACGAGAAGAGCACCAGAAAGGTCATTACGCCTATTAAAAGCCATGTAATCTTCTGCATCACGACCCTGCCCTGCACATTACCCTCTGGAAGTTCAAAAAACCCGTGGTCGATACCCCCTGTCAGGGCGCTGAGGCCCAGAAAAACCATCGCCAGGGCCCACATTCCACCCGATGTACAGAGGTCGGTTCTCATTCCCAGTAAAAGTCCGCCAATTAACAGCGCTTCACCTGCCAGCAGCAGGTCTGTTATTGCCGTTATCACCCGTGATGTCATGCCCTTTCCCTCCCCCACACGCCGTACCAACGGCAGTATACTAAAATGCACTTGACTCATGTACGCAAAAACTAGTACTTTTCACCGCATAATGTCCACCACAATAAGATTCTTCTGTCCTATAATACCCTGATCCGCCCATGGAAAGCCCGGTTAAAAACATGTTCGATGGGTCGGTCTTCCCGGTTACCCTGCGACTCTCCATACCGTTTTTTCTCAGCAATTTTCTGAGCCTGCTCTATCTGATCATCGATACCTACTTTATAAGCCGCATCGATCCGGAATCCACGGCGCTTATCAGCGGCACGGGGCTGGTATTCCCGGTATATTTCCTGTTTATAGCCCTCTCGGTTGGGATCAGCATAGGCGTGGGAACCCTGGTCGCCAGGGCAATCGGTGAAAAAAACATCCCTGTCCTGGAATGCAGCGCCGATTCGGGGATGCTGCTTGCCCTGATTATTGCACTCATTTCCATCCCCGCCGGATATATTTATGGTCCTGAAATCATGAATATTCTTGCCGGAAAGGAAATGAGCGCCGTAGCGGTCGGCTACGGCCTGGAATACTTCTATTACCTCCTTCCCGGTCTCGCCCTTCTGCTACTGGGACATGTACTCATCGGGGTGCTTCAGGGTGAGGGTCTTACCCGTCATATCGCAACGGCGTCCATCATTTCGACCTTACTGAATTGCGTCCTGGACCCCCTGTTCATTTTCACGTTCAAAATGGGGGTCGCCGGCGCGTCACTGGCCACATCGATTTCTATCGGCATAACGGCGGTGTACGTAATCGCCATATTTCTGAAGAAAAGGTCATCCATTCCGATACACTGGAGCTTTTTCAGGGCCAGGAGGGATCTGGTGACCGAAATCGTCCGTATCGGTTCCCTGCAGTCACTGGGTATGCTCTCGGTTTCACTGACCTTCATGTTTCTCAACAACCTGGTTTCTTCCATCGGTCAGGAGGTAATGAATTCCTGGGCGCTGTGCGGCAGGACCGACCAGATTGTGCTGATTCCGGCTTTTGCCGTTTCGGGGGCGACCATTACCATGGCAGGGCAGAATTATGGAAGAAACAGGCTGGAACGGGTCGCCGACATATACCGCCTGAATATGGTTCTGGGGGTCTTAATGGTGCTTTTTCTTGCCGTGGTGTATAACCTGTTTTCATTCCGTCTCTTCAGCCTCTTTTCATCGGTACCCGCGGTTATAGAAGGAAGCGTAACCCAGATCAGGTATCTTTCCTTCACCTTCACCGGTGTCGCTGCGGGTATGATATCCGGGGCGGTTTTTCAGGCGACGGGGAAGCCTGTCCCGGCATTTATTATTACTCTTTTCAGGATGTTCTGCATTGCCCTGCCGCTGGCGTTCCTGCTGGTGACGTATTTCGACATGGGAATAATCGGTGTATTTATAGGTCTGGGCGCGGGGAACTTCCTTGCCCTGCCCTTATCGCTTTTATGGACACTGCGACACCTGAAAAAACTTGAATTCCGCATCGTGGACGACACCCGATGAGTCTTACAATACTATATGAAGATAATCACCTGATCGCGGTGGATAAACCTTCGGGTATCCTGACACAGGGCGATCGTACGGGAAGGGAATCCCTTATGGACCAGGTAAAGGAATACCTGAAAGCCAAATACCGCAAACCCGGCAGGGTCTTCCTGGGGATGGTGCACCGCCTGGACCGCCAGGTATCGGGAATAGTGGTATTTGCCAGAACATCCAAAGCGGCATCACGACTTTCAGGAGACATCAGGGAAGGAAGGGTAATAAAACTCTATCTGGCCCTGGTGGAGCATACCCCCGCGACGGTCGGGAATGATATACTACGCGGATCGCAATGGCGGACCCTCACTCATTTCCTGGTAAGAACGAAAGGGATAACTATAATCAGCGAAAAAACCGCACATGATTCAAAAGAATGTATATTGAAATATCTCCCTTTGGCCTCTTCCGATACCCACACCCTGCTGCTGATTCAGCTGCTTACGGGCAGAAAACATCAGATCAGGGCCCAGCTTTCGGGGATCGGCATTCCTGTTGCCGGCGATACGCTCTACCGCGCAAAAGAGATCCTCGACCGCGACCGTATAGGACTGCATGCCGTACGGACGGTCTTCCGCCATCCGACACAGGCGATACCGGTCGACCTGGTTTCCTTTCCTCCTTCCCATCTTTTTTCCTTTTTTAAGAATGATTCAGGATTAAGGAAAACCATTATGGAGCAGGTCCGACAGGACACAATTGCCGGTCTTTCCATGGGCAGGTTTTTTAGCGCTTGACTATTGACAAAACCACGAATCATTGGTATTTTACATTTTTGATCGCAATGAATATTAAAAAATCCAGCGGGCATCACCCCTGTTCTTTAATTCTTAAAAAGAATAGCTGAAATTACCCATACAAAATGGGACCGGAAATATGTTGTGCAATGCCGTAATGCATGAGAGAATAGGTATTCCGGGCAGCAAAACGTATATTTTCTGTCCGGTAACCGCTTAGGGAATGTGAGTTGTCCGCCATGTTTCACCTGCGTAATCCGGTACGAACCGGTGGCATAAGCGGCAACAGGACCCGAATTGCCGTACAAGGCCGAACAATTACCGAAAAAGTAAAATCAGGGGAGAGATATATGAGTTTTTTTACAGATGCAGGTAAACAGTTCCTCAAATACAGCGAAAAGCTGGTGGAAAAAACCGAGGAATACACAAAAATCGCGAAATTAACCCTGGAGATAAAAAAGATCGAGAGCACCATCGATAAAATACACCATGAGGTGGGCAAACTGGTCATAGAAAGTATCAGGGAAGGTAAGGTCACTCTGGATCTGGAAAACGAGTATTTTAAAGGTACCGCCGGAAAGATTCAGGAATATCGCGAACTTATCGAAAGCAAGAAAAAAGAGATATTCGACATTAAAAATCCACCCGCTTCAGCCGGGAACGTGTCCGGTCATTCGCCAGACCACAGCGTCTAAACCCAAGATATAATCGCCGACTCAAGGTTAACCGCATGCCCATATCGCCAAAACGTGTAGTAGAAACCATCAGGTCCTTCACCGTTCCTTTCAGCCGTGACGCGCTTATCGCTGAACTGGACAGGTTTGCCCGGCTCCCCGAAAAAAGTGGAAGAAAAAGGACTGGAAACGCCCGATCAGGCAAGGATCTTTCACGCATTGATGAGACTCTTAAAGCCCTCACCTCCCTGGGTTTCCTTGAAAAGAACCGAAAATCATACCGTATATCCAGGGATTTTTCCTGCAGGGGAACCATAAGCGTAGATCGTCGCGGCGCCGGAGTGCTGGTCACAGAGAACGGTAATGAATTCCTTATCGAGGCCGGCGATACGGCCCACGCGCATTCCGGTGACTATGTGGAAGCCGAGTTGACCGCGTATAAAAAAGGGTACTTCCTGGCCAGGGTGGTCAGGCTTATAAAGAGAAAAAAGGATCGGTATATCGCGCAGGTAATGAGGCCCGACCGTGGTCACAATTACTACCGACTGCTGGATATCCCCGGGAAGATCGAGGCCTGTTCACTGCGGTTTGAAGGCGAACCACGGCCGGGTACGCTTTCCGTCGTTGAACTCACAGGAAAAATACGCCAGGGGCTTTCGGAATGCCGCGTCGTTGAAAGCTTCGAACCGGAAGACGAGCTTCAGGATTTCAAAAGAATATCCGTTCGGCACAACCTTCCCGGCCCGCACCCGCGATATGCGGAACTGGCCGAGTTCGGTAAAAAACATATCACTCGTGAGAAAAAGGGCCGAAAAGACTACCGTTCCCTTTTTACGATAACCATCGACGGCGAGAACGCCAAAGATTTCGATGACGCGATTTCACTGGAAAATACCGGCGGCGTATACCGACTCTACGTACATATCGCGGATGTTTCGGCGTTCGTGCAAAAGGGGAGCGAACTTGACCGTGAGGCTGAAAAAAGAGCAACCAGTTTCTACCTCGGCAACCAGGTGATCCCCATGCTTCCCGAGAAGCTTTCAAACGACCTCTGTTCGCTTAAGGAGGGTGAGGAGCGGTTGTGTCTCACCGCCGAAATCACCCTGGGCAACGACGGCGCCGTCGTTCAACAGGAATACTTCCGAGGAATCATTAAATCGGACCGCAGGCTTACCTATACCGGCGCCCATGCGCTTATCGTTTCCGGGAAAAGATCGAAACTGGCGGCAACCCTCAGGGAAATGTACCAATTAGCCTCCAGGCTTAAGGACCGGCGCATGAAACAGGGACGTGTGGATCTAAACCTTACCGATTCGGAGTTTATATACGAAGGAAACGCGCTTATAGACCTCATCGAGGTTCAACGTCTGAAAAGCCATCTGATTGTCGAGGAATTCATGCTCACCGCCAATGAGGTGGTCTCTCGCACACTGCGAGAGAAAAAGATTCCGGCGCTCTACCGCATCCACGAACCCATCAGCGAGGAAAAGCTGGGTGTCCTGATTAAATTTCTCAGGACTCTGGGTATTTCAATAAACATGAAAATCCCCAGAGGCAACGCCCTTCAGGCCGTGATCGAGAGCGTACGCGGGAAGGAATACGAAGAGGTAGTAAACTTCATCATACTTAAATCCTTTATGCAGGCATATTACGGAATCGAACCCGCCGGCCATTTCGGCCTTGGTTTCCGCGATTATACCCATTTTACCTCGCCCATACGGCGATACCCCGACCTGGTGGTACACCGCTGTATTAAAAACCTTATCACGGGCACTCCCGCCCCCTACCGCACGGAAGAACTGGCGCCTATCGGGGAAAAGAGCTCCACTATGGAACGCCTCGCCCAGAGCGCCGAAAGGGACCTTTTCAGGCTGAAGTCATGCAGGCTTATGAGTTCCAGGATCGGCGAATCCTTCGACGCGGTAATAAGCGGGATATCCAAGTACGGATTTTTCGTCACATTGATGGAAAAACCCATCGAAGGGATGGTTCCGCTTAGATTCCTGACCGACGATTTCTATCTGGTCCAGGAGGACGAGTATACCGTTATAGGCAGACGGCTCGGCAGAAGATTCCGGCTTGGGGACCGTATAAAGGTTAAACTGGTAAGCGTGGAGATCGAGACCATGAGGATTGATTTCGCCGTGTCCTGAAGGTATATTACTTCTGTACCCGTCAGTACAGGAAAACGTCCTGTAAATAGTACCGGTAGCACCGAGATGAATGACGAGAGCCGCAAAAGCTTTGTTCATGAACATCTCAGGGAGACAGTGCACGAAGTAGTCCAACTCGATAACTTTTCCGACAGCGATATCTCAGTACTCAAACGACAGATCGTAACGGCCATTTACCGTATCAGGAAAATGGCGGTTGCTCCCATGGAAGACATGAAAAAAATTCCGGTGGGGTATTTCACCATTAAGTTCATCGAGGACAACCTGGACTTCAAGTTCTGATCCCATACGGTTTCATGAAGGAACCTTCCCGTGAGCCGGCACGACTACTGTCGGGTAACAGTCGCCATGCATATACCTTCAATGCCGAGGTAAATTCCTGCCTGTCCCTCCCCGACCGGCGTTCGCTGCTTAGTTTTAACCGGTGCTGGACCCCTGTTTTAAAAAAAATGGTTGAATTAATAACTTCCTCTGACAGAATTCCAACTCATCTTCAGTAACCGTTTCGAGAATTGTACCATATATTCCATGCAGGATGAACACTGATGAAACTCGCTGCAATTAAAACATCCCTTGATTTTACCGAAAAAGACACTATTGTAGTTTTCTTAAGCGATGACCATCAGAAGAACCGCATTGGGCTCTATCCCGAAGGCATGAACACGGTCATAGGAAGAGCGAACCTTTCACTGATCAAGGGGAAAAGCGGTGAGGTGGTTTTTCTTCCTCTGAAAGACGCGCCGACACTTATTATCTCGGGCCTGGGTAAAAGGGAAGAGATAACCAGGGAATCCCTGCGCAACAGTGCCGGCGCGGCTATCGATCTGTGCAAAAAGAAACGATTCAAAAAGGTCGCGGTTCTGATTCCCGTACTTGAACGGCCTGAGGAACCTGACGTCGTTCGTTCAATCGCTGAAGGCATATACCTTTCAAATTATCTGTTCACCCGTTATAAATCGCGTTCTGAAGAATCCCAGCAGAGGCTTGAAACCGCGGATCTCTACATGGAAAATCCGGACCTCTATGGGGCATTGCTCAAAGAAATTGAAATTGTCTGCGAAAACACGCTGCTCTGCCGCGATCTGGTCAATGAAACCAGCGACCGGAGCAATCCTCTTGCCATTGCCGACGAGGCGCGCAGGCTTAACCGCATGAAAGGGGTAGCCTGCCGCGTTTACGGAAAACGTGATCTCGAAAAAATGAAAATGGGACTGATAACCGCGGTGAGCCGCGGAAGTTCATATCCCCCGCAGATGGTGGTCTTGAGATATCGCGGGAACCCCCGCAGCAAAAAGTCACTGGCGATAGTGGGCAAGGGGATCACCTTTGATTCGGGCGGCCTCAACCTCAAGCCTACAGGACACATTGAAGAAATGCGGTGCGATATGGCGGGAGCCGCGGTATGCCTGTATACTGTCAGGGCTGCATCGGAACTGCGACTGCGCAAAAACCTGTACGCCGTGTTTCCCCTCTGTGAAAATATGCTGAGCAGGAACGCCTACAGGCCCGGTGATGTGCATATTTCAAGGAACGGTAAGAGCGTAGAAATCGGCAACACCGACGCCGAGGGCAGACTGATACTCGCCGATGCGCTTTCCTATACCGAGTCTGAACTACGCCCTTCATATATAATCGACATCGCAACACTTACGGGAGCCTGTCTGGTGGCCTTCGGTGAGATCATCGCGGCCCTGCTTTCCACCGATGATAATCTTGTTTCCACGGTATTTGATGCCGGTGAGGAAACCGGTGAAAGACTCTGGCGCATGCCTCTGTACAGGGAATACCAGGAGGACATCAAGTCCGATATCGCCGACATCCGCAACGTTTCTTCCAACAGGAATGCGGGCACTATAATCGGGGCCACATTCCTGAAAAATTTCGTTAAAAGCACTCCGTGGGCCCATCTGGATATCGCCGGGACCGCATGGTATTCTAAAAGCAGGGGATACCGCCCCAAAAACGCCACCGGTTTCGGGGTCCGTCTGCTCATCGAGGTGCTGAAAAGAATCCCGCAATAGAAATCTTCTCCGTGATTATACTTTTTTCAACATATGTAGGTGTATATACTACGGAAAGGGAGCGCTTATGAAATACTCAACACAGGAATTGATGGATATCGCCATTGGAATCGAGGAAAACGGTTATTATTTCTACACCCGATGCAGGGAAAAATTCAGCGACGAATCGTATAAACAACTGCTTGGATTTCTGGCGGAAGAAGAACTGAGGCACAAGGACCTGTTCGAGAAGCTCCTTTCGGAAATCGGGGACATAAAGGGGATTTTCACCGACGAGTACTTTCAGTACGTCAGGGCAATCGGTGATGAAAGGATTTTCAAGGACCACCGCGACGTGGACAGAGTGGTAACCACGGTTACAACAATGGAGGATATCTTCAAAATCGCCCTGACGGCTGAAAAGGACTCCATTCTTTTTTATACCGAACTACTGGCCATGTACGAAAAAAACAGGGAAGCGAAAACCGTTCTCAATAAGCTTATAAACGAAGAACGCAGGCACATTGTGACGATACTGGAATACATGGAAAAGGTCCGTTTGGCCCGGGATTAAAGCGGGAGCGTTTACCCTGATCGTTACATCGCCGCACTCTATACCCCTTATCAGTAAAACTGACGTGTGGACGATCCCGCCTCTTCTCCGTCCAGCCGTGCGAGTTCCTTAAGCAGTTCTTTCTGCCGCGGCGAGAGTTTCTTTGGTATGCGCACGTTGATTTTTACCAGTTGGTCTCCTCTCCCATAGGATCCGAGGTAAGGAATCCCGTTTCCCTTGAGCCTGAATATCTGACCGTTTTCGGCTCCCGGTGGTATTTTCATTTTAACTTTACTGCCGGTAATGGTGGGAACTTCCAGTTCACCCCCCAGACAGGCGGTGGAATATGATATATCGGCTATGTTGAGAAGATCGTTTCCGTGCCTTTCAAAAACAATGTGTTTTCTTATGTGTATCACCACATAAAGGTCACCGCGCGGACCTGTGCCGGGACCCTGTTCCCCCTCACCGGTTATTTTAAGACGGGAACCGGATTCAACGCCTGGAGGTATCTTCACGGTGATTTTTCTCTTTTTCATCACCAGCCCCGTACCGCCGCAGGTATTACAGGGGGTAGTAATGATTTTACCTTCACCCTTGCAGCGATAACAGGTCTGTGATATTGAGAAAAAACCCTGGGTCTGGCGCACCTGCCCCGCTCCGTTGCACACCGGACATACCTGGGCTTTCGAACCCGCCGCCGAACCGCTTCCGTTACAGGAATTACATACCTCGTTTCGCGGTATTTCAAGCTGGACCTCTTTACCCGTGGCGGCGTCTTCGAGCTCAATCGAGAGGTCGTACTGTATGTCGGCGCCCCTCCTGGGTCTTTTTCCCCGTCCGCGATTACCGAAACCGGCGCCGAAAAAACCTTCAAATATATCACCCAGGTCGAAATCACCGAATATGTCCGAAAAATCCGTATAGGCACCGCGCCCGAATCCCTCAAATCCCGCCACGCCTTCATGGCCGAATTTGTCGTAGGACGCTCTCTTTTTCGGGTCCCGTAAAATCTCGTATGCTTCAGTGGCTTCCTTGAATTTTTCTTCAGCCTGCGGATTCCCCCGGTTCTTATCGGGATGGTACTTTAAGGCCAGTTTACGGTAAGCCTGTTTGATCTGATCTTCAGAAGCATTTTTTTGAACGCCCAGTACTTCATAATAATCTCTTTTCGGAGCCAATTCATGTCCTCATCAAAAGTTCAGAGTATGCCGTATAAGCGGTTCGGAGGGGAACTCACCCCCTCCGAATCACAAATTATTCACTTTTTATCATCATCGACTACGTCGTAGTCGGCATCAACAACCTTATCGTCTTTTTTTGCTGAATCCCCGGCATCGGTACTACGGTTCGCTCCTTCTGATGTCGCATACGCAGAGGCTTCAGCTCC
>CAZUXY010000036.1:23803-47774 GCA_964624235.1 uncultured Leptospirales bacterium | reverse complement strand
GCCCTTTAGCTATTGAATTTGATCGTGAAGGATTTCTGATCAGCCCGTTAAAACACTTATAATCGAATAAATCTACAATTTTTTACTATTTCTATGATTGGAAGATTGACATTTCAGTGGTATGTTTTAATACGCAATGTATTATACTTGAGTTCCGTTTCGAGTACTAAGGAAGTAAATTTGGAACCCAAAGATACAGAAAAATTAATCGGTAGAGTTCTGGTTTTCGAAGCCTTGAAATGCATCGGGTGCAGGATATGCGAACAGTGGTGCAGTCTCACTCATTTCGGTGTCTCAAGTCCCGCAAAAAGCCGAATACGCATAGTGCGTGACCATGAAACACAGATAGACAACGGTATTCTCTGCCACCAGTGCGCCGACGCTCCCTGTATTTCCTCATGCAAGTTCGATGCGCTGAGCAGAGATGAGTGTACCGGCGCCGTAATCGTCGACAAAGAAAAATGCACCGGATGCAGAAGATGCATAAAGGCCTGTCCCTACAACGCGCCCAGGATGCACCCTGAAGAGAAACATGTCATCATATGCGATCTCTGCAAGGGGGACCCTCAATGCGTCAGCCACTGCCCGGAGCAGGCGGTCCTGTACCTTGAAAGGAGTAAAGCCGAAAAGCCTTATCGATCCGTCATTCTTCAGGAAAGAATTAAAGGTATAAAGATTACATGAAATCAGTCGCGTACACATACGGCAAAATTGCACGAATCGACCTGTCCTCAGGGACGGTCTATTCGGAAGATATTTCTATAGCTGTAGCGGCCGGTTACCTGGGTGGACGAGGAATGGGGGCTTATCACTTTTACCGCGAGGTGGGTCCCGGGGTCGACCCTCTGGACCCGAAGAACAAGCTCATCTTCATGAACGGTCCGTTCGTGGGCACAGTGCTGCCCGCTGGAAATAAGATCAATGTGACTTTTAAATCGCCCCTGACCATGAGCTACTCCTACTCCCTCTGCGGAGGGCACTGGGGGCCTGAACTTCGTTACGCCGGCTACACGGGACTCATCATCGAGGGGCGCGCACACAATCCGGGATACCTGTGGATCGATGACGGCATGATTGAAATTCGTCCTGCCGGTCACCTTTGGGGTCAACTCATCCCCGACACGGAAAAAAAGATACGCAGTGAACTTGGAGACAATAAAATGCCGCAAATCGCCTGTATCGGTCCCGCGGGTGAAAAGCTTAACCGCATGGCCTGCATAACAGCCGGGTGGTACCGGGAGTTCGGCCGCGGCGGATGCGGCGCGGTGATGGGCAGCAAAAACCTGAAAGCTATCGCCGTCCGGGGAACGGGAAGCATACATTATCATGATCCAGAAGGCGTCATGGATCTTTCCGATAGTCTTGTAAAAGCCTTGCGCATGCATCCCAAGATAATCGATCGAAGGAATTACGGCACCGCCGAACTGGTTAAATCCATAAACGACAACGGCGTTCTTTGTACAAGGAACTTCAGGGAAAATAATTTCAACGAAGGCTATCGTCTTGAGGGTCCACGCATGCGTGAGGACATAGTCATAGCCGACGCATCATGTTTTGCATGTCCTGTAGGATGCGGGAAGCGCAGCTATATCACCGCTTCCGACGGAAGCGAACTGTTGATCGAAGGACCCGAATTTGAGACCATAGCGCTGCTCGGTGCGAACTGCGGTGTTTCGGACTGGGTATCTATTCTTGAAGCAACGAAGATCTGCGACACCACCGGCATGGACACCATGAATGCCGGCGGTTGCGTCGCGCTCGCCATGGAATGTTTCGAGAAGGGCATAATCGGTCCGGCCGATACCGACGGTATCGACCTGAAATTCGGTAACGGGGATGCTCTGGTTGAAACATTAAAGCTGATGGCGTCGCGAAAGGGGATCGGGGACGTTCTTGCGGAGGGAATCAGGCATGCGGCCAAAGCTTTCGGCGCTCCCGAACTCGGCATGCACTCCAAAGGCCAGGGGTTTGCCGCATACGACCCGAGGGGCTGCAAGGGTATGGCACTCACGTATGCGACATCCCCCAAAGGTGCTCACCATATGATCGCCACCACCATGGGGCCCGAGATCTCCGGCGGCACCCGGCTCAGCTATGAAAAAAAGGGTGCTCTGCAGAGGGAACAGCAGTTCAGTATGTGCGCCGTTGATTCCCTGGGGATTTGTTCAACCATGCGGGGCGGTTTCGGCATGGGTGACCAGGCAAAGGCATACACCATGGTTACCGGTATACCCATGGATGAGACCGGTCTCAAGATCGCCGCAGAGCGCATCATTAACCTTGAAAGGCTATATAATGTCCGGCTTGGATTTTCACGAAAAGATGATACTCTTCCCGAACGCATACTTAAAACACCCGTCCCCCATGGTCCCAGTATGGGAGAAGTCCTCGATCTGGAACCCATGCTGGACGAGTATTACACCCTTATGGGATGGGACGCAAACGGTATTCCTGAAGCCGATAAACTTCATGAACTCGGTATCAAGCTTGACCGGGCAACAGGAGATATTTCATGAGTGCTTACTGCATATGCGCGGAATACATACACTGTCTCGGCAGAACCGTTCACCAGGTGGCGACGGTCGATTCCGAAAAAGACGCGGTCTCCTGGATCAGGGCGCGCAGTGCGGAACCCGATATCCCCAGTCCTCCGGAGGAAGATCCTTCCTGTTTTTGTAAGGTTACTCACTGCCCTTTGAAAATCCAGCGTCCCCGATACTTTTACCGATCGATTGATCAGGGATGTTCTTGATGTTTTTGGGTTTACGGTTCACCCTGTTGTTGCCAGATAAACACCGGGATTGAAGTAGATATAATTCCATTGGAGTGTCTATGCTTACAGAAAAAATTCAGGAATTGGGGTTCAAGGCGAATGTTCTTGGGGACCAGGTATCAAACATTCTTACCGAGGCAATCCTGGATGATGTGCTCAAAGGGGGCCAACAGCTCGTGGAAATGGACCTGCAGAAGCAGTTCGGCATAAGCCGTTCCCCGCTGCGGGAAGCTTTCCGTGCATTGGAAAAAAAGGGGCTGGTGGTGATAATACCGCGAAAAGGGACTTTTGTCAGGGAAGTGACCGCGGCCGACATCGCCAAGACATACACCATACGAGCCTCCCTTGAAGCTATTGCGGCGGCCGAGGCACATAACAGAATCGGTGAAGTAGAAAAAACGATGCTTCAATCCACCCTTAACCGAATGGAAGAATATTTTCAGAAGGGAGATACAAAAAATTACTGGAAACAGCATTTTATTTTTCATGAGATCTTTATCAAAGCCTCGGGAAATGATGTTTTGATCGACATCCTGGAAAATCTGCGGATGCGAACCCATCGATACCGTTTTTCACAGGAATACTACCGCGATCATTTTGCCGCCAATATCGAAATACACAGAAAGATCTGCTCGCTTATGATAAAAACAAATTCGAGCGTTGAAGAACTCAAAAAACTGGTGCAAGGCCACATTGAGGAATCTTCCAGGATATTCATTGCTAATCTCAGTACCTCGAAAAGCTGATACATATTGCTTCCTTATCACAACCCTCGACGGGATTAAAGTTACTATTTTTTATATGCTATCCCTTCAATCTCCACCAGCGCGTTTTTGGGAAGGTTTGCCACTTCGTAAGCGGCTCTGGCAGGGTATGCGCCCTGGAAAAAAGATCCATACACTTCGTTTACTGAAGCGAAATCATTAATACTCTTCAGAAGTACAGTGGTTTTAACCAGGTCGGCAAAATTCATGCCCGCTTCTTTCAGAATCATGCCCATATTTTCCATGGCCGCCCTTGCCTGCCCGGCGGCGTCGTCCCCTTTCATTTCCATAATCGAAGGATCCAGTCCCAGCTGTCCTGAAATGAAAAGAAAATCGCCGGCTTTTACCGCCTGCGAATACGGCCCTATTGCTTTCGGCGCTTTGTCGGTACTGATAATCTTTTTCATGGTATCTCCTTTTGTTTTTAATTCGACAAGTTTAAGCAATTTTCCGTTTACAACGGAAAATCTTCGTTGGGTTTCAGCACTTTCATTTCTACACCTGTAATCCCGGGGTAATTTACGCAATTACCGGTTTTCAGCGACACGACAGACTCCTCCCGCCTGGTACAACCTTCGTTTATCAACCCCCATGCCGCGGTACAGGTCGCCACACCTTCCTGGCATACGAACACTCCCTCCCACCCGGCCTGTTCCCTTTCAACTGATTGAGTTGTTTTTCCACGGTCATATCAAACAGGGAGCGGGAACCCTTACCCGCGCAGCTGCCGTATCTTCTTGCCGTGGTATCTGGATCCGCACCCGTTGCACTATATGCATGCCACAGACCTTGATCAAACCCCCGGCGGTATAAATTTAAAAAAACACGGCAATCATTCCGACAGCAATATGATATTCGATACCGCCGCCTGATCTTTTGCGTAATAACGGGATCCAATAAAAAACAGTACGGCGGCTATCAGTCCGAATACAGATGTCGTTGCCAGGGCTTTATCCAGACCCATGCGGTCTGACAGTTCACCCACAAACATGGGCGTCCATGAAGCGCCAAATATATGCTGGCATACCACGCAGAGCCCGTAAGCAAGTGCCCGCAATCCCGGATGCACCACATCCTGTATCACCGCGGCCGCAGGGGCAAGGAAGGCCACGGAGAGTATGCCGAATACAATCATCGAGGGGATGAAAAATACCGTCGATTGAAATAAAAACGCCATACCAAGAAACACCGATGCACTGAGTGAAGTGACTCCGGAAAACAGCAGGCGGGCATTGATCCTGCGTGTCATCCACCGGTCGGCAATGTATCCGCCCAGCGGGGCCCCTATCAGTAGCAGCATCGTGATCAACGCCGTCAGGGATCCGGCTTTCTGTGTATCAATACCGCGGTATCGATGAAGATAAGAAGGAAACCACGTCAGCATCGGAGTGGTGAGCGCGATATTCATTGCGAAGGCGAAATACACAAACCAGAGAGTGGGGATACCGAACAGCCCACTGATAGATTTTCTGATTCCGTATGCGGAAAAGGACCCCTGCGTGTTACCGTACAGCGGCGCCGTCCGGTAGTCCCTGGTAAACCAGTAGAGCAGTGCCAGTATGATCCCGGGTATTCCCACCAGACCAAATGCATGCCTCCATCCGTAATGCATACCTATATAGCCTCCCACCACGAAACCCAGCGCTGCTCCCAGCGGTGCGAATGCGTCCCAGATACCTGTGACCATCGCACGCTTTTCCCTGGTAAATGACGCCGCGATAACCGCCACTGCTGCCGGCGCGTATCCGGCTTCACCCAGCCCGGTCAGGGCACGTGCGACAAGAAGCTGCCGGTAATTCCCGGCAAAGGCGCACAGTATAGTCGCAAGACTCCAGAAGAGCACCATTATTGAGATCATCTTTCTCCTACTCCACCGGTCTACCACCAGAGACAGGGGGATCACAAAAAGGGCGATGAAGAGCGATACAATTCCCGTAAGGGATCCCAGCAGCCGGTCCGACAGCCCCCAGTCCTGTTTTATAAACGGAAGGAGCGAAGCGACGACCATACGGTCCGTATAATCAAAAGCATAGGTAAGACACAGCAAAATAAGTATGTAAACCGAGTTCCTTCCGCCCGGCGAATATTCCAGGTCCGCTCCGGTCGAAGATGAGTTTTCTCCGGGTCTCACAATCCCTAATCTTGCCTTTTTCATGTTTTAATCACAGAGATAAACATCAGGATGAAAGCCAATATGCGGTTTCCAGGGACCTTCCCGGTACACCAGATACATATCTTCGGGCATATTACAGAAATAAACAAGCTCGTTCCCGAAACATCCTGCCGGAACGCAGACCACGATGCCGGGGACAATGTAACCGCCGGTATTGAGACACATACCTGTCCCACTCCGGATAATTCCTCAAACCCTGGAGGAAGTTTTTTCCACATAAAAGGATTATCGGAAACCACTTCAAAATCACTCTTAAGTACGGTTGTATTTTCCCGCGTGTTATCCCAGTAACTCGGTAATCCACTGCAGCCTGGCTCTTTTCAGGCTGATGGCCGCCTCGGGACAGATCTCCATACAGCAATAACACCTGATGCATTTATTGTAGTTATAATGCGGTGTCTTTTCCCCGTCACGGCCCTTGTCAATAGCCGCTGCGGGACAGATACTGCGGCACTGATAGCACAGGGTGCAGCTTTCAGCATTGGGAACCGGCTTTTCGACGAACAGGTTTTTTAAAAGATTGTGATGCATGTTCACGTTCATCAGTGTCGCGACAAACGTTGAACGCGGCGGAGCGAACGGACGCAGCCGCAGTTTTTCAGGAGCAATTCCTGCTATATGTATCCTGTCGGGCGCACCCTCCCCCAGTCCGCGTCGTATACCAGATTTCACAGTCAGTATGTTTTTCATCTCCAGACCGGCCGCCATGGCGGCAACGGCATCAACAGCCACTGCGTCACTGCCGGCGATTATGATCCCGGCATTTACCGGCGTACCGCTGGGCCCGGGCCCTTCCCCTTCCATGGCTACTATGCCGTCGATGCAGTGGAATATTGTTTTCTGCTTTTCAAAACCGAAAAGAAAAGCTCCGTACAGATCGAGCAGAAAACCGGCGAATTCCTCCCTGCCCTTCGCTCTCATATGCCATTTCGACTTGTTGAGTCCCGTAATGGTCCCAAAAAGGTTTTTTACCGCACCGGTCAGATAGGTGATACCGTGTGTCTTGAGTTTAGGGAGGTTGACAATCATATCTGAATCAAACAACGGCAAGGCGACTTCAAATCTTTTATAACGCTCCCCGTTGGGATTGTGAAGCACCGATGTCGAATTATTGTCCCACACCTCGATGGATTCTTCACTCACCACCGTATCATATCCCGTTCTGGAAAACACTTTTTCCAGGGATTGAAACGCGGGTGATTCCACCAGCAACGGCGTCCCTCCTTCAGCCTTAATGATCCTTACCATGGCCTGGAAAAACGATGGGTGGGTCACCACGGCGCTCTCAGGACCAACCGCCCTGAGGAGGTTCGGTTTTACCGCAACCCGCGCACCGTGAAAATTTACAGGGTCGAATCCCGCCATGCTGAGACTTTCCCGTATTGACCGCTCGAGCCGAGTGAGTTCATACCCGCCGCATTTTATTATTGAAACGGTGGGCATTATTTCAATTCCCTTTATGCACGGCGTTCTTTACCGATGTGAGTTCTTTCAGTATGAGGTAAACACGGTCGCTTTTGTCGGGTGTGGCCACATATTCGGCATTTACTTTTGCGTAGTCCCCGTTGCCGACGCCGGGAAGATCTTTCTCCGAGTACACGTCTGCAATACCGCTGAATACATCATGGTTCTTATATCCCACCATGAGACTGAAAACCAGCTTGCCGTCCCTGCGTTTCAGGTTGGCTATCCTGCCTTCCCACGATACCAGTATTCCCTCGTATAAATAAGGTTTCTTCACGATCTCGCCGAAGGTTATACCTGAATATTCCCGGTCTTCCTGATCCCGGATAAACCTTTTAAGGAAATTCGCCCTTTCTTTCACTCCGGGGGAGGCGTTGCTGTTGAGGAGTTTGTTCACCAGCAGCAGGGCGTCATTGTACCCGCCCTCCTTTATCCTGTAGCGTGCATCGTTAAAATCCCTTAATACGTCATCGCTGCTGTAGTAGAATACATGGGCCTTTGTTTTGTTTATCCTCTCTATCAGTCCATACCTGCTTTTGTCCAGTACGATCAAGTCGATGTCCGATACTGTTTTGCCTGTATGCTTTCCCCTTTTTTCAAACGGCAAATACCTGCGTATGCTGAAATCAGTAAAAAACACCATAATTCCCGCAATCGCCAAAACAGCGATAATAACCGTAAACCATGCGGTATACCTTTTAATATTCCGTGCCCGTTGCCTCTCATTTCCTGCGGCCGCCGCTTTACCCGTATACCGTGTCCGAATCCTGTCGGGTGCCGGAACTTTGACCAGATCATGGATTTTAGTCTTCTTTTGCAGCGCTATAAAATCGGCGGGTTCCCTCAATAATCGCACCCCTTTCCGTATCATCGTATCAGCCGGATATTTCTGAAGCGCGTCAAGATAGGCTGAAAATGCCAGTTCCCTGCTTTCCGCCGATTTCAATATCAGGAAAAGCTCAAGTTCCACGAAAGGAAGATAGTCCGGGTTCCCCAACCGTATTCTACGCAACAGGGGTTGAACCTTGCCGAACTGGTCTGTCATGAGATACTGAACCGCCAGTAGAAACCCCGGGTAAGGATCATTGGAGGTGGAGGAGGATAATCTTTGCAGCAGTGCAATAGAATCGCTGTATTTTTTACGCTTGTAGGAAAGGTAGGCTTCCCTGATGAGTGACGCTGTTTCCTTCACTGCTCATGAATGTACGGTTAAATTGAATTCTATGGGCATCATAACCATCCTGATACCCGGTGTAACGGAAGATGCTACTTTCTCTTGAAAATACCGGCAATCTGATCGAGGAGGGACACGTTTTCATCCCTGCTTTTCCCTATAAGGTAGCCGATCGCCACAAACAGGATTACCAGCAGGGTTTTGCCAATCCCCAGGGTAAACAAAAGTATACTTATCAGGAATCCGGCAAAAGCCCCTGCGGCCCTTCCGGGGTTTTTATTTATCCAGTCTGCGATATACTGCATAAAGCCCATGCTTACTTCACCCGTTCGACGTAATCCCCGGTTCTGGTGTCAATCTTGATCTTGTCTCCTTCATTGACAAAGATGGGCACATGTATCTGTGCGCCCGTTTCCACGGTTACCGGTTTCGTGACGTTTGTAGCGGTATCTCCTTTGACCCCCGGCTCCGCGTAGGTCACTTTCAGCACCACAAAGGTCGGAGGTTCAATACTGATGGGTCTGTTTTCATAAACGGCTATATTCACCACATCGCCTTCTTTAATGTAATTCAGGATATCATCGACATACCGTTTTTCAATCGATTCCTGCTCATAACTTTCAGTGTCCATGAATACCACGGAATCGCCTTCATCATAGAGGTACTGCATGGCTTTGGTTTCGATCCGCACGTCTTCGACTTTTTCACCGCCTCGGAAAGTTTTTTCTACGGTTGAACCCTTGGTAAGTGATTTAAGTTTCGTGCGGACGAAGGCCCCGCCCCGGGCAGGTTTCACGTGCTGATACTCTATCACGGAATACAACTGCCCGTCCAGCTTGATGACGGTACCTCTCTTGAAGTCATTGCTAGAAATCATTTAACGCCTCTTATAATATTATGATGTCTTTTGCAGAATTTGTAAATATTTCACATCCTGTTTCCGTTACCCTTACCACATCCTCAATTCTCACCCCACCCTTTTCGGGAAGATAAATACCTGGTTCAACGGTTAAAATCATGTTTTCCTTCAAACGTACTTTGCCGCCGTTTTTTACCGCAGGGAATTCGTGTACCTCCATGCCCACACCATGCCCCAGCGCATGGCCGAATGCCCAACCATATCCGTGTTTTGTGATATAATCTCTGGCTTTTGCATCAATTGTGCCGGTGTGGATACCGGACTTTATGGCATGTATGGATTTTTCCTGTGCACTCTTAACAATTTTATAGATCTTCTTCAATTCGGCATCAATGCTATGTACGAACACGGTTCTTGTCAAGTCTGAATTGTATCCCCTGAACACACAACCCATGTCTATGAGTACCGCATCACCGCTGCTTATCTTTTTATCCATCGAAGGCATATAATGCGGCATCGATGAACCTTTTCCCGATGCTACAATCGAATCGAAAGAAGTCTTTGTGCATCCGTTTTTCTTGTAAAAGTATTCAATTTCAACGGCGATGTCCCATTCCGAGACCCCGGGGCTTATTATTTTCAGTATATGTGTGAAACACCGATCTGCAATCGCAACAGCTTCTTTTATAATAGATACTTCGTGATCGTTCTTGACCATTCGCATATCATTGATTTCATCACCGCCGGGTATGATTTTCACCGCTTTGATTTTCGACTGCATAAGCCTGTAGGTTGAAAAAGTTAACGCATGTTCTTCGACATATATCCTGGTCAAGCCGTGCTTTCGTGCCAGTGTTTTTAATGTGGTGACGATGCTGTCCTTTTGCAGAACAAACGAGGTTCCATGATTGAGGATGGATCTGGCATATTCCTCATAACGTGAATCCGATATCAGATATGTCCCGCTTTCTGATAACAGAACAAAAGCGTTAGAACCCTTGAAACCCGTCAGGTAGCGGATATTGACAAGGTCGAATACCAGATAGGGAAGTTTACCCTTACGTTGCAGACGTTTCTTGAGTTCCGCCAGGCGTGCTTCCACGTTTCAGGACTCCTTCATCATATTGATCAGGGCCATGAGTCCCATTATATATGAATACGATCCGAAACCCGAAATCTGTCCCACGCAAACCGGGGCCGTCAATGAAACCTTTCTGAAATCTTCGCGAGCATGTATATTCGACAGGTGGACTTCCACCGTTTTGATGCCGGTCCCCTTTATGGCGTCCCTGATGGCTATGGACGTATGAGTGTAGGCGGCGGGATTGATAACCATGCCCTGTATGTTTTTCAACGACTGTATGATGTCTACCAGTCCGCCTTCTGAATTGGATTGATAGAACTCCAGTTCTATATCCCATTCAGCGGAAAACTTTTCCAGCTTATGGTTGATATCATTCAGTGTCTCGTTTCCGTAAACATCGATCTCCCTGGTCCCCAGCATGTTCAGGTTCGGCCCATGGACCACCGCAATTCTTTTTCGTTGATTCATATGCCCTCCGGTTATCTGGCAGTTTTTCTCTCACTATAGCCGAAGTAATCCTTCAGGTTATCTGACTGAATCTTCATTGTCATGGTGGACATCCCGCCGTCAACCTCCTTTAGATAGGCTGCGGCCCTGTCCCCGTTCCCCATTTCATTGTATATGATTGAAAGGTTCAACTTCGCCCTGACAACGAAAGGACTGTCAATGGTATTGCTTCCCGCGAGCTTGGTAAAATATAAAATCGCCAGTTTTCTGTTTTTCTGGTGTACGATACTAATCAGACCAAGATGATAGAGTGATTCACTCTGAAATTCATTATCCGCCTGTGCCGCTTTGTAGAAGAAATAATACGAGGTATTGTACGCCCCTTTGTCGAAATACAGCCTGCCCCATAGGTAGTTCACCAGATTTGTGTTTCCCGGGAATCGGCCCATATAAGCCGCGAAGAGTTTCATCTGTTTTTCATCTCCCTTGCGGTAATAGTACCACAGGTTTTCCTTTATTACCGCTTCCCCTTCCTGGATTGCGGCGATTCTTTCCAGATTTTCCAGAGTTTCCCGGGCGGCTTCATCGGCCTTGCCGCTCCTGAACAGTGCCAGTATTGTCAAAGCATTTTTCCCCTCCTGATGCTTCTTCCCGCTTACCTGTTTCAGTATTTCCAGGGCTTTATTATATTCCTTCCTGCCTATCAACAGCGCTACGGTATTCAGCCTCGCGGCATCGGCATAGGTCGAATCGGGATTTGTTTCCAGTATCCTTTTATAATACCTTTCCGCGATTTCCGGTTGGTTCAACTTGCGGTAATGCTCACCTATTACAAACTGCGCTTCAGGATAATAATCACTGTTGTCCTCCAGCATAACCGCAATCTCTTCAGCGGTCGCAACGTCACCTACCTTGAGCGCCGAGTGAAGTATCTTAATAAGATCAGCGGGATCGAAGTCCCTGAGTGGAAAACTCATAAAAGTCTTATAAGCAAGGTCGAGTTTTTCCGTACGAAAATAACTCCTTGCCAGCCATAGAGAGAGCTGTTTTCTGGTATAATCTGTAATCCTGGGGAGGTCGCCCGCGGTGATCGCTGAAATTACTTCCCTGAATCTGTTCAGGTTATAAAGGGATATTATTCTATAAAGGAATACGGAACCCGCATTTTCTCGGTCTTTAACCGCAAGATAAAACTGGTACATTTTTTCAGATTGGGCATAATCCTTTTTTTCGAAATATTCATCACCCCACAACAGCAGTATCTCTCCGGCCTGCACGGACCTCGGGAAACGCTGCACAACGAGATTAAAATATTTTTTATGGATATCGATCTTCTTTTCCTTTAAAAACATTCCGTATTCGTAAATAATATTTTCTACACCCTCATGCCAAATAAAGCTGTTTATTATCACATTCATGTAACGCTCGGAGTTTTTCAGGTCATCATTCTCCATGCTCAGTTTAACCAGGTACACATAGGCCTGGTATCTATTTTCAACTCCTGGCAGCGAAATATACTTTTCAAGAAGTTCCAGCGCCTTACTGCCGTCATTCTTCTTCATGTATGATAGTCCCAGAAAATAATACGATTCCCTTATGTACTGCGATCCAGGATTAATTATCTTGATCTTCTCAAAAGATTCCAGCGCTTTCTCAGTATCGTTTTTATAAAAATAAACCTGCGCAATGAGAAACAATACCTGGTCATTGTCCCGATCGTCGGGATACGTTGTACTTAACAGCTGAAGGAGACGCTCCGCGTCTTCATAACGTTTCACGTCCAGGTACACCCTGCTGAGCAGCAACATCGCGTTTTTCTGCTCCACCGGGTCATCCAGTGAAACCGCGTCTTCCAGGTACGGCAGCGCCTTCTCGACATTCTGCTTCAGGTATATATTCCCCAGTATCAACGCCGCCCTGCTGCGCAATCCCATCTTCCTGGTTGAACTTCTTACTTCATCGAGAATGGCTATACCTTCCTTTTCCTTTCCCTCCTTTATCATGATATTGCCCAATTGATACTTCGCGTCATAAAAATACTCTGATTCTTTTCCCAGCAGCATGAAAGATTCAAGAAACGATTTTGCCGAATAGGGATCTCCCTGTTCTATTGCCGATAGGGCTTTTAAATACTGCACATCATAAAAAGGGGCCTTCTTTAAAACCTGTTCCGATATCCCATAATAGATTCTGAGTGCGTCACGGTGCCTTTTCTTAAATTGATAAATCTTTCCTATGATAATCCTCGCCTTCGCGTCTATATCCTTCTCGATTTTCGATCGTATCAGGGATTCCAGAAGTTTCAGCGCTTCGTCATGATTTTCATTGAGATAAAGGGCTTCGCCGATTCTCACGACCCTGAGGTTGTTCTGCTGAAGGTTATTGCTCCTGTTTATCGCCTCACGCCATTCTATTATGGCTTCATCATATCTTCCCTGCAGGTAATAAATTTCCCCGATACGGTCATACGCGGATACCCTGAGCATATCGTCTTTACTCTGCGAGATAAACCGTTTGTATTCCTCGATGGCGCGTATATAGTCTTTCAGATGGAGATGAGATTCCGCGATCCAGTAGCGCGATTCCAGACAGATCTGCTGCATGGTGCATATCAGTAAAAACCTGTTGAATTCGAAAATCGCGCCCTTATATTTTTTCTGGTTGAAAATAGACAGGGCCAGATGATACCACGCCTTGTCCCTGATCTCCCCCACCTCTCCTGATTCTACGATCTTTCTGAACAGCAGTTCTGATGATCCGTAGTTACCGGTCTTGAAAGCCTCGATCCCCTGTTCGTAGAGCGCCTGGCTGTTTATCCTTGCCTGCAGGTTCATTCCGGTGATCAGAAGCGCCATCAGAGCCAATGTTTTGAGTCCGCGCATTATTTTTCGCATTCCATTAATAGCTGTCTGAGTCTTTCCAGGGTGTACTGGGTCGAGACCAGACGGATTCTTTCCCTGTCGCCGATGATCCTTCTGCTGAAGGTTTCGATAAAGTCATGCAGACACACGCCGAAACATACCGTTCCGATCGGTTTTTCGTCCGTTCCTCCGCCCGGTCCTGCAATCCCGGTGATGGATACCGCCACATCAGTTGCAAACTTTGCGTGTGCCCCCAGCACCATAGCCCGTGCCGTTTCCTCACTCACCGCCCCGTGAGTTTCAAGTATTTCCGTCGGCACCGCCAGTAAATTCTTTTTGGATTCGTTGCCGTACGCAACCACACCGCCCGCAAAAACTTTTGACGAACCCGGTATATCGGTGATCTTCTTCGCCAGAAGTCCCCCGGTGCATGACTCTGCCACGGCAAGGCTGAAACCCGTCTGATCAAGCAGTCTCACTACTTCCGACTCCAGGTTGACGGCACCGTGGGGCAGAAGAGAATTTCCGAACACCCTTGATGCCTCAGACAGGATTTCATCTTCTCGAAATTCGAATCCCTCTTTCTGAACAAAGACCAGTGTGTTCAGTCCGGGACTGGTGGTAATGCCCCATACCATGTTCTCCAGGTCTACGCGAAACTGTTTTACCAGCAGATTCACCTCGGCTTCCCTCTTCATGGCTATCTTTAATTCAACAGATCTGTACTGTTCCCGTAAAAACCTTGCATGAAGAAAAGGGACGACGTGTTTTTCAAACATGTACTGCATTTCGCGGGGAACGCCGGGCATCACGATTATTATTTTACCGTCTTTTTCCAGACAGAACCCGGTCGCAAGTCCAAGGTCATTCATGAAAAGATGCGCGTTTTCCGGTACGGTCACCATTTTCAGGTCGCCTTCCACGAGTTCCCGGTTGATCGTCTTAAAGAATTCTTCAATTCTCCTCCTGCCGGCTTGATCAATGACGAGATGGAAGCCGTAGATGCTTCTCAGCACCCCGGTGGTATAATCATCGTCTGTAGGACCCAGCCCACCGGTAATAACAACTATATCAGCGTTTTCAGCGGCGTACACGAAAGCCTTTTTCAGTTCATCGATATCGTCGCCTACCGACATGTGCAAAATCACCCGGAATCCGGTTTTAAACAGTTCCCGGCTAAGAAACGAATTATTACGGTCCTCAACGCTGCCGTACACCAGTTCACTTCCGGTTGCGACAAGAGCGACACTTTTCATCGTCACATCCTTTCAGGAGCCGATACGCCCAGCAAGGCCAGCCCGTTTTTCAACACGATCCTGACCGCATCGCAGAGCGACAGATAGGTATTAGTCTGTATCCGGTCCTCTGATAAAACCCGATGTTCGGTATAAAACCTGTGATAGGACTGTGCGAGCCTGAGCAGGTAATTTGTCATCCGATGGGGTTCAAAGGCCGTGGCGGCATCGGATATCTCTTCAGGAAAACGCGCAAGGAGTTTCAGTAACGCCACAGCCTCGGTGTTATCCAGATACTCCATGCCTGACTTGTCGGGATCATAGGGGATTTCCCTTTTCTCCCTTTCTCGGAATATCGAACATATTCTGGCATGCGCATATTGCAGATAAAATACTGGATTCTCAGAGCTTTCCTTTTTGGCAAGCACAAGGTCAAAGTCAAGGTGGCTGTCTATTGACCTCATAAGGAAAAAGTAACGGGCAACATCAACACCGATCTCATCGAGCAGTTCGCTCATGGTTGAGAAATTTCCCAGCCGTTTGGACATTTTTACCATTTCACCTTCCATTACCAGATTGACCTGCTGGGAGATTAGTATTTTAAATGATCCCTCCGGGCAGCCCATGGCCTTCATCGCGCCCTGCAACCGGTTGATGTAACCGTGATGATCGGGTCCCCAGATATCGATAATGAGTCCGTAGTTCCGATCCATTTTGTTTTTATGATAAGCTATGTCGGCCAGGAGATATGTCGGTCTTCCGTCTTCCCTGATGACAACCCTGTCTTTATCGTCGCCATAGTCGGTTGATTTGAAGACCTTTTTCCCGTTATCATCATAAATCACCCCGAGTTTTTCAAAAAGACGAAAGGTACTCTCGACGTTTCCATTCTCATGGAGCGTGCGTTCGCTGAACCAGGTTTTAAACTTGACATTGAACCTTTCCAGGTCCTTCTTCTGAGTGTGTATATTGTATTCCACAGCTTTTACGGTTATATAATTTATTCGCGATTCCTCATCCGTAAGTTCAGTGATTTCATCCGGATGATTCTCATGAATATGTCGGGCGATTTCGCGGACATATTCCCCATGATATCCGTTTTCAGGGAAATCATTAATAATTCCTTTGATCTCGTTGAGCCTGCTCATCACCGACAATCCCAGCAGATATACCTGGTTTCCGTAATCATTAACATAGAATTCACGATCGACCTGGTTTCCGCTCGCTTCCAGGAGGTTGGCCAGGGTATCACCGATTGCGGCCGCTCTTGCCGAAACTATGTTTAACGGTCCGGTGGGATTGGCCGAAACGAATTCGATGTTGACCCGTAATGGTTTCTCTTTCACCGACCTGCCGTAATCATTCCGCTCACGTAAAATTGTTTTCAGGTTGGCATATAGAAATTTCAATGAAACAAACAGGTTGATGAATCCGGGTCTGACTACATTCACCTCACCGATTACGTCAGATTCAGTTATGTGGTTCTTAATGATTTCACCGATATCCAGCGGGGATTTTTTCAGTATTCGCGCCGCTTCAAGACAGAAAGGCGTTGAGTAGTCACCGAATTTCTCTTCCCGTGGATATTCGATTTTTATGGGCGGATTATCCCCCATGTCAAGCCGCCCATTTTTTACGGCCTCGCGATATGCCTGTTCAAGTATTTCAGCAATCTTATCTTTAAGTATCACGCGGACTCCTCTGGCAAATAAATGTGTGCACAAAAATCATCCAAATCGAATTTCATTGTTTCTTTTCAACCGGCCTCACCTTCAGGGTATGCCCATTTTAACAAGGCGAGATCCCGGTTCATTCAACTTCCTTTCCTTCATAATACCTTATGTCTAACCATGTGCCCTGAAGGTTTCAGTTACTTCATTGTGAAGGTTGAATTATAAACCTTCACTTATTCTTAATATAGAAGAACTTTATATCTTAGAATGACCTAAATTTAAAAAATATTTTGTCAATAACTTCAACAAATAAAATACTTGAAAAAGGCAACGCGGCTTATCATAATTCACCATGTTTCCGAGGGCTCCTTTTCGCCGGTTGTTTTACAGATATACTTTGTGAATTTATCACCGCTTTAAATACATTCCACCTGAGAGGATCAGTATGGACAAGGGATTATTCAAGGCCCATAAGGGGTATATACTTGCTATTATAGTATCCATTTTAGTGTTTGTAATGCTTTCATTTTTTTATTCCATGACCAGGCTACTTGACGGGATGGAAAACGGTTCAATCAATTTCAAGTTCTTTTTAAGGGACCCGTCCGAGAAAGCAAGAAAACTCCAGGAGGGAGTAAAAATTACCAAAAAAAACCCCCGTTCCAGGGACGATATTGTTATTCTTGGTATAGACGAGAGCACGATACGGGAGTTTACCGACAAGAACATACCGTGGCCGTTCCCGTGGAATATCCACGCAAAGTTTACCAATTACGTTGGAACTAGCAATCCTAAAGCGATATTTTTCGATATCATGTTTCTCGATCATAAAAAACATGAAGATGAACTGGCCAGAGCGATACAAAACGCCCGGACTGTATTTCTCGATTTTCCTTTCGAAACTCAGGAAGTCGACGTAAAATACTCAGATATTAAAGACCGTCTTGAGATAATGAGTCGTCTGCGATGGCCTGCCGATCCGAATGACAAGAGCTATGAGTGGGCCGAAGAAGCCGTCCCACCCACACCGAAACTTTCCAGGGCCGCCAAAGGCATAGGGTACGCAAATATCCGGCCTGATCCCGACAGCATTAACCGTAAGCTTCCTGTGGTCATCAAGCACAAAGGCTATTATTATCCTTCAATCGACCTGGCCATCGTGATGCACTACTTCGGCATAGGTGCGAAAGATGTTGAAATCAAAATGGGCAGGCATGTGAAGCTTAAAAACCTTCCCGCCGAGAAAATGGCCAGGCCCAACAAGGAACGTCAGCTTATCATTCCCATCGACGCGGACGGGTTCATGTTTATAAACTTTATAGGAGGGCCCGGCAGTTTCCAGCACTATCCTTACTACTATTTTGTCAATGAAGGATCTATCACGAATAAATCCCTGGAAGGTAAAATACTGCTGGTGGCCGCTTACTCGGTCACCGGGATATCGACCGATATTCACAAGTCCCCTTACGGCGATCTGTTCGGAATAGAACACCACGCCAACGCATTGAACACCATTCTGAATCAGGACTTCATCATCAACTTCTCACAGTTCCAGAACATCCTGGTGCTGCTGCTGATAGCACTCATTATGGGTTTTCTCCTTCCGAAACTTTCTATTGTGGCATCTCTGGTCTTCACGGCTGTCTTTACCGTTTCTTATGTGGGCCTCTCATATGTGCTGTTTGATACAATGAACATTATCTTCATATTCGCAACACCCATAATACAAATCGGTGCGACTTTCACGCTCATCACTGTTTACCGCTTACTGACCGAGCAGCGCGAAAAACGCTATATACGCCAGACCTTTTCCAAGTTTGTATCCAAGTCGGTGGTGGACGAGCTATTGAAAGACCCGGACAAGCTCAAGCTTGGAGGCGAGAAAAAGATACTTACCGTTCTCTTCTCGGACATACGCGGATTCACGTCTATATCCGAAAGAATGACCCCGGAAGCCATGGTGGAACACATAAATGAATATCTTGAAGCCATGACCGGAATCGTTTTTCAGCATGACGGAACGCTCGATAAATATGTCGGTGACGAAATAATGGCGTTCTGGGGAGCTCCCATCCCCCAGGATGACCACGCACTGAAAGCCTGCAAAGCGGCGGTCGACATGATAAGGGTGCTCAACGAACTTAACGTTAAATGGATTGCGGAGGGGAAACCGGAACTTCATATCGGCATAGGACTCAACACCGGGGACATGGTCGTAGGCAATATGGGTTCATCATCTCGTATGGACTACACCCTTATGGGAGACAATGTGAACCTGGGCGCCCGTCTGGAGGGCACCAATAAGTTTTACAAGACCACCATTATCATCAGTGAATACACCTACGAGTACGTCAAAGATCATGTGATAACGAGGGAACTCGACCTCATCAGGGTAAAGGGGAAAGAACTCCCCGTCAAAATCTATGAGTTAATTGATTTTAAAGATTGATATCTCCGGACGTTCTTTTACACCCATGAGCACCAGTAAAGGCTCAAGCAGACCGCCCTTTAACAATGCAGGCAGGGCGGTCTTTTTTCCCGTACCGGTCACCTCCTCTCCCTCTTTTTCGATGAGGATGTGCATCGGAACAGACAGTCCTTTGAAATAGTTGTAGGTGCCGTAAGAATTAAAAGAAATGGAATCTCCATTCAACATGAAATTTCTTATATAAAAATTTTCACCCAGATGATTCAGTGTAATCGCGGCAGAAGTGAAATCCACTTTTTTTAGACTATACGCCGAACCTGTCCTGGTTTTAAACGACGAAATAAGTGAGCTCTGGAAAGGCGTGTTTATAATTTTACCTGTACCGAGCCTGACATCCAGATTCCCCTTTCCGTATTCAAGCAGGTGTGAAAGACGGTAACCGTTGACTTCGAATTCTCCTTCCGCATTTAAAACACCCTCCACCTCACCGGGATATCCGGTATCTCTGTAAAAACGGTTCAGATCAAACCCGTTCATGGCGCCTTTAACATTCAATTGAGGATGGTCGGTTTTAAAATAGCCGTTGAGATCAAAAGTATACCCGGCATCGTACCCTTCCAGAGAAAATTTATCCATCCTTAAATTGCCGTCTTTCAGTGCTGCTTTCATCACCAGATTTCTCAACATGGCGTTGCGCACCAGGGGGATTGTTTTTACCTGTAAATCCAGTTCAATGTAATTTGCGCTCATAAACTTACCAAGCGGTTTTGCCAGGAAGAATATGTCCTCATAACCCCTCGTGCGGTCTTTATATGCCGCATCAAAAAGCCGGTCTATACCCTTTGCGCATATTCCCGCGATCAGGCCGGCTTGCATAATGTCCGATTTAATGATAAAGACCGATGTGGAGACCAACGGGTCAAGGTTTGATACATAGCTTTCTGCCGTAATACTCATATCAGAATTGTTTTTTTTACACGACACGGCCAGCCTCAGTAATGCATCATGCAGAGTTAGTTTTGCATTTAAATCCCTGATTAAATATTTTTTATTTTTTCCCGAAGTGACCTGAATATTAAAATCCTCAAGGTCGATTTTTATCGTATTAAGAAGAGCATCGTTTCTGATAAAATCATAAAAACATCTGCCCTGTGCTTTCAAGCGGCCGCCGTAACGCACATTCCTGGTGTGTGAGAAGTTTTCAGACAGATCTGAGAGATCAATTCTGCTGGTAGTGAACGAAATGTCAAAATACTTCCGATAAGGACTTGAGCAGAGAATACCATTGATATCCAGACGGAAGTTGTTGTCATGCAGTACAAGTTTCCTCAGCAACAGTCTTTCAAAATTGTTCTGGAATTCAACGATAAAATCTACGCTCATATTTTCGTTTGAAACAAAATTATATGAGCCCTCCGGGTTTGCCGTTAATACATTAAGGTTGTTCATCTCAACCGTTCCAGACAAACCGATATCCTTTTGCAGATAATCGACTTTCGACCTTAGGGAAATCCCGCCGAATAACTGAATATTGGAGTACCCGTATTCCTCGATGAAGGGATTGAAATAAGAAATATCAAGATTTTCAATGTTAACCTGATTTCTTGAACAGACGATAGTTCCCTTATCATCAACATCCATCTCGCCTTTCAGTTCCAGGTTCCCCTTTGAGATCTCCCTGCTTTTAAATGATGTCAGTTTCCCGGCTATCTTATAGTGTACTTTTCTGTTGTTAAAGAATGCTTTTCCTCTAAAGTTTCTGATTTCAAGTTTCAGCCTGTCATTACGCAGTACCTCGACATAATATAACCTGCCGTTGCTGACCGAAATAAGGAGTCCGTCCTTATTGATATATTGGATTCCCGAATAGGGTTTTCCGGAAAGGAATATTTCATGGATGAAATCTTTATAACTTTTACCGTACTTCTTGAAAACAGTGATCTCTGTATCCCTGAACGAAACCCTGTCGATAAGGGTCTGTCGCCTTAGCAGTTCGGAAATCTTGAAGCTTATAATGAATTTTTTACTTTTGATGAGGCTGATATTGTCATTGAAATCGCTCGAAACGGACATGTTGAAATTTTTCACCACTAGATTCCCGAAAAAATCCAAACGCATGCCTTCAAACTTCACCGCTTTATTAAAATTTTCTTTAAACACCAGTACCATGGTATTTTTAAGTTCTTTCTCGGGGAAAATCAGGTTCAGAAAGATACGGTATCCTACCAGTAGTGATACGATAATAACAAGGCCCGTGATGCCTTTTATGATCATAGGTTTTTTGATTTTTTCTTTCATTTGATTCTGGAATGGAATGTTTTGATTCCGTTTATTCGGCTTTCATAGAATTCGTTTGATGTTAAAATGTTAATCCATTATACCGTCAAGTATATAAAAAATACCACGAGTAGCACAATTTATTTGTTTGATTTTTCTATAACAGGCTGTTTAACTTTCTTTAGGCAACCTTTAAAAATTAGATTGTTACTATTATGTCTCCTCAAAAATTCTGTAGTTGAGTTGAACGTATTACTAATTATGTTAATTATTAGAGGTTCCCTTAGCAAATTAGAGAAACATCAGAACTACTTTTATATATACATGCAGGTAGCCCATGGGAGAAAAAAAGTATATTAAAAAGCTTCTGGAAATATCAAGGAATTTCGATATTGCAAAGTATAAAGAAACGGATTTCAGGGAAATCTATGTACCCTACACCGGGACACCCAAAAAGCATCCTACCGACAGTAAAAGAGTACTTATAACCGATGATCCTTTTTCCAAGTCAAAAACAGTCTATGAATTCCCCCTATCCTCCATCATCCATGTTGAGGAGATGGAAACCATCACGTCAGAGGAGGGTGAAAGCGCTCCCATTCTCAGGTTCTGGATAAAAAAAGGGACTCCCGGGATCAAACACGAACCTTTTTTAGTGTGACTTTTTAATCTCCTGTGTGAATAGATTTTCATTCAACTTCCCGGTATATTTGTGTATGACATTTTAAATTATTATTTGCATTTTTGCTCGTCTCTGCTTTTAATATCCATTATCAGCCTGCCATTCTTTCCATATGCGTTTTCCTGGTTTTTCTGCGGGAACCACATGGTGACAGACCTGGCTTTCTTTAAAACGGGCGCTACAATCACTTTATAAAACAACCGACCATTATGAGCAAGGAAACGATAAAAACCATTAAAAAAAAGAATATGATCATTGACCGTATAATCAAGATCATAACCACCAAGAACCACTTTCTTATCTGCGGCCATAAAAATCCAGATGAAGATTGCATCGCCTCAATGGTTTCTTTTGCGATACTCCTCGTCAAGTTTGACAAATTCCCTATGATCTATCTGGATGGCCATGTGCCAAAAAACCTCAACTACCTGCTTAATATCTGCAAGTATAATTCCATTAAAATCATCAACAGTAAAAGCAAGTTACGCAACAATGTTGAAGCCCTTATCATCTGCGACACCCCCAAGAAATCCATGCTTGATATCAGCAGAAAAATACTCTCCATGTTTGACAAAAAAGAGATCAGGAAGATTGAAATCGACCATCATATCGGCGGAGACAGTGACTACATTGGAGACCGGCCTTACTGCCTGGTCACCGAGGCGTCGTCCACCTGCGAACTTATCGGGTTTCTGGCTCTTAAGCTGAGAAATAAAAAGGATTTACTGAAAAAACACCTTATTTCGGACCCCTTTTCAAGGAATCTGGTGCTTTCGATTCTCACGGGGATTGTCGGGGACACGCAGAAAGGCCAGTATATTAAATCACGACGGGAGCAGAAGTATTATGACATCTTCTCTAAGATGTATAATTCTATACTAATGACCATGACGGTGAGGGAGACAAATTTCACCAATATCGACCAGGTCTTCAAGGAACTGCAAAACCTCAGCGAGAAAGAGGAAAACTGCTACAAATACATTTACTCAAAGAAAAAATCCGCCGATTCTATCCAGTATGTAGTGCTGAAACGGGACGATATGAAGCGGCTCCACAGGGAATTCGATGACGAAACCATAATCACCGTTACGAAAGCGGTAGCCAACCAGCTTGCTGAGGAGGGAGGAAAAGTTGGACTGCTCTGTTATTACGACAAACAGCCCACCGGAGAACTGATCCAGTTCAGGATGAGAAGGAGTCACACTTTTAAAAATTACGACCTTAGAAAAGTGCTTACAATTTTCAATATATCAAACGGGGGCGGACATGAAGGCGCTATCGGATTTCGTTTCCCTCAAAAAGCAATCAAGAATCTGGACGTTTATATCGCAGATCTCATCGCAGGCATGGAAAGAGAATTTGCAGCTACTGTTAAAAAATAGTCGTTATTTTCTGAGTTTCTTCAATTCGTACATCGCCATCTTGTGGTCCACGTCAAGATTGAGAACTCTTTCAAAACAGCTTACTGCTTCTGACCTGTTGCCCTTTTTCTTATAGGCCATTCCAAGTGCGAAATTCGCGTTTATAAAATTCTGGTCAATGCGCAGTGCCTCTTCCAGGTAGTCGATTGCTTTTGCCAGATCCGCAAGCTGATAATACGCCGCACCGCCAAGATAATACGCGAATTTGTTACGTTTTTCGCTCAACAGATACTTATTAATGCTCTCGATGGTCTTTTCATAATTGTTGATTCTGAAACAGACTTTAGCCAGATTGTACAGCAGTTTACCGTTGTCGGGATACTGTTCAAGTCCCGTTTCAAGATTTTCAATCGCTTCAAAGAACCTGTTTTCATCAGTCAGTTTTTTCGAACGCTTTATTATGTCCACAGCGGGATCATGCGCCAGCTCTATCACCAGCACGGTGATATCGTCTTCAAGCGTATGCTTGCCGATAAACCGCTGTACGTCCTCGATAATGGAGCTCGTAAAATCCTCCAGTTCCAGATTCCTGTTTTTCCTGATTATCTCCTGCAGCCTTTCAATGGAATACTCCCTGCGGGTCTCGTCTATTGCCTCGGGTATACCGTCGGTATAGAGGATCAAACGGTCACCATATTCAAGTTTGGTCTGTTTTT
>CAZUXY010000036.1:23299-23793 GCA_964624235.1 uncultured Leptospirales bacterium | reverse complement strand
CCTCCTCTATGGCGCCGATGAAGAGACCGTTGGTATCAAGCATCTCGATCTGTCCGCTTCCCTTTTTGTACAGTATCGCTTTCTGGTGGCTCGCATTGGCGTACCATACATTGTATTCATCATCTATTGTCACAAAAAAACATGTCAGGTAATCCTGGGTTTTAACGTGATCGAGGATATTCTGGTTCACCTCCTGGAATATTCTCCTGGGGGACTCATGTTTCTGGCAGGCATTTCCGAAAGAAATCTTCGCCATGGTGGTTACCAGTGCCGCCGGAATTCCATGTCCTGATACGTCCGCTATGATAAGTCCTATCTTGTCCCCTTTAAGATGAAAGACGTCATAGAAGTCCCCTCCGATCTTTTCCATGGCAATATATCTTACCGCAAATCGAAGTTCATTCCAGGCGTCGATTCTTCCCGGAAGAATACCCCTTTGAATGGTGCTGGCGATATCAAGCTGTTTTTGAATAAGATCGTCCCTCTCTTTAAGG
>CAZUXY010000036.1:0-23289 GCA_964624235.1 uncultured Leptospirales bacterium | reverse complement strand
TCCTCTGCTCTACCATGGTTTCCATGTTTTTCCGGTAATCGTTGATTTCCTTTGACATCTCAAGTAGACCGAACTCAATATCACTCACCTCCCTGTCCAGTGAGATAACATTGAATCTTACATCCGTACCGGCGGAAATCGCTTTTGCCACCCTGGACATTTCACGCATGTTACGCAGGATCGTGTTCGAATTGACCATCATCAGGAAGACACCTGTAGCTATGGAGAAAATGAAATAGATCGATATCGATACTATATTTGACTGCAGTGAGAAACGGTCCTTTTCAATCAGTGCGGCGAAGGTGAGAAGAGACAGGATCATAAGAATAACAAAAAAGCTGAATTTAAACCGGATCCCCGTCAGTGATCGGGGTACTATATAAATTCCCCGGTTTTGCAGTTCATTATAACAGGTACCCCTTTCGTAGCCGGTCAGAATTTCACTCAACAGATACGTCGCTATACCATATATGATCCACGCTACCGAGAGTCCTATACCCGTTACCCGGACTACCAGTAAGAAGCTTTCCATATCCAGTGTCCCGGAATGTTTCAGGTCCAGATACAGAAATGCGATCAAGGCAATGACGCTTATTATGGAGTAAAATACGGCGGCAATTGTATTGTAAAGGGGAAGTTCAGCCACATAGATATACAGTTGTTTCAATTCCTGGGTTTCGATTCCAATATCCAGGGTATTACCTTTTATATAACGGTTGATGTACCGAAGGGCTTTCATGAAGGCGGGGATCTTCAACCGGGTAAAAATCCCGAAATGCAGGTAATGCAGCAATGTCCCCACGACCGCTGCGGGGGGAAGCCACAGGATGATTTTGGAAAGCAGGGTCTGGTCGGTAATCAGCAGAAAGGAGGTGCCTATGTAATAACCGAACATTGCACCGAACCATCCGCCGAAGATGGTAAAAAAAGCCAGCGCAAAGGTATAACTGATATTTCTCGCTAAAAAATAATATGCTCTCATTCCCGGCCCTCTTTGTTTTACTGGTCTCTCTGGTGGAGACACCGAACCAGCGGCGGCTTAAGGTTTCAGGCTGATGACGGTATATACGCCGTAATGGTCCGACGTGTGCAGACCATCAACCATCCTGTTGCAGCATACTTCCGACTCAAGGACCTTTGAAGCGGCAAACGCATCATTGAAAAATACGTAGTCGATTCTTTTAGGGATACCTTCATTTATCATGTTCAGATGATCGTACAAAGAATCAAATACTTTTTCTTTTCCAGATAAATAATACTTTTTAATGTTGGTATTAGTACCAGAGTCCCAGGTATACCCGGGCCCTTTTCCGATACGCCGGAAACCGTCCCTGTACCCCTCCTTCGCAAAAGCCTTTATCTCAGGACTGTCGTCTTCGGCATTAAAGTCACCTATTACAATGAGTTTAGCACCAGACGGAACAACCTTTTTCAGAAATGCCGCCATATCACGTGCTTCACCCATGCGCCACTGCTGATCGCTCTGCAGTGTTTTCAATGCCTGTTCTTCCTGGGATGCCGAATATTTGAAGTTCTTTATTAGATCCTTTATTTCAGCCCGCATCGCATCATTATTGGGGGGTGAGGCATGCCAGTGGGTAACCGCAATATATATATTTTCATCATTGACCCTTATCCTGCCCACAACAACCTGAGTCGCATCCGCCGTATGAAACGACAGATTATTCCAGATAAAACCTCCTCCTGAAAGCTGCTTTCTGCCCACCCATTGAAGGTTGAGATCCTTTTTCGCGAGGACACAGTCCCCTTCCTTCAGATTCCAGGGGATACCTATTCTGAAAACATGAAGGCCGGCAACGCCAACATGATAGATTACATCGTATCCCGCATCCCGTGCCAGCCGCCGGGCGTAATCAGGAAGAAAGTTCGCTTCGTTTATACCAATGATATCCGGCGACCGTCTGCTGATCTCATCCAACAACAGTTTATAGCGTTTCTGTCGTACCTCCGGAGTTTCATATTCTCCCATTTTCAGTGTACCTTTATAATCGAGACCGGACCATACGTTGATTACCATGATTTTCAGGCTGTCGCGCCGTGCAATCACCTGTTTTGGACTGTTGCCGCATCCCAGTAAGGTCATTGAAACAACCATAGCCAGTATTGTTAGTAATAATGAGCTGTCCCGTTTCATTCACACCCTCCCCACAGGTTATCCACTTTTGTGGATATCACTGTTGATAAATGTAACTTTTTTACACAATTATCCGCTATTTAATGTTGTCCGTTTGTACCCCGGACACCCTGTCCAATACTGTAGGGTTTTTAACACACCGTATGCCGCCGGCAGCGTCACGATAAAGATTGGGGAGCCCCCCTATCGCGCGATTCGTCGCCCGGAGTTCATGGCTGTTGCTCATCCAACTTCCACCCCTCAGCACCTTCACCTGGGCACCGAACCGCGCATTCCTGTAACGGCTCCCTTCATAAGCCCGGTACCAGCTGGACGTCCACTCCATCGCGTTTCCGATCATGTTGATCGCTCCGCAGGGCGATGCGTTCTCCTTGTCAAACGTGGTAACCGGCAGCAAACCCCGCGTATATTTTTCTTTGATACCCTTCCCCGCCTTTGGATCTTCCCAGAAATGGATGGAATTACATTTTTCACTGCTGAACACATTGCCCCAAGTATACCGTAAAGGTTCGCGCAGTGTCTCAACCTCGGTTTTGTCTTTTACTACATAGGTAAATCCTCTGCCCCTGGCCGCCTTCTCCCATTCCATCTCGCTGGGCAGTCTTTTCTTCGCCCACCGGGCATAGCTTTCGGCCTCCATGTACGTCACTATTACGGGAAGATCGCCCTGTTCCTCGCTGAAATTCCCGTTCTCCCAGGTGACAGGCGGAGGGGTGTTGGTTTCTTTTATGAAACGCAGGTAGTCATTGTTCGAGACTTCGTATTTGTCGATGTAATAATCATCCAGATCCCTTATCTGTTCAGGCGCTTCATCACGATCGCCGTTGTTTGTTCCGAATACGAACTTACCTCTTTTTACCAGGACCATCTCACGTTGGTCTACAAAAGAGATAATCCGCTCGCTGTATTCCACGGTCTCAGGATTTTTTTTCTCCGAATAATCCCGCTCGGGCTTCTCTTTCTGTTTCCTCAGCCCGATGGAAAGCCCCACCCTTATAAATTTTTCAAAAATCATGTCATCGATGCGGTATCGGGCATAAACCCTGAAGGTTTTAGCGTCGTATCTTTCGACGCTTACGACAGAGAGCGATCCTATGGGAAGTGAGTTTTCAATAATGAAATATTCCTTGTGGTCGGGCTTACGGTTGAAAAGGAGTGTTATCATGTCGCCTTTCCTGCGGGATTCTATCTTTGCCTTGAAGTCATATTCCTGGGCAGAAACGCCGGCCCACATGACCGTGTACAGCATGGCCAAGACCACCACAACTACATTGCGATTGTTAACCATCGGCACCTCTACGCACGATACTCTTTCAGATCGGGCCAGCGCAGGCAGGTAAGTACTCCGCCGTACACGGCGCCGGTATCTATCCCGATTATATTGCGAACGCGGTCATGATATACTTCGAAACCGCCTCCGGTCAGGTACGCCGTCGGGGTATGGCCGAAAATCACGGTCTTTTCCCATCTGCCCGGTGATCTGAAAAATTTTTCCCTGATCCAGATAAGTTCTTCTTCATCCTGCATGTCTATACTATATATTTTCGGATTCAGGCCCGCATGAACCGCAACAAATTCCTCTGTTTCATAATATGGGTTGAGGGCGCTGAAAAACTCACGGTGGGATTTTGGCACATTGAGATACCCGAACCTCCTGGTATAACCGGCCACTGTTTTATCCCCACCGTTGTAATAATAAAGTTGTTTTATGTCCTCGCCCGCAATGAACTTCATGAACATGGATTCATGGTTCCCCTTCAAAAAAACGGATTTCCGATACTCGGGCAATGTGATGAGGAATTCCACGACCTCGAAGGAATGGTCCCCCCTGTCGATATAATCACCCAGAAATATCAGAGTGTCATCATCTTTCAGCTCGGGCCGTATTTGGGAGTAAAGCGATGTCAGTTTCGAGAGGCATCCGTGGATGTCGCCGATGATATAATGCATGATGCCTTAAAAACAGCTCACATCATTGTTCATCTTTATAACCTGTAATGGTTTCACCGAACAGCGCAAGCTGTTTTTCTCCTTTGGGAATGCTTTCCGCCTTTAACACACCGAAAATCCATTCACGGCACCGCCCTACGAAAAGATAGGTACCGTCACGGTTTTTCATGAAAGCGGAATCGTATGCGCCTGTCTTATCCAGAACGAAACCGTGTTCATCATTACCGATCAACATGGAGTATTCCCGGAAAGCGCGCGGGGAGCTTTTACGTCTGGCATAAAAAACCTGGAACTCTCCGTTCCGGTAAGATACGTTTTGTACGAATATCTCTTTCAGGCCGGAAATTTGAGGTATTCCCAGGGGATAATATACAATGCCCGCAGCCCCTGGGATCTGCCCCGGCAGCCTGGTATAGGAAGGCAAAGGATCGACATCTTCAGGAATGTTACGTTTCAGAATCCTGACAAACAGTGCAAGCTCGTTATCGGGGACCGTCGGACCGGCCCTCTTTTCAACCGGTTCAATCCTGATAAAAAAAGGACCCCTGTAACACAGGACCCTGCCGTCACCTGATGTACACCCTTCCATTTCCCGGTATATGTGCTTATTCTCACCGGGCGCATTCCGTTCTCTGCTGAAAATACCGAAGGAGTGCAAAGGACGGTCCATACGGTACAGTTCGATCCTTACGACGGTCTCCGGGTTGTCGACCTTGACATATTCCGCCGTTACCATTTCACGGACCCCATATTCCGAATACAGAGTTTTCCTTTGTTTAAGATACAGGACCATATTCGTGAGATCGTAATGTACGGGCGGGGATTTTATCTTCCAGCCCTCCGTTTCAGTATCGGAGGGAAGCAGCCATTGAGGGTTCTTTTCACTGGTGCCCGCGCAACCTGAAAGCGCTATGATCAGCACAGGGATCAGTATGCGTATCCCCATCGTTTCAGCCGGCTTTCCTGTTCCTTGATTTCGGATTAATGGCATCCTGAAATCCCTCCCCGACCAGATTGTACGAGGTAATCGTGATAAAGATCGCGAATCCCGGAACAAGGGTCAGCCACCACGCGAAATCCATAAAATCCCGTGACTGCGACAGGATGTCCCCCCAGCTCGGGGTCGGGGGCTGCACTCCGAAACCGAGGAAACTCAAAGAAGACTCAATCAGAATCGTTGAGGCGATACCGAAGGTGGCCGATACCAGCACCGGCGCCAGCGCGTTCGGCAGTATATGGCGGAAAATGACGGTCGAATCTCTCGCACCCAGGGCACGTGAAGCCTGTACATACTCCAGTTCCCTGATCTTGAAAAATTCACCCCGTACAATCCGCGCGATACCCGTCCAGCCGGTAAGTCCGATCACCACCATGACGCTAACCAGGCTTGGTCCCACCAGGGCGAGTATGGTGAGTATAAGGAAAAAGCTCGGAAAGCAGATCACGATCTCGATAATGCGGGAGATAACCATATCCACCCTGCCGCCGTAATAACCGGCAAGAGCCCCCACGATGATACCTATGGATACATAAATGAATACGGCGATGAAACCCACCAGTATCGATACCCTGGTGCCGTATATCATCCGGGAGGCCAGGTCCCTGCCCTGTTCGTCCGTACCCAGGATATGACCGTCACCGGGCGGCATGACGACGGCATTGAGGTCGTACTCGGAATACGAATACGGAATGGGCGGCATGATTTTAAAGGTGCTTTCCGTCTCCCTGCGAAAATCAGTGTCCCTCAGTTCTGGATAATTCATGACAACAGGAAAATAGGCTTTACCCTTCTTTATATATATATAAGGTTTGTTGTTTGCGATCAGCGGCGCCAGCAGGGCCAGAGCAAAGAGTACAATAACCACGCATAAACCCGCAAACGCCAGACGGTTTTTACCGAATTCGTTCCATATTCCCCTCCAGTAACCGCGTGTACGGATCATAGTTTCGCCTCCAACCGAATACGCGGGTCAACGATACCATAGAGTATATCCGTTATCAGGATGCCCAGCAGCGTAAGGACCGCCGATATCGAGGCGATAGCCATGATTACGGGGATGTCGCGCGAAAGGATGGATTCAAAGGCCAGCATTCCCATGCCCGGAATGGAGAATATGGATTCGACAATCACGCTGCCCCCCAGCAGGCCCGGTAAAAGACTCGCCATCAGGGTGACCAGCGGCACCAGGGAATTCTTAAACGCATGGACGAACACCACGCGCTTCTCGGTCAGCCCCTTGGCTCTCGCGGTCACGATATACTGCTGGTTGATGACCTCAAGGAGATTCGCCCTCATGTACCGTGATAAAAAAGCGAATCCGCCGTAAGTGAGCGTAACCACCGGCAGCACCAGGTGCCACAGCACGTTCATGGCACGATCAAAGAAGGAAAGATTTTCGGCCCAGTCGGATAAAATGCCCCCCAGGGGGAACAGGTTAAGGAATTCCCCTCCGCTCAGGAACATCAGCAGCAGGAGACCTACCCAGAAAGAAGGCAGAGAATAAAGAATGAAAAGTATGAGACTGGATACCCTGTCATATAAAGAGTCCTTTTTAAGGCCGGCCACAATCCCCACGGGTATCGATATAATATACACGATTATGATGCTTATGATATTCAGGGAAAGGGTTATGGGAAGCGCTTCAGCGATCCGCTTAGAAACGGGACGACCGTCCCGCCGGGACACCCCGAAGTCCAGCGTAAGCATACGTCCCAGCCATTCCATGTAGCCGGTCAGTACCGGTTTATCGAGCCCGTAGAGCTTTTTCTCTTCTTCGAGTATCTGTTTGCCAACCGCGCCGCTTTTCAGCTCGCCCTGCAGGCCGGCGCGCAGTGTCGTATAATCCCCCGGGGCAAGACGGATCATACCGTATGTTATCAGGCTGATGCCGATGAAAGTGGGAATAATCAGGAGGACTCTCTTGATCAGGTATTTAGTCATGGGACTGTTTAACCTTCCACTCATCGTAATTAAGGCCCCGTACATGGACCCTGACGTTTTCAAAACGTCTGCTGGCAACCACCAGTGCCGGCGAACAGAAGAGGAATGTGTAGGGCTGTTCCTCGTGCAGAATCTCATGAAAGCGATGAAACAGCCTTATCCGCCGACGCTGATCGAACTCCCGGCGCGAGGCTATGATTATGGCATCCGCTTCGTGATTGCTGAAACCGCAGAAATTGGAACCGCCCTGAATCTGGGAAGAGTGCCACAACTGGTACGGGTCTTCTTCCCATGACAGCGACCATGCGAGTGTAACCGCGTCGAAATCCCGCTGATGCAGCTTCTGTACGAAGACCGCCCACTCATAGCGGTTGATACTCATTTCTATGCCCTCACGGGAGAAATCCTCTTTCAATATAGTCGCCAGCCGTTCGGCGAATTTGCTGGAAGACGGAATGGTGAAAACAAAACTGAATTTTTTACCCTCCCGGTCCAGTATACCATCCCCGTCACGGTCTTTCCATCCCGCCGATTCCAGCAATGCCCGTGCCCTCAATGGATCATATGGCCAGGGTTTTACCCTGTGGTTGTAGTTTTTACTGTATACATAGGAAGTCCCTGTTACGATCTTCCCCAGGCCGAAAAGCAGCTTTTCCAGTATCGCCTCACGGTTTACCATGTGAGTCATGGCGCGACGAACCGTTTTGTCCCGGAAAACGGCTTTCTTTGCGTTCCATCCTATATAATTGTATGTAGGAAGGTAGTACATCATTTTATGATAATTCCGGTTGAACTTTGCCGAATTCGTCTGGCGCACCCACTGTATGGGGCGTACAGACATTACATCGATCTCTCCCTTCTTAAGCATCTGCAACGCCACGTTGGGTTCAGATACTACCGTATACACGATCCTTGACAACTCCGGTTTTTTCCCCCGGTATCGCGGGTTTCTGGAAAGAACGATCTTCTTGCCGGTGACCCAGCGCTCAAACATGTAGGGACCTGTACCCAAAGGAAAACGGTTGTTTTTGTGGGTGTTGAAATCGGTCCCGTCGTTGAAAATATGCCTGGGTACTATGGGTATCGATCCGCATATCTCCAGTGCGCGGAAATACTGTTTGGTATACTGAAACTCCACGGCGTAACGACTGATTTTTCTTACATCCTTAACGTCTATGTAGTATACCTTCAGCGGAGCGCACGCCACCTTCGGGTCCTTTATGGTTCTGAACGAGTAGACGATATCATCGGCGGTGAATTCGGTACCATCGCTCCATAGCACTCCCTTCTTCAGCCTGAAGCGGTACCTCAGCCGGTCCGGAGATATCTCCCATGACTCGGCGAGCTGCGGAACCAGTTCCAGGGTGTCATAATCACGGTCCAGCAGAGTTTCGTATATATGTTGATTTATGGAAGACGCGATCGCTTCGGTAGAGGTAATCGGGTTAAGATGGCCAGGCTCAGCCCCTGAATGAACATAGAGGGTGTGAGAATCCCTTACGCTTTTAAAATCCTTGCATCCGGCACCGGCATATACTGTGAGGATAAACGATAATGTCGCGTACATCAAACCACGCAACAGATAAGCGTGTGTCGTCATGCGGCGTTTTCCTGGTCCCATTAATTCCCCTGATCGAGCCGGCGGTCAGTTGCACCACCGGTGTTCTTCAGCACCATTTGCCGCCTGTATTGACACCGGTACCGGTATTGATTCATCGTGATTATTATGTTCATATTCTAAAAAATCTCAGGTACTCTACTGACCGTTTATTCATTAAATCAAGTCTTTTTCACTGTTCCCCGGACAGTGCCAAAGCATTGTTATTATTTGATTTTCTTTTGTATTACATATATATATTATTATTGCTGATATCTAAATACGGGGAATAAACATCCTTTATATTATACTTGACAACATGCAGGTTTATGTACAAATAATGAACCAATATTCAATCTGGTAAAAATAACAGTGAGAAAGATTAAAATCGATCTTGATTATATAAGGCCGAACAACAGTTTCATCTATCCTCTCTGCACCGAGGAGGGAGACGTTATTCTGGAACCGAGGATCGTTCTCAGCGCGGAGAGGATTAAAGACATTCGAAAAAAATACGGGAAAAACGTTTATTATACCGATACCGGCGAACGGGCGGTAATCCCTCCCTACCGTATGAAGATCGCCTACAACAAGGCGAAAGAACTCATTGATGAAATAGGAACCACTGAAAAGATAAGCCGTACCACCATGCGGGAAGTGGAGAAAGTGGTCGAGGAACTGGTCAATGATCTAACATCGTCGGACATCGACGCCATCGAACTGCTTAAAGATCTCAGAAGCCATGAGGAATACCTCTACAATCACTCGGTCAATGTGGGGATACTCACCGCGCTCTTCGCGAAAAAGAGAGGACTGTACTCAAAGGATGAGATCAAGTACATTACCCTGGGCGCCTATCTGCATGACATCGGTTCTACCCGGATAGACAAGCAGCTTCTGAACAAGGAGGGCCGACTCAACATTACTGAAATACAGAAGATGAAAAGGCACCCTCAGCTGGGGTATGAAATGCTGAAAAGCATAGAACGGGTAAGCCCCATAGTGCTTCAGACGGTACTCTTCCATCATGAGAAGTACAATAACATGGGATATTACGGCCTCCCCTACGAAAACCTCCCTGAATATCCCAAACTGGTCTCCATAAGCGACATATACGACGCCCTGACCTCGAAGCGGCCTTTCAGGGACGCCATCCCCCCCTCTTTCGCGATGAAAGCCATCGTCAACACCATTAACTACCATTTCGATTACGACCTCATCAGCGATTTCATCAACAAGGTGGGGCCTGCCGTGTTCCCGGCACAGTCTTTTTACTCGGTCAATGATATATGCGAACTGAGCTCTTCCGAACTGGCCCTTATCAAGGACATCGGTTCAGGCGATCTCCTTAAGCCCAAGGTTTTGATATTCTGCAAATTTGTCAGACAGGGGAACAAGCTCAATGTGGTTTTCTTCAAAAAACCCCTCAATGCCGACCTGGCGAACGACAAAGAGAGGTATATCACGAAAATTATCAGCAACGAACAACAGCTCGCCGCGATAAAGAAAAGTTTAAAAGAAAGAGAATTGCTCTGAGCCTTCATCAACCGGCGATTTTCCGGTACCGGTTCCATTGATCATTCCCGAACATACGAGGCAATATGTCCGCCGTCTCGCGGTCTTCTTCAGCCGTCGTCTGTCCCAGGCTAAACGTCACGTTGAACTCCTCCGCGAACCCCCGCGCCAGGCTCTCTTTGAACGCCAAGTTGAACTCAGCGGTCATGGCCCTGTCGCCGAGCAGTTCCCGTACCGCGATTACTCTTTCCTGAGGGTTTTCATCGATATGCTTTTTCTTTTCATCGGATATGGAAAGATAGCGGAACATGGCAGGCGCATCCACGTCGAGCAAAAGCGTTCCATGCTGAAGCAGAACCCCGTCGCGCCGTGTCTGTGCGCTGCCGGAAATTTTTCGGCCGTCGACGGTTACGTCATTTATAGGTTTGAAAACCGCGTTTATGCCGTGATCACCCAGTGCCCGCACCAGGGGTTTGCAGATGCGCGTATAAGAATCCGTTATACTCCCCGGCACGAATGGTCCGCAAAGGGGAATCACCGTGCTGTAGGTGATCTCGTACTGATGGAATACCGCGCCCCCGCCGGTAATTCGACGGATGATATTTATACCGTCTTTGCGGCATTCTTCCTCTGCCAGTTCTTCTTCAATCCGCTGAAAATAACCGATGGTAATCGCCGGATTATTCCAGCCGTAGAGCCTCAGGGTCGGCGGGGTATCTCCCCTGGACAGCGATTTCAACAGGGCGTAATCCCTGGCCATATTGAAACCGCCCGGCAGAGGCTGGTCCATGATGAGACGCCACCAGGCCCCATCACCGGAAAAAGTTTTACTCATGGTCATCAGGTGTAGACCTTCATCTGGAATTGACTATGGCCGCGGCGATGGTATCAGCGGAAATTCCGACCATCTCAATACCGTGTGCGGCGACGACATCTTCGATCGCCTTGATAATCGCGGCCCTGTCAGGTTTAACTCCGGCGAGCGCCCGCTGGATGGATTCTATCCCTTCCTCGGGGTGGACAAAAAAATCACCGCTCAGGATCACCGTCCGGATAACGCCCTTGTCTATTTCGGCGGTAATCCTTAACAATTTCTCATTCGGCCGTTTTATCTCCGCCCTTTTCACGACAGCCATCGTTCCTGATCCTCTGGATCCCTTCAGCCGCACGGTATGAGCTCCTGACCAGCGGTCCCGCCTCCACATGCAAGAAGCCTATGCGCATGGCTTTCTCTCCGATTTCGCTGAATTCATCGGGATGATAATACTTCACTACCCTGAAAGCATTCCTGTGCGACTGCAGGTACTGTCCCACGGTGAGCATGGTGCACCCCGCGTCGCGCAGGTCGTTCATGGTTTCAATTATCTCCTCCATGGTCTCACCGAAGCCCACCATGAGGCCCGATTTCGCCGGTATGGACGTTGCACTGACCCTTTTCAGCACTTTCAGGGAAAGATCATAATCCCCCCGAGGGCGGAGTTTCACGAAAAAGGACCTTACGACTTCAATATTGTGGTTTATGACATCGGGCCTCGCGGCGGCCACGGTATCCACTGATGATGAGAAACTGTTCCTGAAATCAGGAACCAGGAGTTCTATGGTGCATCGGGGAACCTTCGCACGTAACAGCTCCACAATGAGCGCGAAGTGAGCGGCACCGCCGTCGGGCAGATCGTCCCTGGTTACCGAGGTGATCACCGCATGCGTCAGGCACATGGCCGACACGGCTGAAGCTATTTTTGCGGGCTCCGCGGGATCTAGGGGTGCGGGAACTCCACTGGTCACCGCACAGTACCCGCAATCACGCGTGCATACCGGCCCCATCGCCAGGAAGGTGGCCGTGCCGCACCCAAGGCATTCGCCTATGTTGGGACATTTAGCTTCTGCACAGACCGTGTGCAGGCCGTTTTCCCGTATGATCTTTTTTACCCGGGCGTAATTGCCGCCCGAAGGCATGCTGAAACGAATCCAGTCGGGTATCCTTCTTATTCGTTCCATTTCAGGACGGGCTTCCTTGCCGCCAGCACTGCATCGACCTTCTTGACCGGGGTGGTATGCGGCGCTGATTTGACCATCTCGGGATTATCAGCCGCTTCCTTCTTTATGGCGATGAGTGCGTCCGCAAACCGGTCCAGGGTTTCGCGGCACTCGGACTCGGTGGGTTCAATCATCATCGCGCCGGGTATCAGCAGGGGAAAATAAACCGTCGGCGCATGGAATCCGTAATCCAGCAGGCGTTTGGCGATATCGTTCGTAGTGACGCCGTTGGGCATGTTTTTGTCGTTGATGACGAATTCATGCTTGCATATCCGGTTCACCGGGAGGTTGAACTCACCTTTCAGTCTTGAAAGCAGATAGTTCGCGTTCAACACGGCCTGCTCGCCTGTTTCACGTATCCCTTCAGGTCCCAGCATGCGGATATACACATACGCCCGCAGCAGAATAAGAAAATTCCCGTAGAAGGAGTGTATTCGGCCTATGCTCGAAGGTCGCCGGTACTCCAGAGCATAATCAGAACCGCTCTTGCTTACCAGGGGGACCGGGAGAAATTTCTCAAGTTTTTCCACCACACCCAGCGGTCCCGCTCCAGGGCCCCCTCCTCCATGGGGCGTGGAGAATGTTTTGTGAAGGTTGATATGCATGAGATCGAATCCCATGTTGGTAATCTTTGCTTTACCCAGCAGCGCGTTGAGGTTCGCGCCATCGCAGTAGAATAGAGCTCCCTTTTTGTGCAGCATGTCGGCTATGACTGGCAGGTTCCGGTCGATCAGTCCCAGCGTATTCGGGCTCGTCAGCATCATGGCCGCCACATTATCGTCCAGCATGCCCTCCAGCCGGCCGATATCCACGTCTCCTTCAGGCGTGGAGGGAACCTCACGCGTATCGAAACCGCACATGGCTACCGAAGCGGGATTTGTCCCATGGGCCGAATCCGGGATGAGGATGATTCCGCGCCGCTGCCCCTGCTCCTCAAAATATTTCCTGATAACCATCACGCCGGTGAGTTCACCGTGGGCTCCCGCCGCGGGGCTGAGTGAAAACCGTTTCATACCGGTAATGGCCGAAAGATATTCCGATAATTCGTACATTATCCTCAGCGCTCCCTGGCTTGAAGCATTACCGGCCAGGGGATGGAGGTCGGTAAAATCATTCTGCTCGGCGACCCGTTCATTTATCTTGGGATTGTATTTCATGGTGCAGCTTCCGAGGGGATACATCCCGGAGTCAACGCCGAAGTTCATCTTCGACAGTGCGGTGAAATGCCGCACCACGTCGAGTTCGCTCACCTCGAGCAGATCTACGCCGCTGTTTACCTCTCCCGCAGGCAGCGGATCATGATCGCCGATCTCCCACCTGGGGATGGTGAATCCCGTTTTACCTTTCTTACTGGATCTGAATAGTATATCCATGCCGATACCCGTTTACACAGTAATGTTCGCCCTGCACTTCAGGGTGATTAGAGTTTTTTAAGCATATCGACGAAATGGTCCACCATCGAGGGTGACACCATCTCGGTACAGCAGATGAGCAAGCTGTCTTCGTATTCCTTAAAGAATTTTCCCAGATGCACACCGCCGTCTATGCCCTCGGATGCCAGCTTTTCCAATATAGCCGCAGCGTTTTGCATTTTTACGGGGAATTCGTTGAAATATGGTCCCTGGAACAGAGGTTCGTACCCGATTTCCATCATTCGGTACCGGCAGTACGCGGTGATGCGATGGTTCAGCAACGCCAGCTCACGTATACTGTTCCCCAGCAGGCTCAGGTAGATCACGGCCCTGAGGGCGCACAACCCCTGATTGGTACAAATGTTCGATGTGGCCCTTTCTCTGCGGATGTGCTGCTCCCTGGTCTGCAGAGTCAGGGTAAATGCCTCGTTTCCGTCGTGATCCACCGTTTTGCCTATAAGTCGTCCCGGCATGCGACGAAGGAATTCCTCTTTCGCGGCAAGAAGTCCCAGCGCCGGACCCCCGAAACCGACGGGGTTTCCGAAAGAACGCGCCTCCCCGCAGACGATGTCCGCCCCGACGCTTCCGGGACTTTTAAGTATGCCCAGGCTCAGCGGTTCGGTCACCGCTACAATCAGATGGGCGCCTATACGGTGGGCTTTATCTACCAGTGTGTTCAGTGATTCCAGACGACCCAGAAAGTTAGGGTTCTGAACGACCAGCGCGGAAATACTTTCATCCAGAATGTTTTCGACTGCCGAATGATCGGTAACGCCTTCATGGTGCGCCACCTCGACCATGTGCAGATCATTGGCCCAGCAATATGTTTTCAGCACATCCCGGTATGACGGATGGAGCAGACCGCTCACGGCGATCTTTTTTCTGCCGCCGGTTCTCACCGACATGAGTACGGCCTCGGCGAGGGAGGTGGCGCCGTCGTACATGCTGGCGTTCGCCACATCCATCCCGGTAAGACGGCATATCAGCGTCTGAAATTCAAATACCGCCACCAGTGTGCCCTGGCTTACCTCCGCCTGGTAGGGGGTATATGCCGTATAGAATTCAGAACGTGACGAGAGTGCGTCCACCACCGCGGGTATGTAATGGCGGTACGAGCCCGCCCCCATGAACGACGTATTCACCCTGTTTCCGCCCCCGATGGTTTTCATCAGCTCGCAGACCTCAACCTCCGACAGCGCCGGCGGAAGGTCGATGAGTCCCTTTAAAAGCATGGTGCCGGGAATATCGGCAAACAGATCATTGATATCACGTACTCCTATGGAACGGAGCATCGCCTCAATGTCATTCGCGGTATTACAGATATAGCTCATTGCTCACCCCTCGGATTCGATATGGTCCCGGTACTGTTCAGATGAGAGCAGTTTGTCCAGTTCTTTCAGATCCTTAATCTCGATCTTGAACATCCATCCTTCCCCGTAAGGATCGCTGTTGAGTATCTCGGGGCTGCTCTCCAGGTTTTTATTGACCGCTGATATGCGTCCGGATACGGGAGTGTAGATATTGGATACTGCCTTTACCGACTCCACAACCCCTACCTGCTCTCCCTGCTTAACCTCGGCTCCAGTTTCGGGCAGTTCCACGAAAACGATATCGGTCAGCATCTCCTGCGCATGGTCGGTAATACCGCAGGTTCCATTGAATTCATCATCGCATCTGATCCATTCACTGTCCTTTGTGTACTTGAGTTCTTCCGGTATGTTGCTCATCATGTCCTCCGTCGAGTTTTATCCATTATACTTGTATATGGGCCTGGTCACCACCCTGGCCGCGACCTGGGCGCCGCGTATTTCAATAGTGAAGTCTTCACCGGGAGCGAGAGACCCCCTTTGCACCAGGGCCATTCCGATACCTTTCCTGAAGGTGGGTGAGTATCCGCCGCTCGTGCTTCTGCCCACGGCGTTCCCCTCTTTCATGATCCTGCAGTTTTCCCGAGGGATACCCTTGCCGGTGAGTTCGAAACAGATCATCTCCCTGGGGGCGCCTTTGGTCTTCTGTTCAAAAACGGTATTCCTGCCGATAAACGGGGCCTCAGAACTGACCAGCCATTTGAGTCCCGCCTCTACGGGACTGATATCCTCGCCCAGCTCGTGTCCGTACAGCGAATAGCATGATTCCATCCTCAGGGTGTCCCTGGCCCCCAGGCCCGCGGGCTTCAATCCAAACGCGCCACCCGTCGCTACCAGGGTTTTCCACAGGGCGGTCGCCATTTCGTTCTCGATAAAAAGTTCGTATCCCAGCTCACCGGTGTAACCGGTCTGGGAAATCATAAGCGGTTTACCATGAAAAGAGGAAGTAAAAAAATGAAAGCGCCTGCATTCCTCAATCTTCGGATCGCCGATGACATTTTTGAGTATCTCCCTTGAAAGGGGCCCCTGGAGGTCAATTTTTGAAGTCGCCTCCGATTCATCCACCACCTCCACCCCGCCTTCACTGTGATTTTTGATCCATGAAAGGTCTTTGTCCTTTGTAGAGGCGTTCACCACCAGATAGTATTCATCCGCGTTTTTTTTAAACACGAAAATATCATCGACCACGCCGCCTTTCTCATTGCAGAAGCAACTGTACATGGAGGCTCCTTCCTCCAGCCTGTCCAGGCGCGTGGGTATGAGTTTGCTCAAAAGCCCCGCCGCGTCCTTTCCGCGGAGCGTTATTTCCCCCATGTGTGATACATCAAAAAGCCCCGCGCCGGTGCGCGTGGCGGTATGCTCCTCAAGTATGGAGGTGTACATCACGGGCAGTTCCCATCCGGCGAAATCCACCATTCGGCCGCCCGATTCAAGGTGCACGTTATAAAGACTGGTCCTCATCATCTGCGCATCCTCCTCATTAAAAAATCCAGTGCTTTATGCAGCGGGTCCACGACTTCACTCACCGCCGGGCAATACGCCAGTTCCACCGCCGCAATTTCCTCAGGTTTAAGACCGCATTCTATCACCGTGCTGATTATATTTATCCTTTCGGCAGCACCCCTTTCCCCCAGCGCCTGGGCCCCGATTATTTTTCCGGTTTTACGGTCGCCGATCAGTTTAACGGTTATCCCGGGATTTCCGGGGAAGTATTCGGGAAGTATTCCGGTTTTAATCTTTCCTTCCACAGGATCATATCCGCCGCGGGCCGCCTCTGCGCGGGTATATCCCGTACCCGATACCTCAAGCCGGCCTATTCTGGTGACGAAGGTGCCCGCCGTTCCGCGATACTTATCATTTCCACCCGCGGCGTTGGTTCCCGCGATTATTCCCTGTTTGTAGGCGCCGGTGGCGAGCTTCGCCGGGAACTGCCGTCCGTCGATCACCGACCACGCGGCGATACAGTCGCCCGCGGCATATACACCATCGAGAGAGGTCCGGAGGTATTCATCCACGACTATTCCATGCTTCTGTACCTCTATCCCTGAATCACTCAGAAACTCCACATCAGGAATAAAGCCGGCGGCCATAATGCCCAGATCGGCGCTGAGAACGCGGTCACCGCAGCCGATCCCTGTAAACACCTCCGCACCATGCACCGCGCTGACTGTCATGCCTGTGTTCAGCGAGATACCCCCGGCCGCGAGATACTCTTTGACCGCGGCGGCCATGTCCTCGTCCAGGATCCCCGGAAGTACCTGTTCCCTCATTTCAACCACTGTCACGTCAGGAACCGAATGCCTTAAGGCCATGGCCGCTTCCAGCCCTATGGCGCCGGCGCCTATAACCAGAGCCTTTTTCGCGTTCTTCAGTGCGGCGGTCAGCGCGTTCAGATCATCAACCGTAGTCAGCGTGTAAAGACCCCTGTGTATCAGCTTTTTAATGCCGTCAATCGGCGGCAGCAACGGCCTGCTTCCCGATGAAATAATGAGTGAATCATAGGGGACTTTTATTTCCCCGTTGCCGGAGAGGACCCTGACCTGGTTTTTCTCACCGTCGATACCCACCGTGCGCCCCTTTATTTTCGCAACCCCCATCTTTTGCAGATGGAGGTCCTGGTACAGGGATGCCGGATCTATGAAACCTTCCATTGCATAGGGAAGCCCACAGGGATGCATGAGATCGTGATCTTTCGGATCGATTACGGTAATCTTTGCCGACGGGTCCCTTCTTTTCGCCGCCATCATCGCGGCGTATCCGGATGATCCCAGTCCTGCGATAATTATTCTTTTTCCGCTGTCCGCCATGTTCACTCCATCGTTGAAAAACAGCAAAATCCCCGGTACAGTTTTTTGAACAATAAAAAAGGAAGACGTGGGCCCTCACCGTCTTCCTCCTGTCACTCAACCTGAGAGTTTAACCCTTCTTAACAAGGGATTGCTCCTTCGGTGCCCGCCGGTATGACGGGTCTCTCCAGGATACATACAGAAATCACAGTCCTTTTGCCTGAGAGTTTCGCCCGCTGCCGGGGCTTGCACCTTCGGCGCCCCTCGGCCGGCAAGGGGTCTCTCCTGCAATTTCCATTTCTATGAATAATCCGTACGACATAATATGTCAATAAAAATACCCGCTTCATCGTCATTTTTATCAGGCCGTGACCTTTCCCTGTTTTCACATATGATAGAAACAGAAAGTTCTTCCCCTTCATGAAGAACACTCACGTTTGTATTTTCCCACTCGGATATCGGCGGCGCGGGTGGGCAACGGTATACGGTATTTCACCGCGCACTGAAGCATGAGTGATACAGATTCGTCCACACCCACGCGATGGCCCGGCGAGATATATACGGGTTTTACGCCATCACGGGTCCTGACCACCGCGCCTATGACATTGCCATCGTCGTCATGTAGATGACAATAAGATCCCCTGCTCTTTGCAGGTTCATCGTGGGTGCCGTAAAGGCGGGATTTTGCGCACCCGATGGAAGGTATATCAAGCCACAATCCCATGTGGGAGGCGATACCGAGCCTTCGCGGATGCGCTATCCCCTGACCGTCGAAAACCAGAAGGTCTGGACGCACGTTGAGTTTTTTGAAAGTTTCCAGAAACAGCGGCCCTTCACGGAAGGTAAGCAGTCCAGGTACATAGGGGAAAGTGACGGGGCCTGAGCCGCAGACTTCGTCAACGGCAACCAGTTCAGGAAAAGAGAACACAAGGATAGCGCAAAAACCAAGACTTTCTTTTTTGCTGAATGCAAGATCGACGCCGGCTATATGTTCAATACGGGCGGGCATTCCCCCCGTAACTACCGAAAGGGCGAGTTTTTTCTGCAACGCGATCGCTTCGGCCGCGCTCATGTCCCATGAATGCATAATTATTACCCAAAAGTCAGTATTCCTGCTCAGCGGTAATCCCGGAAACGACAACCGCCGCCTTAATGATAGTGTATTTATAATGAGCGGCGTTTTTTAAAATTGTAACCACAAAAAATAATTGTGTTAAACAATGCTCTTAACCACATTATAATGACATTCGGGATTTTCCACAATTTTATAAGAAAGAGGGGCATGCCATGAAAGCGGTGCAGATAAAGGATGGGGTTTTCTGGGTCGGAGGCATCGACTGGGAACTGAGAAACTTCCATGGTTACCTTACCCAGCGGGGATCGACCTATAATGCATATCTGGTTATCGATGATAGAATCACCCTGATCGACACCGTCAAAAAATACCTGTGCGATGAGATGCTCGAGCGCATTTCATCGGTGATAGATCCCTCGGCCATCGACTGTATAATTTCCAACCATGTGGAGATGGACCATTCGGGCTCTCTGCCCCGGATAACCGGTATCGCGAAAAAAGCTAAAGTCTATACGTCGACCGCCGGCGAAAAGGGCCTGCGCCTTCACTTCGGCGACGTATTGCCTCTACAGCCGGTCAAGACCGGTGAGAAGCTGTCCCTCGGCAAGCGGAACCTGGAATTCGTGCTGACGCCGATGGTACACTGGCCCGATAACATGATCACGTACCTCAGGGAAGAGAAAATACTCTTCTCCAATGACGCCTTCGGTCAGCACCTCGCCACTGCAGAGCGTTTCGACGATGAGTACCCCCTGGACATCATACTGTTTGAAGCGGGGAAATACTACGCCAATATCGTGCTCCCCTACGGTGCACAGGTGAAAAAAGCGCTGGAAGCGGCATCGGGTCTTGAAATCGACACCATCGCCCCCAGTCACGGAATCATCTGGCGTAAAAACATCCCGGTCATTTTGGAACATTACACCGCCTGGGCGGACAACCGGACCGCAGAGAAGGCACTTATCGTATATGATACGATGTGGAATTCCACCAGGAAAATCGCCGCCGCCATCCATAAAGCATTTGAAAACAAGGGGATCCCCTGCGTAATGATGGACCTGAAAAACAACCATATTTCAGACGTAATGACCGAAGTGCTCTCCTCCGGATATATCTGTGTCGGGTCGCCCACACTCAATAACAATATGCTTCCCACCGTCGCTTCATTTCTTACCTACTTTAAAGGTCTCGCCCCGAAAAAGCGCCGGGCAATAGCTTTTGGATCCTATGGATGGGGTGGGCAGAGTATCGACCAGGTGGATGCCGTATTGAAGGAATGCGGGCTGGAAGTCATGGAAAAAATCAGGGTACAGTACCTTCCCGGAACAGAAACGCTGGAGGACATCACCCGTAAGGTCGAATCCCTGTTATAGCACAACTGAAATACACAAATAAAAAAAACCCGCCGGATCTGAGGTCCGGCGGGATTAGTAGATGAGAAGTCTATAACAATCAAATTTCGGAAAGTACACGAAGGTAGTATAGCGCTTAAATCAGGTTTTCAAAATTTTTCTTGAATTATGATATAATAAATTGTTAAATTGTATAATCAGCATCAAGCCTGCGGCCGTCAAAACCGTTTTTCCGGTTGAAACAGCGCGCACGGTGTCTCAACGGGGACCATGGATCCGGCCCCTCTCAAACCAACACAGAGACGTCATCATTGATTAATACTACAATGGAGTATAGGTAACTCCTGGAGCATTATGCGCCCTTAATTACTTAACGGAGGATTCAAATGAAAAAGTATGTATGCAGTGTCTGCGGTTATGTATACGATCCCCAGGTCGGAGATCCCGACAACGGCGTAAAACCGGGTACTAAATTCGAAGACCTCCCCGCCGGCTGGGTATGCCCGGTGTGCGGCGTTGAAAAGGACGCTTTCGAACCCGCGGATTAATCCGGGGCCATCCCTATAATTAAACTGGGGGCGTGTTATGGATGTGGTACTTCTTTCCAGGATACAGTTCGCCGTTGCCGCCGGGTTTCATTTTATTTTCCCCCCGCTGACCCTGGGGATCACCCTTGCGGTATTTATACTCGAGTCCCTGTATCTTAAATCCGGAAGGGATATATACAAAAGCATTTCATCCTTCATTATCAAAATTCTGGGACTTGTTTTTGTAGTCGGTACGGCAACAGGGATAGTACTGGAGTTCTCTTTCGGAACGAACTGGGCACGTTATTCGAGGCTGGTCGGTGATATTTTCGGGGCTCCCCTGGCTGCTGAAGGAATCATCGCCTTTTTCCTGGAATCGGTGTTTATCGGGATCCTGGTATTCGGCAGGAACAGGGTTTCGAAAAAAGCATTCTGGTTGTCTTCCCTCCTGGTTTTTATCGGTTCCCATCTCTCGGGGTTCTGGATAATCATCGCCAATTCATGGATGCAGACTCCGGCAGGTTTTGCCATGGAAGGAGGGAGGGCCGTGCTGAAGGATTTTATGGCTGCGACCTTCAACGATTCCACGTTCATCCGGTTTTTTCATACTATACTGGCAGGATGGATTACCGGCTCCCTGTTCCTCGCGGGAATGAGCGCATGGTATCTTTTGAGGAAAAGGAACAATGAATTCTCAAGAATCCTGATAAAATTGTCAATGGTCATATTCATAGCAACCGCACTGCTCCAGTTTGTTTCAGGCCATTCCAGTTCAGTCCAGGTTGCGCGGACCCAGCCTGAAAAAATGGCGGCCTTTGAGGCTCTCTGGAATTCCATGGAGGGCGCGCCCCTGGCAATATTCGGGATACCGGTCGAGAGCCGGCAGCGAACCTATCTGGAGATATCAGTGCCCAAACTGCTCAGCCTGCTGGCGTATTTCGATCCCAACGCCAGGGTGCCTGGACTCAACGAATTTCCGAAAGAAGAGAGGCCCCCGGTGTTTCTACCGTACGTGTCATATCATATCATGATAGGGCTCGGTTCACTGTTCGCTTTGCTTGCGCTGACCGCGGGTCTGCTGATGATGAGGGGCACCCTTCACACAAGTCGGTGGTTTCTTTATGCCCTGGTGGCGGCTGTTCCACTGCCCTTCCTCGCAAACGAATTCGGCTGGATAGCCGCCGAAGTAGGGAGACAGCCCTGGGCGGTCTACAGGGTATTAAAGACCGCCGACGCGGTATCGATAACGGTACCGGCATGGCAGGTACTCTTTTCTCTGGTGATATTTACCGCCATTTTTACCCTGCTCCTGGCTGTCTTTATATACCTGTTGCTTAAGATAATAAGAAAAGGGCCGGCTGAAGAGTCGGGACCGCAATAACGGCATTCTGACGCAGTTCATAAGGAGATTCCGCATGGATACACTGCTGGCAATGCAAAACCTCTGGTATTTCATCATCGGATTTCTTTTTACCGGTTATGCCCTTCTTGATGGATTCGACCTGGGCACAGGTATCCTTATGCCGTTTCTCGCCAGAAACGATGATGAAAAACTTATGCTGTTCAACAGCATCTGGCCTCTGTGGGACGGGAATGAGGTATGGCTGATCACCGCCGGTGCCTCCCTTTTCGCCGCGTTCCCGTACGCATACGCGACCGTCTTCAGCGGGTTCTATCTTGCGCTGATGCTGGTGTTGTTCGCCCTGATCTTTCGCGCCGTTTCCATTGAGTTCTGGTACTATGATGAAAAACGCAGAGGACTCTGGAGCGCGGCCTTCTTCACAGGGAGCATGCTTCCTTCACTGCTTTTCGGAGTGGCGCTGGGTAACGTCATAGTCGGTGTTCCGCTGAACGAAGCCACGGATTTCACCGGCACGTTCTTTACCCTTCTGCGACCTTATCCTCTGGCACTGGGTCTGCTGGGACTGACCGCCATACTGATGCAGGGGTGTACTTATCTCATGATGAAAACCGATGGCGATCTGCAGAAACGAGCCCGGGCACTGGCAAAAAAAATCTGGATAATATTTATCACCGCCCTGTTCCTTTCCTTTACGGCAACACTGATCTACATGCCACAGACCCTGGGCAGACCTTTTGTATGGATCGGCGCAATGCTTACCATGATACCGTGGATTATTAACCGTTCATTTATCACAAAAGGACTGGACCATAAGGCGTTTCTGATGTCTTCCCTCAGTTTCATCGGACTGTGGGTTCTGACCGGCGCGACTCATTATCCCAATCTGGTCAAAGCAGGTAACGATACCGCATTGAGCCTGACGCTGAGTAACGCATCATCGACCCTGCTCACACTCAAGGTGATGTTCTATATCGCACTTGCGGGAATTCCGATCGTTATTGCCTACAGCACCTATGTACACAGGGTATTCCGCGGCAAGGTTTCCACCGGTTATTAAGGAATCATTTCAGGTGCGATTTTTACTTGATTATTTAATAAAAATTTATTATTTTAATAATTAATGAATTTCTGCATTTTTCTTTCGGGAAACAAAAAAATTCCCGTTAACCACTTTTAAAACAAGGAGAGCCTGATGGTAAAGGAAAAGCTTGA
>CAZUXY010000035.1:0-50093 GCA_964624235.1 uncultured Leptospirales bacterium | reverse complement strand
ACCCGTGTCCCCTGCACACTATATTTTTCTGACGAAATAAATGAAAAAAATCTGCTCATTTTATACAACGGGGAAACCTTACCATGACTGAAGGCAAAGTACAACACCCCATGCTGGGTACACTCCAGCCCCGCATAAAGCGAAGCAAAATAGTATCGGTCGAAGAGGCTGTCCAGCTCGTTAAGAACGGTAACGTAGTCGCGACGGAAGGATTCGTCGGAACCGGTTTCGCCGAGGAAGTCGCGACTGCCCTGGAAGAACGCTTCATTAAAACCGGGGAACCGCGGGACCTCACGCTTGTATATGCTGCCGGCCAGGGTGACGGGAAGGAAAAAGGATTGAACCACCTGGGACACGAAGGAATGGTGAAGCGCATCATAGGCGGTCACTGGGGACTGGCCCCAAAACTGCAGAAACTGGCGTTCACGAACAAGATCGAGGCATACAATCTGCCACAGGGGGTGGTTTCCCACATGTTTCGCGATATTGCCGCAAAAAGACCCCGGACTATAAGCCGTGTGGGGCTGTATACCTTCGTAGATCCCAGAAATGGTGGCGGTAAAATCAACAACCGTACAACCGAGGACATCGTTGAGGTCGTCACCTTCGACGGAAAGGAATACCTTGCATATAAGACATTCCCCATCGATATCGCCCTGCTCAGAGGGACCACGGGAGATGTCGACGGAAACATAAGCATGGAAAAAGAGGCCCTTTTCCTCGAGACACTGGCCATTGCGATGGCGGTAAGAAATTCCAGAGGTGTTGTCATAGTACAGGTGGAACGCATCGCCGAGCGCGGCACACTGAATGCGAAAAACGTGAAGATACCGGGCATTCTGGTGGATTGCGTTGTACAGGTCAAAGACCCCGAGAACCACTGGCAGACTTTCGCTGTTAAATATGATCCCTCCCTGAGCGGCGAGATAAAGGCACCCCTGTCGTCGTTCCCTCCCATGGAGTTGGATGAACGTAAAATAATCGCCCGCCGCGCCGCCATGGAGCTCAAAACAAACGATATCGTCAACCTGGGCATAGGCATGCCTGAAGGGGTAGCCGCCGTCGCCGCCGAGGAACAGATTCTGGAATACATCAGTCTTACCGCCGAGGCGGGCGTTATCGGCGGCATACCCACCGGGGGACTCAGTTTCGGCGCGGCGATGAACACCGATGCCATCATCGACCAGCCGTACCAGTTCGACTTTTACGACGGCGGCGGTCTCGATATCACATTTCTCGGACTTGCCCAGGCGGACCGGGAAGGCAATCTCAACGTAAGCAAATTCGGCCCGCGGCTAGCGGGAGCAGGCGGTTTTATCAATATCAGCCAGAACGCAAAAAAGGTAATCTTTGTGGGAACATTCACCACGTCGGGACTCGAAGTGAGGGTTGAAAACGGAAAACTGAAAATCATCAGGGAAGGTGCCGTGAAAAAGTTCGTTGAAAAAGTGGACCATCTGACTTTCAGCGCCCGTTTTGCCCTTGAGACGGGTAAGCCGGTCCTTTATATAACCGAACGCTGCGTTTTCACCCTCAACGGGGAAGGACTCAGGCTGATGGAAGTCGCTCCGGGTGTCGACATCGAAAAAGACATCATTGCTCACATGGATTTCAGGCCCGTTGTGAAGGGGATCCCCGTCGAAATGGATGCGAGAATATTCCAGACGGAACCCATGAACCTCAAGGAAGACCTGCTGGGAATCCCGCTGGAAGACCGCTTCATCTATGATGCCGAATCCAACATCTTCTATGTCAATTTCGAAGGACTGGCAGTACGCTCGTACAACCTTATCGACGAGATACACCGTCACGCAACCGCGATACTTGAATCGGTAGGGAAAAAAGTGTATGCGATAATCAACTATGACAATTTCGCCATTAACCAGGATCTGATCGACCGCTACACCGAGATAGTGGAGAAAATAATCAGCGCCTATTACATAAAGGTGACAAGATACACCTCGAATGCTTTCTGCCGTATGCTGCTCGGCCGGGCCCTGGAAGAGAAAAAGATTTGCGCCGACATGTACGCCACCAAGGAACAGGCGGTAATGGCGCTCAGGTGACAAAAAATTTAAAGCATAATACGGAAAGCCCCAATGCCAACTAATAGTTACGAAAAAACCGCCATAGGCGACAACGCTTTTTTTACGAAAACCATTTCGGAAACAGACATATACCTCTATGCGGGCATAACCGGCGATTTCAACCCCGCCCATGTGAACGAGGAGTTCGCGCGTACCACATCTTTTGGCAGAAGGATCGCACACGGGATGCTGCTTGGAGGACTTATATCGAACGTCCTGGGAAATCAACTGCCGGGAAACGGTTCGATTTATATTTCCCAGACCCTGGCTTTTTTATCACCGGTATACATTGGCGACACCATCACGGTAAAAGTCGAGGTGATCGAGAAGAGAGATGAAAAAAGAAGAATAGTCTGTAGAACCTCCTGCAACAACCAAAAAGGCACCCTGGTAGCAGACGGGGAGGCGGTCATCTCCCCCCCAAGAAGTTGAACAGCCATTGGTAATTCCCCTGCCGGGGCCCCGATTCCGCAGGTGCTCCGGCAGGGGGATTATTTCAGCGATTTTCAACAATTACAACCGTACGCCTTGTTACTATGGGATTGTCGGAAGCTTCCCGCCGAACCACACATTTCTTCCAGGGCGGCGTTGTAGTAAAATCCGTTATTTCCCTTTGAAGGTCACCGAGACCTTCTTTGCCGTCTCTATGACGATGCCCGGTATGCCCTTGAGCATCGCCTTGGTTTCTTCCATGCTTTTGGGTTTACTCTTGCTCATTTCCTTTAGTTTCTCGGTGTTGTCCAGGAATTTAGAAAACTCAATGTCGAACAGGGTCACGACGTTTTCCTTCACGTTGGCGGCGTTGGTCCTGGTGATGGTCCCGTTTACCTGGAGAATGAGGGCCAGGCGCATACCGTCGAACATTGCCTTCATCATCTTCATCTGCTGTTCCATCTTCTTATCGTCGACCGGCGGTTTTTCTCCCTCTTCCTTCTTCGCTTCCTCTTTAGGCTTTTTTTCGGGCATGATCACCGTAAGGGTCGGCTCGGCGCCTTTGGTGAAGAGAAACACCAGATACTCTGATTCATCGGGTTTCCGGGTGTCGTCCTGCTTCATCTTGCTCTGCAGGCTTTGGTTGATCTTGAGCCTGGTGACGTCCTTGAAGGAGTAGACCGCGATATATCCCTGGTGGGTCGCGTTGGCCGTGTCCTTCACCGATACGAAGGCAACTCCCTCACCGTACGCGGCGCTTTTCTTTATGAGCTCGTCCATCTTGTAGAGCTTTTTCTCCTCCTTCGGCTCCTTTTCCGAACCGAAGCCCTTTTTCATCTGTTCCACCACGGCGTTCTTCACCATGAAGGTTTCATGGATAAATCCCGAACCGTCGGGATTCACGATGATCCTCGTTTCAGCGTCCATACACCCCGAGAGAAACGCCGTCAGCACCGTCACCGCGAGCAAATACTTTTTCATACATTTTCCTCTGGACATGATAAATTATCACAATCTGTAAAGTCGAGTCCCGGGGGTACGCCTGTACGGCCTTCCCCGGGAGCAATGTCAACATATAGAGTATCATGGAAAAAGACAAACGGAAAAAAACCAGAGCGGAAAAATCTAAAAGGAGCGGGTGAACATGCGGGAAGGGGGTATACTGCATTCGGAACTACAGGCAGCGATTATACATCCCGTTCAGTACTACAGCCTAATGGACTCCCACTGTGTTGAGGTAGCGTCCCAGGTCCTTGTCGCTCTTCAGCACGTGGTTCATCAGCCACTCCTTCAGGAACTCCAGGACCCTTGCCGGAAGTTCTTTATCACCCATGCCGTAAAGTTCCAGATAGTCTTCGACCTGCTTCGTAAGGAGCCGGTGTTCCTGGTAATGCCGGTCATACCCGTTGTACCCATGCAGCAGCATCATGCGCTCCTCGGCGGCGAAGTGGTACCTGGTGTAACTTACCAGTTCAAACAGCACCTGTTTGATTATTACCCTGCTCTGGTTCAGGTTCACGGCCTGTCTCAGGTCAACGACAATGCCGATAAGAGTGCGGTGATGGTTGTCGATATACTCCACCCCTACACTGAATGCCGGGCTCCATTTCAATTCTTGAGATTTCATACTGTCTTCAACAACAGGATACCATCATAATTCCTGCCGGTAAAGCGAATTAATACAGGACCCTGATTCTTCACCGAAGGGTTATCAATAAAAAAGTGCTGGCATTCCGCAACAGACCGCCGCAAGCTCATCCATAGAAACAACCGTCACCACCGGGAGGTTCATTATGTCAAACGCCGCCGATACCGGACACTGGATTCGGCCGGTAACGGGAACAGTGCTCGAAGGCAGGCGCAAAGCCCTGGTCCTTGCCCTGCTGGGAGGGGTGCTGCTCCTTGCCGGTTCCGTTTTCGCCATCGACTGGGCGGTATACCTGTACGGCATACCCGCAACACTTTACCCCGGTATCGGCAAGCCCTGCATCACCCTCCTGTGCCTCTTCATGGTGTGCGCCGTCGGGAAATACCACCTGGACCGCCGGGACCTGAGTCTGCTGCTTTTCGCGTTCCTGTGCATGTTCCCCACCGACATCCTGATGAGCGCCGTGGTGCTGCTGCCGAACACGCCGGTGGATTCACCGATCTTCATGGCCGGAGGGGCGCTCTCCATTTGCGCCCACGGCTTCCTGGCGGTGCGTCACGGCAGGGGGTTTCCCTATTTCAGAAGGGCATGGAAAAAACAGCATCCCGATGAGACCCTGCTGAAGAGGCTGTGGCTGCCGCTTTTAATATACGGTTCCGCCGTGGCGCTCATGGGAATCCTCTGGAACGACATCGTGCGGGTGGGGCACCAGGTGATCGGCCCCGTCTACACGGCCTTTTTCTGCACCTCCACCTGGTTTGCGTGGGAAACGGTTCGTTACAAACTCTACCCGGAACCCAACGCGTGGATGGCTGCCCTGGCCATGACCTGCTGGTATCTCACCGAGATAGTCGGTGAGATCTACAACATAGGCATAGGCGCCCCTTCGCAGATCGCCTTCCGCGTGGTGTGGGTGTTCTACGGCGCCAACGTGGTGCTGCTGGCCCTGAGCGGGTTCCGGTGGCGGGAGCACGGGTCCGGGTAAAACCTCTATGGCCGCAAACTGTGCCTCATGCCGGCGGCCATAACCACGGCGTGTTCTTCGATACCCCTGTCCCGTATCTGTGCGATGCAGGCCTTCCGATTCGAACGGAACACCAGCGCGAAGAACCTGGAAATAATATTGTTGAACTTACCGCAGTCATTCACGTCGTTAAAATAAGTACAGTCCGCACATGTGGCGTAACCGTTGTCCTGACCGCAGAGGCGTATTTTGCACCACGCGGCCTTTTTATTTTCCCTGCAACCCGGACAGCGCTCCTTCAGATACGCGCCGCACGCACCGCAATAGAGTCCGCAAAAGGCGACCAGACCGGCATCCGCGACAATTTTTCTCATAAACAAAGCTCCTTATGTAATAGTGATCAGGTGCACTGACCGTAATTGAAATTGAACTATTAAATTCCCGAACTCCTGACCACGAGGTTCAGTACACCCGGCGATACAGTACCACGTCCCGGTGACACCCTTATGTCAGGTTTGGATTTTCAGTGAATTTATCAGGTTTTTTTCCCAATGTACTTCACCGCTGAAACTTTATGACGGAGGGGTGGTATTTTACGGCAGAACGTACTGGTTTAACGTTACCGTGGTTCCATCGAAATAAAACAGGGTAAAGGTATCGCCGGTGGAGGTGAAATCATCCTCCCTGCAAATCAATGCGGCACTTGAAAGATAATGGCTTTGTGTGGTTATCTCCGCGCCTGTTGTATCGTAAAAGGTATACACCCTGTTCAAGCCCGCACTGGTAGAGCCGGTTCCCCATGTAATAAGAAAGTAATCCCCCGGAGAAATCGGATCGGTAATCGTAATTGTAAAATTTATGGCCGAATTGAAATTCGTCATGCCCGCATCCGGCCCCGATATCACCCCCAGGTCGTCTCCGCTTGAGGTGCACTTGTGCCAGTAAAACTCGCTCGGGCCTCCTCCCGCAACCGAATCTCCGCTTATATAAATGCTGCCGATCTTTATCCCGCCGCCGGATGCGCTGTTTTTTGCCAGATCATACAGTTCATTTCTCTCGCACCCGGCAAAGAGGACAAGAAAGAGTACCGCCACAACCCCGACGGCTGTTGATGAAAGGATCGCAAGAAAGCGCCGGACCGGTGCCAGCATGTTGAAATAATCAACTATGGTTTCAGTACCGGGATGAACATGTTTCACCGGCGGAATACATAAAACGGCAAGGATCAATACCGGCAGTGGTTTTTTCATTTGGTCCTCCGGATGTTACCCTTGAATGAAAAAGTTTAACGCGGCGCGCGCGTCCGCCCGCGGGAATTCACCTCCCTGTGCTGATGATAGCCGCCCTGCCATTCTTCCCTCATTCTGCCTTCGAGCGCCGTCAGATGTGCAGCATGCCCGTAACGACAAGCAGGGAAATGACCAGCGTGCAGACCGACACGAAAAGGGCCACCAGATCGGGAAACAGCATTTTCCGCTCAAGGCATGAATGTTCGGGCTCTGCCGGATCGTAGAACGCCTGGACCGTCTTTCCCTGGGTGTATTTTTTAACGAGTTTGTCCGCGAAAAACGTGAAAGAGGAAATATCCCAGCCCTTCGAGGGAAAGATCCTTTCGGAAGTGTATTCTTGCGTGTCCACCGTGCAGGTGTACGTGATCCGGGGTGTATACGCGGCCGAACCCTCGGAACTCTCAACCTGGTCGACCCGTGATGACACAATGGTCGCCCAGACGGTTTTCCATCGGTCTGTTTTCAGATATCGTATAATACGCCCGGTAAAATACGCGATGGTACACAGGGAAACTGCGATCCCGATTACAAAATAATAGCTTGCCGGAATATCAATATCAGGTATCACGATCATTTTTTTCGTGATCAAAACAACCAGACCAAACATGCCGACCACCAGCAGCAGGTTCCATGGCCTGAAGACGATCAGTCTTGTTCCTGATTTCTTCATCTTTAAACCCCAACCGGTATTTCAGTATCACCCGAAAGCGCTGATAACCGTTCGTTTCAAATTACACCCCTGGAGCGCAGGCCCCGCATAACCTCGATAATATTCTGCTGGGTCCGCGCTACATCACCTATAGGGAAAGAACCCATCTTATCCATCACTTCCTTAAGATTCGCCGCCGCCTTTGCACTCATGTTTCTTTGAACAGCGGCGATATTTTCATTGCTGGTCCCCTTGAGGGCGACAGCCAGTACTTTCGTTTCCACCTCTCTGAGGACCATCTGGATCTTCGAGTCTTCAAGCTTTCCCCAGCCTTCGAAACATTCAATATTACCGTGTGACATGCGTTACGCCTCCTGTTCCCTGCAAGTTATGGAAATGACTTTCCGTATTAAAAAGCGTTTGCGGCCGAAACGGCCGTTATACACGGGAACCGCGCCATGGTGAAGTTCTTTTATCGATACGTTTCGCCGCGATCTTTATATGTACGGTCGTCCGCGCCTGATAGCGGACCTGTCCGACGATCAGGACATATACCGCATCGTGTCCTACGGAATTGAAGTCCGGGGGATATCATCCATGCAAACCGGTCAGTGTTCCCTGATGGTTCCTATATTGCCCCCCGGTTCAGTCAGGAGGAGCAGGGCCTCGCTCCTCGAATTCCTGATGGTCGACACCAGCAGGGCGCACCGGTTGCCCGGCAGCAGCACGGCTCCGGCCACGCTGTCGGCTCTGCCCAGCGTAAAGGTTTCAGTCCACTTTCTGTTCCCCTCGAAATCCGTCTTTATGAGGGCATGTTTATACGAATAGGCCTGGGTGCTATAATCATAAGAATATGATGTTACGGCCGCGACGAGAAACCCGTCATCCATTTTCACCAGGGCGACCCCCATGTCGTCACCGTCGATGTTCAGCGACTTTCTCCAGAGCGTACGGTTTCCTGAACCTATCTTGCACAGCAGAATATCGCTGTCCGCATTCTTCGTGTGACCGCAGAACACCGAGGCGCCGTCCTTTAGACTCACATACCCGCTCAGGTTATCGGCCGGATAAAGCCCCGTGACCGGCCCGTCAAAGAGCAGTTTTCCCGCATCGCTGATCCCGGCCATCCGGGGAGTCCTGTTCTCTGTTTTTATATGGGCAAAGAAGGGCCCCCCCTCCCCCGGCATGACGGGAATCCGCAGCATGTCGCCCATCCCCGGATATAATTTCTGCCACAACCTGTTGCCCAGTGGGTCCGTTCCCTGCAGCCAGTAATTCACTCGGTCCTGCACCCGGTCATACCCGTAAAGGAAGTAACCTCCGTTGCTCAGGCAGACGGCCCTGTTCAGTGAACAGTACGAGGTTGCCTGCATGATTTTTTTCCACTGGAGATCCCCCCGGGAGTTGATTTTTATCAGCAGCCCCTTCCATTTTACGGTCTGCTCGACCGCGACCCCCGTGATCAGATACCCTGAATCGGGAGTCCCGATGATGTCAAAGGGCTTGTATCCCACCGCCCCGCCGTCGTATACCCGCGTCCATTCCTCTATCCCGTTATCCGATATCTTGATCACCCATATCGCCGCCTGCCTGCTGATACCTTCCCTGGCAGCGCTGTACGGTTTGAGTTCCGCCAGGATAATGTATCCTCCGCCTGAAGCGGCGATCATTTTAACCGGTTCATCCCCCGGCAACACGGTGCGTTCATGCCTGCGTCCGTAATCCCAGGTACCGAAGGGTTTGCCCGCGAAGCCGTCGTCCAGTTTAAACAGGGCGACTCCCCCGTTCCTGCCCGCAAGCCCGGCAAGTATAAAAGACCCCGTGTTGAAGTTTACGACATCGACCCCTCTGGCCGCGACCGGATACAGGGAATAGAGATCGGCCCCTCTCAGCGTGGAAGAGCAAAGAAGCAACGTCATCAGCATGAGTATATTTTTCACCGGTTCACCACCATTGCGAAGAAAATAGAGATTTCGAGTTCAGTTAAAACCATACTTCGTTGCCGCGGGCACGTCAATTATATTACCGGTGCGATGACGGCAGGCGCGGCTGGTTTTTCAGGGTGGCGGGTGCACGGATTTCACACTGCGTCACATGCGGGCCGGGTCGGAAACCGCATTGGACGGTATAGGTGAGACAATACAGTATCGTCTTTGCTGATACCGGAGAGGCGGGATTAAAGATAACAGGGCGGCACATCCCTGTGCCGCCTCCATTATGTCAGTGCAGTTGTATTTTCCGGCGGGAGTGTTACTTCTCCCTTCCGTACGGCCAGGCCATGATCCCCCCCTCCATGACCTTTACATTCTTCCATCCGTGTGCCTCGAGCACCAGGGCGGCCTCATAACCCCGCAGTGAGATTTTGCAGTAACAGAGTATCTCCTGTTCCTTGTCGGCGGGGAGTTCGTTCAGCCGCTTCCTTAACGCGCCGAGGGGTATCAGGGTTTCGCCGATTCCCAGGCGCATCTCCTCATATTCGTCGGGTCCCCGCGCGTCCAGCACGAAAGGTTTCTTCCCGTTCGAAAGCATCTCCTTCGCCTGCACCACCGAGACGCCCTTCAGCCTGCCCTTCATCTTGTTCTGCATCAGATGAGCGGTGGCGATGAAATGGTCTATCGCCAGTGAGAAGGGCGGTGCGTAGGGCAGATCAGCGTTGATCAGGTCTTCCACGGTAAGCTTTCCCTGGATGGCCATGGCCCACTGGGCCACCTGCTTGGCCACATCGCCGGGTCCCACCACCTGGGCCCCAAGCACCCTGCCGGTTTTCTTTTCAGCCACCAGTTTGGTGACGAGCAGCTTTCCGCCCATGAACCCGGGCTTGTCGGGGCTGGCATTGACCACGGTCATGATGTCATCCATACCGGCATTGCGCGCCGCCCGCTCTGACAGGCCCGTGGCGCCGACACCGTAATCAAAAACCTTGCAGATGCCGGTCTGAATGGTCCCTTTAAAGGTGACGGTGTTGCCCGCCACCGCGTTCTCGCCGGCCACCCGTCCCTGCAGGTTCGCCAGGTCACCGTAGGGGGCATGCACCTTCTTGCCGGTAATGAGGTTCGTGATCTCGACGCAGTCACCGACGGCATAGATATCGGGATCGGAGGTCTGCATGTATTCGTCTACGACAATGCCGCCCACCTGTCCGATCTCGAGCCCGGCTTCTTTCGCCAGTTTCACGTTAGGAGTGACCCCGATGGCGACCACCGCCAGTTCACAGGGAAGTTCGGTACCGTTGGCCAGCTTCACGCCGGTGAGTATCCCGTTTTCTCCCAGGAACTCGGCCACCCCGTTATCGGTGATGACGTTGGCGTTCTTCGCCTTCACGTGGCTCTCCACCAGCTTCGCCATTTCCCAGTCGAGGAATATAAGCAACTGCGGCAGCAGCTCGATTACGGTGATGTCGATCCCGGCCAGCTGCAGCGCCTCACAGGTCTCGATGCCGATAAGGCCGCCGCCGATTACCACCGCTTTCTTTATCTTTCCCTCGTCGCGGATCTTTCTCAGAAAATCGGCGTCCTGCATGCTCTGAAGCGTCGTGATGCCTTTGAGATTCGCACCCGGGACCGGGGGTATTCTGGGCCTGGCGCCCGTCGCCAGGATCAGCTTGTCGTATTCCATGGCATCGGTCGCACCGCTTTTCAGGTCTTTACACGCCACGGTCTTTTTTTTCCGGTCAATGGAAAGCGCCTCGGTTTCGGTACGCGCCTTTATCGCCTTCGCGTTCATGTAGAAGACGGGATTTCTGGTTATGCCGGTGGGGGTACACAGCAGCATATTCCGGTCGTCGAAAAACCCCCCGACGTAATACGGATACCCGCAGGAAGCCATTGAGAGGTCCGGGTCTTTCTGTACTATAGTGATCTCGGCGTTTTCATCCAGACGGCGGGCCTTGGCGGCAGCCTTGGGACCGGCGGCGGAACCGCCGATTACCACGATTCTTTTCTTCTTTGACATTTTTAGCTCCTGTAATCGATTGGATTATATTAACACATCGGAACATTTACTAACTTGAATGGTTCAGTATTATATAAAATTCCTGAACACTTGATTCCATTGAAATACTCCTCCCCTGATAGTCAAGGTTTTTTCTTAATAACGTCAACCCCCTCCGGCGGCCCAAAAGGTTATCCAATAAAACCATTTTTCAATCAATGACCTTCTCTGCTTATATCATGATCGATAATCTCGACAAAACATTTACGTTAACCGGACCTGGCCCGGCACAACCCGACGGAAAGGGTATTGGAGAACCGGCAGTATACTGATCGTCGTTTTTAACCGGTCTGCCATATCAGATCGGCTGAAACACTCAGTGACCGGCCCATTATCCACGTTGTATGTGGTTTCTGACTGAAAGTCATTACCGTCATTGCATATTATTTCCATCTTTGATATACTATTCCCATACCGGGCCTGCTCCTTGTCTGATATTGTCATACCCACCCCGAGAAAAAACATGAGCGGGAAAAAGACCATAACCAAGGCCTTTACAGTATTCGGGATCCATGGCGGCGAAGATTTCGACATCATGCGCCGGCGTATATTCGTGATAGTACTTCTCCTCTTTATCACACCAATTATAATGATCTTTGCTTATTTCGATGTCATTGAAAGGAACACCGAAGAAGCGGTTATGGAACTGGTGTTCTGCGCTTTCGCGGTATACCTGATATTCAGCACAGGCAGGGTGCGCAACCCGATACCGCGATTCAGGATAATCCTGCTGATGGCGTCAGTCCTCATGCTCTTCTGGACCTATACCGGCGGGGAGTCGGGATCAAAGATTCTATGGGCATACTTCCTGCCGCCGGCGCTCTTGTTTACTCTCGGGAAAAGGGAGGGCCTGCTCTGGAACTGCGTCGTGTATTTTCTGTACATCCAGCGAATGATTTTTAATCCGCCGGGGTCTTACCCGTATGCCCTCCCTTTCATCTTCCGGTTTCTCGTCAGTTACGGGATCATCATATTGATCGCCTACATCTACGAGAGCGTTCGTCATCATTTCCACGTCATGCTGTCGGAGGAGAAAGAACATCTCGCACAGGAGCAAAACCGCCTCAAACAGGCCCACGATCACATCAAACAGATCTCGAGACTGGACCCCCTTACCGGGCTGTATAACCGGAATTATATGAACGAACGCCTCCCAGAGGAGATCAGGCGTGCGCTGCGATACAGACGGAACCTGAGTATAATACTGTGCGATGTGGACCACTTCAAACAGATCAACGACGAACTGGGACACATGGCGGGTGACAGGGTGCTGAAGGAAATAGCCGCCGTATTTGACGAGAACGTACGGAAGGACATCGACTGGATAGTGAGGTACGGGGGTGAGGAGTTTCTCATTGTACTCCCCGAAACCGATCTCGGAGGAGCATGCCTGGTCGCCGAACGCCTGCGAGGAAAGATCGAATCGCTCAGGGTGGCGACCGAATTAGGCCCCTGCCGGGTGACCGCAAGCTTCGGTATCGCACCGATCGAGCCGGATTGCATGTTCGACGCCGACCCGGACTCTCTCATAAGCACCGCCGACAGGCATCTTTACTCGGCTAAAAGCGCGGGACGCAACAGGGTCGCCTATCCGGGGAGCACCGGGTGACGTCATTACAGGCCAAAGCGCACAGCGGGTTATCGTTTCGGTGCGGGGGGTTAACCATCGAACACCGGTGTACGCCCCCTCCGGCCGGCACTGAAAGAATGAAGACCGGTTACAGGTCTTCAATGAACCGCACGTGCCGCTCGTACCGCTCTTCCCACGCGGGGACGGTTACGCACAGTTGTTTCAGATTGCCCCTGAAATAGATGCGATGTCCCGGCGGGACCATGATCACGTCAGTCGCCTTCACCGGGTATTCCCTGCCGTCGATGACCCAGGTTCCTTCACCCTCAAGGATGTAATACACAAAGGCGCTCTTTTCGTGGACGAATTCCTCGGCATGGCCTGTTTCCGTTTCCTGGTAGGCAATCGCCGCGTGGGGGAAATCCTCCCGGGCATTATACACCGTCATGCGCACACCGTATTTTTCAAACGATACGTCATTGTTCCTTTTATATACCATGCTGATCCTCGCATTAGTGAGTTACGGCAACTTATAGTGCCGGGAGCATATACCTGAAATGACCGGAAATGAGGAGATGTTTCTTTACACCTGTGGCTGTAATCATGGGGTAACCGGCGGTTTTTTAACACATAGGGCGCGTATAAAAAAGTTTTTACGGATACGTCCTTATCCACGTGCCGTCGTTCGCACTACATTGTACATGGAAGTAATCGTGTTCTACAATGTCCCCTTGCCCAGCGTATTTATAAACTTCACCATTGTCTGTTTATCTTTATCGCCGATACCCGTAATCTCTATACCGGTGTCCCATCGGTCCGAATATTTTTCCGAACGGATCACTATCCCCTCGAAGGTGAATTTTCCCGTCTTGTTCCCCTCCGGCATTTTAATCGTGACCAGCACCTTGAGATAGGGTTCGCAGTATTCCGCGGTTTTGCACAACAGCCCGTTTTCACTGATGTTTACGCCCGCGGCTTCGATCCATATTTCCCTGCCCATGTCCATTTCTATAAACTGGTCAATGGGAAACCTGGGATGCTTTCTTCTTTCGGTTGTCATGGCACAGCCTCCTGAATCGTTTTTACCCGGAGACATCGGATTTTTCCCGCGTTCCTGGCTTCATGCAGCCATCCCTGTACACCGAAGAGTACCGCGGTCCGGCGTGTCCGGGAACAGGCACCCCCTTCTGCATCATACGACCCGGATCAGCGGGGCACCCCGGTCTGCACGGTTTTTAACCCGAACAGCGAAACTCCCTTCCATAAGTATACCGCCGCGACCAGGTAATATATCAGGATGGAATAGGGTATCGCGATTCCCGCGGCGGACACGGCGGTGTCCAGAATAACCGGAAGGGTAAGGGCATGGACACCCATGGCGTACAGGCCCGGAAAATCCACCCTGCCGCCCTTTATACCGCAAAAGATAAGACCGATTACGGCGAGGATAAACGCACTGAAAAGCTTACCGATATAAAACCACAGCATATACAGAAAAACGAACACGACCGTCACGACACGGTACCGGCCGAAGAGAGACAGCACATCGGATTTGTCGAAACTGAACTGGTTCAGGTTGTTGAGGTTATACATCCGTGTTTCCGCCGCGCTTTTCTTGTAATAGATACGGTTGCGCGCCAGGTACACGCCTTTTTCATACCTGTCGAGTACACTTACATCGGTTTTCCCGGTCGAATCCATGACTATGATACTGTGTTCCCCCTCGGTAATAGTAATGGGTTTTTTCCCCTCGAACAGCAGCGTTCCGTTTTTAAACATGAATCCGGGAGCCCTCTTCTGAAATGACGCCGCGGCTTCTTTTATGCCGCGCTCCAGGCCGCGGGCTGGCCTGATCACCGCGATGCTTCCGCACAGGAGGGTGAGCACCAGCAGATAAAGCATCACCCTTCCCGCTTTCTGTTCAGCAAAACGGCCATAGGCCTGAAAACCGCGGACGCTGTCCAGCAGTTCGGCAAATATGTTTGATTCCTCTGTTTTCATATCCGTCCTCTGTAATGAATAATAGCGTCTGTGCGCAGTATACAGGCAAAAATTTATCTGTCAATATCCCCCCAGGTTCTCAATTATTTGCGCACGTCAGGCGTCCGCTCACGTGACACCAGTTTGTTTTGAAATGTTATGGTATAACCTGTTCCCTTTGACCAGTCGGTTTTAACTTCACCCCCCAGCTGTTCCACAAAAAGCGGAATCAGGGCAAGCCCTATAGACGCGGTCGGCGCATTCAGTGCGTTGTCTGGAATACCGATCCCGTTATCGGCGATCCGCAGGATAACCGTAGTACCGCTATATGCAAGGGAAACAGTGACTGTCGGCTCTTCTGACTTCAGTTCTCCCCGGAATGATTCGGGAAAAGCGTGTTTCAGGGTATTGGTAATGATCTCGTTGACCAGCAGACCGCAGGGTATGGCCTGCTCAATGCTGATCTTGAGTTTATCCAGGTCCATTAAAAGGCCCACCCTGCCCCCGGTCGAAACAGAACCGAAAATGTTGCCGACTATCTTTTTCAGGTAAAGGTCAAAATCCACGACCGCCATGTTTTCCGACTGGTAGAGTATCTCGTGTACGGCCCCCATGGTCTTTATACGCCCGGCCGCCTCGTTAAAAACCGCCACCAGTGCAGGCTCACGGATATTCCGCTGCTGCAGACGCAGCAGGCTGATTATGATCTGAAAATTATTTTTTACCCGGTGATGCACTTCCCTCAACAGTATCTCCTTTTCCATCAGCGAAAGGGAAAGTTTTTCCTCAGCCAGTTTCCTGTGGGTGATGTCATGGATAGATCCCTGGACCCATGCCGGCTTCCCCTGTTCATCTGAAATGTTTCGTATATACTCACGCACCCAGCGGACCGTTCCGTCCCGTCGCACTATACGGTACTCCCTCTCGAAGCCCAGACCGGGGACAGTACGCAGCCTTATCGCATTTTCGTAGAATTGATCGGTGAGGTCTTCCGGATGAATAACCTGGTCCCAGCGGGGAACACCCGAAATGAATTCCTGCTCGGTATAACCGGTAATATCCTCGACCGCGCCGTGAAAAAACAGCGGAACGAATTCCATGGTGCCACGGTACGCGATGCCCTGAAAATTCTCCACAAAGGAACGATAGCGAAGTTCGCTCTCCTTTAAACCGGTTTCCGCTTTTTTCTGTTCGGTAACATCAATAAAGGACCCCATGATATGTACCGGGTTACCGCGGTCATCCCTCACCAGGCTCACCAGCAGGTGTACGGAAAGCGTCGAACCGTCCCTGCGTACCGCCTCCACCTCGCCAGACCAGCTTCCGTGTTCAAAGAGAAGGCGCCTGACTTTTTCGACGGCATCAGGCCGGCGCCAGAACCGGGTGATACAGCTTTTCAGGACCGGGGCGCCGTCTTCATACCCCAGAATGCGGAGAAACGCCGGGTTCACATACACCAGCTTTCCCTCCAGGTCGGCGATGGCCATGGCGCTGATGGCGGAAGCGATGGCGTTTTCCTTGATCCTCAGGTTCTCTTCCTGGTTTTTCCATTCGGTGATGTCGGTGATCATGCCACGCAGTCCACCGGGTTTGTTTTCACTGCCGATGGTTTTTCCCGAAATTCTCACCCATTTTATGCCGCACCCGCGTGTCATGATTCGGCATTCCATGGGTTCCATAGGACCGGCCATTGCTCTCGGATATGCGGCGGCCACCCGCGGCACATCCTCAGGGTGGACAAAGTCGATAAAAGGTTTCCCGATGAGTTCTTCCGGCGCATACCCGGAAAGCCGCTTTATAGGAGGGCTGATGTACACAAAGGTTCCGCTGCGGTTCACCTCATAAATGATATCATGAATGTTTTCCACCAGTTCACGGTAATTGTCCTCGCTTTTCTTAAGGGCATTATGGGTTTTAAGCCGGTCGTCAAGGTCCAGTCCGATGGCCATAAGCCCGATCGTTTCATTTTGGCGGTTTTTCAGGGCCCTGTGATACCATTCAATCACCCGGTAACCGCCGTCCCTTACGACGATCCTGTCGATGTATCCCCTGGCGCTTATCTCCGTAAGCGCCCTGAGAAAGTACTTTCTGTTTTTTTCCCTGCTGCTCTCCTCAAGAAATGTGTCAAACCAGTCCTTCCCCATAAGCTCTTCCTGACGATATCCCGTTGTCTCCTCTAAAAATGAATTCACTCTCACGATGCGGCCCTGCCGGTCCAGAATCACAATAATCACCGGGGCCGCCTCCAGAAAGCTCTCTGTAAAATCTTCCGCTGTGTGAATCTCCGGTCCTTTACCTTTAACGTCAATTTTTCGCACCATCCCGGTCATTCCGCTGAAAGTGCCGTTGCGTATGCGGGGACAAAAACGTATCTCCGTGCAGACGGTATCTCCGCCGTCTCCAGCAATGGCAACATTCACCGGTTTAAGTGTCCCTTTGGCCCTGTTGTAATATGAGGAGAAACCCGCGAATCTCCGGTCCAGAAAACCGGAAAGTACATTCCGTCCCAGGTCGTGCACGCAGTCAATTCCCGCCAGGTCATTCATCAGCCTGTCGGCATACACCAGTGTATCGTTGCTGTCCGTAACCCACAGTCCCTCATCGAGGGAGTCCAGCATATCCCCGCGGAATTTGACGTCGGCATCCGCACGCACAGCGGACGAGGACTCCCGTATGCGCATCGAATATGAATCGCCTAACGTCTCATTATCGAGGCGACAGCCGGCAGCGTTACAGAAAGTACCCTGTTCAGGGGCCCCTGGATCGTTACGCAGCGTCTTTTCAATTGTCGCACGCAGCTTTTCGACATCGGGCGGTCTGCCGATACAGGTTATAATCCCGCTTCCCGTATGGTCCGCCGGCAATGTTTCATTACCGCGATTGTAAAATATAAGGGGAATGTTGATTCGCGCCCTTATCGCGCACGCGGCGGTCAGGGCGTTCATTTCACCGGATAATGATGCATTTATAAATGCCAGGGATGGCGCGGCCTCGCCGCATTTCTGTACGGCCTCACGGCCGGAGCCTGCCGTGAGCTTATCATGGAACCCCAGGTTTTCGAGTGCGCTTAGTATTTCTTTCGCCTCTGTCGGGTCACTGTCCACCACGAGAATTCTCTCGTTCATCGGATGACCTCTCTTCCCGGGCGATACGGACAATGCGTGAACCACTCACCCGGCGGCCGTTCACGCATTTGCTGGTATTGTATTGCCGATAAGCCGTTTTTTCGGGCAAAGAGATACAGCTTTAATTAAATCATTATACTCATTTGAAATAAATGATTCAATGAAAAATATTTTCATGATTTCTCATGCAAAACCGAAACCCCTTACATTCCCGGGATCTTTCCCGCTTCCCAAACCCCCACAATACCGGATAAACTGCTTGACGTAACACGGAACAGAGTAAAGTATATAACAATATGTTATAACCGGACAGGGGGACAGCTATGTTTGATTTTCTCTATACAAAGGAACAGTTGAAGCTCAGGGACGAAGCCAGGGACTTCACCAGGTGGGTCCCCCGGGAAATGATACTGGACATGGACGCTGAAAAAATCCATTTCCCCCATGAATACCTGAAAGAAGCGGGACAACGCAACCTGCTGGGAATCCGCATTCCGCAACAATACGGAGGCCGGGGGCTGGGATGGGTGGATGACGGTATCGTCGCGGAAGAGATCGGTGTCGCCTCTTACTCTCTGGCATGTCTGTGGGGCGTGGGTGCGGACATCGTCTGCGAAGCCGTCGTTGAATTCGGCATCGACGAGCTGAAGCAGGCCGTCGTGGTTCCCCTCCTGAAGGGCGAGGTATACGCCGCCGAATGTCTCACCGAACCCAGGGGCGGCTCGGATTTTTTCGGCGCCGCCACGGTCGCCCGTAAAGACGGCGGTGACTGGATCATCAACGGCCAGAAGCGTTTCATCGTGGGAGCCGAGGGGGCCGACTGGTTCATGGTATACGCGGTCACCAATCCCGACGCGAAGGGCCACGAACGCATGTCCTGTTTCATGGTGCCCAGGGACGCGGGGGTGGAAAGCAAATACCTGTACGGCCTCATGGGTGTCCGGGGAGGCGGAGCCGGCAGGGTCATCTTCAATGACGTGCGCGTACCCGAGCGCTATGCCCTCAACGGCATCAACGGCGGCTTCGAGGTGTTCGTGCGAAACATGGTCCCCGAGAGGCTGGGAACCGCCACCATGACTATCGGCTCGGTGAGGCCCGCGGTGGAGATCGCGACAAGGTATACCTCCATGCGCAAGGCCTTCGGCCAGCCCATAGCCAACTTCGAGGCCGTCGGGTTCAAGGTCGCCGACTGCGTCATGAAACTGGACGCCATGCGCTCACTCTCCTACACCACCGCCCTGGCCATCGACTCGGGAAAGGCGCATCCCAACCGGATACGCCGCATGGTGTCGGAATCGAAAAAGTTCATCACCGAGGCGGCTTGGGAGGTGGCCAACGACTGCATGCAGGTGCTGGGTGGCATCGGGTACACCAATGTATATCCCCTGGAGCGCATCGTCAGGGACATACGTTTATCCATGATATGGGTGGGCACCAACGAGATCATGTCGCTCATCATTCAGAACGAATGGTACAAGGAATACTTCAAGGTGCTGTCGAAAGAAAATGTGCGCAACGTGGAGCTGGATGCGGCCAGCGCCGGGGAAGAAGAGGAAAAAGTGTATGAGTGAACCGGTGGGGATTTAAAGTTCCCTTGAAGGTGCATAACAGAAAGGGATAATCATCCCGGAATGATTCCCTTTCGAGGTTCCTTCTGTCAGCGCTTCTTTAAAAATTTCGCCCACCGGTACGCCTGGCGCTGCAGATTTTCAAATACCGTTTTATTGACGCGGGATTCTATCTGCCGGTCATGGACCTGGTCGTTGATGCTGTAACGTATGAGTTTTCCGTCCCGGAGATAATAACGCTCATCAGTATTTTTATACCCATCCCGGTAATAAATAAAAATCAGGCTGTCGTTTTTATCAAAGAGGAATTCAGTTTTTGATGTGCTGACCGATGCGGTCGTCGTGACTTCAATCAGGTAGATGCACCGTTCGTTCGGATAGTTGTGCACCTCCCTCTCGTCACAGAGAGAGTAATAGATATCAAACGTTTCCTGATAGTTTCCCACGGCGGGCCAGGTTGTGTTGTTTTTGTTGACAAGGAACCGGTCGTGGAAAAGCGCCTTGTTCTTAATAAGTCTTTTCGTTTCATTATACCGTGTGCGAATGCTGATGATCTCGCCGCTGTCCGCATGGACAGAAGCGGCGCAGAGCAAATATACGCCTACCATTGTTACATATACCGGTTTTGTCATGAAAACACTCATTCGTTTCGTGATCTATCCGCTGTGTTCACCGCGGATAATGTATATTCCCGACAAGCAGGGGCTCCTGGATATCATTATCAAAGCCTCTCAATACCGGCTGATAGTATAGTAACCAATTACTTACAGCGTCAAGAAATAATATCAGGAGAAATCGGCGAAATCATGCGGACTATCCCCTGTCATGACGATGAGCCCGGGCGGCATACTACAAATTTATGATTGCGTCAGAAGATAAGATGCACTATTCAAACCTATGGTCTCTCATAACCCATCAGGAGAAAAATCATGAAAAAAGTGCTGTTAGTTTTTGCCGTTATATCAGCCTTTACCTTCGTCGCTTTCGCCGAACAACACGTGATCGACGCGGACAAAAACTGCGTGTTCATAAACCGGAACGTCAAGCTCTCGGAAAGAGCGGTCAGGGTGAAACTCAGCATGGACACCAGGTACAGGGTAAGCCTTTCCGGTGCGGCCTTCTTCACCGACCAGACCGGCCCCAATGCCGATCCGATGCCGGGAGCCGTTATCTTCTACCCGACCAATGAACAGGACGGTTTTGCCATACTCTACCGCCTGTTGAAGCCGGGAGAGACAATCCGGTTCACCACGCCCAATGAGGAAGACCATAATGTATTCCTGATGGCGTTCGTAATGGATTACTGGGACGCGAGTCCCAACAGGGGGAAATACATACTTACGGTGGAAAAGGACTGAGGTATGGTCTTGTAATTTCCCCTGTTTTCTCTTCCAGGCCGCGGCGTCTTACGGCGTTTCAGCGCGCCGCGCCCAGATGAGCCCCGCCATGACGATGGTGATATAGTGGGTGCAGAAACGCCACGCCAGCATGAGTACCCCCACCAGTTCCAGGGGTACCAGCCCTATGAAAATGGAGCTGAAGAGCACCTCGGCGGGGCCCCATCCGCCCGGCGTGGGCATGAAGACGATAATTGTGGCGATTACTGTGATCCAGAATATAAAGTCCCAGACATTCACACTGATCCCGAAACCCAGGGCAAGAACGGTCACAAAGGAAAAACGGATCGCGTACTGTACCGAACCGGCCGCAAAGCTGGCCGCAAGGTACCTGAGCCTTCCCGGGGCCAGCAGGCTTCTGCCCTGAACCTTGAACTGAATAAAAAATTCCGACAATTTTTCACGGTAACGGTCGGCCCGTTCTTTCTTCAAGAGCCATACCACGGGCCGCAGGTTCAGCAGCCGACCCGCCAGTTTAGCGATCCAGTCGGGCCTGAACAGAAGCACAAAAGCAAAAAACAGTATCAGCGCAAGCCCCGCCGAGATGACGGCGGGAAAGACCGTACGGGTGAGATGCAGCATTTTGGAATCCCCGCCGCCCAGGGCCAGAGGATCGGAAAACACCAGCGCGAGAAAGAGAAACATTATTGAAATCATAAAATCGAAAACGGCCTCGGCCATCCAGACCATAACCCCGGCCTTTTCAACGGGGAGGCCCGCACGTTTCAGAAATATAATGCGCAGCATCTCTCCTGCCCCCAGCACCGGGACCAGGTTTCGGATCCCGTCTGACAACAGGATCGCCCCGACCACGCTGTTGAGCGGGGGTTTCTCATCCATTCCCCTGGCGATAAAGGAAAGCTTCAGACCGTGCAGATACCATGCGGCTACGACCATGGCCAGGGTGAGAGGAAGATATGGCCAGGAAAAGTTTCGCAGGTACGCAAGGGTCTGCCGGTTGCCCGTAAGATAGAAGATGAGCACGGTGAGGCATACGCCAAGCACCAGAAAGCCCAGGATTCTTCTCAGGTTCTTTTTTATGGTATGCTGTACGGTTTTGATATCAGCCGTGGGCGCCGGTGTCCGGTTCACTGCAGAGCTCCATCATTTTTTCGTAGGTTATAGGGGTACGGCTTTCGGACGCCCGGGCCAGCAGTCCCGTTACCGCGCGTTTCAGTACCGGGATGTCCATGTCGACCGGATGCACGGCAATACGGGCGAACCTGTTCCAGGTTAAAAGCCGCAGACGAAGCCACGTTTCCAGCACACCCAGACGGCGGCGCATACGGCTCTTGCCGCCGTAGAGCACCACCGCCGGGGCACAGATCCGCCGCGGCGGATTGAACACGGTGAAATACAGACCGGTATTGGTATACCTGAAACCGGCGTCCTTCACCGCCTCCAGGGCATTATCATTGAGGAGCCACGCCGGTGCGATAAAACCCCCGGGGTTGAAACCGCAATCACCGAGGTCCGCGCGCCCCCGGCGGATCTTTTCACTGGCCTCGCCGTACTCAAGGCTTAAAAATTCCCCCTCCCCGCGCGTGCTCCAGCTGGAATGCAGACGTTCCTCCACGGTGCGCGCCCTCTTCTCCTCCAGATGGGAAAAACCGTGCATGACCATCTCGAACCCGCGCTTCTCCAGTTTGCCGAGCCATTGGACGAATTCACCGTCGTCTTTCAGCGGCACACGGTTATGGTAATTCGGCACCACGAGCATACTTGCCCGGGCGATGCCCATGGTGTCCAGCAGGGCGATGACATCTTTAAGCTGTCGTGTGAAATACGGCGTCACGTCATGAACGGACACCACCAGATATTTCTCCAAGAGCGGACCCTTTTGATCAAATTACTTTACCGCAAGCGGATTCCGAAAGTTCGACTGTTGTACTATCTGAGGGCAGGGGCTTCAAGCAATTTTTCATACCGGGTGAAGAGCTGTTCAAAGGTACTGTTCCAGTCATATCCCTGTTGCAGTACAAAATCATGGAGTTCCCTCTTTTGCATGGACCGCAGGTTGTTTCTCATCGCGACCATATTGGCGGCGAACCCAATGATGTCGCCTGCATTCGAAGACAGACAGTACCGGCCGGGTATCTGGTCGATGATGCCGCTGCCTTTGATGCCCACTATCGGGATCCCGCTGGCCAGCGCCTCCAGATACGCCATACCGAAAGTCTCGTTGGCGCAGGGCATGACGAAAATATCGGATGAGGCGTAGGTACGGGCCAGTTCCGCACGGTTTTTCAGAAAGCCCAGGTATCTTACGCGGGGGTTCTTCGCCGCGACCGATTCCACCCAGGACCTTGCCTGTCCGGCACCGGCGATGAGCAGGAGTGACTTCTCCTGTTCTATCTGAAGAAATGACTTCACGGCCACATCGAGTCCCTTTTCCCTGTGCAGCCTCCCTACAAACAGAAATACGATGGTGTCGGGATCCGCGCCGATACTCCGCCTCAATTCGAGGTCACGGTTCTCCGGAGTGAAGACATCGGGGTCCACACCGAAACCCTGCTCATATACCCTCCCTATTCCCCTTGTTTCAAGCAAATCCTTTATTCTTCTGGTCGGCGCCAGCACCATGTCGCAGCGGTTGAACACCCTGCGGCACCACCACCATCCCGCATGGTAAAAAAGCCCCCTGAAAAGGAACTGAAACGCCGGCGGGATCGCGGTCACATAGGTCTCGGCGATATTGGCGTGAAAGAAGCCGGCCACCGGTATGCCGTGACGCCTGCGATACTCGAAAGCGGCCCACGGGGAAATAAAAGGCGAACCCGCTTCGATAAGGTCGGGTTTCTCCTGTTCCAGAGCTTCAAGGAAGGGGCCGGGCCTCAGGGGCATGTGATAATTGGCGTTTACCAGCTGTCTGGGCGCCTTGAACCTGTAAAGCCTGGTGTTGCCGTCATCGTGCACCGAATTTTCCGGTCCCGGCACTATGATGACGTGCTTGACGTCGGGCCGGTGTGTACGCACATACTTCTGCTTTTCCGTGAGATAAGTCCGCACACCGCCGCTGGTCTCGGAATAAAAAATGGTAAGATCGCAAATCTTCATGGTAATTATCCGTGGTTCAATCCATCACCCCTGCAATGTACCGCTACAATCGCGCACATGCCGTTCTACGAATGTCCGGTGTTTCCTCATTCACGGCCGCCGTTATAAAGGTCTACGCGGTAAATCCGGATATCGTGGGCCTGGACCTTGAAACGATAGACCAGGTGCTCGGGTTTTATGAGTCCGGGAACCTTCTGATTGTAGAGTTCCTCCTCCCCCATGTTCGCCTTTATCACCACATAGTCCGGCCGCAGCAGGGGGATATTGTCTATGTTGCGGTTGTCCTTGAAATCGGAATATATGATCTTCAAATCGCTCTCGAAAGCCAGCATGGGCGCCCAGTCGCCGATGATCACCCTGCCGGGCGGAAGGGTCCGCACGAAATCCATGCACTCGCGCAGGTTGTTCGTTTTATTAAACTGCCAGCTCAGCAGGTAGATGAGCTGGATCTCTATGAGCAGAAAGACCATGATCTTTCTGCTGAGATGCTTCTTCAGAAAAGCTATGATGTCGCGGTGGTTCACGGTGAAATAATACACCCCGGGCAGCACCACCAGGATAATAACCATTACGAAATAAGCGTGGCTGTTGTTTATATTGCCTTTTGCCAGGTTAAGGTAAAAATCGTCAAAGATGACCTTCCTGGCCTCGTATTTCATGAACAGCATGATGAGAAAAATAATGAACTGCACCACCAGGTAAAAGAAGATGAGAAACACCAGCGGGTTTCGGATATACCGGTTCACCGACATCTTGCGGGTTTTTAAAATCCTCAACTCGTGGTCGTAGTTCGCTACGAACCTGCCGGCCAGATATAGAATGGAAACTTCCGAAAAGAGAAAATACCTCAGTGGGCTGTAAGACGACATGTACACCACAAGGAACGAGAGAACGAACTGCAGGGCGAAAAACAGGTCGATCTGATACACGTAGAGGTTCTCCCTGGTATAATTCACGAACCTGCGGTTGAAGATGATGAGCAGTATCGCGATGGTGCACAGCACCGACATCACGAAAATGTTGGGCTGCAGGTATATGATCTCCATGAACCAGATTTTGCCCAGCACCATCAGGGGATTCCCCAGGTACCGCACCTGATAGCCGAGGTTCGCCTGCCAGGTATAGAGCACCACAGAAACGAAGAGTATGGCGGCGATAGCCAGCTTGAAGAGGTTTTTGGCCTCAAGGAACCGGGGCAGTTTTATCTTTCTGCCATAGAGCGGGAGCGAAGCGGCTATGGCAAAGGATACGGCGATGGATCCCATATAAATGGCATGAGACCCCTTTATCCGCATGCCGAGATACGTCAGACCCGCGAACATCAGCGCCAGAATGCAGCCGATCACAATTTTCTGTTCACGTTTGTGCAGTACATGAGGGGTGAAGAACAGCACTATGAAGGGAATAAGAACACTCCCGGTAAACACCATGGGCATTTCGTACAGCGCTATCTTGCTGTGAAAAAGAAATATCACATTAATCGACATGGATATCCCTATTAAAAGCAAAAACAGGGGCTCGAAAGCGAAAGCGAGGGTTACCATTACGCAGACGATGATGCCTACGGATACCGCAACGTTGAAATACCTGAGATTTATTATCTTGATGCCGAACTGCTTGAATATCCACATCTGGATTTCATGGATAACTTTGGACTCATCCCGGTGTCCCCTGTAAGTATCATGTTCCGACCATTTTGAGCTGCCGTATTTCAGGGTGTTTCGGGCATCCAGCGCCTTATACCCTTCATCTATATATATCGCCGCGCTCCATGAAAGAAAATCGGGCGGATCGCTGTTCAGGCTGTAGAGGCGCAGGGACAGGCTCAATAACGCTATCACCGTTATAATAAGCGCCTTGATCAGCCTGGTTTTTGTTCTTTCTGCCGGTTGTATCATTGGAGATTTCAGTAGTGCCCCCGCCGCCGTTTACCTGTGACCGGATGGACAGGCCCTTGACGCGGCGGTGGATGTCGCAACTGCTAAGCTTCGGGGGGTGCAATCGTCGCGTCAAGCCTTTTTGCGGATGGTCCAGCCGGATATGGCCGCTTAAGAAAGGGATTTTATTTGACACATTGACCGTGGGTTTGTAAATTTATTAAACTGCCGGTTCCACTGTTTATTTAACGATACGAACCACAATGAAAATAATTACACTAGTAAGAACTTCGACCCTGCTGCTGCTCGTGATCTGTCTTTCAGGACAGGCGGATTCCGTACCATCGAAGGATAAAGGCGGTGCGAACCACTCTGCGGCTAACACCCGGTATCCCGGAAAACTTACTGGTGTCAGGGCAGGGGACGGGAAATCCCCGGATCTGATTAATGTGACGTGGCAAGATCCGTATGGTTGCAAAAAATACCTGGTAAGCCGTTCAACCCTCAGGGCCGGGGCATATATTGAACTGGCCCAGACTAAAGTCCCGTATTTCGCTGATTCCAGCGCCCAGCCGGGGGTAAAATACTGGTACAGGATACAGGGATACCGTGGCGAAGGCTATACGGCCCTCAGCGATCCGGAGGACGGGTACCGAAGCATGCCCCTCCCCGACGGGCTGAACATAGACGAAGTGATCAGCCGCAAGAACAACTCACCGACCTATAGAAATGATGAAGAGAGAAAGACGGCGGAACGGCATGAACGGGTCCTCAGTCCCTACTATAAACACCCGCTGAAACTCAACCTGATCATACTGGTCGCAAAATACTATGTACGCCGCGGAGATCTGAAAATCCTGGGTGATTTTTACAGTTACTATAAGAATGATAAAACCGGATCGTTCTTTCTGATCGGCAAGAATTCATCGTACACGTATACCGTTACACTGGAGAACAGCCGCTTCGTAAGAATCGCCAGAAACTGGGGCAAAGACCTGCTGGACAGGCTCATGCAAAACGCCCTGCTCTACTGCATCTACAGCGGCGATAGAGAGCTCAGGGACAGGAACGGGATGGTCTACATGGTCCCGCACTTCAATGCCGTGGGATTTACATCGGAATATTACAGGAACGACAGGAACTGGAAAAACAGGACCGTCATGTTCGACAGCGACAACGAAGAACTGGACGCCATGATCAGAAGAGCCGGCCAATGGAAAAAAGGCAACTGAAAGAGAGACCAATCAGCCGCGTCTACATAGCCCGCCAGCCCATTTTCGACCGGCAGGAGAGGTTGTTCGCCTATGAACTGCTCTTCAGGTCAGGTTTCAACAACTTCTACGACCAGATCGACGGCGATTACGCCACCTCCAAGACCATCATGAACAGCTTTGTGATGCTGGGGATGGATTCTCTTACCGGCGGGAAGAAAGCCTTTGTCAATTTCACCAGAAATCTGCTCATCAAGGAAGTGGCCGCAATCTTCCCCAAAGGCCTGCTGGGGGTGGAGGTGCTTGAAACCATAGAACCTGACGACACGGTCATCTCCGCGATCAAGAACCTGAAAAAAAGTGGATATCTCATAGTCCTGGACGATTTTGTACTCAAACCGGGTTACCAGTCCCTTGTGGAGCTGGCCGATATCGTTAAAGTGGATTTCAGGCTTTCAAATGAACAGGAGCGCGACCACATAATCAGCACGGTGAGCAGGCCACGGTTGCGTTTCCTGGCGGAAAAGGTGGAAACACCCGAAGAATTCCGTTACGCCCGTGAAATGGGGTTTTCTTATTTCCAGGGGTATTTCTTCAGCAAACCGGTTATAATCTCCAGAAAGGACATCCCGGGATATAAACTCATTTATCTGCAGGTGATACAGGCCATCAACGACCCCATGGTGGAATTCGAGCAGCTGGAGCATATAGTCAAGCGTGACGTGTCACTTACGTATAAACTGCTGCGTTTCATCAATTCGGCCTCATTCGGTTTCCAGACAAGGATACAATCGATCAAACAGGCTCTTACGCTTCTGGGGATGAAGGAATTTAAAAAGTGGGTGTCACTCATCGCGCTCAGCGGCATGGGCGAAGACAAGCCCGAGGAACTGGTAGTCAACGCCATGGTAAGGGCGCGGTTCTGCGAGAATATTGCTCCACTCATCGGCAGAAAGAATGAGAGTTCCGACCTCTTCCTGCTGGGGATGTTTTCCATGATCGACGCGTTCATCGACCAGCCCATGGAAGAGATACTGGGAGAATTGCCCCTCTCGGACCTGATAAAAACAGCCCTGCTCGGTGAGAACAACGTGTACCGGTTGGTACTCGGTCTGATCACCGCATACGAAGCCGCCCTGTGGGATGACGCGCAGGTGTATATGGACCGGCTTGGGATCGAACAGGACCGGCTCCCCGACATTTATGTTTCATCGCTGGAGTGGGCCACAAAAATATTCAAGGAATAAAACCCGCCTTTATTTTACAAATTATTTATTGAATTCCCACATTAAAGCGATATTATAAAACAATCAATAGCGGAATAACATTCCTTATTCCATGTCAGCCTCGGCTTCCCCCCCGGGAAGAAAACATACCGGGTTAATATATCGGGAAGCCGCCGTGCAGGGGAAACGGTTTGTTCGAACCGAAGGAAATGGGGTGATGCGATGGGCATCCGTCCCGGATAAAGAAAGGCAGCACTATATGAAATGCGAAGCATACAATATACCACTGGAAGAGGAAACACCCGGCCGCAAAATGTCCGTACTGCTGATGGACGATGATGAAAGCATTCTTGCCGTTACGGAAAAGATGCTTACCTTCCTAGAATACAGGGTCGCTTGCGCCCGCAACGGACATGAAGCCATTGAGATGTATCATGCGTCCGTAAAAAAGGGAGAACCCTTCAGTCTGCTGATACTGGACCTGACGGTCAAGGGGGGCATGGGAGGAGTTTCCACACTCTCGGTCATAAGAAAATACGACCCCGGCGTCACCGCCGTGGTTTCAAGCGGCAGCTTCATGAAGCCGGAACTGTCCGATTACCGCGCACACGGATTCAGCGGTATATTGATTAAACCCTACCGGTTAAGCGATTTACAGCAGACATTGAATAACGCGGTTCCTGTTTAGCCCGGATCTCTGTCCCGGCGGCGGTGTGTACCGGAAAGAACCGGGCGTTATTTTTTTTCCAGAATTTCCCTGATCGATTTCAACAGCTTGATCATCACATAGGGTTTCTGCAAAAAACGGTATCCGCGCTTCTCAAGTTCGTCCAGCTGGGCGCGCTCGTCGGTGTAACCGCTGCTGAAGAGCACACGTATATCGGGTTTGATGACCAGCATCTCCTCCACCATCCTGATGCCGTTTTTTCCGGTCAGTACTATATCGCTGAAGACCAGATCGAACCCGCTGTCTTTCCGAAAAAGCGCAAGTGCTTCTTCCGCGCTTCCCGCCTGTACCACATTATAGCCGTTCTCTTCGAGCACACGGGCCACGTATTCCCTCACGCCCTTTTCATCCTCAATCAGGATGATCCTTTCTCCCGAGCCGCGATGGTCTCCGGCCTTTTCCTCCCTTTCACCCGCGCTTCCCGGCTTGACGAAAAGCGCCGGCAGGAATATCTTGAAGACCGAGCCCTTGTTCTTCTCGCTGTAAACATTAATCCAACCGTCGTGCTGCTTGATGATACCGTACACCGTGGACAGTCCCAGGCCGGTGCCCTCTCCTTCGGGCTTTGTGGTGAAAAAAGGCTCAAACAGATGGTTGATGACGTTCTTGTCCATTCCATAACCGTTGTCTTCCACGGAAATACAGACAGAGGCGCCCGGTTTCGCTTCGGGCATGATCATGCACATGCGCCGGTCGACGATGATATTCTGGGTCCTGATGATCAGCTTCCCCCCTCCCGGCATGGCGTCACGGGCATTGACCACCAGGTTCATTATCACCTGACCTATCTGGCCTTTGTCCGCCCTTATCTGGTACAGCCGCGGCTCGAGGGATGTGTTGAAATCGACATCCTCCCCGATCATCCTCCTGAGCATCTTCTCCATTTCCATGATCACCCGGTTAAGATCGAAGATTTCGGGCTGAAGCATCTGTTTGCGGCTGAAGACCAGAAGCTGCTGGGTCAGCGATGCGGCCCTTTCAGCCGCCTCGCGTATCTCGTTTACCTCGGTGTATATCGGATTGTTTTTTTTCAGCCGTAATTGAACCAGTTCACTGTATCCTATTATGGTGGTAAGCATGTTGTTGAAATCATGAGCCACGCCCCCGGCGAGTCTTCCCACCGCTTCCATTTTCTGAGACTGGAGAAACTGCAGTTCGAGCCTTTTGCGTTCGGTCAGGTCGCGCCAGACGGTATGGATTATCCTCTTGTCCTTAAGGGGGATGGGGGTGAGCATTACCTCAACGGGGAATATTTCACCACCGGCCTTCGAGTGCAGCCATTCGTACCTGATCGTCTCGCCCCGTGAGACGCGGTCGAGAATATCGCTTATCCGTTCACGGCTGCTGGTGCCGTCCGCCTGCAGTTCAGGGGATATATCTTCCGGTCGTTTGTCCAGCAGCTGGCCCTTGTACGAATAGTTCAGCATGTCCAGGGCGGCACGGTTGCAGTCCACAAAGACCCCGTCATTGATGATGAGCGTGGCGTCGGCGGAGTTTTCGAAGAGCGCCCTGAATTTGGTTTCACTCTGCACCAGGGCCTCCTGGGCGATTTTCTGCTCGGTTATGTCCTGAAACACACTGAGTATGACCTTCTGCTTCGATTGTCCCGTGTCTACCTGTTCGCCGAAATACCTGATCCAGCGGTATCCCCGTCGCTCCAGGTATATATGCAGATCGATCCCCCTGACGTATCCGTGGGTGCGCATTTTCTTCAGCATACTTCGACGCTCTTCGGGGCTCGGCCAGATGTTAAGGTCGATCGCGGTCTTTCCGATTACTTCTTCCCGGCTCAATCCGACCATGTCCAGAAAAGTATTATTGACATCGATGAATGTCCCGTCGCTGGCCCGTGAAAGAGTCATGGCGAGAGGATTGACCAGAAACGCCTTGTCGATGATCTCTTTGGCGCTCGCAAGTTCATCATAGGTCCGGGCCAGTTCCTGGTTTATCGCCTCGAGCTCTTCGTAATGACGCTGGATCTGCCGGTACTGCTGCTTGACCATGTCCTCGGTTTTTTTCCGATCGGTGATGACTTCTATATACGCGATAATCCCCCCGATCTTACCGTTTGGCAAATACCACGGGCGCACCTCCCAGCGGTTGTATTCCCTGTTTCCGTCAAGTTTGACGTATGAATCCTCCTCGGAACTCTCAATCGATCCGGCAAGACAGCGTTCATACACACCCCGCCATTTGTCGGGGATTTTTGAGAAAACCTCGTAATGGTGTTTTCCAATTACGTCCTGTCCGACGAGATTATAGTCCGCCAGATATCGATCGCTGACCATAATGAAACGAAGGTCCTTGTCGTATACCGCGATAGCGTTGGGATTATGTTTTATGATGTAGCGGAACCATTCCTCCTTACCCTGAAACCTGTTTTCAAGTTTCTTGCTGCGCAGGTACACACTCATGATGAGCAGGCCCAGGGTAAGGAAACACAAAAATACTATCATTCTCACCACAAGATCATAGTGAGGGCGATGAAAAAACAGGATGTCCCACAAGGAAATCTTTTCAGGATTCAGATAGATGAAATCCAGCAGCGCGTTAATACCCCAGAAAAGTACGACCGCAAGAAGGAATACTAACGTCATGATACTGTTGATTTTTTTACTTTTCATCATCTGCCGGTATTGTTCACACGGTTTACTGACCAGACAGGAGTATTAATTAATTCAGGAACATCTCATATCATCAGAAAAAGGCGGTATCGTACATATCCAACAGACCGGTGTTAAAACGGGAACAGGACCAGTCTAGAAACCATTATAAATTGTTCAATAAATATTTAAAACGAGACATGTCAAATTGGCTTTGTGAAAAATACATTGACGAAAAAATATTCGATGTCTATTATTCCGTCTATCCTTTTACGAAAAACCTTCTGCACATAAGATCGTCAATAGTAACACCGGCAAATGGAAAAGCCTAAATTATTTGACCGCGACAACCTGGACAAGTTATTTCAGTTTTCAGAGGGAATAATCTATATCATTATCGCCGTCCTGCTGATTATCACATCAGCTCTGCTCCTGTTTGACGCTTTCTCCGCTGTGTTTAGTTACAGCAAGAATGCCGGCGTGATCGGCTGGATAGTACCCGTAATCGACACAGTCCTCCTTATACTGATGGTGATAGAAATCCTTTACACGGTACGCGTCTCATTTAAATCCCATACGCTTACACCGGAACCGTTTCTCATAATCGCCCTGATCGCCGCCGTAAGAAGAATCCTGGTCATAAGCGTCGAATCGGCCCATCTCCCGGGAGACTCCAGTGGAAAGTACATTCACCTCATGATAGAAATGTGTCTGCTGGGGCTGCTGATCATGATTTTCGTCGGATCGATCGTTTTTCTGAGACGAAACATGAGATAAAAAACAGTAAGTGTGAATTCGTTTTTTCGAACAAACGGCGCAGACCATTATATATCTCTGGCCGAATGAACATGCGGCGGTTTTCCAGGACAAAGGCCGGTAAGTATTAAACTGAAAAATACTGATTGACTTCCATGCGCCATAGGAATGGTCTTGCATGGATTTGATTGTGGCTGCGATATAAGAATTGAACTGAAAAACTCATAATTGCATGAAGAAAGCACTCTATCTCATTACAATTGCGTCTATTGTTTTCGGGTCGGTTGCCGTCGCTTTTGATTTCCATGAAGACCTGAAAAGCCATACCGACTGCCCCTTATGCTGTCACAACGCGAATGCTCTGGCCGATACCGCCCATTTTTTTCAGGCGATATCACTGGCTCCTTTTTATATTCTGAAATCCATTAACAATGAAGACCATTTCATTATCCGCCATACCGGTTTCCCCGCATATTACCCCAACGCACCACCCCTGGGCTGAATCAATATTCTAAAAGCGGCACCCCCCCCTTGTTGCCGAAGGGGAAAACCTGTCATGTCATTATACTGCCACGGAGGCATATATGAAGAACAACATCGCATTTTTCGCTATTCTGCTGCTGTTGCTGTTACCCGGCCGGTTTATCCAGGCCCAGCCGGCTGAAGAGAAAGAAGGAATCGAAAAAACAAAGCAGACTCCAGGCAGCCCTTTTTCTCAGGCAAAATTCGTTCCCGATATTGCCTTTATACTGGATTTTTCCTTAATCGGTCGCGACACGGGCGATACGCGGTTCGACCGTCTACACACCCCGGGCCTGACCGGCGCGCCGGAGGAGGTTGCATATAATGGATTCAACCTCAATTACGGGGAACTTTGCCTTCATTCCACGGTGGACCCCTACTTCGACCTCTTCGTCAACCTGTCGGCGACAGAATCGTCCCTTGAAACGGAGGAGGCCTATTTCACCACGCGAAACCTTCCCCTGGGGATCATCGTTAAGGCGGGAAAATTCCTGAGCGCATTCGGACGGTTGAACCAGCAGCATGAACACTGCTGGGACTTCGCCGACAGGCCGCTAATCCACCGGGCCGTATTCGGCGCGGAGGGTCTCAATGAAAAAGGGGTCCAGTTGAGTCTGGTACTGCCCACCGACACATACCTTATGCTGGGGGGCGAGCTGCTCCAGGGAATGAACGAAACCAGCTACGGCCACGACGAACTGGTCCTCAAAGACGAGAACGGCGTTGTCAAGCACACCCTCGACGGCGCGGAGGGCCCCGGCATGTGTACGGGTTACCTCAAGACCTCGTTCGATATCGGCAATCTGGTAGTGCTGGGAGGGTTGTCCGCGGCGCACGGGAAGTCCAGAAGGCAGCTCGAGGAGCGAAGCTTCATCGGGATAACCACCGTCTTCGGGTGCGATCTCCTGATCAAGTACATGATTGACACCTACCGGTCTATATCGCTGCAGGGCGAGTATCTAGAGCGTCATTCGGCGGGACGAGAGTACATTTACAACGATACCTCGAATGACTATGATTCGTCGAGAGACTCACGTGTCGACACCGGTTTCTATTCCCAGCTGATAATTAAATTTTCGAACCGATGGAGGGCCGGGGCCCGTCTATGCATGATCACACGGAACGACGGGACCGACCGGGATATCGGCACCCGAACGGAACATCCGGAAAACCTTCCCCGTTATTCGGGCATGCTCGAGTTCAATCCTACGGAGTTTTCACGCATCCGCCTTCAGTTTAATCACGACCGCAGCGGTTATGACGGTTCAAAGAGAACAAATATAAATGAAATTATCGTCCAGTTTAATATGGCGATAGGCGCCCACGGCGCGCATCCCTTATAATCAGGAGCATTCAGATGAAAAAATACTTCCTCATACTGTGCATGGTTTCGATACTTACCGTCGCTTTTGTAGCGGAAGCAGGCGCAAAAATTCGCGTAGTCACCACGTACCCCTATATTAAAGACCTTGTAAAGACCATCGGCAGGGGCGAGGTCCGCGTCAACGAACTGGCCGTGGGGAACTGGAATCCCCACTACGTAGTCCCTAGACCCTCGTACATCGCCAAACTGCGACGGGCCGACCTGCTGGTCATCAACGGCGCCCAGATCGAACTTGGATGGCTTCCTCCGTTGCTGAACGATTCGGCGAATCCGGGGATCAAACCCGGCAACCGCGGCTTCCTCGACCTCTCCACCGCGGTCAAGCTGATTGACGTTCCCTCCTCGATCTCCCGCGCCCAGGGCGATGTGCACCCGGCCGGGAATCCTCATTTCTATCTCGACCCCTCCAACATCCCCCTGATCGCCCGTGCGATAATGAACAAACTCTGTGAATTGCGGCCCGGCATGGCGGGGTATTTCAGGTCCAATTATGAGGGTTTTGTCCAAAACTGGGACAATCGCCGCAAAGACTGGGAAGCCCGCATGAAGCCCCTCAAGGGCACCATGGTGGTGCAGTACCACAAGCAGTTCGACTATTTTTTTAAGCATTTCGGCATTCGCATGGAGGGGACGCTGGAACCCCTGCCCGGCATACCACCCACCTCACGGCATATGGAGATCATCATCGCCCTGATAAAAAACAAAAACATTCCACGCATTATCCAGGACGTGTTCAATTCATCGAAACCCGCATATTTTGTCGCTGATCGCACCAAGGCACGGGTTATCGTACTCCCGCATGACGTGAACGCCGTCAGCGGTGTTAATGATGTATATTCCCTGTTCGAAGAGATTGTCAGGAGGCTCACCAATGATTAGTATTCTCCTGCCGGCCTTCGTCATTTCGCTGGTGCTTCTGGGCATCCATTCGTACTTTGGCATACGCATTATCCGCCGGGGCATCATTTTTACCGACCTGGCCATAGGGCAGATGGCCGCGCTGGGGGCGGCTGTTTCCCTCATGACCATGGAGGGAGCTTATATGTATCCATTTTCCCTGGGCTTCGCGGTATTCGGGGGTCTGCTTATCGCGTATGCCACAAAAAAAGCCAGTTACCCGGAAGCGGTCATCGGTCTGCTCTACGCGCTGGGTCTTTCCGGTGTTTTCATTCTGCTTTCAAAATCACCTCACGGCATGGAGCAGTTCCAGAACCTCATGGCGTACGATATCCTGTTTACCAGAATGCGTGACGTGGCCTCGGTGGCTCTGCTCTATGGCGCGCTGGGCCTGTGTATATGGCTTTTCGAAAAAAGGACCAGCGGCACCCTGAACGAAGTGCTTTTTTTCCTTACCTTCGCGGCAACGGTTACCTCTTCGGTCAAGATGGCGGGAGTGCTGGTGGTGTTCGCCATACTGCTGGGGCCGGCATATCTTGCACTCAGGGTGGCATCATCCCGACGGTGCCCCGCCCTACTGAGCAAGTATCCCGTTCCGATGGCATGGATGGCCGGAGTGATCATTAATCTGCTGGCCATTATCATATCGTACTTCTTTGACCTGCCGACGGGATATACACTGGTATTTGCGCACGCCCTGGTGTCGGTGATATCAGCATATGTATGAATAATCGTTGACCCGAGTATATGTTACGGTTTCAATGCATATTAAACATCGACGGAGAGGACCACGGTGGACACTCGTGACGGGAGTTACAGCACCATCGAAACGGAGACATCTTTTTGGATACTGAAAGGCACGGCGGTAACCTCTGGAGCATCGCAAGGAAACTAAAGCAGCCCGTGGAGGGGTTAACGGATTTCTCCGCCAGCATCAACCCCCTGGGGCCGCCGCACTGGTTTGCCGGCGTGATGGCCGAATCACTCCCGCATCTGGTTCATTATCCCGACCCTGATTCCACGGAATTCACCGAAGCCGTCGCGACGCATACCTCGGCACACCCTGAAGAGATAGCGGCCGGCAACGGTTCATCCGAACTTCTTTTCTGTGCGGTACGGGTACTGGGAAAAGAACGGGCGCTGGTTCCCGCACCCTGCTACGTCGATTATCCGCGGGCGGCGACCGCGGCGGGCCTTCAGGTTGAAATGCTTCCCCTGAATGAGGAAACAGACTTCATTCCCGATACCGATGAGATCGCCTCAAAACTTCACGGGAACGAGATCGTCATACTGGGGACACCCGGAAACCCATCGGGCGCAACAGCGGACGCAACCGCACTGCGGAGATTGGCGGCTGTTTCCCCGAATACATTTTTCATCATTGACGAGGCGTTTATAGACTTTCCTGACAATCCCGATTCCCTTGTCGTTGAGCGCCCCGGGAATGTACTGGTGCTCAGGTCTCTTACCAAGTTCTACGCGATCCCCGGCCTGCGCCTGGGATACGCGGTGGGAGACCGGGAGATCATCAGGACCCTGAAAAGTATGCTGATACCCTGGTCGGTCAACACCTTCGCCCAGAGAGCGGGGCCGCTTCTTCTGCGGGACCACGAGTATGCCGAAAAGACCAGGATCCTCATTTCTTCCGAACGGACCATGATGACAGCAGCCCTGGGAAAACTGCCGTACATTAAAGTCTACCGGGGCATGGCGAATTATTTGCTGGTACGAACAGAACAGCCGGGCCTGAACGCGCGTCATCTTTATGATCTCTTACTGGAACGCGGTATGGTCATAAGGGTATGCGGCAATATACCCGCACTGGATGACAGGTATTTCCGCGTCGCCGTCCGCCTGCCTGAAGAAAACAACCGACTCATCGCGGCATTAAAGGAAATCCTCGGATGATGCCGCCGGCCGCGCATCTGCTCATCGCTTTTATGCTGGACCTTATAATCGGCGATCCGCGCCGGATACCGCACCCTGTGAGGGCCATGGGGGCCCTGGCCACAGCGATGGAGAAGTTGACACGCTGGGCGTTCCCCTCCCTGCCCTTCCTTGCAGGCGCCATTACCGCGCTGGGCACCGCGGCCGCAAGCGGTGCCGCAGCCTGGGTACTGCTGTATCTGGGCAACCGTCTCCGCCCGCCGGCCGGTGACCTGGTCGCGGTCGCGGCGTTATACTTTTCCATCGCCCTCGGCGACCTGCGCCGGCACGGCATGGCGGTATACCGTGCGCTGGAAAGGGGCGACCTTGCCGGGGCGCGTCGTTGCGTCGGCATGATGGTGGGGCGCGACACCGAAGGTCTGGATGAGGCGGAGATAAGCCGGGCGGCAGTGGAAAGCATCGCCGAAAACAGCTCGGACGGCGTATGCGCTCCTCTGTTCTACGCGTTGCTTTTCGGTCCCGTCGGGGCCGTCGTGTACCGGTCTGTCAACACCCTGGACTCCCTGTTCGGCTATCGCAACGAACGATATCACAGGTTCGGCTGGGTTTCCGCCCGCATGGACGACCTGTTAAATTACCTCCCTGCCCGGCTGACCGCCCTTTGTATAACGGCGGCGGCACTCCTCCCCGGTTTCAGCGCCGCGGGCGCCCTGAAGACCCTGATAAAGGACAGCCGCAACCATCCCAGTCCAAATTCAGGCTATCCCGAAGCGGCGGCCGCGGGAGCGCTTGAGATACAGCTTGGCGGCGTGAACCGCTATGCGGGAGTAAAAAGCGTCAAACCTTCAATAGGACATCCCCTGAAGACACTGGATAAACACCGCATTACCGGCGCCATACGACTGATCACCGCCGGTTCGGTGATATTCTTTTTCATTGCGCTGGCGGCGTCGTATTTCAGGTTCTGACAGGGTGAACGGAGAATTGCGCCGGCCGATACAATAAAACCGATAACTACAGGTTCAGGGACGGAATACGGTTGACAAAAAACCTTGAGATTTATCCTTTAATGGGATAATATAGTTCCATGCGTATCGGAGGAAGCGGGTGCGAACCCCGCACTGGCCCGCAACTGTGATTCCGGAGCAGTCGTAACCGGTTAAGTCAGACACTCCATTACCAGGGTATCTTCGAGGATCGGGCACTGGTAGGCAAAAGTCAGTTCCATGTCTGCATTGTCTGCTTCACGCCCCGGGCGTGATTTTTCATTTCCTCAGCAATACCGCAAACTACAGGCGCTCCGAAAAATACCGCCGGTACACAGATTCAGCATGGGACCGGGGCTTTTTTCAAAGAAGCCTGTTCCGTCACGGGGAGGCATGAATACCGCAAATACACCACAACCGCTTCCGGTTTCCGGGATTACCGACAGGATCTCAGACCGGTTCATCCGGGTGCTTCCCGCCACGGTTGTTGCCGCAGTTTTTATTTTCCTGTTCACCGATGAGCGCATTGAAGTGCGGCCCCTCCCGACAACCGGAATACGGCGCGTCGTGTCCCTCTCCCCGGCGATCAGCCGGCAGATACGCGACCTGGGCGAGGAGGCACGCATTGTCGGTGTCACCTCGTGGGACGATCTCGCCTCGAAAAAAGGGATGACCGTAACGGGAAGTCTGATACAGATAAACATGGAAACCCTGGTGAGCCTTGCGCCCGACATGATCTTCTCATCCAGTGAGGACGGCACCGTACAGCGTATCGAGAAGATACACCACCTGGGCCTGCCTTATTACACCTTCCCGCGTAACCACAATTACCGCGCTATCGAGACCAATTACCGTTCCCTGGCCCGCATGATGAATCTCGAGTACCGCGCCGATGAAAAACTGAAACGGTACCGGCACGAACTGAACTCGATCGTCAAGCCTTCCTCACCGCCCGTTATCGCCTTTTTCGTATCACATGACCCACTCATCCCCGTTACACGCATTTCTCATATGCACAACATAATAGAAGACGCGGGCGGGCGCAACGCGTTCAGGGAACTCGATCTACCTTATCCGGTGGTATCGGCCGAAGCGCTGGTGCGCACCGATCCCGATATCATCATATCCATGGCACACGGCGGCGCGAACATGCTGTCCGAACTCTATAACAAAATCACGTCCATCCGGGCGATACGAGAAAAGAAAGTCTACTACGTGCACTATGATCCGTTCTGCGCCTTCACTCCGGCGGATTACGTCTCCTCGGTGAAGATACTTTCGGGCATAATCAAAAAGGCGGAACACCATGGGCGGTAGTACGGCACGAAAAACCGCGATCCTGGCGGTGCTGGGGGGGCTTGCGATCGTTGCTTCCCTCTGCATGGGGAGCGCCTTTATCACGCCCGCGAGGGTCCTCGAGGTGCTCTGGGACCGTATTCCCGGCCCGGAATACGAGATCCTGACCCGCCTGCGGCTGCCGCGTATCCTCATGGCATTCACCATCGGGGCGGCCCTGGCCGTCAGCGGCGTACTCTTTCAGGCCCTTTTGAAAAATCCCCTGTCCGAACCCTATACCATCGGGGTATCGGGAGGGGCCGCTTTCGGCGCGTCGATCGCCATCATCCTTCTGAATCAAAGTGTGTACATAGTGCTGCTCGCTTTCGGCGGCAGTATCACCGTGATTTTTCTGGTCTTTCTCCTTTCCCGCAGGGTGCGCATCGGCAGCACCGCCCTCATCCTGGGCGGCATCGCCCTGAGCTTCATACTGCATTCGGCGCTGCTGCTGCTCTTTTCGGTCAGCAAGTCCCAGGAGGTGCACAAAGCGCTCTTCTGGCTGATGGGTGACCTCTCCATAGGGCGTTTCGACGCGATGGGGAGTATAGGTCCCCTCACGGCGCTGGTGATCGCGATCAGCTTTTTCTATCACCGCCACCTCAATATCATCGCCTTCGGAGAATCCTTCGCCAAAAACCTGGGGGTGCGTCCCTGGGAAATAAAGAACATCTTCTGGCTGGCGGCGCTTCTGGCGGCCCTGTCGGTGTCACTGGGGGGAGTGATAGGCTTCGTGGGGCTCATTATCCCCCACGCCGTCCGTTATATTTTCGGTCCGAACCACGGCGTGGTGCTGCCCGTCGCGGCTCTCGGGGGAGGGGTGTTCCTGGTGTTTTCAGACACACTGGGCCGCGCGATCGCGCCGCCCTATGAGATCCCCGTCGGCATCATCACGGGTTTCCTGGGCGGGATCTTTTTCCTGCTGCTGCTGCTCAGGAAAAGGAGCATCGAGACATGACGCTGTATGAACTGAAAAATCTGCGCGCGGGATACGACGACCGTATCGTGCTGGAAGGCATCAACCTGGACCTCCGCCGCAACGAGTTCGTCGGGATCATCGGGCCCAACGGCGCCGGCAAAAGCACCCTCATGAAAGTCCTGACGGGAAACCTGGTCCCTTCCGCGGGGGAGGTGCTTTTCCAGGGGGTCCCCCTGGGCGGGTTCGGGAACAGGGAACTTTCCCGCCGCATGGCGGTGGTGCACCAGTCCCTGGAGAACCTGCTCCCCATCCGGGTGTACGATTTCGTGATGCTGGGACGGTTTCCTTTCCAGAGCTTCTGGCGACGGGAATCCGCGGAGGACCGGACCATCGTTGAAAGGAGCATCACGGAGACCGATATACTCACCCTCAACGAACGCGCGATCACCGAGCTGTCGGGAGGTGAGAAACAGCTGGTGTTTATGGCCCGGGCGCTGGCCCAGAACCGCGAAACTGTACTACTGGACGAGCCCATAGCTCACCTGGATATTCATCACACCATGAAGATAATGGATGTGCTCCACAGCCTGCACCGGAGCGGCACCACGGTGATCACCATTTTGCATGATATAAACACGGCGTCCAATTTCTGCACCCGCATCATCGCCCTGAAGGAGGGGAGGGTCTACGCCGACGGTACCCCGGAAGAAGTGATACGCTACGATACTATCGAACGGTTGTTCAATACCGTATGCGTGGTACTGCAAAATCCCCAGACCGGCAAGCCCTACACCATACCGGTCCCCGAATACGTGCGAAAAAAATTCAACCGGAAGGGCGAAAACGGATGAAAGGCAGGATTATTTTCATTACCGGCGGCGTCCGCAGCGGCAAAAGCCGTTTTGCCGAGAAAACGGCCATGGAACATGGGCGTAACGTCGCCTATCTTGCCACCGCCGTTGCGGTCGATGAGGAAATGATCTCCCGTATAGAACGCCACCGCAACGGGCGTCCGAAAGAATGGGCCACCTTCGAGGGATACCGGGGGCTGGACCGTATTTTGCGTGAAGCCGCCGCCTGTGACGTGGTACTGCTGGACTGCCTTACGGTCATGACCACCAACATAATGATGGAAACCGATCTGGAATGGGAGAACATTTCTCATGAAACCGCCGAACGGGTGGAAGCAGACATTATAGCCGAAATAGACCGTTTCATCGCCGCGGCGCGTGTATTCGAAGGCACCGTGGTGGTGGTCTCCAACGAACTGGGCATGGGCCTGGTGCCCCCTTACCCGCTGGGACGGTATTTTCGCGATTACGTAGGCCGCGCAAACCAGCGCCTTGCCGAAGCGGCCGATGAGGTGTATTTTATGGTATCGGGGATACCGTTGAAAATAAAATAGGCGCGGATCCGAATCCGCGCGTTCTGCCCGCGGATTCAGACAGGTGTAAATAAAAGGCACATGAAGACATTCATATTCATACTCCAGTTCATGACGCGCATCCCGATCCCGGTGGAGATCCCCTTCACCAGAGAGCGGCTGGCAAGGGGGATGAAGTACCTGCCGCTGGTGGGTGGTGCCGTGGGCGCCGTAGCGGTGGGCTCATATTACATCACCTCAATGATCGTGCCGGGGATGCCCGCCCTGTTCGCTTCACTGACGGCGTGGGTGCTGATCACGGGAGCGCTGCACCTGGACGGTCTGGCCGATACCTTTGACGGGGTTTTCAGCTACCGTCCCCGCGAACGGATACTGGAGATAATGAAGGACTCACGACTGGGTACTAACGGCGGCGTGGCCGTTGTACTGGTGCTTATGGCGAAACTCACGGCGCTTTATTCCCTGGAGGACCGGCATATTATTATGGCGCTGATATCCGCGCCGGTGGCGGGCAGGCTGGCCCTGGTGTTTGCCGCCTCCCTGGGGCGATACGCCCGGGTTGAAGAGGGCCTGGGAAGTTTCGTGAACGACACCGGTCCGCGTGAGTTCATTCCCGCACTGGTTCTGGCGATGCCCGCACTGGCCCTTGATCCCGTGACGGTATCCATCGCGGCCGGCAGCGCCCTCGCGGTGCCGGTGGTAATGCACCTGTATTTAAACAGGAAGCTGGGAGGCGTTACCGGCGACACTCTCGGCGCCTGTGTGGAACTCGCTGAAACCTGGGTCCTCTGGACGATACTCATCGTGGAGCGTGTAACATGACGGATTCCAACACCACCCTGCTGCTGGTACGGCACGGCGAAACCGACTTCAACCGCAACGGGATCATACAGGGGCATATTGATACTCCTTTGAACGACAGGGGCAGGAATGAGACCGCCGCGCTTGCAGGGACGCTTTCGACGTACGCCACAGGAGCGATCTACGCGAGCCCCCTGCAACGGGCTTTTGAAACCGCCCGTATACTTTCCGACGGGAAAGGACCGGAGATCATCCGGGTGCCGGGGCTCATGGAATTCAACTTCGGCAAATGGGAAGGAAGAAACTTTAACGACATCATCGCCGAATATCCCGAAGAATGGCACACCTGGAAGGAAAGCTGGAAGAACGCCGAGATCCCCGGCGGGGAAACCTTCGCCGCCTTCACCGGGCGCGTCCTGGCATCGGTGAACGAAATCATACAAACCCATGAGGGCGAAACCGTCCTGGTGGCGACCCACGGCGGCCCCATCAGGGCGATACTTGCCCATTACATCTGCGGCGATTGCGTGGAGGGCTACTGGAAGTTCCATATAGACAATTCGTCGCTGACCGAACTGGAGTTTCATAATTACGGCGCGGTGCTGAAAAAATTCAACTACCGGCCGTAAGTCGGGACAGACGTGAAATTAATACCTGAAAGTATTTTTTCAAGGGAGATGGGGAGATAAAAGAGATAAAAGAGAGGGGACGCGAGTTTTCCTGGTTTTAAAAAACCCATTCTCCATCCCCATAATCTCCCAAATCTCCTTATCCCCTGAACGCTGTTGTTTAGTTTAATTTTACACCATAAAAGAATTTAAACACCCAGAGGAAAAAATGAAACAACTCAACGACACCATTGCAAAGATCGGGACCCTGGATACAAACGCCATGGAGGAGGCCCAGAAACGGCTGGACTACCTGCTGAAACCCAAAGGCAGCCTGGGGATGCTCGAAACCATCGCGAAACAGCTGGCCGGCATCACCGGCAGTGTCTTCAATGAAATCAAAAAAAAGGCGGTCATCGTCATGGTGGCCGACAACGGGGTCTACGATGAGGGAATCGCCTCGTATCCCCAGCAGATCACCGCGATCGGCGCCGCGTGTCTCACGAAAGGCATGATGGGGATCAACGTGCTGGCCGGTCATGCCGGCGCCGATGTTATCCCTGTCGATATAGGCATAAAAACCGACGTTACGGCCGACGGGCTGGTGCGGCACAAGATACGTTACGGGACGGGCAATATGGTGAAAGAGCCGGCCATGACGCGGGAGGAAGCGGTCAGGGCAGTTGAAACCGGCATTGAACTGGCGAACGGGGCAATCGATGGAGGCGTGAACCTCCTTGCGGCCGGAGAGATGGGTATCGGCAATACCACCTCCTCCAGCGCCGTACTCTATGCCCTGACCGGAGAGCCCCTCGATCTGCTGGTGGGACGCGGCGCCGGCCTGGACGATAAAGGCCTGGCGCGTAAAAAAGAAATTATCAGGAAAGCCGTAGACCTGCATCAACCCGACCGCAACGATCCCATCGATGTACTCGCAAAAGTGGGAGGGCTCGATATCGCCGGCATGGCCGGTGTGTACCTGGCCGGCGCCGCCCGCAGGGTGCCGGTGGTGGTTGACGGGTTTATCGCGGCCGCCGCTGCCATGACGGCCATCAGGTTGCAGCCCGGGGTACGGCAATTCATGATCCCGTCCCACCTTTCGGAGGAAGCGGGGGCCAGGGTATTCGTACGCCTCACGGGACTGGAACCGATCCTCTACATGAACATGCGTCTGGGCGAAGGCACCGGCTGCGCACTGGCCTTTTCCATTATCGAAGCGGCGACGAAGATCATCAGGGAGATGGGCACCTTCGGCGACATAGGCATGTAACATGCGCACGGGTTCAACTTCGTGGATAAAGGGACCGGGATTTCTTGAGAATTCCCGTCTCCTGGAAGGGATGGTCGACTTCGTGGAACTGCTGGTGTATACGTGGGATGATGATATCTGTCACCGGCTGTTTCGAGAAATGGTCCCGCTGATGGATCTCGATCTGGACTATACGGTACACCTCCCCACCGACTCCGCGGAGAACGCCTACAGGGCGATGATGTTTTTCGAGGACTCCCGCTTCCCCATACTTAACCATGTACTTCATCCCCTGCCCGGATGGCGTGCATACCCCTGGAACGGGAACGTCTCCGTGGAGAACCTGATTGATATAGTAGAACCGTATCACCGGATGGTATTTGATGTGGGACACCACATGACCGGTCTTAACTTCCCTGACGGGCTCGCTTCGCGTATCGTGGAAGTGCACCTTATGGGAGCGGGCGCCGGAACGGACCATTGCCCGCTGGACACGGAGGCCATGAAGACTGCCCTGCCCTACCTCAGTAACGGCATGCTGGTGAACTTTGAGGTGTTCGATATGGACGGCCTGAAAGAATCGCTGCGGGTGTTCCGGGAATATGTGAAATGAAAACCAGCAGCGTTTCAACGGCATAAAAAAGAGAGACAGGGGATTGGGAAGATAAAAATACGGTGTTTTATTATTATTAGGTAAAACCCGATATTGTATCTCCTTTAAACCCTTTCATCACCACATCCCCTGAATGCCTTTGTTAAGTATAATTAACCGGCTTAATCATTTCATTATTGAATAAAAACATGAAGAAAATAATTTTTTTTAATGACAATAGAGAATTTCGTGCTAGCCTTGTTATATACGTAACATGTATTTCCGTTTCGCTTTAGTTCTTTTTAATATGTAAGGAGGAAGCCGGGTGTAAATCCCGCGCTGACCCGCAACTGTGATGGACCGTCTTTCAGGTCTTAAGCCAGGAACTCCTGCAAACTGGATATCCTCGAGGATTTGGGAGACAGTTGGTTTCATCCAATGATAACCGACAAAGAACCGATGAAAACGCGCCTCGCGGCGCGTTTTTTTATTTGTCATCCTTCATAATCGGAAATAACCCCCCACAATCCTTCCGTAGATCATCCATGTCCGGTGCGATCAAAGCCGGACCCATACGCTCCCCGCCGCACGAAAGGGAGCAATCAGCAGGGGCAGTCGCCCTGTACCTTATTTACGGAGGAATTGCATCATGTCAGATTTGAAAAAAGTTTTTTACTGCATGGCCTTCTTTTCCCTGTTGACCTTTGTTCCACCGGCTCTCGGACAGGAAAATGAAGGTGAAACCGGTACCGTCGAAAAGAAAAAGGAGATGTTCAGTCTCAGAGAGGTGGTGGTATCCGCGACGAAAAGCGAGATCGACCCGAGAGAAACCGGGGCGTCGATCACCATAATAACACAGAAAGACATCGAGAAAAAAGGCAAGGCCACGGTCGCGGAGCTGTTGAGCGAGGTGCCTGGACTGACGGTTTTTCAGAACGGCAGTTTCGGCGGCTCAGTATCGATCTACATGCGCGGTTCAAAATCGGGGAACGTGCTGGTCCTCGTCGACGGTGTCAGGGTGAACGACCCCATGGCGATCGGGAAACATTTCGACTTCGCCCACCTGCAGACCATCAACATCGAAAGAATAGAGGTCATCCGCGGTCCCCAGAGCACCCTTTATGGTTCCGACGCGACAGGGGGTGTAATCAACATTATCACAAAAAAGGGTAAAGGTAAAAACGAGGGGCAGATCACCCTTGAAGCAGGATCGTACGACACCTTCAAGGAATCCTTTTCGCTTTTCGGAGGAAATGAGGCCGCCAATTACGCCTTCGGTATTGCCCGTACCGACAGCAAGGGAATGTCAAAGGCCGACAGGGCTCCCGGTGCCGTCAACCGGCTGGACAAGGACGGCTACCGGAATACGGCGATCACCTCGAAGGTGGGATTCAAACTGCCGTATGGCATCCTGCTGAATACCGGTTTCTATTACAGTGATTCCAGGGCTGAAATCGATGACGGTTCCTTCGATGATGACCCCTCGTATATCTCCTGGATCAGGACCCTGAGCGCGTACACCGAGCTTCGCCAGAATGTCTTTAACTGGTGGGAGCATAAACTCACTTATGGGTACGCATCCAGCCAGAGGAAAAACCGCGACCAAACCGATCCCGCGACGGAACCCGACCAGCAGCTGTCCGACTGGTACGACGGCATTTTTCAGAAACTGGAATGGCAGCATGTTTTCAATATTCTGAATATCACCTCCATCACCGCCGGTGCGGAATTCGGGGAAGAACGCGGATCATCGACCTATCATTCAGAAGACACCAATTTCTTCCCTCCTCCCGCGATCTATACCACGCATACCGAATTCAACGAAAGGAGCGTCAGAACGATCGCATGGTATGCCCAGAATCATCTGAAGCTCTTCGACCGGGTATATCACATCATAGGCATACGGGTGGACGATCATGAAGAGTTCGGCACTAAAACCAGCTGGCAAACATCACTTTCCGTCATCGCGCCGTTTACCGACACCAGGTTTAAGGCGAACTACAGCACCGGTTTCAAGGCGCCGTCCCTTTACGAACTTTATGACGTAACCTACGGCAACAGGGACCTTAAACCTGAAGAAAACAGGAACATCGATGCCGGATTCGAACAGCCGTTTTTGAAAAACATGATCATAATCGGCGCGACCTACTTCAAAAACCGGTACAGAAACATGATAGATTTTGTTACCAGGTACGAGAATATCGGAAGGGTGGAAACCGAGGGGATTGAGACTGAAGCTAAAATAAAATTTCCCATCCACATTACCTTCATGGGCACCTATACCTACACCAAAACCGAGGACAAGAAAACCGGCAAACGGCTGGTTCGCCGACCCGAACACCAGGCGAGTTTCAGCCTGAACTGGGAACTGCCGAAATCAGTCAACATCACATTAAGCCTGCTCTATATCGGGGAACGTGACGACACCTGGTATGATTCCTCATGGACAAAGCACGAAGAAACCATGGATCCCTACTGCAAGCTGGACCTTTACGCATCGTACTGGATTACATCCTTTCTGCAGGTGTTCGGGCGTATCGAAAACCTCACTGACGAAAGGTACCAGGCGGTGGTGGGATACAAAAGCCCGGAACGGTCTTATTACGGCGGCGTGAAGGGCGTCTTTTAATAAGGAGCGTGATTTTTTTATTTTATCAGAACACGGAGCGCTATTACTCCGTTAAGTGCACACAACCGGTTTTTTCATAGAAAGTAATCCTCTCCCCATAGTTCAGTGTTCCGGGGGAGCGGAATCTGATCATCTCTACTGTAGTATCACTCATCCCATATTCTATAAAGGCGGAAGGCATTCCGCCTTTTTTTTAAATCCGCCGGTACGCATGGGAAGATCACAAGAAAGCTAGGGCAATGAGCGGAATAACGGTCCGGCATTGACGGAGGGGACCCGCTAAAAAAGCCCGGGGATCCGCAACACCGCTCCCGCCCCGAAATAATATTCCTCACTCCCGCGGTCTATACGGTACCCGGCTTTCGCATCCAGTTGCAGATCCTCTCCGACACTGAAAGCCAGACCGCCGTCGACATAGTGGGCATCGGAGCTTTTTCTTTCTTCCGGCTGTATACAATAGAACTCCAGGTACACCCACCATCGTTCGCCCAGACTGAACCCTGCCACTACGCTTTCAATAAACTGATGGAAACGGCAACCGTTTTCCCCCGCGTATACATACCCCACGTTAATGCCGATATCGAACCATGGGGAAACCGGCCATGACAGTGCCAGTTTTATGGACGGTTGCAGCATGTTTTCCCGGTAATCGCCGCTTCCGGAGGGAAGGGCCGTTTCAAGGATAAGCGCGGCGTCAGGTTTCCATATACTCAGGATGTTGTTTTTACGCAATAATTGAAACTTCATTCCAACCGATACGTCGTCTTTTCCTCCTGCCGCAATTGTATTACCGTCTTCCCATAGCCATGAATTCAACCCCAGCCGCAGCTCCCACCAGCGCAGGAGCCCAAAACGCACCAGGGTCTCACCGACAGCATGATAGCCGTTGTTTCCTGTAGTGTTGAAGTCATAACCGCCCTCGAACTGAAGACTGCCTCTCGGGACCACCTCGGCGCTTTCGGTGAAGTCCGGCCGGTCGGTGTTAAGCTCGGGGACCTCGGCTGCTTCACCGCGGGCAGGGACAATGCAACATGCCGCAAGCGCCGCGACAAACACTGTTATAGAACTCTTTCCTAATACCATTCCCACGGTTCATCTCCATGAGGTAAACAAGGATATTATACGCCTTTGAATCCGGCATGAATCATGTAAAGTATAAAAATATATACCGGCATGAGCTTTGGGGCAATAGAAAAATCCGGTTCCCATTTTGTATCCCGGAGAGGACCGTCACCTTTAACACGGCAGCACCACCCCTCCCTCAATCGAAAGACCGGTGTATCCGTTATTACTTTTTAAGATACAACCTTAAATAGTGTTAACCATGTCGTAACATCCCTTATCACCACATGTCATATCCCAGGTGGTGTATCAATGGGAATATACATACATCAATACCATGTGTGCTCCCGCTCATAACATCTATTCCGGCATTTACCTGGGAACGTTAAAGAGCATTTTTTATAAAAATACTTGTATTAATCGGAACAATGGAAAACAATTGCGGAGTTGTGTTGCCACGAAAACTCATCAGGTTATTTTGCGCTTTTACGGGGTGCTTTCAGCTTACCCGTCAGGATTGTATCAACTGATAAAACAATCAAAGGAATGACATGGTTCTTGTTCTGAAAGATCAACTTATACATTTCATATCGGCATCCCTTCAGTCCCCCCTGCTGTCATGCACGAAATATCTCCTGCTTTTCGGTTTCGGTCTGATAATGGGATTGCTTTCGGCCATACCTATCGGGGCCGTACAACTTGAGGTGGCAAAAAAAGCCGTAAACGGACACCTGATGCCCGCTATTGCCACGGCGGTGGGCTCCGCCTCTTCGGATTTTCTCTACGGATTCCTTACGCTTTTCGGGCTGGGGCAATTTTTATTCAAACAGGACTTTCAGATATTCATCTACAGCATGGGCATCGCCGTCATAGTTTTTTTATCTTATCGCACATGGAAGGAATACAGGCATACATTCCAGCCCGATGAGGCGCCGCCGATTTATAAAAAGCGGTTCGCCTTTTTAACGGGATTCACCATCGCCATTACCAATCCGGGGATAATCATCTGGTGGATAATAGGTTTTAAAATTTTTCACGATCTGGCGCTTTTCACCGAGTATACCCCCATGGTGAAACTGCTCTTTATCCTTTCAGGTTGTGCCGGCCTGGGGGGATACCTGGTAATCATCGCCCTGCTGCTGCACCGGTTGCATCACAATCTTCCCGAAAAATACCTGGACTGGATGCATATAATACTGCTGGTACTTTTTGCCGTGCTGATAGCATACTTCTCGTACAAACTCTACATCAACATTTTCGATTTCCCTGGAGTGAAGGACTCATTGATCTGATCCTCTGAAGGCGATATCGGTCAATATCGCCTTCAGAGGCAGTTTGACGCCGCGTATTACTCGAGCAGGGCCCCCGTAAAAACCGATTTTGACGCTTTAACGGTCGCCGTCTCATTGAAGAGTATGGCCTCGACCCTCCCGAAATACTTAGGGAACTCGGAACCGAGGTAAAACTGCGAGGACAGCACTTTTCCGCTGTAATACGCCGCATTCGCGTTGTCTTCCAGCAGTTTTTCCCTCTCTTCGCCCTTGAGATCTTTTACAAGCTCCTTCATCTTCGGGATGCACAGGGTGAGACTCCAGAGGTGCATCCACGCCAGCGACATCATGAACATGGCCTGCTGCAGCGGGGTCGCGGAAGCGAAGATATTGAGAAATTTCCCTCCGGCCATC
>CAZUXY010000034.1:217-51496 GCA_964624235.1 uncultured Leptospirales bacterium | reverse complement strand
AGGCCTACAGTATGGTTGTACCCGGGGATACAGTCATCCCGTCAATGATTAAATTATACTTTTTTATGTCTCTTTCAATGAAGTATTGAATGTACACCGCTTGATTCCGGCAGGAAGCACTTATTACAGGCATGCGGGCGCTATTTGATATCGGGTCAGGCGGGAACCGTATCCCGCACCGCGGGCCTTTACCGCAATGATGCGGTGTGTACCCTATTTCCTCAGGTTCAGGGGCACGTAAGGGATGTCGTTTTTCAGCGATGTCTCGAAAGCGGGCCGTATTATCTTGTTCTGCACCACCTGCTCTATGCGGTGCGCCGCCCATCCCACGAAGCGGGACATGGCGAATATAGGGGTATAGAGTTCCTGGGGGATGCCCATCATCTTGTACAGAAATCCCGAGTAAAAATCGACATTGGGCGCCGCGACAGTGTTCTTGCGCTCCATGACCAGGCGCGGGGCGATATTCGCGACCCGGTTGTACAGCCCGTACTCTTCCATGTTGCCGGTGATCCCGGCGTACTCCTCTACCTTTTCCCTGAAGATCTCGGCCCTGGGGTCAGAAAGGGTATATACCGCGTGTCCTATTCCGAAGATCTTCCCCGAGCCGTTGCCGGCGGTGCCGTCGAGCATTTTACCGAGATAGCTTTTCACCTCATCGTCATCGGTCCAGTCGCGCACGTTGGTCTTTATGTCTTCCATCATGGTCATCACCTCGTCGTTCGCGCCGCCGTGGAGATAGCCGCTCAGCGAGGCGATACCCGCGCATATCGCCATATAGGTGTTCGCGCCGGTCGAAGAGACGCAGCGCACCGTGAACGTGGAATTGTTGCCCCCGCCGTGTTCGGCGTGCAGTATCATCGCCATGTCCATCAGCCGCGCCTCGAATTCCGTGGGTCTTTGCCCCCTGAGCAGGTAAAGAAAGTTGGCCGCCGTTTCCAGTTCCGGGTCGTGCATGAGTATGTTCAGGTCGCCCCTCTTCATGAATTTCAGCACATTGTAGTTATAGGCCACGATGACCGGTGCCTTCGCGATCAGGTTTATGCACTGCCGGGTGATCTCGCTTATGTCGCCGGTGTCGGCATTCGCGTCGGTGCGGCTGAGGTGCGACACCACGGAGTGCAGGGCGTACATCTGGTTGTCGTTCTCGGCCTCCTGAATAAGCACCTCGCGTTCCTTCTTGTTCAGCTCGCGTACCTGTTTTATATACGATGAAAACTTCTCCAGATCGGCGGCGGCCGGCAGTTCGCCTGTCAGCAGCAGGTAGGTCACCTCGTCAAAGCCGTATCGCCCCTCCGCCTGGTACTGCCGCACAAGATTGAGGGCGTCGTAACCGCAGTACAGGAGCTTCCCCGGGGTCGGTTTGATCTTTGTGGTGCCGTCGGGATTCTTGATCCTGTCATATCCTATAACGGTCCCCTTCGAGGTAATACCGACGATGACACCGGTGCCGTCGGTATTCCTCAGCCCGATCTTGATGTTCTTTTCCCTGATCACGTCGGGGGAAACCTTGTCGTGCGTTTTGGCCAGTTGTTCTATTCTGTTCAGGATATACTCCATTGCGGGACTCCCCTTCATGACAATATGACAACAGGTACAAAAATACTCATATCATCCGTAAACGGCAATCAACGTCCAGAAAATATTTAGTCCCGGTGATATTTTATTGTCATGACCCTGTTCCCGCTTCACGTTCTTGATATTGATAATTAACCATCGAAATTGAAATTTTCAATTCTTAGAGACATGCACGCTCCCCGCGGGTGCATAATTAACCTGTTCTTAATATTGGAATCACACGGCCAGGCGCACAGGGGAGAATTACACTAAAAGCGTCATTCAGTACACAGTGACGCGGTACTATAGAAGTTTAGCTGCACTTAATACGGTGAGTACGGAACATAGGGCACGGATGACAGGGACACGATACCGTTCATCGTGCGCGGTAGGGACTCACCACCGCGATTACCCGATGGGCTCCCGCGAAAGGTTATATTTTACTGATGTGATCTCACCCGCAACGCGGGAGTTTACGGACGCCGCACCGCTGATTAATCTTTTTTACCCCGCCCGTTCCATTCTACATGTGTGAAAAAAATCCTGCCCGCTTTTCATTGCCGCTGTTTTTTGTTATATTGACCGAACCGGCGCAGTGAGGATTATACAGAGGATTATACAATGGAGCCTGCCTTCAACAGACTTATCTATGAAAAAAGCCCGTATCTGCGGCAGCATGCGCGCAACCCGGTCGACTGGTACCCATGGGGGGATGAAGCCTTCAGCAGGGCCAGGGACGATGACAAACCGGTGCTGCTGTCGGTGGGGTACTCGACCTGCCACTGGTGTCATGTTATGGCCCATGAGTCTTTTGAAGACGATGAAACCGCCCGTCTGCTCAACCGCGTGTTCATCTGCGTAAAGGTGGACCGGGAAGAACGTCCTGATATCGATACGCTCTACATGACGGCCTGTCAAATGCTTACGGGCGGAGGCGGATGGCCGCTCACGGTTATAATGACCCCCGATAAAAAACCTTTCTTCACGGGAACCTACTTTCCGCGGGAGTCGCGCAACGGACATATCGGTATTAAAGACCTTGCCCTGCGCCTGGACGAGCTCTGGAAAGACAGTCGCGGGGAAATCAACGCGCTTTCCGCGGAGGTGATAGAAGCCATTAACCTGCCCCCGGCGGCCGCTTCCCGGCGAGAACCAGGGATCTATCTTGCGGATAACGCGTATGCCCTGCTCGGCCGGCGACACGACAGCACCCATGGAGGTTTTTCCGCCGCTCCGAAGTTCCCCATGCCTCATACCCTCATGTTCCTGATGCGTTACCGGCGCGCCCGGTCGCGGCCCGAGGCGCTTTCCATGGTCGTCTCGACTCTCGACGGCATGATGCACGGAGGGATTTACGACCATATCGGCGGAGGGTTCCACCGCTATTCCACCGACGGCCTATGGCTGGTGCCCCATTTCGAGAAAATGCTGTACGACCAGGCCCTTCTGTCCATGGCCTATACCGAAGCGTTCCAGATCACCCGCAATGAGGAATACAAATCGGTGGTGGATGAGACACTGGGGTACGTGCTGAGGGAAATGACGTCTCCCGACGGCATGTTCTATTCCGCCGAAGACGCCGACAGCGAAGGACGCGAAGGTGCGTTTTACCTGTGGTCATGGAACGAGCTCTACGCGGTACTGGGCGCCGATGACCTGGACTTTTTCTCTGAACATTACGGTGTCATGAAAGAAGGCAACTTCACCGACGAGGCGACCGGACAGCGCCGCGATACGAACATTATCCACCGGAAGCGCCGGTCTTCCTATTCTGAGACGTACGCGGACGACACGTCCACGCGTTGCCGGTTAAAATACCTCAGGGAAAAACTGCGGATCGTCCGTGAACAGCGCGTACGTCCCCACCGGGATGAAAAGATCTTAACCGACCGGAACGGGCTTATGATCGCCGCCCTGGCCATGGCGGGGCGCGCCCTGGGAAACCCCCTTTACACCCTGGGCGCCCAGAAAGCCGCGGAATTCATTCTTGCCACGCTTAAAAACGACGATGATGTTCTCACTCACAGCTACCGCGGAAGGAACGCGGGAACGGGGGGATTCCTCGATGATTACGCGTTCCTTTCGTGGGGCCTGCTTGAACTTTATTATTCCGTATTCGATACCCGTTATCTCAAAGCCGCCGCCGGTTGTACGCTGAAAATGATCGACCTCTTCCGGGACGGCAGCTCAGGCGTGTTCACCCTGAGCCCGTCCGCCGGCGGCGACCTTCCGGCCCGCGTGTTCGATACCGCGGACGGGGCGCTCCCTTCGGGTAATTCTGTCGCACTGATGAACCTGCTGCGACTGGGCCGCCTTACCGGCGACGAAACCATGACCGGCGCCGCTGAAACGCTGCTGGGCGCGTCGACCGAACGCCTGGAGCGGAATCCCTCCGCCCATACCTTTTTACTCTCGGGACTCATTCACGCGGTTCATGGCGGCAGTGAACTGGTATTCGTTTCACCCGGGGCCGACCGGCGATACTCCTCCCTGGTCAACGAGGCGCACCGCGCGTACCTTCCCGACGCGATCATGGTGCTGGTGGATGAGGGAAACCGCGAAGAAGTGGACGCGCTTACCGGTTTTACACGGCCTTACGGGTGCGTGGACGGCAAACCCACCGCGTATGTCTGCCGTAACCGTGCGTGCGGGATTCCCCTGACCGATGCCGGCGAACTATCGAAGGCGCTGGATACCTGAGGCAGGTTCCGTTACGGGCGTCTTGCGGCCGGTGATTCGGTTCCGCGCGTCGTCAACCCGGAAGCTGTGAATTCAGCAGTTTTTTACCTATCTGTCCGAGTACGATCTCGCAGGCCACGCATCCTGAGCTCAATACCACGGCCGCGTACAGATACCGTTCATTGAGCCCGAAGTTATAGACCATCACCGCGAGTACCGCCGACAAGAGCAGCAGTATGCCGCCGGTAATGATTTTCCGCACCAGGGCGGGAGTGTCGAGCCTCTTGAACCTGGTATGGCCGTCGAGCAGGCCCGCGGCGAACGCGCCGATTACCGAAAGCGGCAGCAGGTACGAGAGGATCCTGGAGGCGCAGATCAGGTCCCTTCGCCAGTCATAGGGGACAAAAAGCGAGATTATCAGAAGGAAGGGAAGCACCGTCGCGAAGGCCTGGGGGAAATGCACCGAAATGGGATGCAGGTTGAGTTCGATGATGAGTCGTCTTCTCGCGGAAAGCCTGTCCGTGTACGGCTCAAAGGACTTGCGGGGCACCCCGCAGGCGGGACATACGCCGCCCAGTTTCTTTTCTTTCATGATATACCCGCACGCCTTGCACCTCACCAGTTTTTCCATCAGCGCCACCTCCGGTAATCTGGATTTTAAGGTTTAAAATATATCCTGAAGCCGCGGTGACCGACCATCAGTATGTTCTAGGGCGGCCATCGAACATGATAGTACCCATCGCACACGGTCCGGTCAAGGACTTATTGCAGTCCTTTGACACAGCCGATCCAAATTCGGGGCGGGTAAAGTTGACGTCGCCGCGGGATGGATGTATATTCGCATAATGAAGTATGCCCGCACCGGTTGTATCACACGGTGTGTGCAAGGTCATTAAAATGTAAATACACGGAGGACCCTGATGAAGAAGAATATGGGCGCTGCCGACAGACTGATACGGACCATACTTGCCGTTGCCGTAATAGTGCTTTATGCCACCGGACAGATCACCGGCCTCGCGGCGGTGATACTGGGTGTGTTCGCGCTGGTGTTCCTGGTTACGAGTTTTATCGGATTCTGTCCGCTCTACGTACCCCTTAAGCTCAACACGGGGGCTAAAAACTGAGTACGCGATAAGGGAGACCGGCAAACCGCGACTTCAAGTTTCCACATACTACCCAGTTACCCGGGCGACCGGGAATCACACCACGCATGACGTTGTAATGCCGGGTTTTCCGCCCGGCATTACGCGACAGGACACCGCCCGTCATGATTAACCCATTCCCGCCCCCGTAATATTCTTGAATTTTGCACGTTTCGGGGATATGAATGATTCCCGGGAGCATGACATTAATGGACTGCAACAGATACGCGATACTGACCCTTAAAGAGGTTACTCTCAGTGAGCGGTGCATAACCTACACCGTATGCGGTAAGGGACACGAGGCGACGGCTGTCTACGATACTTCAGCGCGCAGTATCGTGTATTCCGGCGGAAAAGTGCTGACGGATTACCTGATCAGCAATGAATCACAGTTTTTGAAGGTGCTGCGTTCACGCGAGCGTAATTTTCCGCCTTCGGGCCCGCCCCTGACCTTCGTGCTGATCGATAATAAAAACACCGCGGCTTTTCGAGACCCCTCGCGGGTTATCCGCATCGATCGTACGGAGGGCAGGTACTGTATCGACACCGCGGACGAGGTGGATGAAAGAATACCGCGCGTATACGTGGACGGGAGCTACCTTCCTTCCGAAAACGCGGCCGCGGTCGCGGCGGTATGGGAATACGGCAACGGGGAACTATACGTCTATGCCGAGCCCGTCGAGGAACGCAACAGCAACCTTATTGAAATGCTTTCGGTGATACGTGGACTTGAAAAACCCCCCGCCGGCCGCGGGATAAGGATCATCACCGACAGCCTGTACGTACGCAGGGGGCTGGCGGAATGGATAGTGCACTGGAAACTCAACGACTGGCGCACCGCACGCGGCGCCGGGGTAAAGCATGCGCATTCCTGGAAGCGACTCGACCGTCTCATGGAAGGCCGCTGCGTTGAACTCCAGTGGATCAAACGTAGTTCCAGGGACCCGCGGCACGTGCTCTGCGACGCCAGCGCCCGGCGCGCCGCGCGCGAGGGAAGCGGCTTTACCCTTTCCCTCCCTTCCTGAGTATGGCGCCCGGGAGCACCCCTTTAATAAACCTTCCCCCGGAGAGCACCTCCTTACCGTTGACCAGTACGTATTCTATTCCGTTAGGATATATATCGGGCACGTGAAAGGTGGCTTCGGTATCGAGGGTATCCAGATCGAAGATCACTATGTCGGCCCAGTTACCCTTGAGCAGCGCGCCCCTCTTCTTCAATCCCATGATCGACGCGGGGCAGAAGGTGGATTTACGCACCGCCTCTTCGATGCTGAGCATCTTCCTTTCCTTTACGAAAAGCTTTATGAACCTGGGGAAGCAGTCGTAAAACACGTGTGAGGGCCTGCCGTAGGGCAGCATGATGGTATCGGTGGCGGGTACGAACAGCGGATGGGTGAACGCCGCCCAGAGCGCCCTTTCCACGAAGGGGTCATCGGGCCTGGTAGGCGTGTGGAACACCAGTACCTGGCCGTTTTCATCTATAATAAGCTCGGCCATCGCATCCATGGGGCTCTGCCGTTTCATTTTCGCTATCTCGGGGAATGTTTTGCCCTCCATCCATTTGTTATGGTCCCTGGTGACCGCCATCACCCTGAGCCCGCCCCACCCGGTCATTTTCACGTAATTGAATGACCAGCTCGCTCCCTCCCGGTGCGGCCAGCTTGGCTCGGCGTGCTCCAGGTCATGCTCCACCCTTTTTCTGAACGCCTGGTCCCTCATCCTCTTCAGGGCCTGGGACCTGCCGCCTTCCATCACGTACGGAGGGAGGAACGCGAAGAGCTCGGTGAAGCCCTGCGCGGTGGGAAGCTGATCGAAATGGATGTTTACCCCGCTTGCGGCGGCTTTTTCGAGGATCTTCAGTTTCGCGGCCAGACCCTTCTCGATGGGTATGGGGATACGCAGGGTATTATAGGCAAAGGACCCCATGCCTATTATCGCCTTCATTATTCCCGCCATGCCCGGCGTATACGGCTGCCAGTAGAGATGAGAGACCTGTACGGGTATATCGTTCTCCCTGCCCACCCTGATGACCTCATCAAGGGCCAGGTCCAGGGTATGCGCGTAGCTCCTGAGATGCGAGGTAAAGATGCCCCCTGCTTTTTTGAGTACGCCGCCCAGCCTGACCAGTTCCTCCGTATCGCTCTGCGACCCCGGATAATACTGGAGCCCGGTGGAAAGCCCCAGGCACCCCATCTCCATGCACAGGCTGAGATACCCCTCCATGCGTTTCTGTTCCCCTGCATCAAGCAGCCGGTTGACGGCGCCGGCCGCGGCGATCCGCAGCGAACCGTGCCCCGCGAGCAGCCCCATGTTCAGCAGCATGCCCCGCTTTTCCAGCCCGTGCATGAACCGGCCGGGGTCCTTCCATGTTATCTCCTTATCCATGTTTTTCAGGCTGAGCTTCTCTATGTACGCAAGGCTCTCGGCACGGTGCTCTTTAGGAATGAAGGAGGTGGAAAACCCGCAGTTGCCGCCTATGAAGGTGGTTATCCCCTGCATCACGAGGGGTTTCAGCACATTATCATGGTTGTCCAGGTGTACTGAGAAGTCCGCGTGGGAGTGCAGATCGACGAATCCCGGCGCGACCACCTTACCACCCGCATTGATCTCTTTACCGGCCTTAGCCTTGATGCCGGGGGCGATTTCGGCGATTTTACCCCCGCGTATCGCGACGTCGGCTTTCACCCCGGCGGAACCGGTCCCGTCTATTACAGTCCCTTTGCGTATAATGATATCGTACATGGCGCTACTCCAATAGTGAACTTGTCAGGCCTACAGGTCAGAATACTTTTTGTTCGAGTTGTAGCTTTTTTCCACGGGATACTTGCGGGCGTTCTTTTCGATTTTACTTCTCAACGCCTCGGAAAGATCAATGCCGGCCGCCCCGCTCAGGTAGAGCAGAAAGATCATGCAATCGGCCAGTTCGTCTTTGAAACGGTCCATCTGTGCCCCGTCGGCCGGCCAGTCGCGCAGTTCCCCGGGACTTTTCCAAAGAAAAAGCTCCATCAGTTCGGCGCTTTCTATGGATAGTCCCATGGCGAGATTTTTCAGGTCATGGAACTGCTCCCAGTTCCGTTCATCCCTGAACTTCACCGCCAGTCCCCTCAGTATTTCTATGGTATCCTTGGTGTCCATTGCGCTTCTCCGGTCCTGATGTTCATCACAGGGAACATCAGGAAAGGGATACTATCAAAGCGTGCGACGGCGCCTCTATCCCTGATACGGTACGCCGAATTTTTCCGCATGGGCGAACTCTTTCAGTTCCCTGCGCGGGGGCCCCTGCTTGCCCGCGACCGCCGGTTTCCCCACGGGTACGATCGTCACGACTTCGCAGTTGTCGGGCACTCCCAGCACGCTTTTACACTTTTCATGATCGAAATAACCCACCACCACGGTCCCCAGACCCAGATCGTGCGCCCTGAGGCAGAGGTTCTGCACCGCCATGCCGAGATCGAACATGAACCAGTCGCCTAACCTGGTGGAAGGTTTATTGTCATAGAACCCCGAAACATTTTTTCTTGCGCAGGCGACGATCACCACCGACGCCGCCAGGGTGCACTTGGCCGCGGGGTTCATCGCCACGTAGGTTCCGGCTATCTGTTTTATAGTCTCCGGGTCCCGTACCACGATAAATTCCCACGGCTGCACGTTGGCCCATGACGGCGCCGCCCTTGACGCCGAAAGTATTTCACTGATCTCGTTATCGTTAACCGTGTAGTCGGTGAACTTACGCACGCTCCTGCGCGTCATCAACGCGTCCCTGAGCTCCATATATGCCTCCTGTATTCATGACCTGACGCGAACCCCGCGTGAGAGGGAAAAATCCATCTATGCGGCACACCGTGGTCCGGTCGTACCGCTGAATATACTGGAAACGGTAACACATTTCGTCCACCAGGGTGTTATAGTACCGGAGGCAGGAATGTCAATTGTAATATTTTCCGATGACGAAAACGGCGTTACCGGAAAGGCCCGCGTATATTCGCATGCGCTTTTCCGTAACCTGCCGGGTTGCGTGATACTAATACACTTGATTAAAATGTACGCCCGTGTATCATTATCCCTGGTCTTTTGATATATACACGGGAAGGTAACGCAATGTCACGCAAAACACCGGGTGCGCTCCTCAGGGGAGCCGTATTTGCGGTTTTCGCGCTCACGTATTCATCGGTGTCGACCGGCGCGGACTGGCCCATTTACAAGGGGAACATATATTTTACCGGAAACAACGATGAGGTGGTGGTGAAAACCAATACCCTGAAATGGCTTTTCCAGGCCGGCGAGCGGGCGGCAAACCCGGTGGTCTCGGATGACCGGATATTTTTCCTGGACGTGAAATCGCACCTTTACTGCGTCAGGGAGGACAACGGGGCGCTGATCTGGAAAAAAGACATTAAAGAGATATCGAAGGTGTTTAAATCATATTCCAGGGCGGCCGGGAAGGTAAAGTACCCCCTGATCAAAGATAATTTCCTGTTCGTCTCGGACCCCATCGCCATATACGCTTTCGATAAAAACACCGGGAACGTGATATGGGCGCGCACAGGACTGCGTGAGCAGAAGACCCCTCCCCAGGGACTCAGGGGATACACCTCCGTGGCGATGGTGGACGGCATATACGCCGACCCCATCATATCCGAAGACCGCATATACTACGGGACGCGGAACATGTTCCTTTCCAGGGACATCCGCAGGGGGCATGAGGGATGGAGTAACGAGGACATCAAGACCTACAGCGGGTTTCCTACCTTTTACGATAAGTACCTGTTCACCCAGTCGATGGATTTCTCCACGGGACGCTATACGGTCTATTGCCTGATGGCCGATTCCGGGAAGGAGGTATGGTCGCGTACCATCCCAAAACCGATGAAGATATATCCGCCGGTCATCTACAGGCAGAAGGTCTATATCCCCTCCTCCACCAGCATGCACTGCCTCGCCCTATCAGACGGAAAGGACATCTGGACCAAGGACTACGGAAAATACATCACCTCGAACCCGAGCTTTACCGACCGGGCGGTGCTCTTCGCCCTGGACAATGCGTCGATAGCCGCAATAAACCCTGAAAACGGCGATATACTGTCCACGATTGAACTGGGCCCGCAGTCGTCACCTTATTTCGTCACTATTCGAGACCAGATATACATCGCGACCAACGTGTCCCAGCCTTATAAAGACACCACGGCTATCTATGGGAAGGTACGGGCGATAAATTTCACCACCCGTGAGACCCTCTGGGAATACCGCACTCCGTTTCCCGGCGGCGTTTCCCAGCCGGTCGCCTCAAAAGGGATACTGTTCCTGCCGGCAGGCAGCTACCTGTACGCCATAGGCAGTGAATTCGGTCCCGGCATAACCCCGGGAGGAGATGCACTGGCCAAAGGCCCCCGGATAGAAGCGAAACCTCCGGAAAAAAAATCTTTAAAGGAAGACAAAACCGTCACACCGAAGGAAGAACCGAAAAAACCCGAAAAGAAGGTACCCACCCGCAAAATGCACCTGAAGGTGACCGGCGAGGGCGACGCGGGCGTGCAGGCGCAGGTGGAGGTCAAGAAAAGGGAAAAAGGCGAGATCGTCTACCGGAAAACCATGACCGTCAACGGGTCGGGAGAAATCGAAGTCCCCTCCGGCGACAACGTCGAGGTGCTGGTAAACGCCAGGGGGTACGTACCCAAAAAAGAGATCATCAATGAAACCGACAGGGACAAAACGATCAGGCTGGAAAAGATTGCGCGGGGCAAGGCCTTCGTGGTGGACAATATCTATTTCGAGTTCGACAAGGCGTATTTAAAGAAGGACTCCCTGGACATACTCGACAGGCTGGTAAGCCTCATGAAGGAAAACCCGGGCCTCAAGGTGGAGGTCAGAGGGCATACCGACTCAATGGGCGACAAGGCGTATAACCGCAAGCTCTCGGAACGCCGGGCCGACGCGGTCATCGAGTACATGGTCAAGAACGGCATTAGTCCCGAAAGGGTGAACGCCGTGGGACTGGGTGACACGAAACCCATCGCGCCGAACACGACTGCCGACGGCAGGAGAAAAAACCGCCGAACGGAGTTTTTTTTCCTTGATTAATGAAATGGTATGCGGTGATATTCATCAAAATTACAAAACTGAACATATACTATTATTTTAATATACAAATCAAGTAAAACTCCCGAATAGCGGGTCAATCTCTTATAGATTCGTACCTCAGCGGAAGGTCGGGGGTTCATATTATCATGAGAAGTCAGGATAACGTTCATGCGTATCGCCTATTTCATTGAAAGCCTGCCGCCCAATATCGACGGGGTGAGCCGTACCTTCATACAACTGGTCGGCTATCTGCTTCGTCACGATATTGAATTCAGGTTCTATTCGCCCTTTGTTCCCGACGAGTCGTATCCCTGGGCCGGCAGGGTGAAAAAAGTTGTCTCCATCCCTTTTATTCTGTATAAGGCCTACCGCTGGAGCATGCCGGGCATCAGCAACCTGATACCCGACCTTGATACATTCGCACCCGACCTGGTGCATGTCACCAGCCCAACCCTGCTGGGAGGTTTCGGCTATAACTACGCGGCCGAACGCAACATACCGGCAGTGGCGAGTTACCATACGCATTTCGTCTCGTATTTCAAGTATTACCGCCTCAGGACACTGGAAACCATAGGATGGAACATCCTTCGCAACTTCTACAACCGTTCCCGCGCCACCTACGTCCCCTCGGCCACCATGATGAAAGAACTGGTCGCCCGCGATTTCAGGAACCTGCACCTGTGGGGCAGAGGCATCGACCTGGAGAAATTTTCCCCGTCCCGCCGCAGCGCCGAACTGCGCGAAACGGCCGGCGCGGACGATCTGCCCGTAATACTTTATGTGGGAAGGCTCGTGAAAGAAAAAGACCTGTTCGATGTCGTAAAGGTGTATCACGAACTGAAGAAACTGGGGAAACGGTTCCGCATGGTCTTTGTGGGTGACGGTCCCCTTAAAACGTATTTGAAAAAAGAGATGCCCGACGCGTATTTTGCCGGCTTTCAGCAGGATGAGCCGCTCTGGCAATGGTACGCCAGCGGCGACATCTTTCTTTTTCCTTCGACCACCGAGGCATTCGGCAACGTGGTGCAGGAGGCCCTTGCATCCGGCGTTCCCTCGGTGGGCGCCGCCGCGGGCGGCGTCGCGGACCTTATCGCCGACGGCAGGAACGGTTTCCTGGTGGAACCGGGCGATATCAAGGGCTACGTTACAAAAGTTGCCCTGCTGCTCGACAACCCGGACTTACGAAAAAAGTTCAGCCGGAACGCGCGCACCGGGGTGAAAAAGAACTCCTGGGATCATATCAATTACCAGCTTGTGCACAGTTATGAAACAGTGCTGAGCGCGCACCATCGCCGCAAACCCGGCCTGGAAAAGGACGAAGCGTATGAATATATTTCATAATTTAAAGGCCGACATTTTATACGCCCCGGCCGCAGAAGCTTTGCTCCTCACTGTGAGTCCCAAAGGATTTACAGCGGCGGGTGATTCATCCGGGAACCGGTTTTAACCGTACTCATCCCGACCTTATCGCCGCGTCAAAAAGGACCCATGCCGCTCAGAAAGATCATTAAATTCGACCGCAAGACCATTGTACACCGTCTGATGGTGCTTATTATCGCCGGTGTACTGCTTAACACCGCGTTCACGTTCTTCACCACCGACACCCGCCTGTTTTTCAGCCTGGTGCACTTTTCGGTTGTGCCCTTTATAATCGCCCTGCTGCTGTGCGTCGTACCATGGTTCATGCATTCCCTTCGTCTTTGTGTGTGGCTGCGGTTCATCAACCATCCTGTTCCCTACACCGCGTTGCTGAAAATCATCATCGCCTCGGAACTGGGGGCCGCCATAAGCCCCACAGCCCTGGGGAGCGGCCCTGTAAAGGCCGGTCTTCTGGTGGAAAAAGGGGTGCCGCTGGGGAAATCGGTTTCCCTGACGCTTTTGCACAGCATTGAGGATTATTCGTTCTTTGCGCTGGCCGTGCCCCTGGGACTCAGTTATTCCACTATACGTTTTAATATCATAGATAAAATCGCCAGCAAATCCATGGACATCACTTTCTGGGCCGTGCTGATCGCCTTCGGCGTCTTCCTGAGCGTGCTGCTCACCCGCCGACTGCTGGGGGGAAATTCACGCTATAAAAAAATCGCGCCTAAGATCACTAAAATCTGGAAAGATTTCAAGGGTATATACGCCTTTGTAGGAAGGAGGGGAAAGTCACGCTTTCTATTGAACGTATTTTTCGCGGGCATCCAGTGGACGGCGAAGCTCTCGATCCTGACCGCGCTTACGGCGAGCCTGGGTTTAAAAATAAACGTCATCCAGTTCTTCGTACTGCAGTGGGTGGTATTCATCATGACCACGTTCATACCCACGCCCGGCGCCATCGGCGGCGCCGAGACCTCCTTCCTCATTGTGTTCAGTAAGGTACTGCCGAACGAGGCCATTATTATGCTCATGACGGGATGGCGGTTCCTCTCGTTTTATTTTATCAACCTCTTAGCCGTCTTCATGCTAAGTGTCTGGGAGATACGCGGCAGAAAAAGGCCCGCCCCTGATCATGAATAGTGCTTGTTTTTTCAGGAATAACCACTCATCATAACAATTAAAAGCCCTGCACCCATATTGCCGTTTTAATTCCGACCTTCCCTTCCCGGGCTCACTGAAATATTCGAGGAAAAATAATCATGAAAAAACGAATGACCATGCGCATCATGCTTGTCGTTGCGGCTATTATGATGTTTTTCGCATCATCAGTCCAGGCCCTCGAAATGCTGGCCGGTGCAAAGGTATGGTATGTGTCGTGGAGGCCCTATCTTATCGACGTGGGCGAGAAGATCGCTCCCTGGGAAGGATGGCAGTACATCAGGGGCGGTTCGGGCATGATGTACGGACCCAGCGCATCGTTTTTTATCACGGACCGTCTGGTTTTCAGCGTTTCGTATCTTTACGGGGAACTCGGCACGCGCTACAATGCGGATTTCGTCGAATCAAACGGCGACCCTGCCGGTACCAACCTTCTGGTTGAATACCATTTTTCGGGTTACGCCCGTACCATACGCCACGACCTGGACAGCGCCATCAGCTATTCACTGACGCGGAATTTCAAGGTCTTTGCAGGCTTCAAGTATCAGCCACTGAAGCTTAAAGTCAACAAACAGGGAGGCTTCTGGGACCTGGATGACACGACGGGAGCCAGGCAGGCCAATCAATTCTACTATATCGATAAAAACAGGATGACATTTACACAGCAGAACTACGCCCCGGGAATCGGCCTCGGCTACACCATGGCGATCTCGGATAAATTCACCCTTACCATGAATGTTTCTTTCATCTATTTATTCGGCACCTTCGATATCAACACCGGTGATACGTATTATTATCCCCCAGGAACCTATGTTACTCCGGATATAAATCCAGGGAGTAAATTCAGTTTCGACTCATACGGTTTCGGGCTCAACGCCGAGCCGGGTATCGTGGTGATGCTTAATGAGAAGATACTGTTAAACCTTGGATTCCGGTTCCAGTACGTGCGTATATCAATCAGGAACGCCGACGGCCTTGACGACACCGAGGGGCTTAATGATTATGTCTACGGGGTCTATCTCGCGGCGCTGTACCGGTTGTGAGTAACATAAACCTATAGCGATGAAGGCGCGGAATTTATTCGCGCCTTCATAAAGTTTTCTCGTGTAAATTTTTTCTTGCCAAGTCTTTTATCCTCACTATAATTCCCCTCGTGCTTACCTTGAATGAAATCAAAGCCGCCGTTTCCGAGGTGGTCGCACAAAACAGTCCGCGGCTCGCGCTGCTCTTCGGATCATATGCCCGCGGCACTGAAACAAGGAATTCCGACGTGGACCTGATATTCGTCGCTGAGACCCGAAAGCCCTACCTGGACAGGCTGGATGATTATTTCATTCCCCTTTCAAAGAAGCTTAAAACCGGGGTCGAGGTCTTCGTGTATACGCCTGATGAGTTCGATAAAATGAAAAAGGGCTTTTTCGTCAAAAGAGCGCTGGAAGAAGGATTGATTCTGCATGAGTCGTGAAAAAGAAAACCAGGAGTCAAGGCGGTGGCTTGAACAGGCCAGGGCCGACATCAGGGCGGCTGAAATAAGCCTTGGTGGCGGAGCCTACGAGTGGGCCTGCTTCCAGTCGCAGCAGGCGGGCGAAAAGGTGCTTAAAGCATGCTGGTATTATTTCGGGTTGGACCCATGGGGTCACAGTCTTGTAAAACTGCTGTACGATTTCCCTGAGGACAAACGACCTTTTTCAATTGAGGAGATCGAAGAACACGCGATGCTGCTCGATAAAATGTACATTCCTACCCGTTATCCCAATGGACTCCCCGACCTTATTCCTGCCAGGGTTTATTCTAAGAAAGAAGCCCACACGGCCATCAGGGCCGCCCGCGAGATACTCGGAAGTGTCGGAAAAAATATAACATAGTATGAAGACGTGAATATATATTCACGCCTTCATTTCACTTTTCAGAACACGTATACCGCGCTCACGAACACGCCGTACAGGTAGTCGTCCATCCAGTGGTCAGTGCCCGGCAGAAAGTCCCTTTCTTCGGTGAAGTGTATACGCAGCCATTGGAAGCGCATACCAAGCGATATTATCGGCAGTCCGCCGCCGGGATTGAAGCCGATGACCGGTTCCACGTTGAGGCCGAACTGCTCCATTTTAGTTTTTTTCATGTCATCGTCTTCCAGTTCAAACCCATCAAACCCTGGCGCATTATCCTTATTGCGTATATTTTTTTCATCATCGAAATAACCGATCTGGTAAAGCCCGGACAGGTTGGCCGAAACAAATACCCTGTCGCTCAGCGGGAATGATACGCCGATCCCCAGGGCGGGACCATGAAAAGGTGTTACTATTTGCATTTCCGCGATGTCAATTTCATCTACTGCTCCCGTTGCGACGAGTGTTCTGACCTCGGTGTATTTGTAATCTGTTTTAAGATATAGAATTTTATAACCGGCGAATACCTTGAAATTATCGCTAAGGCGGTAACTCAGCGCCGCGTCTATATCCACCCTGAGCGCGTCGAAATAATACCCTCCCGACACCTTTGTGGTCGCGTCGAAACCGCTGAATTTAGACTGCCAGTGGGTTGACTGCCGTCCCATAAGACCTGCCAGCGAGAAGGTGATATCCGGTGTTATGAGCAGGCTTATGATCGGCCCTGCCAGCATTCCGGTGCCGTAATCGATGTCGTCCATGCCCGAGGCACCGACACCGTCCTTGTAAAAAGGCGACCATACGTAATAGCCGGCCTTGGCGCCCAGCATCACGTCCATGGCGAAAGCCGGCGCGACGATGAGGATAAGACAAATCGATACAACTGCCGCAAAACTCCTGCTGTTCATTGCTGTCTCCTTTTGTTGCACAATATAACGGCGAAAGGAATAGAAATCAGTCCGCATGCCGCATGTCTGTTGCGGCATTTTACCGTGAATGGAACGTTATTACGACACACTCACCGGGTTTTGCCACTGCATACTCACTGATTTCCGTAGATCGTATTGCCATTCCCGTCTTTCATCGATTGAGTGATGAACGCTGGCGGGTGTTTTTTTCATGCTGATCATATCATAGATAAACCGTACCATCAATAAAACTAATGCAACATTATACATTTTCCTCCAGGATTTCTGGTCCTTCTTAGAAGGAATTCTTTCCTGTTGTGAAAGTCATCAGCAAATTGCTAAAAAACCAACAGTACGCTGACAAATCCACCCACCAGATGGTCATTCAATCCGTTCTTTGGCTTTTCTTCAAAATCTTCAGTGTTTATGTGGAGCCACTGGTAACGTACGCCGAGGGTAAGCACCAGGTTTTTGTTTACCTGGACACCGAAGGCAGGTTCAACGTTGACACCGAAACTGGTGGTATCGAGTTCGATGAGTTTATAGTCGTTTCTGATGTGCTGCGGCTGAAACCCCAGTGTTTCATCGTACAAAACACTATCCAAAACTACCTTGAATTGACCCCACATATAAATCAACGAAACATTGGTAGAAAAAAACATGTTTCCGCCAAATGGAAGAGAGTATCCCACCCCCAGTGCCGGTCCGTGCTGCAAGGCGGTTATCTTATCAGTTTCTTTATATGCAATCAATTCATCGTTATTTAGATCCTGACTCTGCTGCTCGGTGTATTTAACGGTGCTGACCACCCGCTGGTACTTGTACCCCGCGAACAGCTTGAAACTGCCCGATAGACGGTAGCTTAAAGCAGAATCAATATCGATGCGGTGTGACTCGATGTAATAGGTCCCGTTGCGGTATTTTGTTTCTGCTGTATCATAACTGTTATCCAGCGTCCAGTGGGCCTGCTGGGTGCCGAACAGGGCGACACCGGAAAAGGAGAACTGCTCATTGAAAATAACACTGAGCGCCGGGCCGTACAGGGCGCCCGTGCCGTTCTTGATATCCTGGAAGAAACCGGTCTCCACGTCCTTGAAATAGGGACGCCACATAAAATACCCGGTTTTAGCGCCGACCATCACGTCTACGGCGAAAGCAGGCGCGATAAAACACACAACCAGAAGCGACACGATGGCTGTTAGAACATAACGTTTCATACTATTATCTCCAATTATTATTTTATATTATGGTATAATTCACACTTTCACTGCGATGATAGTGATCATCGCCTTCTATATCTTGTACAGCGCCCCCACGAACACGCCGTACAGGTAGTCGTTCATCCAGTCGGTGGGACCGAACTGGACCGTATCAATCATCGGTTTATCGATAAACTTGATGCGCATCCACTGAAAGCGGAGACCCAGGGTGGCGATAACATTCCCTATACTCATACCGACCGAAGGTTCTACATTGAGTCCCATTTGCCGGGTCTTGTATGTTTTACCGGTGGCCCCGTCCTGTGTATCTACCAGAAGAATCTGAAAAGTAGCATCGGACTCATATATTTTAACCCTGTCCCGAACAAAATGATGTTCGCTGAACATGTAAAGCCCCGAGAGATTCACCGTGAAAAAGAAGTTTGAGCCGATGGTTTGTGAATATCCCATGCCAAGGGCTGGACCATGGGCAGGTACCTCTATGATCGCCTCAAGCAGATACATTTGATCATGATTTGGAGGAAGGGGATCAGATCTGAGAAATGTCCCTTTCGTCATCGTCTCGGTATACTGATATTTATACCCCACAAACACTTTAAACCGCTCTGATACCCGGTAGCTCAGGGCTGTGTCCACATCGATCCGGTCGATTTCTCCGTAAAAATTGCCGGTGGAAACTATGGTCTGGGGCCCGAAGGGTTTTGTGGTATTCTCGTTATCCCAGTAAGTGGACTGCTTGCCGAACAGCGCCACCACCGAGAACGTGATGTTTTCCGATATAATTGCACTGATCGCCGGCCCATAGAGCACGCCGCTGCCTGTCTCCAGCTCTTCCACGCCGCTGCCCTTCATGTCCTTGAAGTAGGGCTGCCACACAAAATATCCCGACCTCGCCCCCACTATGAAGTCCACGGCGTAAGCTTTAGTGGAAAAGAGCATCATCGCGGCCATAAATAATATAACAGTTTTTTTCAAAACGTTACCCCCCCCGTATTATAATTTTATATCTATTCCCCGAGCTGAAGTATAGATACTCCACCGTTAACAGGATGTGTAAAAATGTACAGATTATTGAAAAATGAAAATACTAAATACTGTTTCCGAACAATGTTCATAATTTCATGTGTTATTATTATTTTCAAGACATTTTAGAGCTGTACAACCCTTTATCATAATGAATTCATGCCACATCTGTTTTCAAAACCCCATTATAAAATACTCTTGCGGTATTTCAGGAAGATCGTCTATTATGCCCGAGTAATATGGTTACAGGCTGGATTACCCGGTATAATCTCAATTTCCATTCAGGAGAAAACTATGCGCACCGCTAAAGCCATCAGCATTTTCGTCATGCTGGCCCTTATCGCCGGCTGCGGCACCTCCGCCAAGACCCTCCGTCAGATCCCCAGGGAGAAACGCAAAGGGCTTATGGTACTCAACTTCAAGAACAATACCCTGAAAAGCAAGGCCGAGGAGTATATGCCGTGGGAATTCGGCATCCCCTCCATGGTCATGACCGACCTGGAAGCGATCGGCCTTTTCAACATCATCAGCCGTGAAAGGATGAAAGACGTTATCAAAGAACAGGAATTCCAGCTAACCGGGTTCGTCGATCCGGCTAAAGCGGTTAAGCTCGGGAAGATGCTGGCGGCACAGTATATACTGACCGGTTCTTTCATGGAGATGAACGGGACCCTGCGTATCGAGTCCCAGGTCTACTCGGTGGAATCGGGTGCGCAGCTGGGCGCCGCCGCGGTAACCGGCAAAACCGGTAATTTCTTCGAGCTACAGAAGGAACTGGTTATCAAGGTCAGCAAATACCTGAACGCAGTGCTGAGCGCCGAAGAGGCGAAGATCATCGCGAAGCACATAGAGACCAGGTCTGTTGACGCTTCACTCAACAACTACAAGGGCGAACTGGCCGTTTTAAAAGCACAGGAACTGAAAGAGAAAGGAAAGGTAGACGAAGCCAAAAAGGTGATCGAGACCGCAAAAACCAGTTTCAAGAAGGCCATCGAGATCGATCCGGAATACGAGAAAGCCCGGAAGAACCTGGCCAAGATATCCCTGGCGGTGCCGGTGACACTGTAGATCCACGGCTTTCATGCGGGTACTGAACTTCCATGCGCGCACCGCGGATCTGATCACAGAGGGGCGCGTCTGTATACCGCTCGCAGTTCATCGAATCAGTAAAAAGTAATGCAGCGGCATGGTTTTATGCATATTCATATCGGCTTGATCGCGCTAGTCACAGTTACGGTCTCTGGACCGGCGTGTACCTCAACGGCCGTGAAGTATCCGGTAGATGAGCACCTGCTGACCGGGAAAGCCGCCCGCTCATGGCATCTGATAAAGGAGGATTTTCTCCGCAGCGCCTTTATTCCCTGCCTCGCAAAAAGAAAAATTGTGATAAGCTGCGGCGGTTGCACCTCTGTGTTCCTACGTGGGATATTGCACATTGACTCAAGAGGAAGGTACGCGGGTTTCGAAAAGACCTTCGGCCGGTTCTGCGGTTCCAGCCTGCCGCCGGATATAGCGCACTGCTTCATCAGTCATTTCCGCATACTAAAGTTCCCGCCCGAACTGCGCGGCATGTCCCTGCGCATAGACCTGGGCCGCGGACTCAAATGCTGAAAGCTGAATTCACGGTAGATATGCCTTTCTCTCTTGACATGATCACAGTTTCGTGATCTTTTAAACCAGCCACACGTTCCGGCCCTGCCGGTGAACTGACGGTGTACATCCATGATGACATCAATAAGAAAAATCTTTAAAATCTTCCACGCACGTCCCACCATGGAGGGAGCCGGCGTGCATTTGAAACGGGTGTTCGGCTTCGGTGAGACGGAACTCTTCGACCCGTTTCTGCTGCTGGACGATTTCAGATCTGATGAACCCGAAAAGTACCTGAAAGGCTTCCCCTGGCACCCTCACCGGGGCATTGAAACCATCACATATATGCTGAAAGGCACCGTAGAACACGGCGACAGCCTGGGGAATCGCGGCATCATTTATCCCGGCGAGGTCCAGTGGATGACCGCGGGAGGGGGAATCATCCACCAGGAGATGCCCAAGGGGGATGAATCGGGCTCCATGCACGGTTTCCAGCTGTGGGCAAACCTGCCCGCCTCGAACAAGATGATGGATCCGCGTTACCGCGGCATAACCGCAGCCGAGATACCGGAGATACGTGACAACAGAGGCGCGGTGGTACGGGTTATCTGCGGCGTCTATAACGGCATCAAAGGGCCTGTCTCCGATGTTGTTATCGATCCGGAATATTTTGATGTTACCCTTTCCAGGGACAGCACCTTTATTCATCCTACCACGCCCGGTTACACGGTACTCGCCTATGTCATAGGGGGTTCAGGTGTTTTCTGCGGTGAGGGTGATTCTTTTACCTATGACACAGTGGGTTCAGGCTATTTCGATTACGGAAAAACCAGGCTCATCAACGATGCGACCCTCATCGTTTATGAAGACGGCGAATCGATTAAAGTCATGACCGAGGGAGAGGGTGTAAGGTTTCTTCTGGTTTCAGGCCGGCCCCTCAGGGAGCCCGTGGCATGGCACGGTCCCATTGTAATGAACACCCGGGATGAACTGCGTAAAGCCTTCGAGGATCTGGACAACGGGACCTTTATCAGACACCCGGCGCCCTGAAACTCATGATGAGACACTATAATCGTCACTGACATCATATCATTGTTGATATGCATAACCGGCAGTTCGGTAACCGGTTTTTTTTCAGTAAGGAGAATTCCGCGCCGCTCTGTAATTTAAAAAAAAAGAGAGACAAAACGCGGGCACTACCGACCATGGGTGCGCCTTACACCGTAGAATCTTTAATCCAGGGCAGTACCATTCACACCGATTTCCTGTCATGAGGTGCCCAATGCTTTTTTCGAAAATCCAGCTTGAAAGATACGCCGATGTGCTGTTATGGGGGATTTCAAAAGGCAAAAAGAAACCGTTCAGGCCCTATGATAACCTGCTTGTAATCTATGACCTTCCCGCTCTTCCGCTGCTGGAGGCGCTGCACAAGAAGCTGGTTGAACGTCGCATCAATACCGTAATGCGCGCGTCGATGAACCCGGCCATGGAATACCACTACATGAGCCTTTCCGACAGGAAACAGCGGCAGTATATCGCCCCCGGCGAACAGGAACTTTACCGTAACCTCAACGGCTATATTTTTCTTCATGCCCCGATGTCGCTGACCCATCTGCGCGACATCGATCCGGTACGCATCAATGAAGTGATGATCACCCGCAAAACCCTCCGCAACATACTCAATAAAAGGGAATCGGAGGGTGTATTCAACTGGACGCTCTGTACCTATCCCACCGAGGCGCTTGCCCGCCAGGCGGGAGCGACTCTGAAGGCATACGCGTCCCAGATCAGAAAAGCCTGTTTTCTTAATGAAAAAGACCCCGCGGGCAAATGGGAAGAGATTTTTACCGCTGCCGGGGATATAAAGAAATGGCTCAATTCACTTCCCATCACCAGACTCATGGTTGAAAGCCGATCGGTCGACCTGGAACTTTCCCTGGGCCGGATGCGCATGTTTGTGGGAGTGAGCGGGCGGAACATACCCTCATTTGAAATATTCACTTCCCCCGACTGGCGCGGTACACGCGGCCGCTATTACGCCGATATGCCCTCATTCCGCAACGGCAACTATATCGAAGGGGTCAACCTGGTGTTCGAAAAGGGAAAGGTTACCAGGGCTTCCGCCGTCAAGGGCGGCTCTTTCGTAAACAGCACCATCTCCATGGACCCCGGGGCCCGTCGTATCGGCGAATTTTCCCTTACCGACCGCCGTTTTTCACGCATCGACCGTTTTATGGCAGACACCCTCTTCGACGAGAATTTCGGCGGCAGGTTCGGCAACTGCCATATCGCCCTCGGAAGTTCCTACGCCAACACCTACCGTGGAGACGCGGCTGAACTGTCCCCGGGGCTTAAAACCGGACTTGGGTTCAACGATTCCGCCCTGCACTGGGACCTGGTCAACACCGAAAAAAAAAGTGTTACCGCAGTCCTGAAAAACGGAAAAAAGTTGCTAATTTATGATGGAGGAATATTTACCCGTTAATAACGGTATAAAGGTATATCTCGATATGAAACTATTCCAGTCTTCAGCGATCCACTTCCTTTTTCTTTTCATATGTACCTCCTGTGGAACGGAGTCCCGTTACCTTTCAGACAAGGCGCCCCGTGATTCCGGCCTGGAACCGATCTCTATCGCGGCCTATGAAAACCGGTTTGACGAAACGGCCCGCATCATCGTGGGAACCGATCTGCCGGAAAATTCTCCGCTGCGGACCTTAGTGCGCGGCAGGGAATATCTGAAATACCGTCAGGATATCGAGAAGAGCTGGAACAGCTTTTTTATCACCAACATACACAAAATACACCAGTGGCGCGATACACATCTCAGGAATCAGGCCGGATCATCGGTCTTCTATCCTTTCAGCGGCCCTGATATTCTGCATGTGCTGAGCTTTTATCCCGATGCGAGGGATATCGTCATGTTCGGGCTGGAGCCTACGGGCGGCATACCCGATGCCGCTTCCATAGATCGCCCCACGCTCATGGCGCGGCTACACAACCTGCCCTACGCCCTCAATTTCACTTTTCATCACGCGTATTTCGTCACCTCCGACATGCAGAAGAAAATGGGAAAGAATCCTTTCACCGGCACGACCGGTATAATGATGTTCTTCCTTTCCCGCGGCGGTTATGAAGTGGTTTCAGTGAAGGAGATTTACCTGGACGAGAAGGGCAATGCTTCCACGATAAAACCCGTTCCCTCCAGGGGTGCGGTTGCCGGCGTCGAGATCCTGTTCGCAAGGGGTGCGGGTACGCGCTTGAAACGGCTGCGGTATTTTCAGCTCGACGTGAGCGACCGGTCCCCTCAGTTCGAGAGATTTGCGCTCTATTGCGGCAAGTATCCCCCTTTTGCCACCATCATCAAGTCGGCGTCGTACCTGCTGCACCTGGACACTTTTTCCAAAATACGCGATCTGGTTCTTAAACGCAGCGCATTGATCATACAGGACGATACCGGTGTCCCCTACCGCCATTTCGCGGAAACCCTCTGGGATATGGCGTTTTACGGCAAATATCATCGTCCCATTCCGGTATTCAAACACCGCTACCAGCCCGACCTGGAAAAAGCGGTCAGCCGGCACAGTTCCGGTCAACTTGATTTTATCTACGGTTACGGATACGGATTTCGAGATATTACCTATCACCTGTTACTGGCTCAGAAAAAAATAAAAAATTTGCCGTAACGATTGCCCCGCGTAAATATCTTATGTACATTACCGTATTGTAATTAAAATCATAGATACGGTTATTTCATGAACATTAAGAAAAGATTTACCAGAAGAAATTTTCTTACTCTGATGGGGACGGTGGTGATGATTAACAGTATACCCGGCAAGGGAACCTCTTTTTCAGCACCCGTGTATCGTGGTAAAAAATCAGATCATTTCGACGGTACACGCTTTTTCAATCCCGAGGACACGAGGGAGCACGGATTCACCGATCTTTTAAAATGGGCGACCAACCGGGACCAGGGACACTGGCCGGAGTGGATAGACGCGGCAACGGCCGCTAAACCCGCCGCTCGTGTGGAAGGAGCGGAATTACGGCTCACCTACGTCAACCACTCTTCTTTCCTTATGCAAACCCGCGGACTTAATATTTTGACCGATCCGGTCTGGTCGTACAGGGTGAGCCCTTTCAGTTTCATCGGCCCGAGGCGACACCGTCCCCCAGGGATAAAATTCGAAGACCTGCCGCGTATCGATATCGTGCTGCTGAGCCATAATCACTACGATCATATGGACATGCCCACCCTGAAAAAACTCCACGCAAAATTCCAGCCAAAGATCTATACCGGGCTGGGATGCGGTTTTTACCTGTCTAAGAACGGTATCAGGGGGGCCGTTGAAATGGACTGGTGGGATGAAGCACGGTATAACAGTGAAATCACCGTGAGGTACCTGCCGGCACGCCACTTTTCCCAGAGAAGCCTTTCAGACCGCAACCGGACCCTGTGGGGAGGGTTCGCGCTCATAACCCCCGACGGGCCCGTGTACTTCGCCGGAGATACGGGAATGACCAGGTATTTTTCGGAAATCCGTAAGCGCATAGGGCCTCCACGGCTCGCGCTGCTCCCCATAGGGGCCTACAAGCCGCGCTGGTTTATGCACCCGGCCCACACCTCCCCCGATGACGCCGTGGACGCCCACAGTATTCTAGAAGCAAAGACCACCGTCCCCATGCATTACGGCACTTTTCCCCTTGGTGACGACGGTTTCAGCGAAGGAAAGGATCGGCTGAAAGAAATCATCACCGCCAAAGGGTTCCATAACCCCGAATTCATCATAATGGAACCGGGGGAAGTACGGACCCTGAAATAACCCCCCTCTTTCCATGCACAGGATTCGGGCAAAAATACGGTCCGAGCCTGTTATTGCCGCAAGAGTCACGGCGGAAATCTTTGTTAACTGCAAAAAATCCTCGCTGAAGGCGCAATTTTTTCTTGCCGAAATACTATACATTTGTATAGATTGTATCTGCGACCTCTTGTTTCATGCCCCCCGGCAAGGGAGGATTCAGGGCGGCTACCTCCCTCCTGCCAAGGGGGACTGAGGGGGATCATGAATGTGCTCCTCTCCTGGAAAAATCACGATGCAACCGGTTAATCGAACAGAGAAAAAACAGCAAAGGCGTTTTCCGCCCGACAGTATGCCCCCCGCCGAAAGGTGCCGGCGGCAAAAACCGCGATCGCGGCAGTTGCCGGGGATAAAATCCCGACGCCGGCACGGTATCGGCCCTTGCATTGTCGATTTTTATTCACCGCAGCTAAACCTGGCGATCGAAGCCGGCGGCGACACCCGCTTCACTGATCAGGCAACAGGGTACGGCATATCACGACAGCGCTATATCGAAAAATTTGGAATCCACGTCTTGAGGTTTACGAATGACGAGGTGCTGAATAATCCGGGTGGTGTGCTTTTTATGCTGACGCGTTATGTTGGCACGATTACCCCCCTTGCTCCCCTGAATTCCTCCTTCATAAGGGGGGAAGCATGACAGCCCCCCGCCGTCAAATACAACGGGGCATGACCACACAGGACCCTCCGATCGACCCGGCCGTCGATATCATGCCGGTCGGCGCCGGTACCCGGATGGGGCCTCCGCTTCTGGCCTCATCGGTGCGGGCGGGTTTTCCCTCCCCCGCCGACGATTACATCGACAAGTGCCTCGACCTGAACGAGCTTTTGATACGGCACCCCGCGGCCACCTTTTTCGTGCGGGCCTCGGGCGATTCGATGAGCGGCGCGGGCATCCACTCCGGCGACATCCTGGTGGTGGACCGTGCGCTCGAACCCTCCCACCACAGCATCGTCATCGCCGCCCTCGACGGCGAGCTCACGGTGAAGCGCCTGGTGCGTGAGGGGGGGAAGGTCTTTCTGGCGCCCGAGAACCCCGAATTCGACGCCATCGAGGTGCCGCCCGAAAGCAGCTTCGAGGTCTGGGGCGTGGTTACCTGCGTACTGCACCGGGTGTGAGCCATGGACGAAGTATACGCCCTGGTGGACTGCAACAACTTCTACGTTTCCTGCGAGCGCGTGTTTAACCCCTCCCTTGAGAAAAAACCGGTGGTGGTGCTGTCAAACAACGACGGCTGCGTCATCGCCCGCTCCCAGGAGGCCAAGAAGCTGGGCATCCGCATGGGAGCGCCTGCCTTCCTCTTCGAGGATCTGCTGAAAAAACACGGCGTTCGCATGTGCTCAAGCAACTATCCGCTCTACGGCGACCTTTCGCACCGGGTGATGGATACGCTGCGGCGCTTCGTCCCGGAAATGGAGGTCTATTCCATCGACGAGGCTTTCTTGAGGCTTACCGGCATCGCCGGCGTCGAGCTGACCGACTACGTCCGCGGCGTCCAGGCCGGCGTGAAGCGCTGGACCGGCATACCGGTATCCATCGGCGTGGGCCCGTCGAAAACCCTGGCGAAGCTCTCCAACAAAATCGCGAAGCGTGACGAAGGATACGGCGGCGTGTTCAACATACGGGAGCACCCCTTCGCCGGGGAGCTGCTGGAGACCGTAAAAGTCGAAGACGTCTGGGGCATCGGACGGCGGTACGCGGCGCTCCTCAACCGCAACGGCATCACGACGGCGCGGCAGTTGCGGGACGCGCCGGACCGGTGGGTAAAAAAGCACCTCACCGTCGTCGGACTTCGGCTGGTGTGGGAGCTCCGCGGAACGGCATGCATCCCCCTGGAGGAGCAGCCGCCGCCCAAAAAGGCCGTCGCCTGCACCCGCTCGTTCGGCCGGCAGGTCGAAAGCGCCGAAGAGATGCGCGAAGCCGTCGCGTTTTTCACCACACGTACCGCGGAAAAGATCCGGGCCCAGGGATCGGCCGCTTCGTGCCTGCAGGTATTCATCGCCACGGACCGCTTCCGTGCGGACCTGCCCCAATACTCCAATTCCGTGACGGCGAAGCTCCCCTCCGCGACGGCCTATACCCCTGAGCTGATCCGCCACGCCCACCGCTGCCTTGACGCGATTTACCGTCCGGAATACCGGTACAAGCAGGCGGGGGTGATCCTCTCGGGCATCGTCGCGGCAGGGGACCTGCAGCGCGGTCTCTTCGACCCTCCCGGGCGGGAACGACGCGACCGCGCGCTCATGGACACCGTCGACCGCATCAACCGCGCCATGGGGCGGGACACGGTGCGCTGCGGCGCAGAGGGGCTTCAGAAGCCCTGGCGCATGCGCCAGCGCAAGCTCTCGCCGCGATACACCACCCGCTGGAGCGACATTCCGACGGTACGATAGAGAAACGCCGCCGGGCACGCCCGGCGGCTGTAATAGACAACGCGGATAATGTTAAAAGTAAAGTTTCACGCTTCCGCCAAAGCTCCTGCCGGGCTGCTCAAGACCGTCCACCTCTGGCGCATTGGTCGGGTTTATCCTGGACAGATGGTCATGATAGGCTTCGTCGGTAATATTTTTACAATAGAGGGTTACGCTAAGCCGCCGGTCGATCTTCGCTCCGGCCCGTATGTCCATTGTGGTGTACCCATGGGTTTTGTTTTCGTTTGGGCCTGGATCGATCTGTTCGGAGGCGGAATGGAACGACAACTCTGACCACATGTTCATTTTACCTGCCATATATTCATACCGCAGCCCGTAGGCGCCCTTCAGCGGCGGAATGGATGAGAGGTTTTCATGCGACGTCAGGTTTTTGCCCCGAACATAGCTCAGGTTCCCGAAAAACGACAGTCCCAAACCGGTTTTCAATTCTGTTTCGATCTCGCCGCCGTAAAGCTCAGCTTCGCTGACATTGGCGTATTCCGCTTTTGGCAAGCCGAATTCGGTGCCTCCGGTGAGCCTTTTTTCGATATAATCGTCTATTCTGTTATAAAAGGCACTCAGAGCAAACCATAACCGCTCATTGTTTACCTTTACCCCGGCATCGAAATTCCATGCCGTCTCGGGATCAAGTTCCGGGTTCCCATAATCGGCCGTTCCCTGGTGCGGTCCGTAAAAGAACCTTTCATGGAGCGTGGGAGCCCGGAAGGCCCGCCCTGCGTTAGCGGTAAGGTTGACGCGGTTTTTCACGATGCCGTAGAGAAGCCCAAGACTGCCGCTGACACTGGAGTCATTCTCTATCACGGCCTCCACCGGATGACCGTCCTCACCATTGTTCTCTGACCTGAACCAGTCATAGCGCAGCCCCACTGTAACGATAAACCGGTCGGTGAATGCGATTTCGTCCTGTGCGAAAGCCCCGATTCCCAGACGCGTGGATGGAGGAATGACCCCCACCCCGTTGATCAGCGGGCTAGGATGCACCCGGTCGGATTTCTCAGACTCAAAAAGTGTTTGTATTCCGGTGATAACCGTATGGCTGCTGCCGATTTTAAAGGTGGTTTGCGGATTAAAATTGCAGGTGTCGAAATCTACATCCACCTTGACCGGCTGGTTGGCGGGATTGATGATCCGCATGCGCCGGTTGTGACGTTGGAACGCGCTGTCAATTTTCAGAGAAATCCATTCATCGCTCATTTTTTTGCTTTCGAAATTGAGAAAAACAGCATGGTGCTGTTCGTTCTCAAACCGGGCTTTAGTATAGTTATTTTCAAAAGTCGGTACTTCGATGTCGGCCCTGCTGCCGAACCCTGAGAGCGAAAGGCTCATTTTATCCCAGCTGTAGTTAAATCCACCGCTGTAATTGTAGTCTTCCACCGCGCTGTTGTACAGTTTTCCTTCCGGAGTTTTTACATCGTCGGTTTTTTTCATCATACCGCCAAAATAATAATTGAACCGGTTGTAGCCGCCGTCAAGAGAAAGGCCGGCCAGCCTGCCGTTGATGGCGCTGTCATAACCAGCTTCAACCGATCCATTGAAACGCATCCCGTCGTTCACGATTTTCCGCTGCTTTTTGGTAATGAAGTTGATGACGCCGCCGATGGCCTCGGAACCATAGAGCACCGACGCCGGCCCACGCACGACCTCGACCCGCTCTATCTGCGAGGGATCAATGGAAAAGGCATGGTCACCGCCCGGCCGCTGTTCTGAAAGCTTTATTCCGTCCACCAGGATAAGCACCCGTGAGTCGTAGAGGCCCCTGATCATCGGTCGCTCGGTGCCCATACCGGTCTGTGAAACATCGATGCCAGGCTGGTTTTTAAAAAGGTCGGCAGTCGTCAGCGGCTGTATTCTTTCTATGTCTTCCTGATCAATAATATTTATTGGAAGTGATGTGTTGAAAACTTTTGATTCATAGAGTTTGGCCGTAACGACTACCTTGTCCATGAGATAAATTCTGGTTTTCTTTTTCTCATCTTCCTCACGCGTCTCAGCTTCCTGTCCCCATAATGGCTCAGAGATGAACGAAATCAGACAAAATATACTGCATATCATATGCAAAGTACTGGAATAAAATTTCATGGTATTTTCCTCGTTGGTAATTTGCGCCTTTACCTGACATATCTTAACGCGGATCATTTCACACGATAAAATCCTTCAGGTAATAAAAGCGGTTGTAAGCTTAATATCAGAGGTTCAGTATGGAGGGGAACGGTTTCGCATAAACGGCGAGACGAAAGATACCGGTCGTCGCGGTTTATTCGTTAATATTTTATGTAAAGTAAATGTTGCCGCAAGAATAAAAACGGCCAGGATGAGAGCCGAGTTGATTACCAGCTCATATTTAAAAACAGGACAATCGTGATGTGCAATAGGATCGGCTTCATGGTTGTGGAGGTTGTGAAGCCCCCACGAGAGGGCAAGTAGAATACTGACACCGAAAACAGCAATTGATTTTTTTAATATTTGCAATCGGCGTTTACGATCATTCATCCGTTATTCCAGACAATTCTCAGAGCATCGTACGATTAATTTTTCTTTAATTCATACAACCAGTAATCGGTTCCCTGAATGCAGGTGTACCTCTTTCAGGTAATAACTTCGTTCGGAATTTCATTCGTATCGTCGGGTTTGATCGGGAAATGCCGTACCAGTTCATCGGCGCAACTCCTTATAACCGCACAGATCGATTCATCGTATTTCTTCTTCCCCATACCGTCTGAGAGTTCTTTCGCCTTTTTCTCCCAGAAACCGTAAGGTATTTTCTCATTTATACCGCGGTCGCCCAGTATCCAAACCCGGCGTTCGAGCAGGGAGATGAAAATGAGCACGCCGGTTTCATCACGTGTACGGTAGAGTCCCTTTTCATAAAAAGCGCGTTCAGTCCTTTCCCTCACCGATTCCTCTTCACGCTTTTTAGAAACGAAAAGGAGTTTCATCCCGGGAAAAATATTCATCAGCGCCCTGAATGGAAAGTAGAGTGCGAACATCATGGGAATGAATACCCAGAGGCTGGTATACTGCACCACCTCGTTCATCAGATTATAAAGGTATTCTATTGTGCCGAAACTCCACATCGAACGGTGATGCAGAACTACCGCCAGGATCACCGAAAAGCAAAAAGCCGACAGGGCTGCGAATACCACCGCACCCAGTGCTGAGGCTTCCCTGTATGAATCACTCTCTTCAACAACCATAACGGCTATTTCTCCCGAGGTGTTTTTTTCAACGCCCGCTATGGTCTCACTTATCTTGTTTTTTACCGCATCATTTAATATCTTTTTTGTTTTACTCATATCAATCACCGCTCCTTTACCAGCCGCCTGAAGCGCCGCCGCCGCCAAAACCTCCCCCACCGCCGGAAAATCCGCCGCTAGAGAAACCTCCGCCCCCGGAAAAACCCCCTCCCCAGTATCCTCTACCTGAGAAGAAACCACCTCGTCCCGACATTGCACTGAAAAGCATACCCAGTACGAAACCGACGACCGCGAGTATCAGGATTCCCGCCAGTGATAAGCCTTGAAATGCCGTCGCGGCAACGATCGGCAGACCCAGCGCACCGCCGATTCCTCCGAATATCTTTTTAATTGAACCCAGTACGGAAATCAGAATAAACGCTATTATCATTACGGTAAAAACCGGCGTATCACCCTTTCTCTCGGGCTTTTTTGCCTCAGCGGGGGCGGTATACTCACCCCTGACCGCAAGCATGATTGCCCGCACACCCTCCGATACGCCTCGGTCATAATCACCCAGCCGAAATGAGGGAACTATCGTCTGGCGTATGATACGTCCCGCCATAAGATCGGTGAGTTTCCCCTCGAGTCCGTAGCCCACCTCGATCCTCAGCTTGCGGTCATCCCTGGATATCAGGAGTATCACCCCGTTGTCTTTTCCCTTATGGCCAATTTTCCATTGTTCGGCCACCTTAATGGAAAATTCTTCCAGCACCTCGCCCCCGAGTGAGGGTACCGTGAGCACTACTATCTGCGTGGAATCGCTTTTTTCGAAACGAGTCAGCTCGTCCTCGAGACGCTGTTGCGTTTCCCGAGAGAGTATACCCGCATAGTCGTTTATATGGCCGCGGAGTAACGGAACGTCCAGGGCGTAACCCGCGGTTGAACACAATAACAGGAGAGCCAGTATCAGCTTTCTAATCATCGTGTGCCGCTAAAACTTTACTTTCGGTGCGGTTTTCGCGCCCTCTTCCGCCTTAAATACCTCTTTACGTTCAAGATGCAGGAAGAGTTTGTTGGTAATGGAATTCGGGAAAATCCTTATGCTGGTATTGAAAGTCTGTACTGTTTTGTTGTATCGGACCCTGGCGACATTGATACGGTTCTCGGTCCCTTCAAGCTGGTTCTGAAGATCCATAAAATTCTGGTTTGCCTTGAGATCGGGATAACGTTCAATGACAACCATCAACCTGGACAGTGCGTTGCTCAGCTCGCCCTGGGCCTGCTGGAACTTCGCGAAATTCTGAGGATTTTTCAGCATTTCCTTCGACATCTGTATCGACCCCACTTTGGCGCGTGCCTCGGTGACCGCCGTCAGCGTGTCTTTCTCGTGTTTTGCGTATGCTTTAACGACTTCCACCAGGTTGGGAACCAGGTCGGCACGCCGCTGATACGACGCTTCCACGTCACCCCATGCGGCGAAAACCGCTTCCTCATTAGCCTGCATGGTATTATAACCACATCCGGGGGCGAAGGCCGCCCCCGCCAGCATCATCAGGATTATCAGTTTTCTCTTCATAATAATGCATCCTCCAAGCTGCGTAGTATCATCACCGAACAAGATTGTTCTCGCCCACGAATTCTCTCTGAACGAGACCGCATGTATCCAATGACTGTTTCAACAACCTTACTGCAATTTGATGCTTACAATAAACCGGTATAGACAATAGGAAAACCGGTATTTCGATAATAAAAGTTATGAATTTAAAAGCAATTAAAAAGTTACACCTCTTCAGTAAAAAACATGCAGTAGTAATTTTACGGTAATTCACCGTCGATTCAGAATAAATATTGAATTTATTCTTCTGCTGCATATTAATGTTCCATATACTACCGATTATCTAAACCTTTTACGATAATTGTCTGCTTAATCGTCGGGGTATCTTCACCGGGATTCGTTTCACTGTACAGGCACTGTTACGATTTGGAGAACTCACGTACCAGTATCTTTACCGGCAGGTAAAATTAAGACGGAATCAGGAAATGACAAAGTGCTTCGATTTCCGCAGGTTTCAGGACAATCATTTCTTTCCCTGGGCTGAACAGTTCCGTTCGGGCGACGGGCCGGGTGAGTACAGCTACAGGATCGGCGGCCCGGTCAGCACGTACGGTACTACCGACATGCTTATCAGTCGGTATATCATGAACGAACTGGACCTGTCACCGGAGGATAAAGACGCATGGGCCGGTGTAATCAACAGCTTCCAGTCCACTGAAACAGGATGGTACCGCAAAAAATATACCTTTCATCATAAAGAGCACACCTCCGCCTATGCGACCGCCGCACTGCATCTCATCGATCGACAACCTCTTTATCCCTTCAGCCGGGCGATCGATATCCTGAAATCTCGCTCATCCATGGAACGATGGTTCAATGGGATAAACTGGTCTGTTATATGGCCCGGGTCCCATGTTGTATCAGGTGTGCCGGCATGCCTGCTGATGACCGGATCGGTTGATGATGATTTCTTTGACTGGTATTTCGAACGTCTCGACGCCACGGCGGACCCATCATCAGGTTTCTGGTGCAGGGGCCTGGTGCACCGTTTGAACATCATCGGAACGCCGACCAAGCACGAGATGGGTGGTGCGTTTCACATGTACTATATCTATGAATACCGCAACAGGAAATGGCGTTATCCCGAAAAAATCGTGGATCACACCCTGAGGCTTCAGCATGCCAACGGGCTCTGGGACGGAGACCTCACCTATTGTATAGACCTGGACGGCATTTATTGTCTTACTCGTTCCAGCCGTAACGCGGGAGGATACCGTTCCGACGACGTGAGAAACGCATGCAGCAGATACCTTGCAACCGCTGAAAAGATTCTCAATGACCGGGATTTCTTTTTCCGTCGGTACAGGAATTCACATATTCTTACCGGCGCACTGGCGGCCATAGCTGAATGCAGGTTGTGGTACCCTGAACTTGTCATCACCTCCAAACCCTGGAGACAGTCGCTTGACAAAGCCTGTTATATTTGAAAATATATTAATGAGATGGAGCCCTCTTTATAAAACACTATGATCTATAATCGAAAAAAATTCTTCGTATGCACCCTTGTTCTTTTATGCGCTTTTATACTTATACCACTTACCATGCCCCTAACGGCGGAGCCTGAATGCCGTGGTTCCATTAATGAACTGCTTTCACACTTCAAGAAGAAAGGAATCCGGGGATATTACAGGGCAAAAATCCCCCGTATACTGGGATGGGAGGAAGCGGGCAGCTTTTACAGTGTGGGTAAGTTTTTTGTTGAAATATTCAGGTTTGAAAACACCGACCGCGTATCGATATTTATGGATTCCGGAAAAAAAGACGCCAATTACACCGACGGTACCTTTCATTTGAACGGCTGTTATGTACTATGGATCAGAAACGGATCCCAGAACGCGAAAAAGATCAAGGCGTCGTTCCTGATTTTCAAATAATGTATTCCTGTAAAAAGAGTATGGCTTTCTGATTGCTTTTAAAAAGTAAATACAACAACAACTGAACCGCAATAAATACCGTCGTCCATATTCTGAGATCGCGCCAGCGACTGCGGTTGAACTCATGTCATTCCAGGTTGAAGTATGATTTTGCGTTATAATAACAGATGTCCTGCACGATTTTCCCCATCCAGGGCATGTCATCGGGGAGCAGACCACGTCGGATATCACGCCCGATCATATTGCATAATATTCTTCGGAAATATTCATGGCGCGGGTACGACAGAAAACTCCGCGAGTCAGTGGTCATTCCAATAAACCTGGCGAGCAATCCCATATTCGAGAGCGCGTTCATCTGCGCTTCCATTCCATCCTTCTGGTCCAGAAACCACCAACCGCTTCCCAGCTGAATTTTGCCCGGAACAGTCCCGTCCTGGAAACCGCCTGCCATCGCCGCGAATACTTCAAAATCGGCCGGATTGATATTGTAGAGTATTGTTTTAGCCAGCTGTCGTGTTCTGTCGAGACGGTCCAGCATCCCGGCAAGAGGTCTGGCCATCTCGCCGTCCCCTATGGAATCGAAACCTGTATCCGGACCCATTGTTTCGTACAGCCGGCTGTTGATGTTTCGCACTACACCGACATGGAACTGCTGTACCCAGCCCCGTGAATGGTCCATTATGCAGAAACGGTGTATCATTGCCGATTTGAAATTGTTCACCTCGTCGGAATTCAGTGTGGCACCCGACCTTGCTTTTTCGAAGATCACTCCGGTCTCGTCTTCCCTGAACTCCTCTGAGTAGAATCGTTCCAGTCCGTGGTCTGATATTCTGCATCCCATTTCATGGAAAAAATCATGTCGCGTTTTCAATGCCTCCATGAAATCGTTCAGGGTTGTTATACGCCGCCCTGTACGGTATTCCAGTTTGTCCAGCCATTCATTGAAGTTTCGCGGATTATCCGCCGCCAGTGCGCGGTCCGGTCTCCATGCAGGATAAAGCCGCGTACTATCGGTACTACGGGTTTTTTCATTATATTTTTTATGATGATCCAGACTGTCGACAGGATCATCGGTGGTGCAGACCGATTCAACGTTCATTTTCCTGAAGATGACCGATGGACAGTAATGTTCATTGTGTATGATGTCATTGCAGGTTTCGTATATATCCTGTGCGGTTTTTTTCGTCAGCAGTTCATCTATCCCGAAATACCTTTTTAATTCCAGATGGGTCCAGTGGTACAGTGGATTGCGTATCGTGTAGGGAACGGTCTCCGCCCAGGCTGAGAATTTCTCCTTATCAGTACCGTTTCCCGTGATGTATTTTTCATCGATACCATTGGCCCGCATTGCCCTCCATTTATAATGATCACCATGCAGCCACATCTCGGTGATGGAACTAAAACCATGATCTTCGGCGATAATTTCCGGCGAAAGATGGCAGTGGTAATCAATAATCGGCATCTGCTCCGCATAGTCATGATAAAGTTCAGCCGCAGAATCGGTTTCAAGGAGAAAGTCGTCGTGTATGAACGGTTTCATCGGATATCACCCGTTTATGCTTTCATCTCAGGTGTTAACCCTGTTAAACTCCCAGTGCCGCAAGGTGTTTAGACGTGTGATCTGCAATCATACGGTCATATTCATCCTTGTAATGTGATATGGTGGTATATATTCTTTCTTTATATGTTATTTCACATTCCGCATCAAAACCGCTAAGAATATTACCATAAGCAATGTGGAGCATCTGCCGGGCATTTTCATCATTACAGTAGTGTTCCAGGTCACCGTCGGAAACTTCCTGTAATGGTTTAACCGCACTGATATCGGCGGTGATATGATATAAATGTGCCGCCTGGTGATGGTTCTTCAGGGCATGCGCATGGATCTTCCTGTACAACTCAGGGTCCTTTCGTGAAATCAGCCGGACAGCTTCAAGCCAGTGTGTTCCCGATGTCTTTAAATGGAATTTTTTTCCGGATACTTCACCTATTATGGGATATATCCGGAACTTATCGCTCCCGGAATGTATGCTTAGTTTATAACCGAATTCATCCGCGATGGCTTGATGGATTTTATACTCCTTCTCAAAATTTCTGAGGTTTCCCCGGTAATCCACCGCCTTCTGAAACTCGCCCGGGAACCTTGGAGCAATGCTGGTAAACGGAATTTTTTTCCTGGACAGTTCTCTTGATATTATGTAGTGCGAGGCAGGTGAAGTGGGTTCTGAAGTTTCATCGATTGATATTTCAAAATCAACCCTGCTATGATGAGGTCTAATCAGGTCATTATAAACCGTTTCGATTAAGTCCAGCGCCTTATGGTACATCAATATGAAGGCGGCGATATCTTTTTCAGTATAGCGTAATATCGCCGATCCTGCGTTGAATTTCCTGTCGGCGTAATCCTTGAATAAAATATCCACTCTCTTGTCTGCACACCCTTTTATCCTCTCAGTCTTTTCACTATCTGACAAAGACGGCACGGATGTGTCAAGCATGTCTGAACAGTCCAGGGTAACCATGGTGTAACCACAGTCAAGAGCATGTTTGATATCTGTTTCATTTTTAAGGTGATCACCGTCGGCGCCGAATTTTCCTCGGTATCCCATTCTGAAAACCGAGAAACACACGTCGTCGAGCACACTATGAAAATTTCTTCCCGTCAGATTCAGTTCCCTCATGCTCTGCTGCGCCAATACCGGCAAAACTCCCGTATCGCCGGTTGCCGTCAAATGTCCGTCGGTTGCCGTTCCCAGACGATCCCCCAGTCCAATGCTTGCACTACCGTACCCCAGGGGACTCGGATTGGTGAAAGGGAAATATTTGTTCAGAACCAGGCGGTTTTCGTGTGTCAGTCCGCATATCTTGTACCCGTTGTATTCCGGACCTTCAAGATCCCCGTTGAGTACACCGTTACCCACAGACATCAAATGGCGACCTCTTTCATCGGCAAACATGATCACCCTGTCATTCCCGAGTGTATTCAGGGAATGTGGATATATCTTCAGTTTACCGCAATCCCCCGGGGAATCACCGCTTTTCAGGAATGAGGACAATCTTTCGTAAGACATACACCGACCTTCTTTGAATATCATCTAACTGTATGTTGGGTCTGTAATCACTTTTAATAATCTGTTTATGAAATCACTGCCCGAACGACTCCTGTTATCAGAGCCGCCATCACCAAAAGGATTTAATAAAGACTATGTTTATTTTCCAGAATAATTTCTATAAATGTGCTAAAAAATAACATTTAGTTTATGATCCTATATATAAATTAGATTATGGGCGTCTCTAAAAATCAGTATTTTCCGAAATACCACTATTGAAAATTCTGATTTTATCCTTAGTATCTGCCCACAAGGGAAAAAGCAGAATGTGATAATTCGAGGTTCCCTTATTATGTATTCTTTAAAATACACACATATTTTCTTGTCATACAATATATCAAGTAAAACCATTTAAAAAATTTCTTGACATTTCACCCGAAAATGAAGGATCATTGCTGCGTGTGCAGGTTCATATAGTACTTTCCCGTTTTTCAGCGGGAACTTATAGTACCTCCTATATAAATCTGTACTTTTCCGAAGTATAGCAATCTAATAATATTCTGAGTTTTTAAACTGTCTCATTTTCAGTATTGATGTCTTTGCAGGTAAAAAACACAGGAGGTTGTAAATGGCTGATAAAACACCCTTGCTGGATGAACTTGAAAAAGGTTCATGGCCCAGTTTTGTTAAGGAAATAAAACGTGCGGCCAAAAAGAGTCCCAAGGCACAGGATCTTCTGGGTATCGTCGAGTTATCATACAAAGACAAGGTAACTCATTGGAAACACGGCGGTATTGTTGGAGTAACCGGTTATGGTGGAGGGGTAATCGGCAGATACACCGATGTTCCTGAGAAGTTCCCCAATGCTGAAGCTTTTCATACTATGCGAATCAATCATCCTTCAGGCTGGTTTTATACCAGTAACAGGCTGAGAGAATTATGCGATCTGTGGGAGAAAAATGGAAGCGGCTTGACAAATTTCCATGGTTCTACAGGAGATATTATTTTTCTCGGCACCGGTACGGAAAACATTCAACCAACCTTCAATGCTCTCACGGAACTCGGTTATGACCTTGGTGGTTCCGGATCGGCGCTGCGAACCCCGGCCGGTTGCGTAGGACCCGCACGCTGTGAATGGGCATGTTTTGATGCCCCGGCGCTGATTTATGACCTGACCCAGACATACCAGGACGAGATACACAGGCCCCGCTGGCCGTATAAATTCAAGATCAAGGCGTCAGCATGTCCCAACGACTGCGTGGCCGCGATCGCGAGGGCCGATTTTACCATTATCGGCACTTGGAAAGACAGTATTCGTATTGATCAGGCTGAAGTTAAGAAATACGCTGAATCCGGTCTTGACATTAAAACCTTCATCGTTGACAAATGTCCCGGCTATGCGCTTACCTACGATGAAAAGAAAAAAGAACTCAAGGTCAAGGCGGAAGACTGCACCCGCTGCATGCACTGCATCAATAAGATGACCAAGGCGATCAGACCGGGCAAGGAGACAGGCGCCACCATTCTCATCGGGGGGAAAGCACCCATCCTCAGAGGGGCGTTCCTTTCCTGGGTACTGGTTCCTTTTATGAAAATCGAACCACCATATAAAGAGATTAAAGATCTCCTTGAAAAGATATGGGACTGGTGGGACGAACACGGGAGAAACCGGGAACGCGTCGCCGAACTCATCGGCCGTATGGGTCTGAAGGATTTCCTCAAGGCAGTCGATATAAAGCCTGTACCCCAGATGGTCAAACATCCACGCACGAACCCGTTCGTGTTTTTCTAATACAAATTCAGGAGGAATACAATGCCGAAAACCGATATAGGCCCCCCGGATTACCGAGAACTGCTTCCTGATGTCATCAAGAAGAATTACGGTAAATGGAAATATCATGAAATCCTTAAGCCGGGTTTAATGAAACATGTCGCCGAGGGCGGTGATGAGCTTTTTACCGTACGAATAGGATCTCCACGACTGGTAAGTGTTGATTTTATCAGGGACCTCTGTGACATCGCCGATAAGTACTGTGACGGGCATCTGAGGTTCACCAGCCGTTACAACGTGGAATTCTTAACACCAAAAAAGGACAATGTCGATCCCATGATGTCCGATCTGAAGAAACTTGGACTTCCCATCGGGGGTCTCGGCGACTGCATATCCAACATCGTCCATACACAGGGCTGGGTACACTGCCACAGCGCCGCTACCGACGCATCCGGACTGGTCAAAGCCGTCATGGATGAACTGCATGAATACTTCGTCGGGTTCAAACTCCAGGCGAAACTCCGCATTGCACTTGCATGCTGTATCAATATGTGCGGTGCGGTACACTGCTCGGACCTCGCGATCGTTGGTATACATACCAGGATTCCCAAAGTCGATGATGCAAAGATCAATTCCATCTGTGAAGTTCCTTCTGTTATCGCGTCCTGCCCTACCGGCGCCATACGACGTCATCCCGATAAGGACAAAAACACTGTTGAGATACGCGAAGATAGATGTATGTACTGCGGCAACTGCTTTACCGTGTGTCCCGCTATGCCGCTCGCCGATCGTGACGGTGACGGAGTGGCTATCTATGTTGGAGGTAAAGTTTCTAATGCGCGCAAGCCTCCTATGTTTTCCAAGCTGGCCGTTCCTTATATTCCCAACAATCCTCCAAGGTGGCCCGAAGTTACCAGTGTATTGAAAAAAATAGTGGAAGTATACGCCAAAGACGCCCGTAAATACGAACGGCTGGGCGAATGGATCGAGAGAATCGGCTGGGAAAAGTTTTTCAAGATGACCGGTATCGAATTCACCGAACAGCACATTGACGACTTTACTTACGCTACCGAGACTTTCCGTACCACTTCTCAGTTCAAGTGGTCATAATTGGAGGAATGTAAATGAGTGATCAAGTCAGCGAGGAGCTTAAGCAGAAGGTACTTGACTATCTTGCCACAGTAGAGATGGCAAAGAACAAGGACGTCGCAAAAGCCCTTGAAATGGAGAAAAAACTTGTAGATAAAGCGATAGGGGAACTCGGGAAGGAGGGGAAACTGGAATACCTCTATCTGAACGGTTCCTTTGTCAAACTGGTTGGGAAATAAATCCGTTCTTAGTTTTACCCATTAATTCTCAGAGGAAAAACTCAATCCCCTTATTTCATTATAAGGGGATTTTTTTTAACTTCAACCGCTATACATCTTTTTTTACTTTCCGCCTTGCCATTGCCACAAGCGCAGATAATCCTTCTCCGCCTTCCCCCAATGCATGAGTATGGCTGAACAAGCCCATGGTGTTCCGGTAAACAATCCCGTCCCTGCCCTGTGCGATCCCCTTTCCGCGTGTCATCTTCATAACAGTATGCAACTCTTTAATCTCGATATCATTTATAATACGAGAATACCGGAATTCGTGTCCTTTAATGATGCGTCCTGCCGGATAAAATGGATTTTCATCGTCGACTTCAAAAATTGTGTAACCATGGCCCTGAGGTTTTTCTGAAAGTGAAAAATCAAATGGAAATATTCCAACCATCGGGTAAAGTTTCCCCTGATGAACGATCGCCCTGGACAGATATATCAGGCCCCCGCACTCTGCATACACCGGCAATCCATCCTCAATTTCCCCCGCGATCTGATAACGTAATTTTATATTTTTGGATATTCCCTCAGCATGTGTCTCGGGGAAGCCGCCTCCTATATATAATCCATCAACACCTGGAAGCGTATCCTTCATCGAATCTATATCAACCAGCGTTGCACCTTCATTCTTCAGTAATTCCAGATTTTCGGGGTAATAAAAATTAAAAGCGGTATCACAGATGACTCCAATCACAGGAGACTCAGATTTTTTAACAAAAACCGCCTCATTATTAATTTTACTTTTTCCAATGCCGTAACTTTTGGTATGAACCGTACCCTTCGCCTCAACTGAGTTTTTAACCCCCGAAATTTCTATAATCCTTTGAATATCCACCGTTTTATTGACAATTTCTGTGATTTCCTTAATAATTTCCAGAGGGGCTTTTTGTTCCGCTACCGGCACCAGTCCCAGGTGCCGTTCGGTGAACGAGTGTGCGGCTATTTTAGGGATGGAGCCTAAAACCGGAATACCGCAATATTTTTCTATGCTGTTTGCAACAACCCTGCTGTGTCTTTCGCCGGCAATCTGATTCAGAATTACGCCCCTGAAGTCAATATCCTTTTCGAAAGACATACATCCAAGAACCAGTGCCGCGGCGGTCCTGCTGCATTTAGTACAGTCGACGACCAGTAAGACCGGAATATTTAACATCTTTATCAATTCAGCGAAGCTGTGAGTACCCTCAACATCAAATCCGTCGAAGATCCCGCGATTACCCTCGACAACGGCAATATCAGATTCTTCATTACGCTTACAGAATGTATCCAGATTATTTTCCTGAGAAATCAGAAATGTATCCAGATTATGACATTGTTTACCTGATGCCAGTGTGAGCCATGCGGCATCGATATAATCGGGTCCTTTCTTGAATGCCGCGACCGAATATCCTTTAAGGACCATGGCTCTAATTATTCCGATTGAAACCAGGGTCTTCCCCGACCCTCCCCTTATGCCGGCGACCGCTATTGTATTTCTCTTTTTCATTGTACTCAAAGAATGCGAAAAATTTGTTCAAACAAAACCCGGTTCTGATAAAAAATTGAGTCAGGCCGTTGACAACCTGACTCAATTTTATTCGATATCGAATTGAGGTAATCGATTATACGCATCCTGTCGGTTTGGGAAGCCCGGCCCATTTACATGCCGAATTAGCCGGTCCCTGGGGGAACAATTCATACATTTCTTTTAAATTTACCCCGGTTTCTTTAGTGAGTTTTCTCACCATCGGAGCTATTCCATTCTCCTGGAAATACGTCCTCAGATATTTCATGACTTTCCAGTGAGTTTCATTCAACTCTTTAATTCCCTCGATTTCAGCCATAGCTTTAGCAACATCCTCGTTCCATTTATCCGGTTCCTGTAAAAACCCATCCTCATCAACTTCATATTTTTGGCCATGAAGCTCAATCTGTGCCATGAGTGATGCCTCCTTTCAAATTAAATCAAAGGTTTTATTTAATTAGTTCCCTATTAAGAGAAATTATCAAACCATTATTGAAAATTCTTGTCAAGGATTAATGCAGATTTTAACGATTTTATAATTTAAAATAATTCCTTAATAATAATCCTTCGATTAATCCGTCAGATGGCTCCCTCTTTACGTCATCAGTATCCCATAAGACCAGTTAGGCCCACACCTGACTCTTCACATTATTGAGATTGACTTCTTTTGTTGGATATAATTTTTCCACAATCTCTTCCGGCTTGAACCACAACTTTATTTCTTTCTCCGCATCTTCCAGACTTGATGATGCGTGTACTATATTCTCAAAAACACCGGTGGTGGTTATACGGCCATAGGCCCCTCTTATTGATACCGGGTTTGCTTCTTCCGGATTCGTTTCTCCTACAATGTCTCTTATTTTTCTGATTGCACCTTCTCCGTAATAAATAAGTGCCATCACCCTGCGTGTATCGTGTATCTCACCCATGAGATAATTTATGAGTTCCTCAAAAAAAGGTTTTCCTATTAAATGTTCATAATGTTTTATCGCCAGTTCCCTTGACACTCTTACAACTTTTGCGCCAATGATAATCAGTTTTCCTTCGGACAATCTGCTCAATATATTTCCAGTCAGCGATTTTTTTAAACCATCAGGTTTTATCAATACCAGTGTCTGTTCTACGGACATATAACGCTCCTTTTCATGCGGGATTTATGCGATACAAAACAAATCTCAGTGTTATCGATACTACAAAAATATCAGGACCTTTCCAGGGGTATGCTGGATTCATTGTTTATAAAGTAAATCTCTTCTACGCCGAATGCATGTTCCTGAAGTAACCTGAAAATCCTTTCCGCCGAATCTCTTTCTTTAAAACCAAGCACCACACCGCAATGAGCTGTGATATCGGCAGGTACAGGTAAAGCAGTATGTTCTTTTTCTCCTTTTTCATCAAGCCATTTTTCCGCTCTTAATCCTTCAGGAATAGATACAAATGTTATGAGATAACTGATTTTTTTGCCCGGTTTTAACTTGTGCAATATTTTTATAAAGTGCAGACGTACGCCTGTCAGTATAAAAAGCATTTGAGAAAATATCGCTTTCCCTTTATAACCGCTCCCTTTTACAATAAGAAAACTGTAGTATTCTTCATGTCTATTCCGTTTTATTATTCGGTTTCCCGTTTCATCACACCACTGTTCCAGCTCATTTCCCATTTTTGAATCGTCGAAAACCACGTCAACGATCTCACCTTCAGCTATCCTGTTCATTCTCCTGGACACCATTGGCATGGTTATTGGACATGAATATCCACGGATATCTACGGTTTCCGTTTTATCAGGCATTGTTCTTACCTCATTCGACGATTGCTTTTATTCATATAACCAGTATCAGTATCAAAAATGACTTATTCTGCTGATTTAATAATAAAATACACCATTTCCAACGATGTGCTGAAACTAAGTTGATTTCTATTGTTAGTCGGATTCAGAATAGTGACTTTAACCAGTTCCAAAATGATCGAAGCAGATAATACAGTTTCATGATCCCACCGGCCTGAAGTTCCTCTTTTTTCTTCCGGATTTTTTCCAGTTCATCCTGATTGAAGTTTTTTCTTAAAATGTTTTCATCCACTTCGATTTCAAGTTTTTCTAAAGCAGTTCTTGCAGTTACTATATTGCACTCAATCTCCGACCACCCCAGTTCCTGTGCGGCCTTCAGTCTTCTATACCCTGCCAGTAACTCCAATTTCTGCGAAAGCGTAATCGGTGCTATAAGTCCGTATTTTCTCATAGATTCTTTCAACTCATTGATATCACCAAGATCAGACCTCATGCGCTTTCCCGCTTTTATTTTATCAATTGATATCTTCATTCCCTCCCTCCTGTCCTCTGCCGATATAATTATCCATTGCATTGCTTGCGCCCATTATTTTAACCATCCAATCCTGAAAAATCACCGGAAGCAGACGCAATATCAGGGTGAGATACACAGATCCCGGCAGGAGCAAATACGGTTTTTCTCTTTTCACCGCATCTACAATTCTGTCTGCAACATACTCCGGTTTCAGTACCGGATTTAAACGTAACGGATTGAAACCCTTGAACATACCCGTATTAATTACATAGGGGCACACACAGGTGAGTTTTACCCCTTCACATCCCTGTTTTTTCAGTTCCCGTCTTAATGCATCGCTGAATCCCACTTCCGCGAACTTGCTGGCATTATAGTCGGTCATTCTGGGCATGCCCAGGAAGCCTGCAGATGAAGCTATATTGACTATATGGCCGGAGTTCCTGTCAATCATGTCGGGCAGGATCAATCGGGTGAAAACGGCATGACCGAAAAAATTTACTTCCATTGTTTTTTTGAATTCATCGAAAGTCATATCCAGGAAATTCTTACCGCAGACTATTCCGGCATTATTCACCAGTATATCGACATGTTTAAAATCTTTTTTTACATTCTTGATTGTTGACACTACTTCCTTCTGTTTGGTAATGTCGCAAAGATACCCCCGAACTTCCGAACCTGTTTTACTGACGTCCTTTTCCGTTAACCGTATCCCCTTTGAATTAACATCCACAAGCGCAGTCCGGGAGCCCTCTTGTGCGAACCTTAATGCCATAAGCTTGCCTATTCCCGACGCCGCACCGGTAATTAGCACTGTTTTATCATTAAGTTTTTTCATCGGGATACTCACTCCACCCTGACATTGAAATGAACCACAGCATCACACGGCATTTCATATGTATCTCAATCGGAATTACCAATTAACATGTTTTGTACTTCATGTAAAAACCTCAGCGAATTACCGATTTATTATACTTCTTCCCGGAAAGCTGCCCGCATGCCCCGCCGATATCTTTTCCTGTGCTTTTTCTTACCGAAATCGGTACGTTCATAATTTCCAGTTCTTTTATGAACCTGTCCATTTCATCCTTATCCGGTAAAGGCAGACCATGATCTCCGGGATTGAGTGGTATAAGGTTCAGTTTAATTCTGTTAAATCGGAACATTTTTTTCAGACTTTTCGCGTCTTCCTGTGAAATATTATCCTTTCGCATGACATATTCAACGGTAAGCCGGTTTCTGGAAGCGGGGAATTTATTTTCCAGCATTCGTGCGATTTCCATAACAGGATTTATTTTCTCCACGGGCATTAACGCTTTTCTCTTCTCCGGATCGGTATCATTCAGTGATATCGCAAGATTATACGGTCTTTTCTCGTCTATGAACCTTTCAATACCCTTGTGAATGCCGCATGTCGATATAGTAATCTTTCTTACGGAAATATGAAAACCGAAAGAATAATTCATAATGTCCGATGCCTTCAGTACATTTTCATAATTCTTAAACGGTTCACCCATACCCATAAAAACAATATTATTGTTGCGAAGTCCTGAATATCTTCTCACCTGACTCAACTGGTCCAGTATCTCTGCCACTTCAAGGTTTCTTCTGAACCCGATTTTTGCGGTTTCACAAAACCTGCACCCCATGGCACAGCCGACCTGTGACGATACACAGACAGTGAGTCTGCCCTCATCAGAACCCTCATTTTTTATAAGCACAGACTCGATATAATGACCGTCCATTGTTTTGAACAGGTACTTTTCAGTACCGTCTATTTCAGATACCATTCGGTCTTCCAGCGCCAGTGCCTGAATTATGAAGTTTTCGTCCAGGCTCTCCCTCAGCCTTTTCGAGAAATTGGTCATATCCATAAATGAATCTACATTTATTTCATAGAGCCAGCTGTACAGCTGTCTGGCCCTGTACTTTTTTTCACCCAGTGACGTAAACAGGGCTTCAGCTTCGTCTATTGAAAGGTTTTTAATAAATTCCTTATTCATTCAGATACACTGTATAATTGCTTCATCTGCCTTGTTAAAAGAAATCATCCCGAAAAATGCTATCGTCAACACATTATTTGGATTCCATGACGTGAATTGCATCAGTGTTTTCTGTATTTCCTCATGTTTCATCTGTTTTCATTAAAATAATATTTTTCTTAATCATCTTAAACCTCGAAAAAGCAACTTTTGTTTGATAATCGGAAAATTATAATAATTCAATTATTCGTCAGAATTTTGCTCCAATGTACACAGATAAAAATATAAATTTATTTATTGACATATGCTACTATTATTATATTTGTGCTACTGTTGCTGGTTATCAATCCTGTGTTGGAGGAATTAATGAAATCTTTTCGCATCATTGCTTTTGCAATTCTCATATTCCTCGGCAATTCTTTGTATGCTCAGGAAACAACAGAAGTTGATAAAATGAAAGAAGAGGTGGAAAAATCAAAAGTATTTGTGTCAAAAGAAATAATTGTAAAGGATAAAAGAGAACAACCGGGTGTCACTACCATACTTACCGATAAGGACGTGAAAAAATCCACAAAAACCGACCTTGTAAACGTTATAAATAATACTATTCCAAGCTTTTATACCGGCAACAACCGCGTCATGGGTTTTGGGGTTTCCAACAGCGGAGCCGCCGTCATGTCCATCAGAGGTATAGGTAAATCCGGATGGGGTCCCACCACCGGTGTACCATTCCTGATTAATGGTCTCGATACCACTACTTCTATTATGAATCATCCTATCGCGGACATCTTCACCATGAAAAATATCGATCGTATCGAGGTACTTCACGGCCCTCAACCGGTTCTGTATGGATCAGGCGCACTGGGTGGTGTGGTTAATATTATCACAAAACGTCAGGAAAATGAGGGTTACTCCACCGAGTTGAGCGGGTCCTACGGCAGTTATAACACTACCGACGATTACCTTTTACACCAGGGCAAAATCGGTATATTCGATTACGGTCTTTCATACAATTTTCAGCGCACCGATGGACATCACGATCAGACTGCTCCTAACGGTAAAGAGGTTGATTCCAGATATCTTAATCACAATGGTACGTTCCGGTTCGGATTCGATCTTGGCAAACATTGGTACGCCGGTATGAACGCTTTCCTGATGAAACAGGAAATACATGACCCGGGCCCAGACGGGGCTGCCACCGATACGCTTGAATATTTCGACATCCTTCGCATGGGAATCTCTTTGAATGTACTGAATAATTATGATAAGTTCGATGGGATGATGCACCTGTTTTACAATAACGGCCATCATGAAGCTGAACGTTATCCTACAAACACCGATTCATACGAACATGACGATAATCTTTATGGAGTTCGTATTATTGAATCTGCCAAGTTAATGAAGGGTAATAAGATTACACTCGGTATAGATGTACGCAAGTGGGGTGGTTCATCGAAAAATCTAGTCACCGATGTTTATTTCGTAAAGGACAAATATCTTACCGATGCTTCTGTCTTCTGTCTTGTGGATCAACGGTTTCTTGATGCTTTTACTGTTTCCGCCGGTATTCGATATACTAACGATTCAAAATTCGGCGGGTTTACCGCCTGGCAGGCCGGTCTTATTATCAACCCTACTCAATACTACAAAATTCACAGCAGTGTGGCGCGCGGATTCAACCTGCCCAATCTGCGTCAACTCTATATAAAGATGTTTCCGGCTGAAGTTCCCAATGATGATCTCGACCCTGAAATTTTTATGTCCTACGATGCCGGGATCGAACTGACTCCCATAAATGATCTTAGTCTTGATATTACCGGTTATCACATCATCGCTGATAACAAAATCATCAAGTCAGGTACTGGATGGACTAATACCGATGAATACACATACAATGGTATTGAAGCCACGCTGAAATATAATGTAATTAAGATGATCGGTCTGCAGGTTGGATATTCGTTTATAGATAATGAGTATAAAAGTGAAAAACTTCCCTATGTACCGCGGCATAAGCTATTGACCGGTATATCTTTCGAAGGTTATAATCTATATGTTGCTCTTAACGGAGAATACGTAAATGATATATACCATGACAGCGCAGGGACCGTTTCTCTTGATGAGTACTTTATCCTTAACGCCAAAATTGCCTGTTCATTTTTGAAGCGCTATCGGGTCTTCATCAATTTCAACAATATAACCGATAAGGACTACTCAACATATTACAGCAGCGGTTATTATTCCATGCCGGGATTTACCGTACTTGGCGGTATTAGCGCAACATTGTAGACTGTCCGTTGCGTTTTCACATCCGACAACAAAAGGAAATACCATTATGTGTTTCCTTTTGTTTTTTTATAATCATCTCCCGAGTAATTCTTAAGAATTACTATAACAACAAATCCCTGATCTCTTTCATTTTAACGGCATCTTTTTTAGTATAGTATCCAGTCAACCGGCCGTCGTTCATAACCGCAACATGCGTCGCCAGTTCATCCACAATTAAACTACGATGTGTAGCTATCAGCATGGTGGATTTTATTGACTGTAATATTTCCAGCAATTCAAAGCTGTTACGGCGATCAAGGTTGTTCATCGGTTCATCAAGGATCAGTATTTCTGGTTCCTTCGCCATAATACCGGCAATGGCCGCCCTTTTCATTTCTCCGGATGACAACTCCAGTGGATTTTTTTCCCTGTATGAAAGTAGATTGAATTTTTCAAGCCACCGAACAGCTCTGTTTTTCTTCTCGTTCAAATCATATTCACTCGGCATGCTGAGCATTACGTCATTGATCAAATCAGGCATTATGAAATTATACTCGATTTTTCCTGAAAGATACCCGATTTTATTTCTTATACTGTTGATGGTTGTCTTTGTCCTGTTTATTCCGGCTATCTGTATATAGCCGTCACCATCAAGAAGTCCCATCAAATTCAACAGCAATGTGGATTTTCCGCTGCCGTTGTTACCTATAAGCGCTACTTTTTGACCTTGCATCACCTCAATGGAAACATCTTTCAACGCCTCGATTCCATCATCATACCGGTAACTCAGGTTCTTTGTAATTATCGACTTCATCTTCTACGAGTTCCTTACAGTAGCAAGCCCGCACTCAACAATCCTGCGCATATTACAACTAAAACGAAGTCGGCCGGTTCCATAGTTTCATCATATGTAACATCAATTTTTTTATTCGTAATACGCAAATGCGCCGCTGTCTGAATGTGCTGCACAGTATATAGTTCCTTATATATGATATTCTGAACATAATATCGTGCGATAATTATTTTTCTATATGATGAGGGATGCAGTCTCAAAGAAACCTGGGTTATTGATTCCGGAATGGTTTTAAATATGACCGCCAGTGTTTTAATCAGAAGCAGCAGGTATACCTTCATACGCCATACAGGCAGTATATCCAGCAGGACCAGTATTCCTCTTTTGCCAACCCACCGATACCCGGCGTTTATAACGTTGAATACCAGTATAATTTTTAAGAAGGTATAAAAGGCTGTTTCAATATCTGGTTTTCCTTTCAGATATCCTGAAAACAATGTGAAAAACGTGAAAACACATGCAAAAAACATAATAACATAATTTGATCTTATAACTGTTTTAATAGAGGATCTTGTTTTTGAATACATTAGCAAGCACAGTACCGCCACCCCTGCTTTATAGAAATATATCTCTACAAGCAGGCTGCTGATGACCATCCCGGCAGTCAGCAGGCATTTAAGTATGGTAATCATTTAGTACATTCGATGAAATTGAGTCCCTTACGATCGATGTAGGTGGCTATGTATAAGCCTGCAGTATTCAGCATAAACTCCAGTTCATCTTTGCATGGAAGAACGTCATGTCGAACGGGACCATCAATGGTACTATGAAAATCATTCAGTGTTTTTGTGTCAGATAGATGGAAAATATAAAGACGTCCGTCGCTGCGCAATGAATTCCGCATATTCATGAAAGCCGCCGTTTTATCGTCGACATGCGGAATAATCGAAAAACATAAAATTGCATTGAAGTAATTTTCATCTATATATACGCTTTCAAGCATTCCTACAATGTATCGAATATTATCATATGCATCATGAATTTTCTTTGCCCTGGAAATCATGGCTTCCGCGGCATCAATTGCAACAATCTCACCCGAACTACCAGTCTTTTCCTCAATGAATTTAAACAATACTCCATTGCCGCATCCTGCATCGAGTACTTTATGACCTTTCTGTATATTTATCATTGTAAAAACATCACGTATCTGGGACAACCTTTCAGTATTATTGCCTACGATCTCATCCCAGTTCGGCCCTCTCTGGTTGAAATAAGAAATCTTTTCATTCATGGAGCTTGTGTTCATCATCCTCGCTTCCCTTCAATTCAAATAGATGGAGTGATCTTTTTTTCATTATATCCGCAGATTTAACCGCCGCCAATGGTACCACCGCAAACATCAGTATTATTCCCGGAAATCCTTTTACTATTTCATATAATGTATACATACCGGTATTAATCCCGAAGGCGGGCATTACTGCATAATACAACGAAGTAAGAATAAGCCTGTCCAGGAGTACCGCTATAACCAATGATGTTATTGTTTTTTTTTTGGCGGTGTGAGTTAAAAATGATATTATAGTACAGAATGCACCTAGCTGTATCATCATCATAAAAACTATCGGAGGATAAAACGGCGGCATCCCTGTCATGAAAGCTGACAACATAGGAGTAGAAATGCCCATGATAA
>CAZUXY010000034.1:0-207 GCA_964624235.1 uncultured Leptospirales bacterium | reverse complement strand
ACGGCATTCCTGACATTCAGCATATATGAACCGATTGCCAGTGGAATGTACATTGGCAGGAAAATCGATCCAAGGCCAAGAGCGTGGAAAAGGACAGGTATAATGATTCCCAATACAGAGAATATCACCGCTAATAATATGTTATTTATGTCCAGTTTTTCGTGCATGGTTCAGTGTTACTAAAAATTTTACCGGCTTTAATATGTA
>CAZUXY010000033.1:0-55459 GCA_964624235.1 uncultured Leptospirales bacterium | reverse complement strand
TCAGCACGAGAAGCGTACGGCCGGGAGGGAGAAGGAGGGGCCCGGCCAGGAAGTCGCCCCGCTCCGCCCGTATAACACCGGCCATCCCTGCCGCGTCTATGTTGCTTACCGCCGCTTCCAGGGCCGCGGGGTCTATGTCACGGTAGATGACGGTTTTCCCCGCGGCAGTCGACGCGTTATGTTCTTTACAGAGCTTTTTCACCAGGTGGTTGAACGCGGCGGCCCGGAAGGCGGGCCATCCCTGGAAGGCAAAGGAGCGGCCCGGTTCGGGGAGAGTTCCTTGAAACATCATGGCCCCCTCCAGCGAGAAGGTGCCCGAGCCGCCCATGGGGTCGAGCAGCGTGTCGTACTCATGCAATCTGGCCGCCCGCAGAATTGCGGCCGCCGTGGTTTCCCGCAATGGTGCTTCGGTAACGTGGGTCTTGTATCCCCGCCGGTACAGGGCTTCGCCGCTCGAGTCCAGGCTGATCTTACAGAAATCATGATCGAACCGCACGTACAGGGTCTGGGTTGCGGCCGCTTCCCCCCGCGTCGTATCCACGCCCGCACCGTTCGCGGCCAGCCGCCGCACTATCGTTTCCCTGAGCCGCTCCTCGATGGCGCCGGTGTGGCGCAGCCGTGACTTGCGGCATGTGATGGAAAACCCGGGGGGGCCGCCGCCCAGGTGGAGTTCCCAGGGAACGGCGGCGGCCTTCTCCTTCAGGCTCGTGAAGTTTTCCGCCCTGAACCTGGCGATACGCATGAGCAGGCGGGTTACGGTGCGCGCGCAGAGGTTCACACGGTAGCATTCTTCAAGGTGCGCGCTGAACGAGATTCCTCCTTCGGTGATTTCCATGGGCCCCGAGATGCCGATCGCGGCAAGCTCGTCCCGGGCGGTTTCCTCGAAACCCGGTTGAACCACGGCGTAGAATTCGTGCGCACCGGCGTGGACATGCCGTTTTATTCTACGGGAGAGTCCCCTTGCCGACAGGTCACCGGATGCCATGCAGCTTCCTCTTCAATACCGCCAGGGTCTCGATGTGGTCGGTCTGGGGGAACATGTCGCAGGCCTCGAACTTCTCTATGCGGTAGTGTTCCAGGGCGAGGCAGTCGTCACGGAAGGTGACCGGGTTGCACGACATGTAGATGATTTTGGACGGCGCCAGGGTCGCGATGAGCTTCAGTGTTTTAGGGTGTATGCCGCTGCGGGGCGGGTCCATTACCAGGGTGTCGAAGCGCCGGGTGTTGCCGCGCAGGAATTCCATCGCATCGGCGCAAATGAACCCGGCGCCGGTTATGCCGTTGAGTTCGCGGTTCTCGCAGGCCGCGGCGACCCCCTCCGGCAGCACCTCGACCCCGGTTACGCTCTCGGCACGGTCGGCGATGAAGAGTGAGATGCTGCCGACGCCGGAATACAGGTCGAGCACGTGACCCTCCGTCTCATCCCTGATCGCTTCATACATGGACAGGGCGATTTCCGAATTGGACTGGAAAAAGGAATTGGGGCGGATACGGAAACGCAGGTTCCCGAGGCGTTCTTCAATGAAACCTCCTTTCACGTCTGACAGCACCTCGCCGAAGGATAGATCGGCCTTTCCCTCGTTAAGGATGAGGGACACCGAATCGGCGATGCCGCAGAGCGATTCCAGCAGCGTCTCGACGCGGTTCTCCCGTCGCGCCGCCACCGGGTTGGCCATAAGCATGCCGGTGTACCGTCCCTGCCGCAGCACCAGGTAGCGAAGGTACCCTTCGTGCCGCAGGTAGTCGTAATCCTCGATCCCTGCCAGGTGCGGCCGTATGGCGGCCAGGGCGTCGTCGGATCGCTGTTGCATGAGGGCGCAGCGGGGCACATCCACCACCTGGCGGTATCGCCCTCGTTTGCGCAGTCCCGTCTTTCCGAACGCCGTCACGAAATCCATGCGGTTGCGGTAACGCAGGGGTGTGGACGGACGGACCTCACCGACATCGCAAAGTCCTTCCAGGGTTTTTTCGAGGTACTCTTTTTTCACGCGCAGCTGGTGTTCGTACGAAATATTTTGCATCAGGCAGCCGCCGCACTCGCCAAAGAGGGGACAGGGCGGTTCGACCGGGTTTTCCCGGTATTTTTGCATCAGGTCATGGAAAGTCCGTTTGCGCTTTTTCATGAGTAACTATGCCATTTCATTGTTGGTTCAGTTTTAACAAAGTAAAATTAGAAAGAGTATAATAATCATTTTTGTAAATAATCGTTGACTTTTTATATAGATGTAACGATATTAATAAATAGATCACCCCGTGTGCTTCGGCGCCGGGCGCAAGGCCATTCTTCGGGATGGCCTTTGCTATTACATGGAGGCATTCAATAGGTGCTTCGCACATATGTTTATATTGATGGTTTCAATTTATATTATGGCCTGATAAAAGGAACTGCTTATAAATGGCTGAATTTGGATTCTTTATGCCGTTGTTATCTGGATAGCACAAAGAATGATATTATAAAAATAAAGTATTTTACCGCAAGAGTTAAATCACGTCTAAAAGATCCAGATCAAAGTTTGCGGCAACATGTTTTTCTGCGTGCTTTATCTACAATCCCGCATGTAGAGATTATCTACGGTCATTTTCTATCTCATGTTGTAAACATGCCTCTTGCTAACGGCCAGGGATTTGCCGATGTCGTGAAAACAGAGGAAAAGAAGTCAGACGTTAATATAGCTGTGCATATGTTACACGATGCCTATGAGGACAGGTATGACCTTGCGGTACTGATTTCTAATGATTCTGATTTATCTGAACCGCTTAGAATTATCAGTCATGAAATAAGGAAAAAAATCGGTATTCTAAATCCACATAAAAAACCCAGTAGAGAACTTGGGAAATATGCATTATTTCAAAAACAAATCCGTTCAGGGGTGTTGGCTGCCTGCCAGTTCCCGGTTGAATTAGAAGATTCGCATGGTAAAATTCGAAAACCTGATAAATGGTAAGTAATCAGAAAAAATGAATCACAAGCGTGCGGCAATATTTTTCGTTATGCAATTATGTGCAATACTATTCTCCACTTGTACGACGGTGGACCGACTAACCCATGAAACCGTCACCTCGACGGTCACGGTGGTGGACATCGCCCCCAACGACCTGGGACAGGTGATGGTCTTCGCCCTGGACGCCGAGGGCAACAGGACCGTCTTCGTAAAAAATTTCTACTCATCCCTTAAAAGCCGGGCCGCAATCCGTGAAGCACAATACCGATGCCGCGTCGGCCTGCTCAGATACAAGGGACGCCGCGTGCGAATCACCTGGTACCGTAACGAACCCGGCGATCGGGTGCTGGTTGATATAAATCCTTGACAGGCCGGAGATGGTCGCGTTAGTATTCAACCTGGCGCTGATAGTTTGTTCAGCCACAGAGGCGCGGAGACACAGAGAGTGGTAAAAGTTCTGTTATTGATGAAAACTAACGCCTGAATCAATAATTGTTGATGTAATTCCAAGGCATCGTCGTTCGTTATACCTTCACGACCGGTGAGTACTTTTTTATCATTATACACGTCGCGAGGATTCGTTGATAATAAAAGATAGAATGCACTTTCAGCTGTTAATATCAAATACTCCCTGTGCCTCCGTGCCTCTGTGGCGCATCTAGAGATAATTAAAAGTAGAAAGAAACCAATCAGGAGACATTGAATGAAAAGAATAACTACAGTTCTGTTTTTACTTCTGGTAATGTCGGCCTCGCCGCTCATGGCGGTGGAGAAAGAAATCCAGGGGCGCATCGGCGCCGGCTATGCCACCGACCCTTCCAAGTTCGGCCTTGATGTGGCGTTTCAGCACACCTGGAAACTTGATCCTTACTTTGTACTGGGCCCGGAAGTGGGATTCTTCTGGCTGCAATGGAACAGAAAGCTGGGTGTAGAGCATCTCGGTGGGTCGGTTTATGCCGATGTTAAAGCTGACACAAACGCGTATACTATGCCGGCATTCATGAATGCCCAGCTTAGACTTCCCGTACTTAAAAAATATATTTACGTGGAACCGTATACAACCATCGGATTGGGTTGGGGGTTCATGATACTTCATTATTCTCAGCCTGAATTTACCGACTACCCTTCAGGAAAAAGTTACGACGAGGAGAAAGTAACTAAGTTTTTTCACGGGTTTAGCTGGCAAGTACTTGTAGGCGCCGCTTTTCAGCCTGACGGATCTAAAGTGGGATTCATAGGGGAAGCGGGCTATCGCGGGATGAAACTGGAATATGATAATCTTGAAGTAGACATGTCGGGATTCATGTTCAGGCTGGGGGTGCGCTATCCCTTCGGATCGAGTAAATAACACCTGTAAATATACAACTAAACTCAGGGGTGGATTATGAGAAAGAGGGTGCTTTGGATTGCCGCGGCATGCGCGTTCGCGGCGATGCTGGGAACGGGCATGTACGGGTTCGGCGACGGCAAAAATGCCGACGGCGGAAACCCGGCTTCGGGGGTGTCGCTTTTCAAGGCGCCTTTAAAAGTAAGGGACTACTGGCCCACGAAGGAATGGCGGGTAAAAGCCCCCGCGGCCGTGGGCATGGACCCGCTGAAGATAAAAAAGGTCGAAGAATACGCCTTTACCCGGACCGGCCCCGAAGCAGAGCGCAGGGGCATCCGCACCGACGGGCTGGTGATCATTAAAAACGGCTACCTGGTGTTCGAGAAATACGCCGGCGGTTTCACGAAGGACACGGTCCACATCACCTGGTCAGATTCGAAGGGCTTTACCAACGCGCTGTACGGCATTGCGATAAAAGAGGGGCGCCTGAAACTCGAGGACCCCGCCTGGAAATACTACCCCGCCCTGAACCGGGGGAAGCATAAAAACATCACGGTCGACCATCTGCTGCACATGAGCTCGGGGCTGTACTCCAACGAGACCTATGAGGCCTCGCCAATCAAGTCAACGGTGAACGCCATGCTGTTTACCTCGGGTCACAGAGACATGGCAAAGTACGCCGCCGGCCAGGAACTGGAGGCCGACCCCGGCGCCAAATGGGAATACGCCAGCCCCACACCGAACCTCCTCATGGCCATGTTGAAAAATACCATGACTCGGAAGGAATACGACGCGTATCCCTGGGAGAAACTGTTTAACAGGATCGGCATGAAAAAGGTGGTCTGGGAACGCGACGCGGCCGGCACCTACGTGGGCTCTTCGTACCTCTATACCCGCCCCAGGGACATGGCCAAATTCGGCTACCTTTTTCTCAACGACGGGATGTGGGAGGGGAAGCGCATCCTGCCCGAGGGCTGGGTGAAGTACAGCACTACCGTCGCCCCGGCGTATTTCGCCACGAAGCTCAGTGAAAAGGAAAACGAAGACGGCGCCTACGGGGCCCTGTGGTGGCTTAACCGCAGCATTCCCGAGAAGAAGCACCCCAGGGAGTTCCCCGACGCTCCTGAAGATACATTCTCGGCCCAGGGCCACTGGGGACAGTTTATATACGTCATTCCCAGCCTGGACCTGGTGGTGGCCTACGTCGCCGACAACCGGGACAAGGCGTTCAGTTCGAACACGCTGTTGAAGCTCGTCATCGACAGTATCGTGAGGCAGGGAGGGCGGAAATGAAAATACTGAAACTGTTGTTGATACTGCTCGCGGTCATCATCCTCGGACTGGGCATAGTGGCAGGAGCCAACCTGAAGGACATAAGGGCCTTTCTCCCCATGGCGTCCGCTGCGTACGCCAAATTCATGTGCTCCAGCATATTCGTCGAGGGGAAAAACGAGGAACAGGCGCGCAACTGGTCAAGGACCGTCATACCCGTTAAAGGTTATAAAGTGGATTACGCGACGAAATCGGTGACGGCCACCGCCCTGGGAAAGACCTCGACCGCCCGTTATATGGGCGAGCGTTTCGGCTGCACCCTGGACTAGCGTAAAATACGCGGCCGCTTTTCAGTGCAACGCGTCGGGATGCAGCGCCGTCGCCTGCGGCCTGGAAGCAGACACGGGGACCGCCGCCTTCGCTCCGTTTCTGCAGTTTATCAGGGTCGCTACTCCCAGCGTGTAGCTGACCGTTCCGGTGCCGGTAAATCCATGCCTGACCAGGTGTTCGGCGAGCATGCGGGGATTCAGAAAGGTGCTGATGGTTGTGGACAGGTAGCGGTAGGGGGTCATCTTTCCTGAAATGAGCTTGCCGATCAGCGGCAGCAGCATTCCCAGATACAGCCGGTACATAAGCCCGGCTGTTTTCAAGTTCGGACGCGTAAGTTCCAGTATGGAAAAAATCCCTCCCGGTTTAAGGACCCTTCGCACCTCGGCGATGAAACGGTCCAGGTCGGGGATGTTGCGAATGCCGAAAGCGATAGTAACGGCGTCGAACGAGTTCTCGCACAGCGGCAAACGGCTCGCGTCGGCGATCACGCAGTAATCAAGAATGTTCTTTTTCTCCCGTCCCCGGCGAATCATCGCCTCGCAGAAATCCAGGGACACGACCCGCGCCCCCCTGCGGGTAAGGTTTCGGGAGAGGTCCCCGGTGCCGCAGCAGAGGTCCAGCACCATTTTGCCCCGCATGTTTCCAAGGCTGCGGACGGTCAGCCGGCGCCACAGGCGGTCGATACCCAGTGACAGCACACGGTTGAGCGCGTCATAGGTGGGCGCCACCGCGGTGAACATTTTCTTGATGAATTGCTTTTTCTCTTCGGGGTCGGTGTTGTTGATCTCATATCGCATGCTGACCATCGGCATAGCTCCTGATTACGCGGTAGTCCGAATCCCGCTCAACGGGGGTTCTGCCCGCCCTTTTAATGATATCGATCAGCTCGTCCCGATGCGTGCGGGTGCCGATCCCGGTGGCCTTTACCACCACCTCTTCGGTGAGTACGCCGCCCATGTCGTTGGCCCCCATGGCCAGGGCGATCTGGGCGAGCTTCAGCCCCTCCGTGAGCCATCCAGCCTGTATGTTCGGTATGTTGTCAAGATAGATTCGCGCGACGGCGACGATTTTCAGATAGTCCAGGCCCGTGGCGGGCGCCAGGTGTGACAGCGCCGTCCTCGCGGGGGAAAAGGACCAGGGGATGAAGGCGCGGATGATGCCGGTCTCGTCCTGAATACTGCGTACCGTCTCAAGGTGCTGAATGCGCTCCTCCGGGGTTTCCCCCATGCCGTAGGTCATGGTGGCCGATGACTTCAGGCCGTTCCGTGCCAGGGAGCGCATGACCTCACGCCACTCCTCCACGGTGAGCTTGCGCGGGCTTACTTTGCGCCGTATGCGATCCACCAGCAGGTCAGAGGCGCCGGGCATGGAGTCCAGGCCCGCCCTTTTCAGAGCGCCGATCACCTCGTCGACCATGAAATTCCCCTTGCGGGCGATATGAACGGTCTCGGCGGGCGAGAGGGAATGCAGGCAAATGGACGGGAAGCGCTTCTTCACTTTTTGTATCATCGATACGTAGCGCTCCAGGGAGTATTCGGGGTGGAGGCCCCCCTGCAGCATCACCTGGGTGCCGCCCGCGGCGACGAGCTCATCTATCCTGCTGAATATCTCGTCGTCGCTCATCTCATAGGGCTCTACGGCGCCGGCCCTCGCGTGATAGGCGCAGAAGGCGCAGCCCGCCTCGCAGATGTTGGTGAAGTTTACGATCCGGTCGATGATGAAACCGACGGTGTCGCCGGGGTGCGCCAGAGTGCGCCTGAAGTCCGCCGCGCGGCCCAGTTCATGCAGGTCCCATCTGAAGAGTGAGAGCCCCTCTTCGGGCGATATCCGTGCGCCCGAAAGGATTTTTTGTTTGAGGTGGTCATGGTTGCCGTTCATGCGGAGCCGCCGATAATCATGCGGTATGACGGCGCGGGCGGCGTGTCAATAGAAAAAAGGAAGCGTGATTACGGGATGAGGGGTGGAATGAGGGAGAATTAGACATCACCTGATCAGATGCGGATGTTTTACGGACCGCGCGGATCGGGCCCCACCCCGTCATGGGCATCGATTTTCCCGGTGATTGGAAAGGGGCGTAACGACAATTCCCGTGTCCATCTCATTGTCACCCGGGTACTGGTGTAAACGGTTGCGGCGGAGGTGAATAATGTCGCCGGTGAATACGCTTCACCTGCAGGGACGCAGCGTGCCGGTTATCCTGGAAAATTGAGATATTTTGCGAAGACGATATGACCGCGATTTTAGAACCGTATGCGAACGGTTCTCATGTTCACGCTTCAGAAAAAAAATGTCGACGAATGTGCAACTGTTTCATATTGTTTATGAAAAGATCAAAGATGGTTTTCCCACGGGGGCGTAAAAAACTGTGATTCCGGGCTGCGTGAAATAGTAAGAACCCTGTCAAGGTGCTGTTTGCCATGGAGAAAGGGCTTTTTCAAGACAAAAGCCACCGGGGATCTGCCTTATGCCGGTAGGAAAGGCGCTTCGGGGAGAGAACAGATTTCTGATTATAAAAAGTGAAGTCTTAACTTTTATGATATCCCGGGGGGTATCGGAATGAGAAAAGCCATTTTCATTATGCCGATCATATGCCAGTTAATTATTTTTCTTATATCGTTTCACGGCTGTTCCACACTCGGACAATCGGAAGGGATCGCGACAAAAAAGGCCAAACAAACCGCAGGCGCGGAAAAAATGCGTCTCGCGATCATCGATTTTGCCGCAAAGGGCATATCGCGCAGCGACGCCGAGATGATGAACGACCTTCTGCGAAACAAGATGATCAATACCGGCGAGTTCATCGTACTGGAACGTTCGCTGATGAAGGAGATAATGAAGGAGCAGTCCCTTCAGATGACCGGTATTACCGACACACAATATGCCGTCAGGGTGGGGCGCCTCTTGTCGGCGAGGAAGATGCTTGTGGGAACCATAACCCAATGGCGAAGGAAAATCCTTATAACCGGTCGTATCATCGACGTGGAGAAAGGTATCGCCGATTTCGCTCACGACGAAACGATCGATGATATCGAAGATCTTGACAAGGGCATTTCACTTTTCACCTTGAACCTGACAAACAGGATCAAGGGCCAACACGTAGTCAGCATGAAAAAGGAGGTGAAAGGGGTGGACAGGAATTATGCCTGGATAGACCTCGGAGCAAAGAACAATGGGCACCTCCTGGCCCTTGCGCCGAACGATGGCGCCGCAATAACCGAACAGGACGTCAAGGCCGGTGTCGATTGCAGAAAATTGCCGTATCCGTACGACGGACCGGGGCATAACCATATGTGCTTTGACATCGACGACTCATTCATGTGGGGAGGCAACAATGAAGTCTGGATCGTCATGGAATATTTCGACAGCGGGACGGCAATCAACTGCCAGTATGACAGCAACGGCAGGGGACCCGTTGACGGTGCATTCAGAGGATCGGCCGACGGCGCGTTTCCGAAACTCAGGTTGAGAAACAGCGGCAAATGGAAGTTCCACGTATGGCACATCAAAGATGGACGGTTTCAGAACCGTGGTAATGGATTTGATTTCCGGTTTTCAACACACGGTGGAGGCAGCATGTGGGTAAACAGGGTCTGGGTTTTACGATACAAACCACAAGAGCCATTCAGGTCCGATGCGCTGTAATGCATCAGGTCCGCTATCACACGGGGAGGAATGCAGACCATTCGCACGTATAATCAATGGGTGATTGAGTTTTTTAACTTCCTCTGAATTTTTTCTCCATCGAAGGGAACGGGCTTTTTCAGGAGTTGGTAACTTCTACTATAACATCTAATCCCGGGGGGTGCCCGTTCCGCGGGGGAAATAACTGTTCTCTTCAGACATTGAGATATGCTTGATTTGTATTAAAGCTGAGCGCCTGAAATAGCTTACTTCATGCAGCGAAGTTGTCACCATAATTAGCCGATGTGTATAAGATTAACAATTCAATAAGTATCTCTACGACTGTTGCAGTACCGTTATCTCTTGTCGGGTGCATGAGTACTCTCAAATTTACTCCGCAATCCTCCGGCAAATGTGTCTTGTATGCAAGCAGGGGGACAGCCTAACAGCTTTCAATCATCTTATTAAGGTCTTTCTTAACGAGAGTGAGATGACGGAACTGTCTCATGATTGCGATAAGGCCTTTCATGTCAACCCGGGCATATATGAAGTTGCACTCAAAGCGGGAAAGAAAAGAAATGATTTGGAGACTGTTCTCAATTTCAGCAGGATAATCGAAGTAACAATTTTGCAGAGGCCTATTTTTTAGAGGCTTATAGTCGGGGGGAAAGACTTGTTTCATTAAGGAACTGCAGGGGAAATGCCTTATGTCGGGAGGAACGGCGTAACGGGGGGGGGGACACATCCCGGTGTATTCAAAACATTGAACAAACAATATTGCATCAAAACTTTAATCATAGACCGACAACAGTTTTTTAATACGGCGAACCATCTCCCTTCGCACTCGTTCGGGGCCCAGGCATTCGCATTTATCGCCGTAGCCGAGTAAAAGGTTGTAACCCAAATCGTCTTCAGCGAAGGGTAATCGGACCAGCAATTTGTTTTCGCCGTACGGTCTAATGTATTCCTCTCCGCAACGGTCGGCCACCTTTTCCCTGAGGGATGCGTCGATCAATAGCCTTATCGTGATTATCCTCCGCCCTATCCAGTCTGAACCATCCAGCGGCCGAGGGGTGAATTCACGAGGCACAAACGAAGACCCGGGAATTCGCAGCATATGCATGCGGGACAATTTGAAAACACGAAAATCTTTTCTCAGGAGGCAGTATGCCTGCAGATACCAGCTTTTTTCCTTCAGTACCAGTTGGTAGGGTTCGACCTTCCTCCTGCTTATTTTCCCGCTCCCGTCGGAATAGCGAAACGAAAGGTGCCTGTCTTCCTGCAACGCCCGCCTTACTGTTTCAAGGTATGTCGGTGTGTTTCTGTTCCCCGCCCATGCCCTCAGGTCTATGGCGATCTGGTTCGATTTTGATTCTATGATTCTCAACTGGTCGGACGGCAACAGGCTTTTGAACTTTTCCAGGGTAGCCGCAATTTCCTTGTTCGACAATGTCGTTCTGATGCTTCCCAGTCCCATCAGTATGGAAATGAAGTCCGAAGTGGTAAAAAGCTTTTTTTCCATCTTATACCCTTCCATGATGCTGACACCGCCGTTGACGCCCGGATACGTGACGATGGGTATGCCCGCCATGTTTATGGCATCGATGTCCCTGAAAATGGTCCGTACCGACACTTCAAACATTTCTGCAAGCCTGGTCGCGCTGATCCTCTTACGTTCCAGCAGCACCATGATGATAGAGATCAACCGGTCTGTCTTCACATAGCCTCTCCCGTATTCCAAAAAAATTAATGGTTATCCTAAACCATGACATACTGATGTCAAGGTTTTCACGGTATACTTTGGTCATGATACGCCCTACAAGGCGTAAGTATAATTCATCAAGGAGGAAACGCATGGATTACCCTCGGGAATTCGAAAGGATCATGACGCAGCAGTGTGAGATAGCCCTGGCAACGAGCGTGAACAACGCTCCCAACGTAAGAATCGTAAACTTTTATTATGATGTCAAAAACAGGGGGAAGCTCTATTTTTCCACCTTCAGGGAAAATCCCAAAACCATGGAGTTTTCAGAAAATAACAGGGTGGCCTTTACTACTATACCTTCGGGCGGCAATGAACATGTGAGGGTGCGAAACGCCACTGTCCGCAAGAGCGACCGGAGCATTTATGATTTACAAAATGCCTTCATTGGGAAAATACCGGAATACGCAGTGACCATACAACAGGCGGGGAGCAAGCTGGACCTCTATGAGGTGCATTTTAAAGAAGCTTCGGTCACGTTGGATTATACCCGGTCGGGGAATGTGACCCTTTGAGATTCCGTCAAAGAAGACAACTGTGAGGTTTCCATTATGCATGAAAAAATCGTGAATAGGAAGGAGTATGAAACACTAAAAAATGTATGAGAAGAATTGCGTGAGTATCTAAATAAATTCTTTATCCAAAACGCATATGCAATACAGTATAAAAAAACGCTTCTACCCGGGACGCGGGATGGAACCACGTCCGGATCAAGGCCATCTTTGCCATCTGAGGAGAGAATACATATGACTACACCACATCAGGATTTTTTATCCAAATTCAATGATGAGCGGAAACCGCTCGTTGAAGCAGTGCTTGAAGCTGTCGTTGATGCGTGCCCCGCCTTGACCGAAACTATCAAGTGGAACGCGCCGACCTTTTGCAATGAGGGTAAAGACCGGATGACAATTATGCTTCACAAGAAGGACAGAGTCGGTCTCATCCTCCATACAGGGGCGAAGCCTAAAGAAGACAAAAAAGCTCCGCACCTGTATCAAGATGATACAGGACTTCTTGAATGGAATTCAAACATTCGCGCAACCATAACCTTTGGTGACTATGCAGATTTCTCATCAAAAAAGAATCTTTTCAAGAAGGCCGTGAAACGTTGGATTGATGAAACGAAAGGTCTATGACTACACATTAAGTGGAAGGAGTAAGGACCCTGTCAAGGGGCTTTTCGCCGGTGAGAAAAGATTTTTTCCGGCAGAAACCCCCTGGAATATACTTTTATGCCGGGAAGAATGTCACTCTCGGTGAGAGCGGGAATCCCCATGTATTAATCACTACACTGCCGGTGATTTATGGGCACCTCTAAAAATTAGAATTTTCCGAAATACCACTATTGAAAATTCTGATTTTATCCTTAGCATGTGCCCACAGGGGAACAACCAAAATGTGATAGTTAGAGGTTCCCTTATCATTTATTACTTGAATTTTCATTTTAATGGATATGGATAATGCGATGCAATAAGACCGTGGAGAAGAATACCATATGAAACGAACAGCTTTAATTATCAGCATGACACTGTGTGTATCTCTTTGCAGCGCTTATTCTCAAAACATAAAGGAAGATCCGAAACAGGCGGTCCGGCTTGTACAGGTGCTCATCAACAAGGGGCGCGGCATGGAGGCGGGATGGGAAAAGACCCAGCTTGCGATTGAGGTATGGAATAAAAGCACAAGAAGTTCGGTATGTTTTAATGTTGAATATCAATCAAATTTTGCGGGAACGGGATGGACATCAAACACATTCCGGAATATCAAATTGTACAGAGGGGAAAGGAGAATCATCCATATCGCCAGTGAAGTTCCCATCAAACGACGTACGACCGCAGGTTATAACCTTGTTAAAGAGACTCATGTATGTCCTTTCAGGAATGTGAAACTGTCAGGGGTGATTTTCTGCCAACCGTGAGACTTCCAGCGCGATACCGGGAATAACAACGGATCTCCTCTCGGGGTGATGTCCAGCGCCGGCGTATTCTTTTTTCTGTTGTGGTCTCCGTCCTTCCGATCACGGGTTTCTTCATGTTACACACTCCTCCCGTTGCCGGGCCCCACTCCCGCACGTGAAGGCGGGAAGCAATTCATGAAACCGTTTATGCGGTACCCAGATATTCCAGCCTCTTCACCCTTTCGAGCAGCCCCAGTTCGGCGGCCTCCCGGAAATAAAACTCCAGGGCTTTTTTCAGATCGCCGGTCAGTTCGAACTTCAGCAGCCGGTAGTAGGTATCGATGTCGTAATGTATTTCGGGATACTTTCTGCGGGCCGCCGCGATGAGCGCGTCCCGTTCGGTCCGCAGACAACGAAGCGATCTGTTGTACGAATCGATGATGTGCCGTATCGGTTCCCGGTTTCGCTCAATGATGTCGCGGCGCACCGTGAAGACGGCGAAGACCACCGGGTGCCCGGTTTTTCTGAGCCAGAGGTCGCCCAGGTCGTATACATAGGGGACGGGTTCTTTCAGTGCCTGCAGCGCCTCGTTGCCGATCACCAGTGCGGCGTCGATCTCCTTCAGCGAAGGAGACGGCATGGCGGGAAGGTAGTGCGGGCGCAGGCCGTAATACTTCTCCAGCAGAATTTTCAAGAGCACCACCGAGGTGCGCGAGGCGGTAGACAATCCCACGCGGCGTCCGTCTAACTCTTCGATGGGCAGGCGGCTGATGAGGATTACCGAGCGGACATAGCCGATGGACGAGAGGCAGAAATCCGGCAGTATCATCACCTCTTTCTGCAATTCAGCGTATACTGCCGATGACACCGGGCTCATGTCCAGGGTGCCGTCGCTCATCATGCGGTTGAGGTCGCTGGGATACGCGGGGATGATTTCCACGTCCGCAAGGGTGTCTTTCTCAAGCATGTGGTAATAGAAGGGGTAGCAGTTGAGATAATCAATGTAACCGAGTTTCATGGACATGACCTCGCTACGTGCCCGCGTAACCGGCGGTGGTGCGTACCGGCGTCATGCCGGCGTTCTCGATGAGCCGTTTTAAATGTTCTTCGGACCCGAAATCGGGTGTGGCGGCGCCGGCCGCGTGTACCACCTTTTCGTGACGGTAGGTCGCCCCGAAATCGTCCACACCGAAGTGCAGCAGCACCTGCGCCATCTTCTCGCCCAGATACATCCACAGCGCCTTGAGATGGGGTACATTATGGAGAAAAATCCTCGCCGTGGCATAGGTCTTCAGGTGGTCAAACCCGGTGAGATCCCTCCCGGGCCGTACGCCGGTGTTTTCCGCGTGAAACGGCAGGGGCACCATGGTCTTGAATCCGCCGGTGGTGTTCTGTAGGGAGCGGATGCGCGCGAGGTGGTCGACGATATCATCATCGGTTTCGACGTGTCCGTAGAGCATGGTCGCGTTGGTCTTCAGCCCGGCGCGGTGGGCGGCCTCCATTACCTCGAGCCAGCGGTCGCCGGGGATCTTCCGCGGTGCGATGGTTTCCCTGACCCTGGCCGAAAAAATTTCCGCGCCCCCGCCGGGCAGGGCACCCAGGCCCGCATCCCTGAAGAGAGCGAAAAGCCTGTCAAGGGGAACGCCGCTCCTTCTGGAAAAATAGTCGTACTCGACGGCGGTGAAGGCGACGATGAAGAGACTTTGTCTGACCTTCTTGATGCGCCGCAGCATCTCTAAAAAATAATCCGGTTCCAGGGCCGGGTTTAATCCTCCCACGATATGCACCTCATCGATGCCGTAAACCAGCTCCTTCCTGACCTTTTCTTCGATCTCGTCCAGGCTCATGGTATAGGCGGCGGAATCACCCGCGTCCCGGGAAAAGGCGCAGAGGGGACAGCGGAGTTCGCAGACATTGGTGTAGTTGAGGTTCATGTTGACGCCGTAATATACCCTGCTGTTGTGGGCCCGTTTCTTGACGTAATGGGCGACGGCCCCGAGTTCCATGATGTCGTCTGTCGCCAGCATGCCGCGCGCGTCGCTGTCAGAAACCGGGGTGCCCGAGATCACTTTTTCGGCGACGGAACGGAGGAAGGGGTTGTTGAAATCCGACGGGTTCATGCCGTGGTGCGCTTCATCGACCTTCGGGAGCATGCGGCGGCTCCCATGGCCGGAACAGGTCGTGTTCGATCCCCAGAAGGTTCAATATTTTTCCTACGACATAATCGATTATGTCATCCACGGTCTCCGGCCGCGTATAGAATCCCGGGACGGGCGGAACTATGTCGGCGCCCGCCCTTTTCGCCTTTGCCATGTTTTCCAGGTGGATCAGGCTGAGGGGGGTTTCACGCGGCACCAGTACGCATTTTCTTCCCTCTTTCAATGCCACGTCGGCCGCGCGGTGTATCAGGGTGTCGGCGTATCCGGCGGCGACGGCCGAGAGGGTCTTCATGGAGCAGGGGGCTATGATGACAGCGCGGTTTGGGGCAGTTCCGCTCGAAGGCGGGGCCCAGAGGTCGCCGTCATCGAATTCCGTCAGTTGTTCCGCGCGGATTCCGGGCCTGCGCGACAAGAGGAGGTTCTTCATGTCGGTGAATTTTTCAGCACCGGGGACCTCGTGTCGCAGTACGGGTGCGGCGGCCTTCGATATTATCGACGCCACGGGAAGATCGCGTGCCAAAAGTTCCTCGATCAGGCGTACGCCGATAACAGGTCCGCTGGCGCCGGTGATACCTATGATGTACATGACTCTCACTTTATCACGGTTTGATGAATACATCAATAAATGTTCCCACCAGCAGGATCGGGGAAATATAACGGTTTATGCTGAAAAACTCCAGGATCGCCTCTTCGACATTCTCGCTGCGCGCCAGGCGCTGCTGTCTGAAAAAGATGATTCCTATGCAGGCAACGGCGACCCAGTAGGCCGTACTCCGCGCGGTGATGATTCCCGCCCCCGCCATGGCCGTGAACGAGAGTACGTAGGAAACGAGCGACAACTGGAGGGCCCGTTTTCCGCCGAATCTGGCGGGCAGCGAAAAAAGCCCTTCGCGCCGGTCGAATTCCGTATCCTGGAGCGCGTAGACGATATCGAGTCCCGCTATCCAGAACATTATCGCGGCGCCTAGTACGATGGCGACCAGGGTGAATTCTGCGGTGACGGCGATATATCCCCCCACCGGCGCCGCCGCCTCTATTATTCCCAGGTAGTAATGCGATGATGAAGTGAACCGTTTGAAATATGAATAGGTGACAAGCAGCGCCACCGCCGCGAACGAGAGGTAAAAACACAGCGTATTCAGCATCCATGAGGAAAACACCAGCAGCGCCGATGAAACGACGGCGATGAGCAGCACCTCCCCGGGAGAAACCTCGCCCCGCGGCAGATGGCGGTTGCTGGTCCTGGGGTTCTTCCTGTCGATATCGCGGTCTATGAACCTGTTGAAGGACATGCCCGCGACCCTGGCGGAAACCAGGGCCAGGGTCACCCAAAGCCATGTCCAGGGGGTTCCTCCTCCGGCGAAGAGCGTTCCGATGTAGGCGAAGGGCAGGGCGAAGAAAGTCTGCTCTATCATTATAAGCCGTGAAAATTTCTTAAAGTCCATATTCTCTCCACCGTCGTGTAACCATGTCTTTGATATCATCGCTCATGCGTATCTCTTCGGGCCAGTCCCGTCCCATGCCTTCTTCGCGTGTCTTTCTCGTGGCATCGATGCCCATCTTGCCGCCGAAATTAGCGTACGGGGCCGAATGGTCCAGGGCGTCCAGCGGTCCCTCGGACAACAGTAGATCCCTGCGCGGGTCGACGTTGTTGAGAAGTTTCCATGTTACGGTGCTGTAATCCCTGAGATCGATATCGTCGTCGAAGACCGCGATGAACTTGGTCGAGGCCATCTGCCCCAGGCCCCACAGGGCGTGTATGACCTTCTTGGCCTCGCCGGGATGCTTTTTCCTTATCGAGACGAGCGCGCAGTTATGGAACACCCCTTCCAGGGGAAGCTCGATATCGGCTATCTCGGGTATCAGGCGCTTCATCAGGGGCAGGAATATCCTTTCGGTGGCTTTCGCCATGTAGCAGTCCTCCATGGGGGGTTTCCCCACTATGGTGGCGGGATAGACCGCGTCATCACGGCAGGTGAGGCAAGTGACGTGGAATACCGGGTACATGTCGGCCGCTGAATAAAACCCCGTGTGGTCGCCGAAAGGACCCTCGAGCCGATCATCGCCGGGATCCACGTAGCCCTCGAGCACGAAATCCGACTGGGCCGGAACATACAGTTCAAGGGTTTTGCATTTCACCATCTCAATAGGACGGGACTCGATCCATCCCGCGAAAATCATCTCGTCCACGTCGGGGGGGAGGGGGGCCGTCGCGGCATAGGTGACGGCGGGAATTCCTCCCAGCGCTACCGCGACCTCCATGCGTGAATTCACAGCCCTGTGTTTTTCGTAATGGCGTGCGCCGTCCTTGTTGTACTGCCAGTGCATGCCAGTGGTGCGACCGTCGAACTTCTGCATGCGGTACATCCCCGCGTTCTGCACCCCCGTGTCGGGGTCCCGTGTTATCACGACGGGGAGGGTGATATAGGGGCCCCCGTCGCCCGGCCAGCAGGTGATGACGGGGAGCAGGTCAAGCAGAGGGCCTTCGGTATGGATCCTCTCCTGGCAGGGGGCCTTCCTGACTTTACGTGGGAGTATGCCGGCAATCTCTTTCAGCGTGAAGAGGGTCTTTATTTTTCCGCGCAGCCCTTCGGGTTGTCGTATGGAGATGAGTGACTCGATACGGCCGCCGATTTCATCGAAGCCCGTACAGTTCAGCGCCATCTGCATGCGTCGGTAACTGCCGAAGGCGTTGATCAGCAGGGGGTAGGCCGAACCCTTTACCTTCTCGAAGAGGAGCGCGCCGCCGCCCGCCTTGCCCGTGCGATCGGCTACTTCGGTTATTTCAAGACGGGGGTCTACCTCGGCATGTATTCGTTTCAGCTCACCGGAGGATTCGAGCCGGGATATGAATTCAAGGAGATTATTGTAAGCCATTGCGTTCAGATGCATCCTTTGTTTCAGCGGCCCGGCAGTGCGATGAACCTCTCCTGTGATATGGTGATACGGGCGCCCGCACTGCCGTAATTAAAGGACAGCATGGAAGTCCGTTCCGATTTTTTCAACAAAATAATACCGTCAGGGCACCATGCAAAAAGATTGACACTCCTTTCCGTGTTTTATACCATCTGTGGCCGGGAAGGTGAGATATGAAATACGGTCTAGTGCGCCAATTTTACAACCAAAGCGTCGATAATTTTTTCAAGTTTTTCTACAAGATCGGTGATTTCTTTAAAATGCTGGTTGAGCTCTTCTGGGCGTTCTATGATGTATGGGAGGCCTTTTTCCTTATCTTCTTCAACCTCTTCATGTACGTGTATTATCTCCTTCTTTTCATAATCGACAAGTCGTCCGAGTCCCAGGCCAGGGTTTATTACAACATCAAAATCCCGAAACGAGTACCTTTTCGTCCCGGCAGGGTTTACGACCGTTACGCGGTGAACCCTGTCCCCGCCATGTACGGCCGCGAAAAAGCGGTACCGGCGGCGGTGTCAGCCGCTGTGTCGACTTCGGCCGATAAACTCAACATGGCTGCATCCGGTGCCAGGGGTTCCCTGCTGAAGGCGGTTGTTGAGTTCACCGGAACGGTGGTTTCATTAATAAAAAAGGCGGTGCTTTTCCCCTTCAGGGCGTTGGGCGGTCTGCTCTTGCGGCGCGCGCGTCCGGTGAAGGAAGAGAGTATTCCCCGCGGCCGCGGCCTCATTGATGAATACATAAAAGAGTATGAAGGCCGTAAAAAGGCCTGAAGGTTTACTCGGGATTTCAGATATCGTCGACCGCACAGACCTTTTTCCTGCCCGCCATGCGGTACAATGCGACTGGCGTTCCCGGAATTTTATTTCACTATTGCCTTTCCCGGACGGTACTAATGGATGACCGGAGAACGGGTGGATATCGTGTTATATTGCAGCGACGGGAATTATTAAATATAAATGGAGGAAGGTATGAATCGTGTATTGACGGGATTCCTGGTGTTATTTTTTTTCATGGTCGCCCACGCTACCTATGCCCAGTGTCTCAGCGGGAACTGTATGAACGGACAGGGTACCATGAAGACCAAAGACGGGAGGCAATATACCGGCCAATGGAAGAACGGCAAACCTCACGGTGAGGGAACGATCACTTTCAAAGATGGAGCGAAGTATACAGGACAGTTCCGGAACGGGAGGATGGAAGGCAGGGCCACCATGTATTATCCCGACGGCAAGGTATACACCGGTGATTTCAAGAATGAAAAGGTCGAAGGTTTCGGGACCATGACGCTGAAGAACGGGCAGAAATACACCGGGCAGTGGAAGAACGGCAAACCCGACGGCAAGGGCACCATGACGCATCCTGACGGACGTGTACAGGAAGGGCTGTGGAAAGATGGATTGTTCTTCGGCGCCACCACGAAGAAAGAACCTGAAGTCAAAAACGAACCGGAAAAGAAAGAGGAAAAGAAAGAAAAAAAGCGCAGAAGAAAACCTTTAATCAAGCTATAGAACCGCGCTGGTCGATGTGTACAAAATCCCGTTGTCCTGTTGCGGCCCATTGCGGGCGGATCACCACAGCAGCTGGACCACGAGACGGCGTGTCCTTGGACGGGTATCGCAGTCGATAAGAACCACCTGCTGCCATGTTCCCAGAACAGGCCTGCCGTCGATGACCGGTATCGAGAGCGACGGTCCGATCAGCGCGGATTGCAGATGGGCGGCACCGTTGTCGTCGTGCCAGGTATTGTGGTGGGAATAGGGGTCGCCGTAGGGGAGGATTCTTTCCAGGAAACGGGTGATATCCTCTACAAGCCCGGGTTCATACTCGATGGTCGTCAGCGCCGCCGTTGATCCGGGAACGAATACCACCGCAACCCCCCGGGTCACGCCGTGCTTCCGGACAATGGTACTTATTTCATGTGTAATGTCGACGACGTCGCGTCCGCCCTTGGTGGAGATTTCCAGGTAATCGGTTTTTACGGTCATGGCAATACACTCCTTCAAAAATGTATCCGGCCGCCTTCATCACTGCAAGTACCTTTTTATCCATGAAAGGCTTTACTCTTTTCTACGCGGCGGCGTCATCAGGTACAGGGGACCCGTACGGTGCGGGATGTACGGCATCACCCTGTCGTAACAGTATATTTTCTGTCATTAAGGAGGACTCCCATGAAACATATGTGGATCAAACCGCTGATGATCATACTGCTGATCGCGACGGCTTTCCTGCCGACCGGTTTTTCCGAAAGCTACAATCCGCTGCGGGGGAACATGCTGCTCATCTGCGAGCATGACCAGGCATGGTCCACGTCCATGCTGAAAGGGACCGCGAAGAATCCCGTCATGTACCACGCCGACAACATCTGCGACGGCAATATGAAGACTGCATGGGCCGAAGGCGCTCCCGGACCGGGCATCGGCGTCAAGATCATATTCGAGATTCCCACGCCGGGGTACTCCGCGACGACGCTTAAAGACGGTGCCCGCACCATGATCGTGTACAACGGTCTGGTCGCGTCAAAAAACCTTTTTCTCGCGAACAACCGTGTCAGGGACTGCACCCTGGAAGTATTCGTGGGGGTGGACAGCGGTGTATACGAGAACTACTGTTCAAAGCATACCCTGAAGAAATTTTCCGGCGTTACCCTCCGCCTCGGGGACACCATGGAACCGCAGCGATTTCCGCTCAATATCGACTATTCCGCCGCGAAAAATTTCTGGCGCGTCGCCCGGAACGAACTGCGTGCCGCCGGAAACGCGGTTTCCGAAGGCGAATACGGCCGTTACATTTACGGCGTGCTCACTATCAGGAGCGTCTATAAGGGTGCGCGCTACGACGACACCTGTTTGACCGAGATCGCCTTCGAGTGAATCACGTCGGTAGGGAGCTTTTCCCTTCTATAATTATCACCGTTAAGCGGCCTCAGTGTTTGAAGGCCCGCTGCCCGGTGTAGACCATTGCTACCTTGGGCCGTGCTTCATTGCAGGCCTCTATGGACTCGAAGTCGCGTTCGGAACCGCCGGGCTGAACAATGGAGGTCACCCCTTCCTTAATGCCAACGTCTACCCCGTCGCGGAAGGGGAAGAAGGCGTCCGAGACCATGGCCGATCCTTTAAGGCCGGCCCTCGCTTCTGAGGTTTCATCGTCGATTTCCCTGAGGTCCTTTTCCGGGCGTTCACCCCGCGACACCGCCAGCTCCATTTCCTTGTACGATATCCCGTGGCGGTCAAAGCAGAGAAGATCGGCGTATTTGGTATAGGCCTTCTGCACCGCGATCTCGGCGACCCCCACACGGTCCTGCTCGCCGGTGCCTATTCCCACCGTAACGCCGTTCTTCACGTACAGCACCGAGTTGGAGGTCACGCCCTGTTCCACGAACCATCCGAACAGCAGGTCCTCGTATTCCCTGTCGGAGGGGAGCCGTTCGATCACGTAACGGGCGCCTTTGTACTCCGCTTCCGCGGGTTTCAGGTCGTCCCGCGTGCGCACCCGGTTGAGGGGCGACTGCTGTACAATGATGCCGCCGTCTATGAGCGACTTGAAGTCCAGGAACCGCTGTGTCGCGTATTCCCGCAGGCGGTCGATGCGCGCGATCTTTATGATGCGCAGGTTCTTTCGTTTCTGTAGTATTTCAAAAGCCCCTTCGATATAATCAGGCGCCACCACCACCTCGACGTATTGTTTGGCGATAAGCTCGGCGGTTTCACGGTCGGCGGGGCGGTTGAGCGCGATGCAGCCCCCGAAGGCGGCGATGCGGTCGGCGCGGAAAGCCCGGTAAAACGCCTCGGCAATGGTGGAGCCGAGAGCGACGCCGCATGGATTGTTGTGTTTTACTATGACGGCGGCCGCATTGTCGTTAAGGTATTTCAATACGTTCAGCGAGTTGTCGATGTCGGTGAGGTTTATCTTTCCGGGGTGTTTGCCCGGCTGAAGCATCATGGACTCGTCGATGCCGCTTACCAGCGGGTTCCCGGGCCCGATATAGCGGCAGTCTCCCAGAACGAGGTTCCCGTTCACCAGTTCGTACATTGCGGCCTCCTGCCCTGGGTTTTCGCCGTACCTTAGTCCTTTCTCGATCAGGGTGCCGTCCTCGTCGATTTTCCAGACCCTTTTTTTATACCTGAGGGCGACATCGCCCAGGGTGATGGTCATGGCATCGGGGAAGTGGTCGTCCATAAGGGTTTTATAGGCCTTTTTCAGATCGTCCATGGTATAACCTCATTTCATGTTTGGTTCAGCGGGTATGCTGAAACGGTATGTGCGCGATACGCCTGCATACACGGGTATCACGGTACGGCACCTGTTACATAATCAAAAACAAAGCAAACGTCATGTCAATGGGAAATTTTTTGGCAGGGATAATTTTAATGTTTCCGGTACCGTCCGTTGAACCTGATTCGGGCAGACCGACACGTCACCGATCGTGTCCGGTCGGGCGCTGAAGCGGCCGCGGTGGTAAAGACAATTTCCCGACGGCGCGTTTATCGGCGGTTACTGAGTTCCGGTATGCCTGCTTTCCACAGCAGCGACTTCGTTTTTCAGCCTCAGGATCCTTTGCCTGAGTTCATCCATGATCGGCTGGAGGTTCTCCTCGGAATACCCCACGTTCGGCATTTCCGGGCCGATTATTACATACACATCGCCCGGGCGGATTAGGGGTGAATCGGGCCTGAGTACGTTGTATGAGCCTTTGATGTAAATGGGAACAATGGGTATTCCCGTCTTGACGCACAGGTGAAACAGGCCTTTTTTAAAGGGAAGCAGTTCATTCTCCCGGCTGCGGGTGCCTTCGGGGAAAATGATAATGCGGTTTCCGTTTTTCACCTTTTCCGCCGCGTCATTGAGGCTTTGAATCGCCTTTTCCCTGTTGGAACGGTCGATGGAGATGTAGTTGTTGAGCTTCATATGCCAGCCCATGAAGGGGATCTTGAAAAGCACCGCTTTGGCGACCCACCCGAATTTCACCGGGAGCACCTTGTTTAGTATGAAGATGTCGAAGTGGCTTGAGTGGTTCGGCGCGAAGATCTGTACCCGGTCACGGGCCACGTGCTCCAGACCTTCAACATGTACCCTGGCGCGGCAGAACCAGAGTATGCTTTTAGACCATCCCTGCATGCAGAAATGGGCGACCCTTCCGCTCGGGCTGTATAAAATTGAAGATACGGATACGGTGCCCCAGAAGGCGGTGTCGAAGGCTATGAAGATCCAGCAGACGATTGAATTGAGAATCAAACCCATGGTTTCCATGATCTTTCAACCCTTTCGAATGATACACCGGTTCTACTGATAACGTGTATCCCTGACGATTTCTGTTTTCGGGATACATGCCGGGTTTAATCGTAAAGTATAACAGTATCTGTAGTCTTTATAAGCATGGTCCGTATTGATACGTCCGCCCCACCGTTCATGTCCGCACCGAAGGAGAATCCCCGGTGCTGATTCTGTCTCTTCAGCAGGGTATTTGTCAATAGATATTTTTCTGAATAGTGTTCAGTTTTGTATGACCAACAGGTTTAGAAAAAAGGGAAGGATACCGGTATTGCATATACCGGGCAATTATTATTGACCGCGATACCGTATCCGGCTATTCATGATATTCGTGAAGCATTATATTCCGGGCACAAAAAGCGGGTTACGGGTGCGCTGCGATGGGATCCAGTAACACCTGCGGTCAGGTAAGGACCTTGTCGGGACCGGTCAGGGCTCTTTTACAGGTACTTTGTATAACTGTGGTATTGTTGTACGGATGTGTTCCACCGGCGGGTGCGGAACGCGAAGTGAACTTCCGTTACGTTTCCACGATTGAATACGCCCGGTTGACGGCGGAAATGAAAAGGAGACTTATGAGCATGGGATTCAACAGCGGAAATGACCGCATCATCTATGCCGAAATAACCATGCTGAAACACGATGCCGCTCCCGCATCGGTCTGCCACAACGTTCCCCGCGACCTTCCCGATCCGTGCCGCCCGGGAGTGCATGTGCTTATACTGGTGTCCGGCGATCAGCTGAGGCGCATCAGAAGTTACGGGAAGGTGGAAACGGAGCTGAGGTTCCTCTTCCGGGCACCGGTTTACGGGCAGTTTATTCCCCAGGGGATGTATTCTTTTCTTATGCTGGTAATACGATGAAAGGGAAAGTCGCGTTTCAACCGGCCGGTACCGCGGTGCCGGTTGCGGCACGGGACATTTGAGGGATGGACGGCGGTGACATGAGAAAGGTTGCGGTCATCGGCGGCGGTGCTTCGGGTATGATGGCGGCCCTCAGGGCGGCGGAGGGCGGTGCCGCGGCCGTGATTTTCGAAAAGCAGAAAAAACCAGGTCGCAAGATACTGGCATCGGGCAACGGACGGTGTAACATCTCCAACCTCGATATAACCCCTGACCGTTATCACGGACACAACCCGAAATTCGTCAATAATATCTTCGGGCGCTTCGGTCTGGATGAAACCCGCGCGTTTTTCAACTCCATAGGCGTACCCTTCGTAGAAGGCGAATCGGGAAAGCTGTACCCGCGCTCGCTGCAGGCTTCCACGGTCACCGAGATGCTGGAATACGAACTCGCCAGGCGGAAGGTCGAGATGTGCCTGCACCGGAAGATCGAAACCGTAAACCCCTTGACCGGGGGTTTCAGGCTGATCACCGCCGGACGGGAAGAGTTCCGCTGCGACGCCGTCGTACTGGCGGCCGGCAGCTGCGCGTACCCCCAGCTGGGAGCGTCGCGCAGCGGCTATGAACTGGCGGCATCCCTGGGGCACCTCATCCATGAGCCCTTTCCCTCGGTTCTTCCACTGAACATTCCCCTGAAGGCGCTCCACCGGCTGCAGGGGATCAAATGGGACTGCCGTGTGGAGGCGGTAGAGAAGGGCAGGATCATCGGCGTGTCGAAGGGCGAACTGCTCTTTACGGAGTACGGGATCTCGGGCCCGGCGGCGCTGGAGATTTCCCGTGCAGTGAACGGGAGCATCGTCGGCGGAGAGGCTCCCTTGGTGCGGGTGGATTTTTTTCCCGACATGGGGAAAGAAGACCTGCGGAACATGCTCGAGACACTCTGGCGTGACAGTGCGAAGCCGGCGGCCCTGAGCCTGCGGGGTATTTTAAAGAAACGAATGCCCGAGGTGCTGCTGGGCATCGCCGGTATCGATGCGGCGATCCCGGCGGGACGGCTGTCGGCGGCTGAAAGGGATGCCGCGACGAACCTGTTCAAGGGGCTGGAGCTGCGGCCCGGCGCCCCCCGTCCGTTCGGCGAAGCGGTGGTGGCAGCCGGCGGCGTTTCCACTGAGGAGGTTTCACCGGTCACCCTCGAGTCGAAACTGGTAAAGGGGTTGTATATAACCGGCGAACTGCTGGATATCGACGGCGACAGCGGCGGTTTCAACCTGCAGTTCGCCTGGAGCACCGGCGCACTGGCGGGCATGGACGCGGCAAGGGGCCGCTAGAACATGGTGGTGAATCCATGGAGGGCGGAAAGCGCGTTGCATAACCTGGTCAGGTGCTCCTCCGTAGGGAACAGGGCGGTAATGGTGAACGAGACGAATTTATGGTTTCTGCTGGGTGTGCTTCGTATCTCGTGGTCAGGCTGAAATTCCCTGAGGGTATTCGCGACCGATTCGACGATGGACGGACCGTTTTTATAGATGGCCTTGAAGGTGATTTCGGTCGGGAAGGGCGCAGGTGCGCGTTTGCCGGGATCATGCCGGTGGTTTCCATGGTCCATGGATGTGTGTCACTCCGCACGTTTCGATCAAAGATGGGAGTCCTTTTGATGTTCCCATACTGCCGCGCCCGCCGGTTTTGTCAAGGGAACTCTAACTCACCGAGGGTGACCAGCAGCTTTTTTACACTCCCTTCATGCTTTTTCGCCAGCCTCGCTTTGCCGAGATTGGCGCGTATTATCCTGATGATGTCCCGGTCCCCGCTCTTCAGCCACCGTTTCATAAGGGCGAAACCCGCGCCGGGATCACGGGCGGCATAGACGCTCACACAGTATTCCATCCCTTTTTTCAATATGCGAAAATCTTCTGTTGTGCGGCGGTCGCGGTCCAGTGCGGCGATTCCGGCAAAAACGTCGTCGGCGATTTTTAGGCACTCAGTCGCCCTTTCGGGCACAGTGATCATGGGCGGATGGGCCAGTGCGGCGACGATGCATCTCCGCTCGGTCAGGGACGCCGCGGACATCCATTTGCGGAAGAGCGTCATCAGGTGTTCGAAGTCCCATTCACCGATATGCTGAAATCCCATGGCGACGGCCTCACGGACGCGCCACCGCGGGTCTGACGCGCCCCTTTTAAGGCGTGCCAGTATCGTGTTTTTTTCCTCTGACGACACCCCGGGGTAGAGTGCGCCCATGGCACGCAGGGCGCAAAAGGGGAGAAATTCCCGAGGGTTTCCCGTCGGGGCGTCTTCGGGCCGCAGGTCGGTCCATGACAGCAACAGTTCCCAGAGATGTCCATCCCCGCCCCTCGCCGCGCAGAGGTCGGCGAAACCGGCGGCAAGTGTAAGGTTTCCCGCGGGGCCCGGAAGGTTCGAACGCGACACCAGCAGCTTTTCCACCTCATGCAACCGGTCCATACCGCCCAGCAGTAAGGCCAGTTTTTTCATGTCATCTTTGTTCGTTGTCAGTGCCATGTTCTTTTCAGATCAGCCGTGGTTTACGGGTAACCCGGCAACAGGACGATTGCAAGTATATTTCATACCACACCCTCCGGAATTACTGAAGCCGGGCCCCTGTCAGGATAATGTGATTGCCATTAATACTTTCTTCTGTTACCGTCACCGCAACGCAACAGCGTACTCACAGATCACACGGGAGGACCAGAACATGGAGGAATTCAGAGCCTGTCCCGCCTGCGGATACACCAGGGGATTTCACGTCTCTTTCAGGAAATCTGAAAACGGTTTTGCGGTTTGGTTCATATGCCCGGAGTGCGGTTCGTCCTTCGACCTGGGCCTCATGGAAAACCGGTTGACCGCCCTGTCGCCGGGTAAAGGCGATGTGTATCCGTTGTAATGAAACATTGATTTAATGTACCCCGGTTATCCCACGTGCCGGTGTATGATCCGGCATTAAAAGCCGCGGTTCGCCCGGATAAAACGGCCGCGGCCGATGGTATCTACCGTGCGGCAGCCGGTCGTTGTTTCCGGGTATAGACCGGAGGGATGTCAGGCCGGCATTTACGGAGGACATGTTAATGGGTTATTTCAACAACCGTGATTATCTGCGCTACCGGGAGATATTCAGAAAAGAGCGCATGCCCCTGGCGTTCGTGGACCTGGAGAAGTTCGACGCCAATGTGGCGTATGTCGCCTCGACCCAGAAGGAGACGGGAAAGACCATACGGGTGGGCACAAAGTCGATCCGCTGTATTGAGCTTACCAGAAGGATTTTCCAGCGGGGAGGGGACCGCTATCGGGGGATTCTCGCCTTCACCATGGAGGAAGCGGCTTTTCTGGCGAAGAGGGGCTTCAACGATATCCTCGTTGCCTATCCCACGACGCAGGCCGCGGACATAGACCTTATGGTACAGCTTTCCAGGTCCCGTAAAAAGGTCATACTCATGACTGACAGCATGGAACACCTCATGATGCTCAATGCCGCGGGAGAGCGTTTTCGAACGGTGCTTTCGGCCTGTATGGAGGTGGACATGGCCTACCGTCCTTTCGGACCCAAGGTGCATCTGGGGTTGCGCCGGAGCCCCATCCGCAGTGCGGAGGATGCCCTGGTGCTGGCGCGTGCCGCGAAGGAATTAAGATGGGTACGCATCACCGCGATCATGGGATACGAAGGCCATATCGCCGGGCTGGGCGACAACCATCCCGGCCGCCGGCTGAAAAACGCCGTGCTGCGTACACTGAAAAAGGCGTCGATCAGGGAATTCACCCCGCGCCGCGACCATATTGCCGAACTGCTCCGCGCGGAAGGACTCCCCGTAACCATAGTGAACGGCGGCGGCAGCGGCAGCCTGGTTTCCTCCGGCGCCGACCCGGTGCTTACTGAGGTTGCGGCGGGTTCGGCGTTCTACTGCCCGGCGCTCTTCCATCATTTCAGGGAGGTGCGGTTCCAGCCCGCCGCTTTCTTCGCGGTGCAGGTGGTACGCAGGCCCGCACCTGACATGGTCACCTGCCTGGGGGGCGGGTATACGGCCTCGGGAGGGACCGGGCCAGATAGGCTTCCGGTGCCGGTGCTGCCGACCGGTTTGAAGCTGCTCCCCATGGAGGGTGCGGGCGAGGTGCAGACCCCGCTGGTGCTGCCGCGCGATGCGCCGAGGCTGGAACCGGGCGACCCGGTGTTTTTTCAGCACGCCAAGGCGGGTGAACTGTGCGAGCGTTTCAATGAACTGTACCTGATAGAGGGCGACCGGATCGTCAGGAAGGTGAAAACCTACCGCGGCGAGGGAAAGGCATTCCTATAAATAGCACATATGTATATCTGCCGCAATGGATGAATAACCGCAATTTATGAGGAGGAACCATGAGTACCTCGGGAAAAGCTCTGGGCGGTGAGGTAAAACTTGAAAGACCCATTAATCTGCTGGGCGGGGTCGCCCTGGTGATCGGAGGGGTCATCGGTATGGGTATTTACGCGCTCATCGCGGTGGTGGGGGCGTATGCGGGAACTTCCCTCTGGCTGGCCTTTCTGTTGGCTATTATAATTTCCGTGATCGGCGTGGCGCCGCTGATTCAGCTGGCCAGCGCCCTGCCCAGGGCCGGCGGCGGGTACCTTTACGTCAGCCGTCTGCTCAATCCTCTTACAGGGACGGTGACCTCGTATATGGCGATACTCGGCGGCGCAAGTTGCACCGCCATGGTGGCCTACGGGCTTTCAGGTTACCTGGCGCCGTATCTGCCATGGACGGTTCCCCCCGTGGCGCTCGCGGTCGCCATCCCGCTCCTTTTTCTGGTACTGTTCTTTTTCGGATTGCGTCTGGCCACACGGGTGCAGGTGGTCCTTACCGCACAGCTTGTCATCGCGCTCCTTTATTACGGAGGGGCGGGCGTGGTGAAATCCCCGATCAATTTTTTGTCGAACCTGCCCCAGGGAGCGGGCGGTCTGGTGATGGCCGTCATCCTCTGTTACAGCGTATGCATGGGTTTTCAGGTGATCGCCGAGATGGGCGAGGAAATGGTCAACGCGCGGCGGAACATCCCCCTGTCCCTGATGATCGGCGGAGGTTTAGTGCTCTTGATCTATCTCGTCGTGGGAATGGTCTTCATTTCCGCGGTGCCTTACAGCTTTGAAGCGATAAAATCGATGAAGGCTCCCCTGATGGAAACGGGGGCCGGGTTCCTCCCGCCTTTCTGGGTGGCGATGCTCAGCCTGGGCGCACTGAGCGCGGGCCTTACCTCGTTCAATGCCGGTGCCATAGCGCTGCCCCGTGAGCTCTTTTCACAGGCCAGGGACATGATGGCGCCCGCGGTATTCGCAAAAATAGACCGCAGAACGGGGTCCCCCCTCAACGCGGTGATTGCGTATTTTCTGTTTACCATACTGCTGGTTCTCCTCGGGCAGAGCATAGATTTCTACGGCGTCATGACCGCCGTGGGGATTTTATTGATGACCGCACTGATCGCGATCGCGGCGGTACGTCTGCCCTCACGGTTTCCCGAACGATATGAAAAGTCATATTTCAAAATGTCCCGTCCGGCCCTGGTGGCGGCGGCGGTGCTGTCGGTTCTGTCATCACTGGGTTTCGTGTTCATAGTGCTTACCGAAGCGCCCGCGGTCGGTCTGATATACGCCGGCTGGACGGTGCTGGTGATCGTCTATTACCTGTTCAGGGTCCGCGTGCTGAAGAAGAAAGGATATGACTGGAAAGGAATAATCGGGCGTATCCCGGGATTTGACGAATGACCGGCAGATCGGAATCCCTGTATACAGACACCGGCGGATTCATGCAAAAAAGGTGTGCGGAATAAAAACATTTTAGTAATTTATATTAGACTTAAATTCCATGCACGGATTAAGCGGTGAAAGCTTTATCCAGCATGAAGGGATTTGCGGTTGTCTTCAGCGGATGAAACAAAAAAAGATTGCATCCGCAGAGTATGGTGTATTGTTAGGGCAAAATTTATCAATGACTGGAAGCGGCTGTACTATGAAAACCTGTGAAGAAAGCGGACTTAACGACGTGTGCGACGAAATCCTCAACTGCCTGGTGTCCCACAGCAACGTGATTGCGGGGGAGGACACAGGGCAGAGAATGGACAGCGCCCGCGCATATCTGGAGGAGATGTTCAGGCTCGCCGGGGCTGATTACGGAAAACTCAACCCCGCGGGGATAGCTAGGGTGCTGAAACTGCTGGCCGCCCGGGAAATGAGAAAAGGAGGCGATACGGTGTCGATCACCGAACACATAAAACACATCGCCCGGATGCTGTGAGGAGCTAATTATGAAAATGCGCGGCTTGATGTTCGTCATATTCTCGGCGGTGTTTATATTCTCATGCGGCGAGAAGGCGTCGCCCGAGGGTGCGGTCACCTGGTATGATTTCACTACGGGAATAAAAATGGCCCGGGATCTGAAACGCCCCGTCCTGATAGACTTTCACGCTTCATGGTGCAGGTGGTGCTCGGTCATGGAAAAGGAAACCTTCAATCATGCCGAGGTGGCACGACGGATTAAAAACGATTATATCGCCGTGAAGGTGGATCTCGAGGCGGGAAAAAGAATCACCATGGGGTCACAGAGTTTCAGCCCCAGGGAGTTTGCCTCCATGCTGGGGGTGCGCGGGCTTCCGTCTGTGGCGTTCATGGACAGGAATGGGGAGCTAATCACGCTTATACCGGGGTTTATAAAGGCCGGCACCTTTATCCCGTTGCTGGAATATATTAAAAGCGAATGTTACCTTAAACAGGTATCGTTCGAGAACTACATGAAAAAAGGTAACTGCCGGTAAGAGGTACGGACAACACGTCGCACCCCGGGATCGCCGAAACGATCTATCCCACAATAGGGAAAGTGGCCCCTCCCTCGGGAAAAACCGCTACCACGGCGTTGCTCCCCAGCTTTCGTGCCGCTTTGTCCACAATCTCCTGAGGATCGTATGAGTGAACAAAAAATCCCAGTTTTTTCACCTGTTCGGAGGGCAGTGTGGGCACATAAAAATACAGGTCGTACTGGCGCATCAGCTGCATGGAGTAATACATCAGGAATTTTTCCTCCACGTTGAGTCCCTTCTTCACCTTTTCGAGAAAACCCATGACCCTTGACGGCCCCAGTATCCTCAGTATGGTTTTGACCAGCCAGAGGGGCTTTGAATCCTCAGGCGGAATTATATCGTCCAGCCCCCTTTCAGCCCTGAGAAAACCGATGACCGTACCTCCGGGTTTCAGCGCCGGCAGCGAGTTGCCCACGCATTTCATGCTCTGCTTGAAGTTGATGTCCATGGGATTTGAGTTGACCACGACAGCGTCCACCTTCTCCCGGAGTTTTCTCCCCGACACCTGGTTGTTGTAAAGAACGGCCTCACGGTGGCAGACAACGGGATCGCCGGCGAAAGCGGCCAGCACCTTTTTCCGGTGATCGATCACCACGTTAAGACAGAAGACCGGTATCTTGATCAGGTCTTTGATGTCCTCAAGGTCCGTTCTGAAGGTGTTCAGTTCGGGCACCATACCCACCCGGTTGAAGAGATAAGGGGGTTCGGCCAGTATGCCGTGGTGCAGTCCTATGGTCTCGGCGTACGCGATGCCGGGCAGCAGGTTCTTCAGTCCGCCGCCGAAACCTGCCCACAGATGGGGTTCCACCATTCCCAGGATAACCGCCAGGTCGGCCTCTGCGAGGCGCCGGTTCAGCCATACGGGAGTGCCGCGGCGCGTTTTACCGAAGTAGTGGTTCTTTTCCTTGTCGAAGGCCGAGTGGTTTTCCCAGGGTATTTTCTTTAAATTCTTAACCCCCACCTTCTCGGCCATCTCGGCGTCGGTCATGGGGGTATGTATTCCCAGTGCCGGCATCAGCAGTATGTTTTTAGGATTCGCGCCCGCCTTTACAAGGGTATCCAGCACCAGGTGGAAAAAACGATGGGCCGGCGTCGGACGGGTGTTGTCATCGACCACGATCAGTACTTTTTTCCCCCGTAGATTGAGCTTGTTCAGCGGCTGCGCGTTGTACGGATTTTTCAACGCGTCCCTGACCACCTTCAGTTCGTCCATACCGGCTTTTTTCGGTTTGCCGAGCGGTTCCGGGTGTATGATCTTCCAGGTATCGGGGACCGAAACCGAAAGACTTTCCTTTCCCCATGGGAACATTAATTTCATTGCCTTACCTCCCGTGAGTGTTTTCAACCAGACTGTTGCCGTTTTGCCGCGCGAATACGCTGTTTTCTTCAGCCGGGGCAAAGAGATTGACAAAGTTGCGATACGGATGTTTATTATCAGCAGAACGCATAATAAAAATTATGGACATATTCAATACCGGCACCGGTGTTTTAAAGGCGCCGCGATATTTAAAAAAGATTAACCAGACATTATTTTAAATATGTTTATGAGTAAAGTCAACTTATTTACCTGTGGCGCATCGGTCTCGCATGATTGCGTGAGGTGTGCTTTTACTATGAATACATAACGAGGTGAACATATGAAAAAACCGGTAATGATGCTGCTGGCGGTTGTATTTGTCCTGTCGTCCGGCGTGACGGCCCAGGAATTTCTTCGAAAGCAGCTTGACCAGAACAAGAACATGGTGACCGAGCAGTACAGGTCTGACAAAGAAAAGAAAGAAGCCATACTCCGCAAGATGCGGGAGTTCATAGGTGAGATCAATGGCAGGCTCGGCCGTGATACCCGCACCAGGATCGACGTGCCGCTGGATATTAACGCCGTCGATGAGATAAAGGACACCACGCACTTCCACACTCCTCAGAGAGTGCCCGACCCGGTGTACGCCTATATTAATGACGACGCGATAACTTTCGCCACACCCGGCGTTCGAAGCCAGGTGGTGGGTAAACTCGGTTTCGGTGAAAAGGTCGAGGTCATCGTACGGTCGGAGGGGAGCGACACCGTCAACGGGGTTACGGCTCCCTGGGTGCTGGTGCGCAAGGCGAGCGGCGAGGAGGGGTGGGTCTTCGGTGCGTTTATACAGGACGCGGTGCCCGGGAAAAAACTCAAAGCGGAAACCGCGGCTGTGGTAAAGGAATCACCGGCACCCGTGAAGGCGCCCGCGAAGAAGTTCTACGCCTATATCATGGACGACGATGTGCGTTTCAGGACCGGGGGAAACACCTCTTCGGGAGTGCTCGGCAAGTTCGATTTCGCCGAGAAGATAGAGGTGCTGGCGCAGTCGAAGGAGATGGATACCATTGACGGGAAGCGGCGTCCCTGGTTCATGGTGCAGCGCGCGAACGGTGAGCAGGGATGGGTCTTCGGAGGGTTTTTACAGAAGAAAAAGCCGGTGCGGCCGGCTACCGCCGTGACACCCGATACACCGGCGATCAACCAGGAAAGCAAGGGGGCCTTTTCGGTGCCCCTGATCGGCAAGCGGACCAGCAATTTCGGCTATCGTGTACATCCGGTGACCAAGGCACGCGGCAGTTTTCATAAAGGCATCGATATCTACGCCCCTACAGGCACCGAGGTCAAAGCGACCGCGGGCGGCGTCGTTGTGAAAGCCGAGTTCAACAGGAACGGGTACGGAAACCTTATCGTCATCAGGCATGATAAGGAAATATCCTCGTACTACGGCCATCTGCAGAAGATACTGGTACGGGCAGGTCAGAACGTACAGAAGGGTGCCGTGATCGGTGCGGTCGATTCCACCGGTCTTTCAACGGGGCCCCATCTGCATTTCGAGATCCGCAAGGGTGACACCGCAATGGACCCGGACCAGTTTCTGAAATAAACGATTTTTTTTCCGGTTTTTGCCTTTCCTGTGCGTAATTACAGTAAGAAGTGTAGGCTGATGTACACAGGACGAGTGCATGAACATCAAGGGGATAAGCATACGTAACATTCGTAGTATCGTCGCAATACTCCGAAACGCCGCAGTGCCCCTGCTGGTGCTGGCGGCGGTAACGGTGCTGTCGTGCGGCGACGCGGGGGGTATCGGGAAGGAAGACCCCCTGTACCGGGACTTCTGGGTTTATGATTTTGTGCAAGAATTATGGTATCAGGTAAGTACATCAAAAAGGAAAACATCGAATCATGCGGTGGTGTATGTTGATTCCAGTTTAACATCTATATCCGATTCTGCGGTACAGAGTTTATCGGATCAGTTTGATGCGGTGATTTTTCAGAACGTAACACATAACTTTGCTTCTCATTACGATGTTGATAATAATGGCAGAGTGATAATTGTAGTCTTTAATATCAGAGATGGATACTCAGGTCCTGGTTCTTCTTACATAGGGGGATATTTCTGGCCCGGGGATTATTGGAGTAAAGAATCGGTGTCCCCAGATAAATCAAACGAATCAGATATTGTGTATTTAAACTATATTCCAAGTGTTCATGAAATAGGGTCAAAGGATGCCTGGCGCACACTGGCTCATGAATTCCAGCATATGGTGAATTATTCCAATGTATTAAAGAACAAAAACTATTCTACATCCCAGACAGAAACATGGATTGATGAAGGGCTTTCAGAAGCAGCCAATCACTTATGTTATGAGGAAGTCACAGAGAGGATTCAATACTATAATAACTGGTATTACATTGACCATTCTGGGACCATTATCGATGAGCATCCGCTTTTCTATTGGGATAAAAACGATTCATTGCCTAACTATTCAAAATCATATCTCTTTTTCCAATACATGCGAGTTCAATCACAATCCAACTGGGGAATTTATAAAATTATTATGAACAGTCCTTATGGTGATTATCGCGCGGTAAGAGATGCAATGACGACAGACATTAATTTAAGCACGTGGAACAGTGATGCGGAAATGCGATTTAACATGCTGCTTCTGCGATGGTATGCAACACTAAATGGAATATCCGATGGTGGAAATTATTATAGTTATAAAGATGCGTTTACTTTAGCGCCCAATGATGGAAGATTGTACACCGGTAATAATGTAACATTAAACAGCGGTAGTGGAGTGGTAAAGTCATCAAATGGAGGGAGTTTTTCGGCTGATGGCTACATATACCTTTCGGTTAAATCAGATGGAACTGAAGAAGACTTTGTCAATCCATTCGGAGATAACGGTTATTTTATAGCAGTATATAAAAATAATGGCAGTAGCGGTAGTTCAAGTGGGTATTCAAGTCTTCCAAATATAAATTATAATTTGTCAACTAATGTAAATCAGTTAAATGGTTTGTCTTCAATCTTTAGAAATCAGATAACAACGCCACCTTCATACAAGATTGATGGAGTATTTAGAAAACGGTTGTTTCTACATCAATCAAACTAATTAATCATGATAAAAAAAATATCAATTATTGGTATAGCCGTTATTTTGGTTTTTCCGTTCTCCTGCCGTGAGAAATCCTCCGCCCCCGTGCGCCGCACCCTTTCGGGACACATCGCCGCCGTCGGGAACGCTCCCTTCGTGAAACTGGTGTTACGGGATGCCGAGGGTAATACCTACGAAATCGCGCCTGAGGACAGGGAGCGTCTCAAAGGGCGCCAGGGTGAGTTCATCACCGTCGAGGCAGATGTGCATACGCTGACGATGAAGACCGCCGATGGGAAATACACAAGAAAGATAAAACAGCTTAAAGCGGTCACGCCTCTTATGAAATAATCGAGCTCTTTCACCCATCGAAATCAAAAGGAATTTCAGACGAGGGGACCCTGAGGTCCGCGGGGGACAGTCCCGCGGTTTTTTCTCCGGGTTTTTTCTGAATCGCCGGTTCCGGCGACACTTCCTTTACGGAAGGAACCTCCACCGGTTTCTCCGATGGTTCGGGTGCCGGTTGCCGTTGCTTTCTGACGGTTTCTTCATCTTCATCGTCCGCGTCCAGGTGGTCGCGCGAACGCGCGAACTTCGCCCTGGTCGAGAGCACGGCGGGGTTTTCGATCACGGTTTGTCCGAAATTGAAACTGAGGTTGGGATCGGACAGCAACAGGTCGATGGTTTTGTCCTTTTTCTCGGGTGGTACCGCGGTCATGCGCAGCAGCTCGTCGATGCCGAACATCATCGTCGCCGGGCTGGTGCTTTTCAGCGAAATGCGGTCTTCCAGCAGTTTGTTTTCCAGGAAAACATATATCCGCGTGGCGGGCCGCGCGTAGAGCCGGGATTCCAGACGAATGTAGGTGAACCATATCCGCTGGCTTATCGCCATGAAAATTTTATCGATGATCCCCGGTGACTTCCTCAGCACCGATGGGAGTGTTTCCTTTTTTATGGGGAGCAGAACGGTTTTGCCCCAGCTGACGGCGGTCGCGTTGCGCGGACGGTTCGAGACGATCCCCAGCTCTCCGAATATTTCTCCTTCCCCTAGCACCGAGAGGAGCACCTCCTGGTCATGGCTGATCTTGGTTATCTTCACCTTTCCCTCTTTAATAATATAGAGCGATCCGGCGGACTCATGTTCCGAGAAGATCATCTGCCGGTCGGTGTAGATTTCATAGATGCCGTCAACCGCCGGACCGGGCAGGGAACCGGTTCCGGTTCCGGGTAGGCCTGAGAGCAGCCTTCTTGCCTCGCCCGCGGCCGTGCCCTGGGGATGGTTGCGAAGGTATGTATTCAATACATGACAGGCGTACTGGTGTTGTCCTTTCTCATGGTGATATCGGCCAAGTTCGAACAGCTTTCTTTCGCCGGTAAGAAGATCGGGTTTTTCTTCCTCCATGGATACCAGCATCTCGTTATACGTACGAAGTTCCTCGGCGAAGAAGCTGACGATCTTCATCGCGATTCCGGGGCTCTGTCGCAGCATTTCAATGAAATGTCCGCGCCTGAGCGCCAGTATCACCGTGTCCCGCCTGGCGACGGCCGATTCCATGCGCGGGCGCCGGCAGAGCGACGAGGTGAACCCGAACAGTTCGCCGGGTTTGATTACGGGTCGAAAATTCCTGATCTTGTCGCTGCTGGTACGGAGTTCCGTTTCCCCTTTCTCGATGATGAACACCTCGTCACTGTCCTCATCGCCCTCCACGTAGATGTAGGCGCCCTTTTTGAAAAAGATCTTACGTGAATTTTCCACGAATCCCTTTACCCTCAGAAAACCTGCGTGTCGTGACCTCGTTCCGCAATGCAGATCGAAGCCGCTTATTCAACGCCTTCCCCCTTAAAGAAAAGATTGGTGATAAACTCGATAATGGGGGAACGCATGGTGTCAAAGCGGTCGAGTTCCTCCTGCGTGAAATCCGAAAGCACGTGGTCGGCAACCGCCCTTTCCCCATCCCGGGGACGACTCACTCCCACCCTTATCCGGTGGAAGTCGGGGGTTCCCGTGTGCTGTATAATGGAACGGATGCCGTTATGGCCCTTATGCCCTCCGCCGAACTTGTACCTGTAGTCGCCGAAGGGTAGTTCTATCTCGTCGTGTATCACCACCAGGCTGCCGGGATCCTCGCGGTAGTAATCCAGCGCCGCCTTTATGGCTATACCGCTGTTGTTCATATAGGTCTGGGGTAGAATGATGAGGACGGATTCTCCGTTTATTTTACCCTTTCCCGTTATGGATGAAAAAACGTCGTCTTTCAGGAGAACGGAAAAGTGACGGGATATCTCCCCGGCTATCAGGGCGCCGATGTTATGACGGTTTGCGGCATATTTCCTGCCGGGATTTCCCAGACCTGCGATTATTTTCATCGATTGACAGCCTGCAATATGGATGGGCGATGAATCCGTATTATGACGCCGGAGGGGGCCCTATCCCGGCCTTGGCCTCTTTGAGGTTCGCGACTATCGCGAGATGCTTATCAAGCTCGGTTATGAGAAAAAGTTTTTTAATGTCCTCATTAAGCCCGTATATAATCAGCTTCATGTTGTTCTTTTGCGCTTTCTTGGTGTAATTGAGAAGGAGACTGAGGGCTGAACTGCAGATAAAAGCCACATCGAACAAGTCCAGAAGTATATTGCGGTCTTTGTTGAGCAGTGTACTCAGCGCATCTTCAAGATCCTGCAAATTCTCGTTTGATAGGGAGCCCTCGACTTTTATTATGCCGTGATTATTCTGAAGCTGCGTAATTAATCTCATCCATGCACCTCGGCCGGATAATAATGCCCCCCCGTTGGGATAAAAGAATAAGTGATGAAAGCGGTTGCGTCAAGGTTTTTTTATTCATAAGAAGTGAAATGATTTCTGAAACATTGACGGCTCAACTAAATGATCATTGCACTCGACAACGGCGGCTTATCGTAAACACACAATCAACACGGTTTTTTGATTTTTAAAGTTGCATATCCATTAAGATGCTATTTGTCTTCAAAATATGTTGACAATTACAGCGCAGGCACTAAGGTTGCAAATTGTGGGTGTGAGGGAAAGCATGAAGTCTGCAAAGATTATTTCTCCCAGGAAATTCGTCGTCATCGATGAAGATGTTCCCTCACCGGACAGTGATAAGATTCTGGTGAGGCTGCTTAAAACGGCGATCTGCGGTTCCGATCTACCCTATTTCAACAACAGCTTCAATCCGCAGAGTTATCCGTTTCCCTCAGGATATCCGGGACATGAGTGCATGGGAATCGTTGAGCATTCTCCTAACGGCAGGTTCAGGCCCGGTGAACGCGTGATGTACTACCCGGTGTTTCTTGACGGGTTCAAGGAATATCATATCGCCGATCCTTCAAGACTTCAGAAGCTGCCCGATGACGGCAATGCCGATGTGCTGTTGATTACGCAGCTGCTGGGCGCCGTGTCGCATGCCATGTTCCGTATAGACAATCCCTCCGGAAAAACCGTGATTGTGCTCGGGGCCGGCCCGGTCGGTCTGCTTTTTATCGCGCTTTTAAAAAATTTCGGGGCCCGCAATATTATCGCCGTGGACCCGCTGGAATACAGGCTTAAAACGGCAGCAGTAATGGGAGCGGACCGCTGTATAAATCCCTCCACTGTTGATACGGTCTCCAGTGTTAAAAATATTACCGGCAATGAATACGCCGATATCGTGATCGATGCATACGGTCAGGACACCAGGGTGATTAATACCGCCTTTGATTGCGCAAAGCACGGCGCCCAGGTGGTATTTTTCGGGATTTGTCTTGAGGAATCACCAAAGTTGAACTTCAACGTTTTCTTCCGCAAAGAACTGCGGATGATTTCATGTGTGGGGCCGGTCCTGTCGGTTGATTACCCTTATGCCCTCGATATGATATTGAAAAAGGCCGTTGATGTCACCCCGCTTATAACCCATGTATTGCCCTTCGGGGAAATACAGAAAGGTTTCGAGCTGGCGGTGAACCGCGAAGATAACGTAATAAAGGTCATACTGGAATTCTGAAAGGTGCTGCGATGAAACGTTCATATGTTGCGGGTTATCTCGCCTGCGCGATATCGGTAGGACTGCTTGTACTCTTTTTCTATAACGCTTTTTTCGAAGCAGCTGACGGACGTATTCCTGTAATGGAAAACCTCAGCACCTCTGTGTATTATTCCCTCTCGGTGCCCATTGCTCTGGTGGCGCTTGGTATATGTTCCACCGGATTCTGGGTGGGGTGGACTATATTAACGATCAAGGTGGCACCTCCTATGCCTGAAATAGTCGAAAAAAAAGATTTTGCCAAAGTTAAAGCGTTTTTCCTTTGTTTGTTGATGCTGCTGCTTTCAGCTCTCTTCCTGTACGGTGTTTATCAGAGGAGCTACTGGGCCATTGCAATACCGGCGGCGGTGGTGACACTGGTGGTGCTGGGCATGGTTTTTTGGGTTGGAGTCGCGATAATTACATCCCGGTCGACGCTGCCCGATAGCAAAAAGCAATAATTTGCCTCATGAAAGTCTTGTTCTTATGCTATCGGGGAAACCCTTATAGTGGGGGACAGGGCATTTATCTCTATCATCTCACCAGGGAACTGGCGAAGCTCGGAGTCGAGATTGATGTTCTGGTGGGACCTCCCTATCCCGAACCCCTTGATGGGTGGGCCAGGGTTTACAAGGTGGACAACCTCAACCTCTGGGCCGAGAGAACCCGTAGACTTCCTTACGATAAGCTGGTGAAAATTCTTTCCGGGTGGAATTTCGTCGATTATTTTCTTACCCGGTTCCATATATTCCCCGAGATGGAAACCTTCAGCTTAAGGAGTTTTTTTCTGCTGAAGAATCTGTTGCGGGTGAAAAGGTACGACATCATACACGATGTACAGTGCCTGGGCTGGGGGCTTCTGCCGATGAAGGGGTATGGTATGCCGATCATCACCACGGTGCATCACCCCCTTACCCTTGACCGGGAGGCGGACTTCCTGATAGACCGAAACCTGTGGGAACTGGCCACAACGATACTTTTCTACCCGCTCGCAATGCAGCGTATCGTGATAAACAGGCTGGACCGGGTAATCACCTCGTCACTGGAAGGGGTAGACCAGTTGAGCAGGGCATTCGGCCTTGGACATGACAGGGTTTCGGTGGTATATAACGGCATGGATGTGGAGGCCTTCAGGAACAACGGGGCCCGGCGGGAAAAAAAGACGCTGCTGTTCGTCGGCAATACGGAAGACCACAAAAAGGGCATGCGCTATCTTTTCGACGCGCTGGCGCTGCTTCCCGGGGATGTCAGACTTACCATCGTGGACGAAGGTCCGCCGAAACGCCTGACGGCGTGGGGCATGATAAAGGAAAGAAACCTGGAACAGAGAGTGACTTTTACCGGCAAGGTCGACCTCGATACGCTGGTGGATTATTACAGCAGGGCGACCGTGGTGGTACTCTCCTCGCTTCATGAAGGGTTCGGGCTGCCGGCCGCTGAAGCCATGGCCTGTGAAACACCCGTGGTTGCCACCAGCGTAGGGGCGCTTCCTGAAGTGGTCGGAAATGACGGAGCCGGGATACTGGTCCCGCCGAGGAACCCTGCGGCGTTAAAAGATGCCGTTTTACGTCTGCTGGTGGACGGGAATTTAAGAAGGGAGATGGGGAAGAAGGGCAGAAAAAGGGCCGAAGAGAACTTCGCCTGGCCCGTCGCCGCTCGAAATACTCTAAAGGTTTATAACGACGTAATCGACGCGTACAGGAGAAACCGATGAAGATCTGTCTCATGAGTTACCGGGGCAATCCCTACTGCGGCGGACAGGGAATATACCTGATGTATGTCGCCAGGGAACTCGTCAAAATGGGACATGAGGTACACGCTATTGTGGGACCGCCGTATCCTTTCGAGATTGAAGGCGTGCAGTTACACCGCGTCAGTAATCATAACTATTTCAATATAAAAAAAAATTTCATCAAGCCTCATAAGCCCTTCGCAACCCTCCAGCCGCTGAATTTTTACGAATTCGTGGCATCGAAATTCGGCATATTCCCCGAGATCGAAACTTTTTCGGTGCGGGCCTTCTTAAAGCTGAAGGAACTCCTTAAAACGCACCGTTTTGACGTTATCCATGACAACCAGTGCCTGGGATACGGGTTCCTTCTCATCAAGCAGCTCGGTATTCCCTTCGTGTCGACGCTGCATCATCCTCTCAGCATAGACCGCATGACCTGGTTTGAGTATCCGTCGGACTTTCTGCTTAAAATGAAGCGCATACTGTATTACCCGCTGATCATGCAGTCCGTGGTGTCGAACCGTCTCGACCGGATCATAACCGTGTCCCACGACTCGGCCCGTGAGATAAACAAGGCCTTCGGGGTTCCCATGGAAAAACAGAGGGTGGTGTACAACGGCATGGATTCACATATTTTCTATCCCATCAAGGGTGTGCAGAAAAAAAAGAACAGTATAATCTTCGTCGGAAATGTGGAAGACAGAAAGAAGGGGATCATTTATCTCTTGAAAGCTTTGACCATGACCAGGAACAGAATGAACCTGACCATAGTGGATGGAGGAGCTCCCAACCGCAGTTACGTGCCCCGATGGATCGACAGATTCGGTCTCAGCGACAGGATCACCTTCACGGGGAAAATAACCCTCGAAAAGCTGGTCAAACTGTATTCCCAGACCGAGATGGCACTGTGCCCTTCGCTCTATGAGGGATTCGGTTTCCCCGCGGCCGAGGCCATGGCGTGCGAGATCCCGGTCATCGCGGCCACAGGCGGCGCCCTGCCCGAGGTGGTCGGTGAACACCTGAAAACGGGGTACCTGGTTCCTCCCAGAGACCCGGAGGCGCTTGCGGCGGGTATTGACTTTCTCGCGGATAACCCCGATATCAGAAAGAGGATCGGCAAGGCGGCACGCAAGAGAGTGCTGGAAAAATTCACCTGGTCCAAAGCGGCCGGCGAGATGGTCAGGGTCTACGAGGAGGTCGTGAGTGCTCACCGTTGATTTCGACCTGCTGGGAGTGGGGGCGGGTGACGTGATGCTGGATGCGGGATGCGGTGAAGGGAGGCATTCCTTCGAATGCATCGCCCGCGGCGCCAGGGTCATGAGCATGGATATGGATATGGAATCCGTGCGGAAGGCGCGATACACCATGGCCCATATGAAAAAAAACAACCAGGCCCATGCCGACGGACGTTACCTGGTGCAGATAGGTGACGCCCTGAAACTTCCGTACCGCGACGAAACCTTCGACAAGATAATCTGTTCCGAGGTAATGGAACACGTGCCCGATGACGATTCCGCCTGCAGGGAACTCTCCCGGGTTTTAAAGAAGGACGGGCGCATCGCCATCACCGTCCCGACCTTTATCAGCGAGATGTTTTTTGATGTCCTTACCTATGAATATTTCACCTCGCCGGGCGGGCATATACGCAAATACGTGCCGCGAAAACTCTCGAACATGATGCAGCGTAACGGACTCCAGGTATACAGTGTCGATTTCCGCCATGCGCTTCATACCGTATACTGGATGATCCGGTGTGTCGTAGGACTGCACCTGAACGACCAGCCCATAACACGGGCCTACCGCACCTTTCTGACCCTTGGGATGAATTCCGGGTTTATGAAACGCGTGGAAAGAATCATGGATCGTTTTTTCCCCAAGAGTATTGTTTTGTACGCGGTAAAGCGTTGAGGATCACGGCGACGGCGGGAAATTACCGCTTCATTTATTGATTTCGATTACGACAAACGGATAGCGTAATGAACGTGAGAGACATTCAGCCGGTTCTTGAAGAATTCATATTCGTGGCCCAGGCACACCGCATGGGTGTGTTCAGCGACCTCGCGGGGAATCCGTCCGCCGCCTATACCTATGCGGGCAGGCATAAATACAACGAACGGGCTGTACAGGCGCTCTTTGACGCCCTGGTGGAATTAGGGTACCTGGTGAAAAAGGGGGAAAAATACGCGGTTTCAAAAGACGGCGCGAGAAGAATGGTGGACAGGCTCTCTGATGATTACGAGGGGCACTTCTGGCAGTTTCTGTATTATCTGATGGACCCATGGCGGACCCTGCGGCATGTATTGAAGACCGGGAAACCCTGCAGGAACAGTTACAAAAATTTCTCCATGGTGGACTTCATCCGGGGAATGGATTCGCCGTGGAAGAAAAAAATAGCGCCCGAAGTGGTCCGTTACTGTCTCGATGCGTGTCCCCCGGCGAAAACGGTGGCCGATATAGGAGGCGCGCCGGGAACGATCGCCAGGGTGTTCGCCTCCCGGGGACTTCACACGATAATATATGACCTCCCTGTTTCGATGAAAGTAATGAAGAAGGAGCTTTCCGGTATAAAGAACATCAGGATCGTAACGGGTGACGCCACGAAGAAACTTCCCGCCGGCAGGTACGATATCGCCTTCCTGGGGAACATCTGTCACGGTCAGTCACCGGATGACAACCGGAGGATCATCTCCATGAGTTACCGGCATCTGAACCCGGGGGGCGTCATTGCCATATTCGACAACATTAAAGGTGAAAACCGGGGTGCGGAGATACTGGCCCTGCATATGATAACACAGAGCCCGGGCGGAAATGTATATACCAGAAAAGAATACCTGGAATGGATAAACGCCGCGGGGTTCATCAAGCCTACGGTTAAAAAGCTGTCCGACAGGTCATGGAGCCTGATTCTTGCGCGAAAACTGTAAACGTTTCTCCTGACCGCCGTAGCGGGACAGCGTATTATTTTTATCGCACCGGATATTTTAGGACGGATCCGATCAAATGAAAAGAATACTGATACCCGCTTCCGCCGTCGCAGTGCTGGTTCTTGCGGTGACGGTGTATTTCACCCTGCGCAACAAGGTGATTATACAGGCCCCGATGCTGGTATTGAAAAATCCCAGGGTTACGTTCTCCTTCGGAAAAGTGGAGTATCGCAGCGGGCGGAATGCCGACTGGGCGCAGGCCCGGGTGGGGCTTGTATTCGGCAAAGGCGGTGAAATAAGGACAGGTAAAAAATCCTGGACCGATATCACCTTTAACAACGGAAGCGCTGTTCGCCTCTCGGAAAACTCCGCATTCACCTTTGATGCCCATACCATCAGGAAACTTGAGCTTCGTATTTCGGAAGGTGCGCTCTACGGCATGTTCCACAAACTGTTTCAGCGGCAGGAACTGATCATCCACACGCCGACTGCGACCGCGTCGGTAAGGGGTACCGAACTGGGTTTCGAGGTGCACCAGGTATACCGTCGGCGGACCCTGGGCAGAAAATTTTTCTGGGAAACGCCACGTTCGAAGACAACCAGCGAGAAAGCCACGGTGGTCTATGCGCTTTCGGGCATTTCTGAAATCAACAACCCATCCCACCCCGACCAGAAGATACTGCTCTCATACCAGAATAAGACCACCGTCACGGAAAATACGCCGCCGGGAAATCCGGGAAAAATGAAACAAAGGGATGGGACTAAAATCAGAAAAATACTCAACTCAATTCATATAGAGGAAGTGCTTCTTATTTCAGACAGGATACTTTTCGATTTCAACAGCGCAACGCTGAAACCCGCCTCGTACAGGGAACTGGACGATATCGCAGGAATCCTTTTAAAGAGCAGGGACAAGGTGCGTATCGACGGCCATACCGACGATATCGGTGATGCGTACACCAACCAGATACTTTCGGTGCTGAGGGCACGGGCCGTGAGGGAGTATCTGGTTCGAAAAGGCATTAAAGAAACCCGGCTGTATGTGGCGGGTTACGGTTCTTCAAAACCCATCGATGAAAACGCCACCGAAACCGGCCGGGCCAGGAACCGGCGGGTAGAATTTATTGTGGTGGAATGACTGCCGGATCCTCTTTCAATACATTCAGGCACATGTATTCGTAAAGGGAATGACGGGTGTGTTCAATGTTGGTGATGATGTCCCTGTCGGTGCGGTGCTCCGGTGTGTCGGTGACAATTTTAAAAAGGTACCCCCGGGACCCGAACAGCCTGCATGCCTGAATGAAAGAGGCGCCCTCCATGTCGACCAGAAACGCATAAGGGCGTATGCGTTCACGCTCGGCGGGATCGATGACGGGGTGGTCCTGGGTGCAGAGCGACGCGGCAGCATGCCCTTCGAGGAGATCGGGCGTCAGGAAGCGCATTTTTTTGCTCAGCACACCGGGCCTGTCCATTTCCAGGATCTTATCGATATGAAAAATATCTCCTACAGAAACCCAGTTCCCCGTGGAGCCCGCAGCACCGATATTATAAAGATCGTCATGGCCGTATTTCCATGTGAGATACCCGGTACCCATCGCCGCGTTGGCCTTCCCTATGCCGGCGATGATGAGGCGGAACCTTTTGCCCTCGTAAACGGCAAAAGGCTTTACTTCTATCCGTCTCAGTCCCTCAAGGTGTATAAACGGCCGGGCTTCATGTTCCGTCGCCATTACCAGTCCTAGGGGATAATCCCTGCCCATCGTGCTTTCTCCTTCAATAGGGCCACCGCTTTCACGCCTGTATCGCCCATATCCAGCGTATATCTGTTCACGTACAGCTGGATGTGCTGTGATATTACCTCGTCAGCCATCTCACTGGCATGTCGGCGGACGTATTCCTTCGATGCTTCCGGGTGCTCGAAGGCATATTCCACGGAACTCCTGATTATGCCCGACAATAATGCCGCGGCTGTTTCCGTCCACTCTTCCTGCCGAAGGGCGATACAACCCAGCGGGATGGGCAGACCGGTTTCACTCTCCCACCATTCCCCCAGATCCACTACTCTCGTAAGTCTGTACCTGGGATAGACAAAACGTCCCTCGTGTATAATCAGTCCCGCGTCGAAATCTCCCGAGGACACTCCTTCCAGTATATTGTCGAAGCGGGTCACCACCGGTGTGTTGATTGAAGGAGCCCAGAGTTTCAATAGCAGCCATGCGGTGGTGTAAAGACCGGGTACGGCAATTACCGCTCCGGCGATATCGTTGAGGGGCTTTTTAGCCACCAGCAGGGGTCCGCAGCCGTGGCCCAGGGCGGCGCCTGACTGGAGTAAACGATATCGAGGCTCAAGCAGAAGCAGGGTATGGAATGAGAGTTTGGTGATTTGATATTTGTTTTCAAAAGCGGCCCTGTTGAGCTCCTCAACGTCGCCTATGTGGGTGTTGAAAGAGATTCCGTGTGTAGTTACCAGACCGGAAACCATGGCATGGAAGATGAAGGTATCGTTGGGGCATGGTGAGTAGGCCAGGCTCAGCTTGTTCATCAGCGGGAAAGGGGTTCGTTCACGATTTTATGATAGCGTTTCAGCACCGCAGGGGTAATGGGTATGACCATTTCCGCTGAAGTGACTCCGCCCTGGGAACTGATGTTGAGTGGTGACGGGTCTATGCCCAGGTTTCGCAGAATTATGGATATCATAACCAGTCCCAGGCCGTCGGCATCCCTGCCGGGATCCGCGGGGTTATCCTGAAAAAAACGGGTAATATCGGCACTCTTGCCGGCATCCGTTATTTTTTTTCTGACGGCATTAAGCTCCATGGCGTCTATAGATATGGGATTGGTAACCTCGAGCTTAAGCATGTGCCCGGTCATACCTATACGGATTTCAATTTTGATATTATTGGCCCGCGCGATTCGCGCAATGTTCCTTGCTTCATCACGCGTCATTTCGAGCTGGAAAAGCTGCTGTGCTTTTTCCTTATCCAGAAGACGTTCGGTACTTCCTGAATTGAAGTTTTCAAAGTACAGGCTTTTATAGTTCGCCCTGAGGGCGTTTATAATTAATTCTTTCAGGCAGGTGTAAACGGGCTTAAGCAGTTCGGTGCAGTCGTGCTTCTTCAAGAACAGGGCCAGAACCTTTTTTACTCGGTCTTCACTCGTACGATTGAGGGTGTAAAGGTCGATTCGGACACCTTTATTCCCTTCAATGGCATCGATGATCTGTTTCATGTCCCGATGATAGTTTTTTATAGTGATATGTCTGCACGCACTATGGTAAATCTTTTCCCCGATGTCAATGAAAAATATCGGTCGGTGCTAGTCCCAGCTTATGCAGGCGCAGGGCTTGATGATGACGTCGTCACCGTCGTTATTGCATGTAACAATGTAAGAGCCCTGTCTGATGAAGTTTTCCATCGAATCCGCCCATATCTCCAAACCCTGGTCTTTAATTGCGTAGAGGTTTTTAATCGCGATGTGCCGATAATGTGCGAACTTTTTTCCGGGATGGTAATCCACGAATTCTTTGATTCTTTCACAGGGGAATTCACCGCACTCGAAACAAAAGAGTTTTCCACCCTGCTTCACACAGCATTCATAGATTTCACATTGTTCATGGCGCGGATCATTCCGACATCCTTTACAGGTGAGTTTTTCGGTAAAATTTACGCAGGCGACGCAGTAAATTCCGCAGGGGGATGAAAAACTCAGTATATCTTTTTTCTTCATATGTGATGGATTATCGGAAAAAATGTCTTGAATTGTGTTACCATGATTTCACATATGATAACCTCGCATTATCTAAATATATCATAATGCGCCGAATTCACGAAAATTCGTTGTTGATATTCATATTTATTTGAACAATTAGAATTTATTTACGATCAGGTCCTGTAAGTTCTGCGGCGGGAAATCATACGGTGAAATGCGGGTAACTTAGGTGTTCAAGAACAGGTTCATGGCCCGTTGGAAGGGGGAAGGGGGATACAGGGAACTGCTTTCCATGGCGTTCCCTCTGATACTTAGTACCGGATCGTGGTCGGTACAGCATTTCGTGGACCGGATGTTTCTTGCATGGTACTCGCCTGAAGCGATAGCCGCCGTTATGCCCTCGGGCATGATCAATTTTACCCTCCTGAGTATTTTTATCGGAACCGCGAGTTATGTAAGCATTTTCGTCGCCCAGTATTACGGTGCGGGAATGCATCACAGAATCGGCTCGGCACTGTGGCAGGGAGTGTATATCGCCATGATAGGAGGGGTGGTGCATCTGGCCTTAATACCTCTTGCGGAACCCTTTTTCAATTTCGTCGGACACGATGCCGGCGTCCGTGAGAACGAGATTGTTTATTTTCAGGTGCTCTGCACGGGGGCCTTCCCCGCTATTGCGGGTTCCGCGTTTTCCGGCTTTTTCACCGGTCTTGGAAAGCCATGGCCGGTGATGTGGGTGAACGTGCTCTCAACGGCGGTGAACCTGATACTGGATTATTTCATGATTTTCGGTCATGGTCCTTTCCCCGAGATGGGAATAAAGGGCGCTGCTTTCGCTACGGTGATTGCGGGATACGTGTACTGTCTGGCCTATGTAGTGATGATGCGTTATTCGGAGTTGAACAGGAAATACCATATATTCAGGGGGTGGAAGCCCGACAGCCCGCTCTTTTCCAGGCTGTTGAGTTTTGGATTGCCCAGCGGGATTCAGTTTTTCATCGATATCGCCGGTTTTTCTGTCTTTCTTCTGCTCGTGGGCAAACTCGGGACCGAGAATCTGGCGGTCACCAATATCGCCTTCAATATTAATACTCTGGCATTCATGCCCATGATAGGTATCGGGATCGCGGTATCGGTACTGGTGGGACAATACCTCGGTGCCGAAAAGTCCGCGGTTGCTGAAAAGAGCGTATATTCGGGATTTCATCTTACCTTCATATACATGGTGTCCATAGCGATACTGTATGTTGCAGTACCTGATATTTTTATTTTACCTTTTGCCAAAGGCTCTGATCCCCATTCATTCGCAAGGATCAGGGACCTGACGGTCGTTGCGCTGCGTTTTGTCGCCTTGTATTCTATTTTTGATACGCTCAACATTATTTTCGCCTCGGCACTCAAGGGGGCGGGGGACACAAGGTTTGTCATGTATATGCTGGCCGGTGTTTCCGGGCTGGTCCTGGTCGTTCCTTCTTATATGGTGCTTGTGGTGTTCAACGGCGGACTCGTGTTCGCATGGACCATCGCGTCGGCCTATGTGATCATACTGGGTATTTCATTCCTGCTGAGGTTTCTCGGGGGGAAATGGAAATCCATGAGGGTGATTGAGGAACACGTCCCGTACATGCCGGCAAACCGCCCCGAACTGCCGGCAACGGAATTCGAGCCCTGAAGTGTTGAATAGTATCCTTTTTCTCATTGAGTACGGGATTATGTGGTAAGGTATGACTTGTTTTGAATCCAGGGAAACAATCGTAAATTTCGTTTGTACGGTATATTCAGAATATTCATTCATGCATTGAGGCCGGCGATGAAACAGAAGAAGACCGGAATCACCGGTGAGGTACGCAAAACCCTGATAAAGGCGCAGCGTTCAGAAATCACTGAACATCATTTCTACCTGAAGCTGGGCAGGATTATTGGTGACGACAAGAACCGAAAGGTGATTGAAAGAATCGCGGCGGATGAATTACGCCATTATGAGATGCTTAAGCAATATACCGGTGAGGACGTTCCTCCTTCCAGGGGCAGGATAGTAAAATATTTCTGGATAACCAGGATACTGGGCCTCACGTTCGGGGTAAAATTCATGGAGCGGGGTGAACGCAACGCCCAGTCCACTTACGCCGAAATCGCAAAAACCGTCCCTGTGTTGAAAAGCATCGAACGTGATGAGGAAAAGCACGAGAAAAAGCTCCTGGATATGATCGATGAGGAGAGACTGCGGTATATCGGGTCGATGGTGCTGGGACTCAACGATGCCCTGGTGGAACTGACCGGCGCACTCGCGGGATTCACCTTCGCGCTTGCCGACACCAGAAGAATCGCGTTTGCGGGATTCATAACCGGCATAGCCGCCTCGTTGTCGATGGCGGCCTCTGAATACCTTTCCACCAGGGCGGAGGGTGGATCTCGGAACGCAATCAAAGCCTCACTGTACACGGGGATCGCGTATGTGTTTACTGTAATGATTTTAATCGTTCCATATCTTGTGTTTGCGAATTATTATGTCTGCCTTGGTCTCACCCTGGGCAATGCGGTCGTGATTATTTTCATTTTTAATTTATACCTTTCCGTGGCCAGAGATATCCCCTTCAGGAAACGTTTCCTGGAAATGACTCTGATCAGTATGGGGGTTGCCGCATTTACCTTTACCCTGGGATTTATAATCCGGACCGTGATGGGTATAGATTTGTAGACTGTTACAGGGTAACGTCGTCACCTCACTGCGGGCAGACATTTTGGAGGCTCCTGTAACGGGGTAAAGGAGGCATGCTCTCCTGCTCAGATAGATAATGGCACCGGTTTTTACTGATATGTATCATCCGCGGAATTCGCCGGTTGTTCAGTGATACTTCTTCCACTCCTGACATTACGATGCGCGAAATCTCAGAATCCGCTGTCGCCGTGTTCATGGAAAAAATTACTTGACATATATACGTAAGTATAGTAATTTAATGTTTAGTATTATTTGCAATATTATAATGTGAAGGTACCCCTGAATGAAAAAGCACCTCACCGAAAAACAGTCCCAGATACTCAAAGCGATCGAGGATTTTATTCGTGAGAACGGGTTTCCGCCCACGGTCAGGGAAATCGGTGAACAATTCGGTATCACGGTAAAAGGCGCCTATGATCACCTGAAAGCCGTTGAGAAAAAGGGTTTTATCAAATGCACACAGAATAAATCCAGAGCCATAGAACTGGTAAACCGCCCGGAACAGCAACCCGCTGAAACGGTTATAATTCCGCTGGTGGGAAGAATCGCCGCCGGCAGCCCTGTGCTGGCAGAGGAAAATATTGAGGAGTATTTAAGTTTTCCCGCCTTATCGGTGGGGAAGGGGGAATATTTTGCCCTCAGGGTGCGGGGTGATTCCATGATTGAACGTGGCATATATAACGGTGACCTGGCGATAATAAAGAAACAGAACACGGCGCAGAATGGAGATATCGTGGCTGCACTTCTGGAGGATGAAGCGACGCTGAAGATTTTCAAAAAAACCTCGGGTAAAATACACCTGGTTCCCGCCAATCCCGCATACAAACCACTGGTGGTGCAGAATGTTCATGTTCTGGGCATTCTTGCGGGCGTTTATCGGAAATACTGAGTCCATACAGTCAAGTGGCTTCAGTAATGCCACCCCTCCTGCATCCATGTGGTAAGCCTTCATTATTGGACACCGTATTCGTTTTTACGGAAAGCTGATCTGCATATGAACCTTAATGAGTTGAATGATTATGCTTCATCACTGCAATCAGACTGTACAGATCTGGCAAGTTGATAATGGTGCTGTTTTTTATGGAAATTTGTTGCAGGTATAAATAGTTATAGAAATATTTACGGTGTAGTTCTACAATGATGGCCGCAGTAGGGTAAATGGGTTTTGCTTGGATATCCTCTTCCCCGGAGGGATGCCTGTGAGTATAAAAAAACAGTATCGCAGGACCAAGACTCTATGCAAGGTGGTCTTTGAACTGCCGGCGGAATTGTCTCATTCCTGCGAAAAAGCCTGCCTGGTCGGCGACTTCAACAGCTGGAGCCATTACACGACCGTTATGAAAAGGAGAAAGGACGGTATATTCACCGTTTCGCTGGATCTGGAAAAAGGAAAGGACTACCAGTTCAGATACCTGCTGGACGGCAACCGTTGGGAGAACGACTGGAACGCCGATGAATATGTTTCTACTCCTTATGGCAGCCATAATTCGGTAGTGAAAGTCTAGTCCCACTTTCAGCCTGACCGCAATAAATGAAAACCGGCACGGCACCGTCAGGAATTCGGTCACGTCGCCGGATAGCATTGATCATTCTTTCCCGATGAATTTGTTTGTTGCCGCCTCCATCTCCTTCATCTTGTCTTCGATCATTTCGTTTAATTTGTCCTTTGCCCTGATGCGTTCTTCATGGTTCCTGTCGATTTTTTCCTCTACCTGTTTGATGAGGGCCTGCCTGCCGGCATCAAAGGTTTTGGTCATGGCCTTGATGAGGTATCCCTTGCTCTTATTGTACTGGTCGGTTTCATAGGTCAGATAGGCATTATACTGGCGCACTATACATACTATGTCTTTGTATAATCGGTTCATTTTCTGGAAGAATGAGGCAAAAGCCTTGATGAAATCTTCCTCACTGTTGACATCGGCATAACTGCCGTCAGATGATGATGCAATCCTTGCCAGGTGGTTCCGCGTCGCCGGGTTTACACCCAGTCCTATTACGGTGACCTGTGGATCAATTTCACTTTCCTTAAGGTCGAGAATTTCCTGAACCGGATTTCCTCCGCAGCTTTCCATGCCGTCGCTTATCAGAATGAGATGGTTGTTCTCATTCTCGATACCCTTGAATATACCGCTGGTTTTTTTTAATGACAACGCGATGGGCGTTTGTCCGCGGGGCTGTAGTGAGTTGACGATTTCTTTAAATCCGGAGGGGCGGTGTCTGCCCATAGGTGCCAGCAGTTCGATGCTGTCCTCCCCGCAATTTGATTTGCCGTAAATCAGCAGCGCCGATTTCATGGTGGAGGGCAATGCATCGATGTAGCGTCCCAGCACCTTCTTCGCAACCTCTATGCGTGTTGAGTTGCCGAGCGGGGCTTTCATACTTCCGGAAATATCCAGTATAATCAGCACGTTGTGGGGCCTGGTCAATTTCAGAAGATCGGTTTTGATAACGCCGCATTTGCCCTCAGCGGTACTTTTTTTCAACGCCTCGTTGACAGCGGGATTATAATTGGTTGCGGTTTCCAGATCATCGGGAAAACCGTCATGATCAACATCTTTTACAAAAAGGCCGGTCCCTTCTGCCGGGATTATAAAGAGGATAATAATTCCGAAAAGTATGGCAATTATACATGCGACGCTTTTTTTCATATCGTGCTCCTTCGTGTGCCTTTTACCGTACGGTTGTGTAATATACAATTACATGAAAGTTTATGTGTTATTTCCGGTAAAAAGCAAATAAAATTTAGGTCCAGGTGACCGGAGCCTATAAGAATTATGCGGGTATTGTGAATACGATCGGCCTTGCGCCGGCCACAGGTTGATTGACCTACGTAAAAAAAATCAAAGCACGCATAATTCTTCGTGAATAACTGTCTGAAAATTTTTGGCTGATTGTTATTATTTTAAAACGTTTCTATGAATCCGCGTTCCCGGAAAGCCATATAGTAACCTCTCAGGAGACTGGACGGCAGGGCGGTGGAGTGAAGCGTTTTTGCGTAAACCAAATGTTCTCCCCCGTTGTACATGGGGGAGAACGTTTTTAACGGAATATGCTACTTCTGCTTCTTCTTCATTTCTTCCAGCACTTTCTGCATCTGCTTCATGGCCTCTTCGGCTTCTTTCGAATTTTTCATGTATTTGTCGGTCACTTTGCTGGCCGCCCGATAGCAGGTAAGTGTGCTGATCAGCAGAATAACCGGGATTATGGCAAGGATGATGGACACCACCTTGGCTGCCCCCTCCTTCGCATTCAATCCGCTGATCAATGCATTGTAGAGCAGATAAATGCCGTACAGTGAAACCCCGAGGGAAATGATCGCCCCCAGGTAAATGTTGATTCCTCCGGTAAAGGAAAGCAGTGCGTTGATGGGCGAGAGCACCATAAGAGACGCGGTCACCCTTACATTGGCTTCGTAGCTGGTATTTCCGCCGCAGATTGCGGAAACCAGCAGCATTATCACCCCGCCGATGAAAAGACCGATGATTGCGCCGATAAGCGAACCGATAATCGCCATGACGCCGACTCCGCCTCCCAGCATTCCGCCCAGAGCGCCTGCCGCCGCGGTGAGTTTCAATGTACTCCAGATGAACGTGATGATACCTGCAAGCAGACCGTATATAACGGCCTTGACGAGAGGTTCCACGTAACCGCCCTCTTTCGGCATTGCGGCAAAATACTCCTTGGGAGTGGTCAGTACCGCTTTCGAGTCGTTAATTAATTTCTGAAAATCAAACCCGGCTTCAGCCATAAAATCCTCCTGATAAAAAATTTTTCATTCGATTTGAACTGTAAAAGATACTTGGTGCGATGGTTTTTATTTCTGATTTCATAGTACTATCACACAGAATAAACCGGAATGCAACAAAAATTTCTGTTTGGATATGATACCGCCCGCCGTGGTGAAAAAGAATTGACTCTTTTAAAAATATACCTATTGTGAGAATCGACTCCCTGGTGTTAGTAAAAATTAACAACAGTACCATGTACCGAGGTGAAACATATGGTGGCATATCAGCTGACAATACCTGCTGAAAACAAGCCGGGAAGGCTGGCGCGGGTGACTTCCGTGCTCGCAAAGGAAAAAATCAACATGCGGGCTATCACCATCTCTTCTTTCGGAGCACATGGTTTTTTCAATCTTATTGTGGATGAACCCAAAAGGGCGCACAAGGTGCTTTCAAAAGAGGGACTTACAGTAGAGCTTAAAGAGGTCATCGCCGTTCTTATCGATGACCGGCCTGGAGGCCTGGACCGGCTGGTGCAGCTTCTGGCCGAAGAAGGGATCAATGTGGAAAATGCCTATGGTTTTGTACTGGAAACACATAAGAACGCCGTCTTCGTGGTGGAGGTCGACGATATTACAAAGACACAGAAAATTCTTTCGGTTAAGGGTTTCAAAACCCTGGACCCGGATGCACTTAACGCCATCGAACCGTTTCATTATATGAAGTATTGATTTCCTTTCCGTGTGAATTTACTCCTTTCAGCCGGTCGCCATTCTGTATTCGACTATATTCCTGCCATGTCCTTCGGTATGACGATTATACGATTTTTTGCACACATGGAGGTGCGATACGTGCCGCAAATGCCAGATTCTTTCGTTCGAAGCGCAGCGGGTCGGGGTCTATCTCCGGGGTACCCCGTTCCCAAACTGCCGCACCCGGCAGAATCCTTGACGGGACACGGTTCTATTTAAGCAGCGACGGCAAAAAGAGTACGACCTGGGGGAAGGGGATAAGAATGAGCGTTTCAATGATCAGGGCGATAAGCATGGGTATCACCCCGCGGAATA
>CAZUXY010000032.1:0-57317 GCA_964624235.1 uncultured Leptospirales bacterium | reverse complement strand
GTCTGGGCAAAGTTGAGGGTATTCCCTATGACCTGCTGCTCCTGGCCGATGAGACGGTGGAGGCGATCGACCGGTATATCCACCGCTGCGAGATATACGTGCTGGAACGGGAAAAACGGCCGGTCGCCCTTTATGCGCTCCAGTTCCTTAATAGGAATGAGGCCGAGATCAAGAACATCGCCGTGGCTGAAGACTGCCGGGGAAAGGGAATCGGCATGTTGTTGCTGAAAGACGCCGAAGCCAGGGCGCGGGAGCGGGGACACACGGTGCTGCTGATCTGTACCGGCGATGCCGGTACCCGGCAGATCGCATTGTACCGTAAGGCAGGGTTTGAAATCTTCACCGTGAAAAAGAATTTTTTCATCGATAATTATCCTTCACCGATCTTCGAGAACGGCGTGCGGCTTAAGGACATGATCATGCTGCGAAAAGCAATAACACCGACAGAGTAATCCGTGGAACACACCAGAAGGGAATATTTCGAGATCAAGGACCGCTGCCGCGGGAAGCTCGCGGCCCATACCCGTAAGGCCTTCAGGATGATCCCCTCGATGCGCAGTCCTTCCCTGCTGGACCTGGGCTGCGGCACCGGGGTCTCATCGATCGAACTGGCACTGCTGGGCGGCGGCACGGTCACGGCGGTGGACAGCGACGGAGAAGCCGTCGCCTGGCTGAGGGAAAAGATCAGCGACCACGGGCTCGAGGGGAAGATCATCGCGCTCGAGGCCGCGGTGCCGTCACCGGACATCCCCCGCGGCCCCTACGATATCGTGCTGGCCGAGGGACTTTTGAACATCATCGGCTTCGATAAAGGAATCGCCGAGATCGCGCGGTATGTCAGAAAGGACGGGTACGCCGTTATACACGACGAGGTAGAGCGAAAAGAAGAAAAACTCGCCCTGTTCAAGAAACATGGCTTTCACCTGCTTTTCTCGTTCGTGCTGAACGAAAAGGTCTGGTGGGACGATTATTACGAATGCCTGGAGCGGTCCATAAGGGACTACGAGTTGGCCGGTCGGGGCGGGCACGGGGATACCGGCATCTTCTCCGGTGAAAAACACGAGATCGGGGACTACCGGCGCGCACCCGGCCGTTTCATGTCGATCCTCTACATTATACAGAAAACATAACCCCTCCGCCCTTCGGGAGTGCGTGTGGCGCCGCACCCGGCGTCGGCCGGTGAAAAAACGAGAACCGACGAAAATTAGTATTTGATTAAATCGTGCGCATCACGGACTATTGCCGCCTATAATTATACAATGGATAGAACGTTATGGACCGCTTTGTCTCGATACTATTGTTGCTTGTTATCAGCATCACCTCCATCGGATTTTTCATCATCGCCCTGGTTCTATGGGCCCTGACCCGGCCCTTCGACCGGCGGCTGAGAATGTTGCACCTTTTCACCTGTTTCTGGGCCTCCTTCTATACCTACATCGTGCCGGCCTGGCCCATCACCATAGAGGGCAGAAAAAAGATACGCCGCGGCGCCACCTATGTGTTCGTCTCGAACCACCAGTCCCAGCTGGACATACTGGCGCTCTTCCGCCTCTATGTGCATTTCAAGTGGGTGTCGAAGATAGAGATATTCAAGGTGCCCCTGATCGGGTGGAACATGGTGCTTAACCGCTATATAAAGCTGGTGCGGGGCGACAAGCAGAGCATCGCGCGGATGATGGCCGACTCCGAAGACCGCCTGGCTGAAGGGAGTTCCATCTTTATCTTTCCGGAGGGGACCCGCTCCCCCGACGGGCGCCTGAAGGCCTTCAAGCAGGGGGCGTTTATTCTGGCGAAAAAGATGAAGGTCGCTATTATGCCCGTCATCGTCGAGGGGACGCGCCATGCGCTGCCCAAATACAGCATAAACTTCCACGGAAAACACCCCATCACCATCCGCGTGCTCGAAGAGATCCCCTATAAAAGCTTCGCGAACCTTTCGGTGGAAGAGCTCTCGCAGAAGGTGTGGGAGTACATCAACCGCGAACTCGTCAAACTGCAGCGCGAGATGGAGCCGGCGGGGGCGTAAGGGTATAGAAGGGGCTAAAGCAGCGGCAATCGATTTGATTAAGCTCTGGATAGAGGAGAAGCGGGAAAATAACGAACCCGTGGCCATTGAATCGGAATCGTACTTCTACCGAATAGAGATAGTCGATGCCATACACAGCGCGTGAAATTCTCAACAGGCTGCAGCGGGCCGGTTCTATCGTCAAACGGCAATCAGGCTCGCATGTTGTGCTCCGCCATCCCGACGGCAGACAGACGTATGTGGCAATGCATCCCGGCGATGTGCCGATGGGGACGTATCGAAGTATTTTTTAAAACAGGCGAAAATAACAGATAAAGAGTTTGCTGATCTTCAGGTCGGTCTCCTGTGCGTATCTCTTCATTCCTCCGGCTGTCCGGTGATGCTCCGTTGCACCGGCTACCCATATAGTGGTTGCCCTGCAAGGGGCCAGATTGCCTTTTTCGTCATTGAGAAGACCGAACGGAACGGCTTGGGCTTCAACAACCCGCCGCCTGGAGAATACGAACGTGCCTACGGCTATGCCCACAACGGGAACCTTACCCGAAAAGACATTTTAAACCCGGATTTCCATGCCCTGGTGGATCGCTGGTGCCATGTCTATGCCAACCACGCGGCAGGCGCCATCAACACCATGGTGTATGGTTCCGAATTCGGCCTCATCCCGCAGGCAGAAGGGGCAGGTGTTTTATCGGTCAGATGTGCTTTTACTTGACATGCACTATGAGGTGTACTACTTTGTGTATGGAGAGGTGTATGCCATGAGAACAAATATTGATCTCGATGAAAACCTGGTCAACGAAGCGTTTAAATACACCGACGTGAAAACCAAAAAGGAGCTTATCGCACTTACTCTGCGCGAGTTCGTCGAAAACCGCAAAAGAAAGGACCTGGGGGAACTGCGGGGAAAAATAAAATTCCGGGAAGGATACGATCATAAGTCCATGCGACGGGGCGTAAAATGATACTGGTGGACACCTCGGTACTCATCGATTACTTCAGGGGTGCCGACAGCGACGCGGCCGGGCGGTTTAATAATATACTCGAGGGAAAAATCCCGTTCGGTATTAATAACTATATATACCAGGAACTGCTTCAGGGCGCCGCCGGTGAAAGCGAATTTGCACTCCTGCGTAAATATCTTTCAACGCAGCGGTTTTACGAACTGCTTCGCGGCCGTGAATCCTATGAAGGGGCCGCGCGACTGTATTTCCGTTGCCGAAAGAGGGGGCTCACTGTTCGAAGCACAATAGATTTTCTCATCGCCCAGACCGCCATTGAACACGGTCTTATGCTTCTGCATAACGATTCGGATTTCAACTCCATGGCGGGAATTATAAAAGAGTTGAAGATTTACTGAATCCCCGGGGAATGCAGCATGGCGATCACCTGAATGAGAATCCGCTTTCACCGGGCGGGAACCTGGCCCGAAAAGATATTCTCGATCCGGATTTCCATGCCCCGGTGGATCGCTGGTGCCATGTCTATGCCAACCACGCGGCAGGCGCCATCAACACCACGGTGTATGGTTCCGACTGTATATCTCAAGGGATTCATCGATGTCCCATGCCCAGAGGACAGAAAGGTCCTCAGGGGCGCATGATCGGCGCCCGGAATGCCGGTGTACTCCTCTATGACGGACGCTTTCATCTCGATGAATGCCACAATCTTTTCCCGCGGGGTTACCAGGGGAAGATGGGGGAAACGGGCGATAAGCAAAACCTATGGATGAATTGTCTGAGCGGATGTGATACTCTTGACATGCAGCACCTTCATATGGTATTAATTTATGTAATAAGAAGCAGGGAGTCTATGAATGAACACCGCGAAAGCAGAAGTTAAAAAAAACTGCTTGATCGCCTTCCGGATGATGTGTCGTTTGAGGATATTCAGTACCATATATATGTACGAGAAAAAATTGAAAAAGACAATATGGACGTCAGAGAAGGCAGGGTCATAAGTCAGAAGGAAGTCGAGAAAAGGATATCGCGGTGGCTCGGGAAGTAATCTGGACCGAATCGGCATGGAGCGATCTGGAAGAAGTTACTGATTTTATTTCACGGGACTCGCCATATTATGCGAGGTCCTTTGTTGAGGAAATCCGCGATGCCGCCGCTTCTTTGATAACGTTAGGGGAGAGGGGCTGGGTGGTGCCGGAATTCGGTAATGACGACTTGTGGGAATTATTCGTATGAAACTACCGTTTGATATATCAGGTAACTACAGATGTTGTTTATATTGTAGGATTTATACATGGTGCACGCGAATTGTGGCGCCTTTGGGACAGTGATAGAAATATATAACACCGTCATGTCTTATTGCACCGTTTGAGACCTTTCACCGAACTATGTCAGAATAAACCAGAGCTTGAGAGCGCGCAGAATTCAATCTCCGTATTCGCGACAAAGAATCGATAGGTTCCTGTTCCCGTTGTGCGTCGGCCCGTTCCGGTTTTGCGTGATCTGTTGAATCGCGGGACCGGCTGATTTTCGGGAAAAGGCGCAGTTGTTAAAGAAGACAATTTTTTGTTTTTAAAAGAAATCCTCTCCCTGCTCAGGGATTTGCCGCAGGGGCAGGTTGCCGACCCTGCAGAATATTTTCGTTTGTTGAACACCATTCTTTGATGGGAAGGGGAATAGGTTTCGTTGATGTGCATTTACTTGCCGGGGTCGTGCTGTCGGAATAATTCCGTTGCCCCTCCTTCACAGAAACATCACCGCCACGCCGCTCACCGCGACAACCGCTCCCAGTATCTCCCGGGGACGGGGCCGCTCCTTGAAGATGATCATGGACGGAGGAATGATGAGCACGGGCACCATCGCCATGATGGTGGAGGCGGCGCCGGCGGCGGTGAGCTGAAGCGAGATGAGGGCGAAGCCCACCCCCAGAAATGGCCCGAAGAAGGCGCCCAGGGTGATGCGGGCCATGGCTTCGCGGTTCTTCAGCGCGGCAAAGACCCTGCCCCAGCGTTTCAACACCGTCATGACCAGGCAGAAGCCGGCGATGCCGAAGACGATACGTATCTGGTTCGAGGCGAAGGGATGGTAGCTTCCCATGCCGTACTTGCCGGTGATGAGCCCCGCCGCCTGGCAGACGGCGCCCCCTATCGCCATGAGCACGCCGGCGGGCGAGCGTACGGGCCCTCCGCCCGCGGGGTTCCGGTCAAGCACCACCATGACGATGCCTCCCATGACCAGCCCCATGCCAAGGAACTGGCGTGGGACCAGGGTCTCGCCCATCAGCAGGTAGCCGAACAGGGCCGTGAGAGGCGGCACCAGTGAGTAGATGAGCATGGCCACCCGCGAGCCGATCAGCACGAAGGCCCTGAAGAGCAAGAGGTCCCCCAGTGTGAAACCCACCAGCCCCGAGATCCCCAGCCAGACCCAGGCGTGGGCCGAGGCGTCGAAGGGCAGGGAAAGCCCCCGGCTCACGCCGGTATAGACGGCCAAGATGCCGAAGGCCAGCACGAGCCTGATAAGGTTTACCGCGAGCGACCCGACCCGACGGCCGGCGCTCTCGAAGCTCATCGCCGTGATGGTCCAGAAAAAGGCCGTCGCCAGGGCTGCCAGTTCGCCGAGCCGTGCTTCCATCCTGTTCGTCCTTACCCTTTATCGGAAAAAGCACTCATGTATACCGGTTTGGCCTGAAAGGAAAGCGTTTTTCGGGGCGGAAGAAACATTTTATTTCAACTCTTTCCTTGATTTTTGGATTTATACATTCACCACGGAGGCACAGCGACACGGAGATTCGCTGCTATGCTGTCACCGGTGACACGTTTTAGGATCAATTTATGACAGGGGCGACTCATAATAACCCGATGTGTCCCGACTTGATATGTTTTTTTCCGGTAATGAATTCAGAATAATCCATAAAAAAAACGAATAAGGTTTCCCTGCGATATATGGATCAATCACACCGTTCTCTGTGCTTCTGTGGCAGAAATCATCAAAGAGAGTGTTGAGGTTAATCTCTACTCGACATAAACTCACTAATACGATATAAGCGGAAAGTGGGTTATTCCCCTTTCGTATAAATCAGGGACAAGCCATTACTTCTTCATGATCATGCAGGTCGCCGTGGCCTTCGCAGCGAGAACGCCGTCGCCGTTCCGTATCTCGGCCTCGCCCAGCGCCAGCACCGATCCCCGGTGGATGATGCGTCCCTCGGCGCGCAGTTCCCCCCGATCGAAGGGCTTCAGGTAGTTGATCTTCATCTCGGCGGTGGTGAGCATCTCTCCCTCCCCCAGCATGCCGATAAGAGCCATGGCGACGGCCGAGTCGGCCAGCGAGAATATGGCGCCGCCATGGGCGATGCCGTAAGGGTGGGTGAGCTTGTTATCGAAGGGCAGCCGCACCGCGGCCCATCCCTTTCTGATGTCGACCAGTTCCATGCCCAGCAGTGTCCAGTATGGCGAGCGTTCCTTCATGACGGTGAAGAACGTTTCCCTGGTCTGGCGGTCCATTTCCTCGTAGGTTTCCATGCGATCCTCCGGTTGCCGGCGTTTTCGTTCTCACGTCACCGCAAATTCTTTGTTAACTCAGGCCCTTTTTCCCCTGAGAAAACACAGGATGATCGCGAAGGCCGTCCCCGCCATGGCCCCGCCGAAGACAAAGGGCACCGTCGGCCCGGCCCATGAATAGAGCAGTCCCGCGATAAGGCTGGCCGGCAGCAGGGTCACCCCGGTGATGGTGCTGAAGAGCCCCATGACGGTCGCCTTTTTTTCCGCCGGGGCGAGGTCGGCCACCAGGGCTTTCTCGATCCCCTCCGTCAGCGCGTAATAGAGGCCGTAGAGAATCCAGAAGCCCCACAGCAGGGAAGCGGTCGCGTTGGTGATATAGCCGAACATAACGTAGACGAAGCAGTAGAGCGCGTAGCCCGCGAGGATCACCTTCTTGCGTCCTATCCGGTCAGAGAGGGTCCCCAGGGGGGTCGAGAATACCGCCGTCGTCAGGTTGAATGCCATGTACATGAGCAACACGTCCGGCAGGGATACGCCGCTGTCCATGCTCTTTAAAAGCAGAAACTGGTTGCTCGAGTTTCCCAGGGTGAAGAAGAAAACCGCCAGGAAGAAAACCTTGAGTCGTCCGTCCAGGCCTTTCATCGTAAACCCGGGAGCGGGCCGCGCCGATGCGGCATGATCATGATATTTTTCAGCGACAAAAAAGAGCGTCGCCACCCCCAGCGCCGCGGGCACCAGGGAGATGAGAAACAGGGTATAGAAGGCGCTGTAGCTGGTGATGGTCTTCGTCGCGGGGTCCAGATAGCGCAGGCTGATGAAGTAGCAGAGGGCCACGCCCGCAAGCGCCCCCAGATAGTCCATAGCGCGGTGAAAGCCGTAAGCACGGCCCTGGACGGCGGGGTCGACCGATTCGGCGATCAGGGCGTCCCTGGGGGCGGTGCGCAGCCCTTTGCCCACCCGGTCGCTGAAGCGGGCGACGAGGATGAAGGTCCATCCGAGAGAAGCCGGGAGATAGAACAGTTTGGAAACACCCGAGAGGGTGTAGCCGGCGATGGTCAACGGCTTGCGGCGCCCCACGCGGTCCGAGATATGGCCCGAGTAGACTTTCAGAAGGCTCGCCGTGGCCTCGGCGACGCCCTCGATGATGCCCAGCACCGGGGCGATGAGCGCTCCCGTTGATGAGAGTACCAGGCGCACGAAGGCCTGGATCAGGGGATAGATCATCTCGGACGAAATATCGGTAAAGAAGGAGGTGAGTCCCATAAGGACGATGTTCTTGTGGAGGCGCTTTGCCTGCGGTTTTGTGTTCATGGCGGCGCGTGTTCCTTCCGGTGAAATACTGTTGATTGGACGTATATCAATATTGATGCTTTTATGCCATGCAAAACGTATCCATGTCAAGAAATTGAACTGCGACGGTACTAAGCCCGCCGGGGAAAAGCAATGATTTTTTCATCGAAGAAACTTACCCACATGATACAAAACGGTTTTTATTTCATGATACATAGTATGCATGTCCTCAAACACTTCCTGTTATGTATATATTCGCGGTTGAAGAATGTGTATGGAATTCAAAAAAGGATACCGTCCGTATCGCCTGTTTCCCCTTGTTCCGGTGCATGGTCCGGCATTATTTATGCTGTTGGAGCGAATCAGGCGCTTCCGGCAAAGTGTTTCGGCGGTGCCGTAAAGGATTTGACTGAAATGAGCGCAGGGTGTAGGGAAAGCCATGACCGAAAAGAACGCGATTATAAAGGACTGGCTTCCACGGTACACCGGCACACCCCTGGACGAATTCGAGGAGCACATACTGCTCACCAACTTCAGCGGCTACGTCCGCATGTTCGCCGATACGTTCAGGGTCCCCGTGAGGGGGGACGATACCCCCATGCAGACCTCAACGGGCGGCGGTATTACCATCGTGAATTTCGGCATGGGCAGTGCCATGGCCGCCACGGTAATGGACCTGCTTTCGGCCGTCAGGCCGCGGGCGGTGCTTTTCCTGGGCAAATGCGGCGGCTTGAAAAAGAAGAACCGCCTGGGCGACCTCATCCTTCCCATCGCGGCCATACGGGGCGAGGGGACCAGTTCCGAGTACATGCCTCCCGAGGTGCCGGCCCTGCCGTCGTTCCGCCTGCAGATGGCGGTTTCCCACGCGATACGCAAACGCGCCATGGATTACTGGACCGGCACCGTGTATACCACCAACCGGCGGGTCTGGGAGCACGACGAAAAGTTCAAGAATTACCTGAGGGACATCCGCGCCATGGCCATTGACATGGAAACGGCCACCATCTTCTCGGTGGGTTTCGTCAACGAGATCCCCCACGGCGCGCTGCTTTTGGTGTCGGATAATCCCATGGTCCCCGAGGGCATCAAGACCGCTGAAAGCGACCGCGCCGTGACCGCCGCCTACGCGCGCAGGCACCTTGAGATCGGCATCGACGCCCTGCTGGAGCTCAAGAACTCGGGGGAGTCGGTGAAGCACCTGCGCTTCGATTGACGGTGGGGTGCTGGTGCCGCCGGTATTTCCATTAAATCGCATTCCAGAATCTTTCACACCGTGAAAGCATCTTGACAGGGGACGGTACCCTCGTTATCCTCACCGGTGATGAAAATCCTGCGCAGCCATATCGTGCCCGGTGACGCGCTCCCCGCGCGGTTCAGCGATTATGCCGTCGGCCTCTTCCCCGAACTGCCCTCACGCAACGGCGCCAAAAAGGCCATCAAGCGGGGGGAACTCCTCGTAAACGGCGAGGCCGCCGAAACCGGCCGGTGGATCGTTCCGGGCTGCCGCATCGACATGGTGGACGATGAAAAGGGACCGGCCGCCCCCTACCGGCTCCGTATAAAGGTATATTATGAGGACGACATGCTCGCGGTGATCGGGAAACCGCCGGGTATTACGGTCACGGGCAACCGGTTCAAAACCATGGAAAACGTCCTCCCGGTCAACCTTACGCCGTCCTCTTCATGTGACGCACTGCCCCGTCCACGCCCGGTGCACCGGCTGGACGCGCAGACCGGCGGCCTGCTGCTCGTCGCCAAGACCCGGAGTTCCCTGATGGAACTGGGGCGGCTAATGGAAGACCGTGCGGTTGAAAAGCGTTACCTGGCGGTGGTTGCGGGAAAACTGGAGGGCCGCGGTGTCTGCACGGCCCCCGTGGGCGGAAGAGAGGCCCTGACCGAATACGCGGGGCTGCGTCATGTCCCTTCCCTGAAAAACGGATGGCTCACACTGGCGGAACTCCTTCCCCGGACGGGCCGTACCCACCAGCTGCGCGTACACCTGGCAGGGATGGGTCATCCCGTTATGGGGGATCCGTTGTACGGGCAGGAGGGGAACATCCTCAGGGGGAAGGGACTTTTCCTCTACGCGGCGGTACTGTCCTTCATCCACCCCGCCACGGGAGCGCCGGTGCGCGTGGAATCCCCCCCGCCCGCAAAATTCGCCGCGCTGCTGCAGCGTGAGGAACGCCGCTGGCTGAAGTACAATGCCGGTTGAAAAGGAAGACCCGCGTGAAAGACGATACACTGGAAACCGTATACGCCGATCTGAAAAGGAATCTCAACGCAGCCAGGCTGAATGAACTAAGTGTCGAGGTGATACGCCTCTACCGCGGAAAAAAATCCAGGGCGCTTTCCCGGTATGCCGCCCTTTTGGGGATCGAGAAAGGGGAGGAAAACATCAGCCGCCTCTTTGCCCGCATCATCAGGTGCTGTCATCCCGACCGGCTGGGCGCGCTGCAGCGTGAGATCGACCGCTGTTACAGTGCCGGGGGGATCGATGAACTGCGCCGCATCAGGTCCGCGTTTCTGGCCGATTTGCCGCCGGCCGCCGGTTCGCATAACGCTGAAAACATTGATGTGGAGGATTACCGGTTTGACAGGAACGATTTCGTCCACGGCGCAACCGATAGCTTCGGTGACGCGCCTTACGGTGCGCCTTACGACGACTTCGAATACGACGATACCATATACGACGCGACCGTGGACCGCGCCGGGGACGTCATCGGCGCCATCCATGACCTTTTCGTGGGCAACCTGAACATCACCCTCAGAGAAAACGACCTCAATAACCTGGAGGGGGAACTGGACCTCTCGGACTGCGGCATAGAAGAGCTGGACGGCATCGAACACTGTGTGAACATTTCGGTGCTCAACCTCTCGGGGAACAGCCTGGAGAGGGTGAAGCCTCTGGCCGCGTTGACGCGGCTGGAATCACTGTTCCTGACCGGCAACGCAATTGAGAATATCGACCCGCTCGCCGCTATTTCCGGCCTGCGTGAACTGGATATCTCTTTCAACCGCGTGGAGGACATTACGGTGCTGCTGGGGATGAGAGAACTGGCCTATGTCAACCTCCTGGAGAATCCGGTGAAAACCGTCGGGGTGATCCGGGCGCTCCGCGACAGGGGCGTGATCGTAATTTTTTAAAAAAAGCGAAACTTCTGTAACATTGTACCTTCCCCGGATCCTTATACCACGATCGCGTTTGATTTACCGAAAGGTGAAATAAGCGCACCCGAAGAACCGTCTGCGTCCGCGGCACGAAAGTGGCGGGTGCGGTGTTCAACGGGTTTTCATAAGATCCTCCTGCTGAAATACTGAATGGGGCCGACTTAAAACAGAGTCGGCCTTTTTTTTCTCGTTATAATTGCCTTTTCAGGCCGATGCGTTATTCATTTTCAGGAGATTTTGAGCGATAAAACCCAATCCCCATTCCATGCTTGTTTTTTCAATACACCGGAGCGGAAATCTAAGAAAATCACGGTTACGCTTGATCTGACCGAATGCCGATTCTACTTCTACTGGTCGACACGAGCATAAAACTTTATCTTTTCCCTATCAAGATTCACCCATACCCTTACCCTCAATCCATCCAGGGTCATGTTTTCTCGATTTTTCGATTCTACTTTTCTCATTATTCATACGGGCATGAAAGCATTCGGAAAATTCGCGGCAGGTATCCGGGATTAACTCGCAGCGTATGTACACAGAAACACGAAGGAAACGGCGGCAATGTTGAATTACAAGCCTCGGGGGTGGCGCCGGCAATGATAGATCACCAATGGACAGTCTTTCCCCTGCGATACGGAAAGCGTCATGCTGCCGGGGATCCCGGAATGGGGAAAAGGGAGGGTATTTTTCATCTATGTCGGGTGAAGGGAAAATATGCTTGCTATATGCAACGTTGCACATTACTTGTCCGCACGTTAACTAATCCGGCGACAATCAGCGAGGAATGGATGAGAAAAATCGGTGAAACCCGAATAAAGGCATCAGGTCAAAAGCCGCGGCATCCCGGTGAGGTGTTGAAATCGGAATTTCTTGACACGCTGGACATCACCCAGCAAGACCTCGCCGGCTACCTGGGGATAACCCGGGTGCGCATAAACGAGGTGATCCTGGGGAAACGGGCAATCACCCATGACACGGCGATACGTCTCGCGCGATTCTTTGACACCACGGTGGAATACTGGCTTGGCATGCAGACCGACATAGCGATATGGGAGGCGAAGAAAAACAATGAAGAGGAATACAGAAAAATAATTCCGCTGAAAGACATCGTCAGGGGAAAGAAACCGTAAATTCTTAAGAGGGACCAGATGGATTTAAAAATGAAGGACATAGTCGACCTGTTCGACGTGCCGGAGAAAACGATTCTCCAGTGGATCAGCGGGAAAAAACTTCCGTCGTATAAGATCAAGAACCAGTATTATTTCAACAAGGCCGAAGTGAATGAGTGGATACTGCGGAACAATGTCGCGGTATCGGAAAAGATCCTGGATCTGGCGTTGACGAACCGGCCCGTGTCGCTCATCGACCTTATAAAAAAAGGGGACGTCCACTACGGCATCGACGGTACAAGCGTGCGCGAGGTGATCGACAACGTGGTCGGCGCCATTCCCATCCCGAAAAGCACCGACCGTGATACGGTACGCTCCTCCCTCCTGCAGCGGGAGGAGATGATGACTACCGCCGTGGGTAATGGAATAGCCCTGCCGCATCCGCGGAACCCTATCATATCGGACATCGATGAAGAATCCGTTTCGATATGTTTTTTAAAGAACGAGATAGACTACAGGGCGCTCGACAAGAATCCCGTAAGAGTTCTGTTCGTCATCATCTCATCGAACGCGAAGCGGCACCTTGAAATTCTGTCAAAAATTTCCTTCCTCTGCAGGCAGGAAGATTTCCTTAAAACGCTCTGCGACAGGCCGAAGAAAAAGGTGTTCCTCTATTACATCGAGCGCGTTGAAAGGGAATGGAGGGAGAAATAAACCATGACCATGATGGACCTCTTTACCGGCGGCATCGGCGTCATACTCGCGGGAGGTATCCTTTCCACGCCGCTCCCCGAGCGCCTCAAGAGCTGGACGGTGGCCCTGGCCACCGGAGCGGGGGGGGCGCTCGTCGCCTACGTGTCCGCGAACACCCTGATCGGCGGCGAAACGCTGTACGCGACATACGCTCTTTCATATCCAGTGGGCGAGGTACGGCTGGTGCTGGACCGGCTTTCGGCGTTTTTTTCGTTGATGATAACCGTGATGAGCTTTTTGGGGACCGTGTACGCCATCGGCTACATGAAGCCCTACTACGGAAAGAAGAACACGACGACCTCGCATTTCATGTTCCTTGCCGCGCTCATCGCTTCGATGCTCGCCGTGGTCGCGGTGCAGAACGTGGTCGCCTTTCTGATCTCCTGGGAGATCATGTCGCTCTCATCCTTCTTCCTCGTCGCATTCGAAAACGAGCGGGAAGAGGTTTACCGGGCGTCGATCAATTATTTGATCGCCATGCACATCGGGGTACTGTTCCTCATCGGCGGATTCCTCGCCGTGGCGCATGCTTCGGGCGGCCTGGATTTCGCCTCTTTTACCGCGGTATTCCGGGAAAACCGGGGTCTCGCGAACCTGTTCTTTGTGCTGCTGTTCATCGGATTCGGCACCAAGGCGGGATTCGTCCCTTTCCACACCTGGCTTCCCAAAGCGCACCCCGCCGCGCCGAGCCATGTTTCCGGACTTATGTCGGGGATCATGATCAAGACCGGCATTTACGGCATACTGCGGGCAATAACCCTGGTGGGGACACCCGGCGTCGAGATCGCCTATTTCGTTCTCGGCATTTCGGTGATTTCCGGGATCCTCGGCGTCGCCTACGCCATCGCGCAGCACAACATCAAGCGGCTCCTGGCGTATCACAGCGTAGAGAACATCGGCATTATCGGCATGGGCATCGGCCTCGGCATGCTGGGAACGGCGTACGGGAACGCGCCCCTGGCGATCCTGGGATATGCCGGCGGCGTCCTGCATGTGCTCAATCATTCCATCTTCAAGTCGCTTCTCTTCTTCGCCGCGGGAGGCGTGTACCAGAAGACCCACCTTCTGGACATCGAGAAGCTCGGCGGGATCGTCAAATCCATGACCTTCACGACGGTTGCGTTTCTCGCGGGCTCCATCGCCATTTCGGGCCTGCCGCCCTTTAACGGGTTCGTGAGCGAATTCTTCATCTACTGGGGCATGCTCAAGGGCCTTACGGCGGGGAATCTGCTGCTTTCAATCGCCATGGTCATCGTTTTCGCGTCGCTGGCCCTCATCGGGGCCATGGCGCTCCTCTGCTTCACCAAGGTCTTCGGCATCGTGTTCCTGGGAAACCCGCGAAGCGAGTATCACGGCAAGCTCTCAGAGGTCTCCTTCCCGATGAAGGCCGCGATGACGGCACAAATGGCGATGATCGTCCTTATCGGCGTGCTGCCGCAATACGCGTTTTCCGGCGTGACACTCGTAGCCCGCGTGTTCATGCCTGAAAGCGCAGGAACGTTCGACACGGCGGTTTACCTTTCAACACTCGTTGGCCTCTCGAAGGGGCTGGCGGTTTTTCTCGGTCTTTTCGCCGCGATTTTCATTCTCAGGGCACTCCTGCTGAGAAAACGAAGTGTATATACATACAAAACATGGGACTGCGGTTACCAGGCGGGGAACGTCCGCATGCAGTACACGGCATCGTCTTACGCGGCGCCTTTCCTGAGGATCGTGCGCCCGCTTTTCGCCTGGAAGACGCATCTCTCGAAACCTCAGGGACTTTTCCCGGGAAAGGCGGATTTCGAGAGCCATGCCGATGACCGCTTCGAACGTGGCGTCATCAACCCGGTCCTGTCGCTCATAGAACGGTTCCTGAACGCCTTTACCTGGATACAAAGCGGGAGCACCCAGCAGTACATCCTGTACGGGCTGGTGTTCCTCATCGCGATAACCCTCTGGATCATGGTGGCCTGACATGATGGAAACAATCGTCAGCATAGCGCTGCTCCTCGTGCTGCCGCCCCTCTTTCTGGGGCTCATAAACCGCGTCAAGTCCCTCTGGGCGGGACGGCAGGGGCCGCCTCTGCTGCAGCCCCTCAGGGACATCGTAAAGCTCATGAAAAAAGGGGAGGTCATCAGCCGGACCTCGTCCTTTGTTTTCCGCATGGCGCCCTCGGTGGCCCTCGCGTCGGTCATCGCGGCGGGCCTTATCGTGCCATTGGCGGGAGGACGGTCCGTGATATCCTTCGAGGCGGACTTTATCCTTTTCGCGTACCTGCTGGGAATCGGTAAATTCCTCACCATCGTCGGAGCCCTTGATACCGGGTCGAGCTTCGAGGGCATGGGGGCCAGCCGCGAAGCGACGTTCTCGGTGATGGTGGAACCGGCGTTTTTCATCTTCATCGCATCACTGGCGCTCATGACGGGCGGAGTATCGTTCGAACGGCTGTTCATGACGGCCCGGGGTGATATCGCCGCGCTGGTGCTGCCGCTCGGCGTCGTCACCCTTTTTATCATGCTCCTGGCCGAGGGGTGCCGCGTGCCGGTGGACGACCCGAACACGCACCTTGAGCTTACCATGATTCACGAGGTAATGGTCCTCGACAACTCCGGTCCGGACATGGGCTTCATCATGTATGCGGCGGGCATGAAGATGGTCGTGATAGGGGCAATCATTGCGAACCTGGTGATCCCCCGGGGGCTCCCATTCTGGGCGTCCGCGGCGCTTCTGGTTGTGGTGCAGGCGTTCCTGGCAATCACTATCGGCACCATCGAATCGGTCATGGCCAGGCTGCGCATGACCCACGTGCCGCAGTTCCTCATGTTCATGACCGCGATATCGGTCGTCATCATTTCAGCCGTTGTTCTCTTCGTTTCCGGAGGCATACGATGATACAGTCCATCATCATTCTTTTCGGCCTTACCATGCTTTACGTGTCCGTCACGACGCGTATCGAAAGCTACGTCAAGGCGATCGCGGCGCAGGGATTGTTACTGTTCCTCCTGGTGCTCTTTGACTATGGAACGTCGCATCTGGCAAACCTCATCTTCCTGTCCTTTGAGACGCTGGCCGTTAAAGCGGTGGGGATACCGCTGTTCCTCATGTACATCATACGGAAAAACGGCATCTTCCGGGAGGTGGAACCCACTGTGACCAACTACTCGTCCCTGGCGATCACCACCGCGGTCTTCGCTGCGGGGTTCTATATCACCTACTGGTCCGTTGGATCGGTGAGCAACATTCGTCCTTTCTACTTCGGCATCTCGAACTCCACCATCGTGACGGGACTTTTCATTATCATCTCCCGGAAGAAAATCATCACCCACGTAATGGGATACATGATGCTGGAAAACGGGATATTCCTCCTGTCGCTGTCCATCGCGAGGGAGATGCCCTTTATAGTCGCCATGGGAGTGCTTCTGGACATCTTCATAGCGGTGTACCTACTGGGGCTGTTCATCAACAAGGTGCAGGATTCGTATTCCGACACCCATATCGATGCGCTCGCTAAATTAAAGGACTAATGCCATGATAGAAACCATACTCTTTCTTCCGGTGGCCCTCGCAGTACTGGTTCTCATCGTACGGAACAACGCGGTGAATATCATACTGACGGCGGCCTACGCGGCGACATTCCTCTCCATCTCGATACTGCTGTATTTGAGCCCGGCGTCGTTCACGTCGTATTTCAGAACCGACGATCTCAATATACTTTTCCTCATGGTGCTGGCAGTCGTCTTTCTTGGCGTGGCGACGTTTAACATCGACTATATGAGAAAATGCGACGCGCCCGACAAGAGCAAGGCCCTCTTCACGGCGAACCTTCTGGTGTTCGTCGCCTCGATGGCGGGTGTGATCCTCTCCACGCATCTGGCGCTCCTCTGGGTGTTCGTCGAGGCGACGACCCTTTCGAGCTCTTACCTGATCTTCTTCAGCCAGTCGGAGACCTCTCTGGAAGCGACGTGGAAGTACCTGTTTATCTGTTCCATCGGTATCGCCATCGCCTTCGTCGGGATCATCGTCCTTTCAATGGGGCTGGTCAATTCCGATTCGCTTTTCTTCGACGACCTCTACGCGGGGGCGCGCAACATCACCCCCTTCTGGCTGAAGCTTTCATTTCCCATCATGCTCGCGGGTTTCGGCACCAAGGTGGGCTTCGCGCCGGTACACGCATGGCTTCCCGACGCGCACTCGGAATCGCCCTCACCGGTGTCGGCGCTCCTCTCCGGGACGCTCCTTAACGCGGCGCTTCTGGGGATTATACGCATCAACAAGCTGATGCACCTGGCGGGTATGCGATGGTACGCCGACAACCTGTTCCTTTTTATCGGTTTTATATCGATCTTCGTCTCGGCCGTGTACATAATCAAGATCAGGAATTACAAACGGATGCTTGCGTATTCGTCGATCGAGAACATGGGCATCATCGCCATCTGCCTGGGCGTGGGCGGCGCGGGCCTGTTCGCCGCGATGCTTCACCTGGCGGCGCATTCACTCACCAAGGCGACGTTCTTCCTCACTTCGAGCAACATACTGGACCGCTTCAAATCGAAACAGATAGAGGACGTTCGGGGACTTCTTCGCTCCGAACCGGCGACGGGTTGGCTCTGGATGCTCTGTTTTGCCGGCATCGTGGGGATACCGCCGTTCCCCATTTTCTTAAGCGAGTTCCTTGCCGCGAAGTCCATGTTCGACGCCGGCATGTTCGTACAGATGATCCTCTTTCTTCTGCTTCTGACGATCAACATGGCCGGTATCGGAAAGGCGGTACTACGGATGAGTTTCGGGGCTGCCGGCGGCGAACCCCGCGAAGACCGCGCCGGCGTCTTTTCCTATCTGCCCCAGTTCGCCTTTATCGTGATGTTGCTGGCGATGGGGGTATCGCTGCCCTCGTTCATCCAGATGCTCTTACAGAAAGCGGCGGCGCTACTTTAAAAGGGAGATGATACCGCAATGAAATGGATACACACGAAAAATAACCGGCCGGCGCGCCTGGCTGATATCCCCGAAATGACAATGGATGAGCTTCGCTCCCAGATCATCCGACGGTGCCGCGAGGGGTGCAGGGTGGTTTCTTTTTTCGGCATGCCGAAGGGGGGCCTGACACGGGTGTTCGCGGTACTGGCCGACGATGAAGCAAACCGTCTTTACATAACTTCCGCCATCGCCGGGAGAGAGCGGAAATACCAGTCGATCACGCCGGAAGCGCCGCAGTTCCATATATTTGAGCGAGAATTCCATGAGGATACGGGCATCCTGCCCGAGGGACACCCCTGGCTCAAGGGGGTGCGTTATGGATACGACCGCGCGGACCGGGGCGGTACGATGGAGCGTTATCCCTTCTTTATCATGTCGGGCGAGGAGGTGCACGAGGTGGCGGTGGGCCCCATTCACGCGGGGGTCATCGAACCCGGCCATTTCCGCTTCATGTGCCATGGCGAGGACGTGCACCATCTGGAGATACAGCTCGGCTATCAGCACCGGGGCGTCGAAAGGCTGATGGTTGAACGGTACCGGCGTTCGGGGATCCATCTGGCCGAGTCGATTGCGGGCGACACGGTGATCGGCCACGCCACCGCCTATGCTAACGCCATGGAGGCGCTGGCGGACGTCGAGATCAGCCGCCGGGCGCAGTCCATCCGCGCCGTCGCCCTGGAGATGGAGCGGGCGGCAATACACATCGGGGACCTTGGCGCCATCGCGAATGACGTGGCCTACCTCCTGGGCAACGCCGTCTTCAGCGTGACGCGGACCCTCGTGATCAACACACTCCTTATCTTGACGGGGAGCCGCTTCGGCCGGGGCCTCGTGCGCGAGGGAGGGGTTGCCTTCGATTTCACTCCGGAGATCACCGGCGGGTTCAGGAAAAACCTCACTAAGGTCAAACAGGACGTGGAACGCATGGGGGAGGCCATGTTTGAGATGGCAAGTGTTCTCTCCCGCCTGGACAATACCGGGATTGTCGATCACGACGCGGCGGCGAATATGGGCCTCGTGGGACCCTCGGGACGGGCCTCGGGCCTGTCGCTTGACGTGCGATCCGACCACCCCTTCGGCATTTATCGTTACTATCCGGTCCACAAACGCACCATGGAAAGCGGCGATGTCTTCTCCCGCACCTACATGCGCTATATTGAAATCAAACAGTCGATAGACTTCATATTCGAGCAGCTTGACGGCATGGCGGACGATATGCCGTCAATCAAGCCGCTGAAGAAGCTCCAGCCTAACAGCCTGACGGTCTCCCTGGTCGAGGGATGGCGCGGTGAAATAGCGCACTGCATCGTTACCGGGAAAAGGGGCGATATTGTCCGATACAAGATAAAGGACCCATCCCTGCAGAACTGGTACGGCCTGGCCTACGCGGTGCGCGGAAACGGCATTTCAGACTTTCCGCTCTGCAATAAAAGCTTCAACCTCTCATACTGCGGCAATGACCTGTAAGGAGCGCGACATGATCAACACCTTGAAAATTCGTAAAGTGCAGGGGGACCAGGCGATCCCTGAAGTGACGAAGGCGGAAATAAGCCCACCATACAGGGGATATCCTATCATCGACGGTGATAAATGCGGCCGATGCACCCGATGCCGCGAGGTCTGCCCGGTGGATGCGATCTCGACGCGTCCTCTTTCGATCGACATGGGGAAATGTGTATTCTGCGGTGATTGCGCGCGACTCTGTCCGGAACACGCGATCACGTTTTCGACATTTTTCAAGCTGTCTTCCACGTCCCGGGAGTATCTGACCGTAGGCGGGAAGAAAACCCCCGAGGAGTATCACGCCGGTGCGATCGAGGTACGCAAAGAGATCAAGCGTATCTTCGGCGCGTCGTTCAAACTCCGCCAGGTTTCCGCCGCCGGTTGCAACGGCTGCGAGTGGGAACTGAACGCCAGCGGGAACCCCAACTTCGACATGGGACGCTTCGGGATCGACATTGTGGCCTCACCGCGCCATGCCGACGGTATACTCATCACCGGACCCATCTCGTCAAACATGGCGCCCGCTCTTGAGGACGCATACCAGTGCACGCCGGATCCGAAGGTGGTGATACTCGCCGGAAGCTGCGCGATATCCGGCGGGGTGTTCCGGGACTCGCCGGCGCTCAACCGGGAATTTCTTGAAAAGCGGAAAGTTGACCTTTACATTCCAGGGTGTCCGGTGCACCCCCTCACGGTGGTAAACGGCATTATAGATTTTTTGGGAAGATGAACATGCTCGTTGCCCGCATCCCCGTTAGTGAACGGCAGGAAAGATGGTGCGCGTCACCCTTCCTGCCGGCAGGTGTTTCGGCGGGAAGCGGGCTTACGACTAACTGATAAAACTCGCCTTATAGATGGCTTCCTGGGCCTTGAGCGAGATGTTGCTGAACTTGAGGGAGGAGTTGATTTCCGAGATGACGTCCGCGGGGTAGACCAGCCGGGGGTTGTCCTTGGAAATCTTGACCGGGTAGAATCGTACCTGGTCCCTGTAGGAGTAGGTGGTGAGCATGGCCACGTCGTCGCCGAAGACGGTGTCCACGTTGCGGCGCATGGTGAGGATGCGGGAACCGACGTTATCGTTGAAATCGTTCCAGGACATCATCTCGCCGTTCACCTCGATGTTGATGTGCACCAGGAGCTTGTGGTCCTGCTTGTAACGCTTGCGGTTCTTTTCCAGGACGTTTTTCGCGACAGTGAGCGCGTCGATGTCCTTGCCGCGGCCGGTCTTGATGAGTACCGCCTTGTTGCGCGAGAGCATCTCGAATCCGTCGCCGTAACAGATCAGCTCTTCGGCGTGCTCGAGATGAAGGGCAAGCTGGTCGGGCGTGAGATGGCCGATGAGATTGGCCTGGTACAGCGCATAGATGATATTCCAGATGATCTGGTAGAGGATGGGCCCGACGAGTGTTTTGGGAATTTTCACCTGCTCCAGGGTAACGAAAATGTAGTCGATGATGTCGGGCCGGATGAGGCGCTTGAGATCGCCGCGATCTTTGTTTATGGTCGTGGTAATCTCACGCATGAGATAGTTCTGCATGTTGAGACAGTACTGGAAATTGGTGAAAAACTCGGGATGTATGCCGTTTAACAATTGTTCCGGGGTTTTATGATCGACGTTCCGCGAGGTGGCGACGTCGCCAATCTGGTTTTTAAGGAACGACTCATGGAAGAGGTCGCGCGATTTTTTAAGGTTGCAGTACCCGATGATGTTTTCCGTGTCGATGCGGTGGTTTCCGGGAAATATAAGCGTCTCTGCCATGATGTCGGTGTTGGTGTCGCCGCCCATGACATAGAGCTCCGATTCCTTGTATATCTTGCGGACTCCGGCGATCTGCTCCTCAATGGCGGCCAGCGCGAGCGCGTCGTCGCTGTTATGCGTGGCGCACCCGTGGCCCCGCGGCGAGTGGTGCATGAAGGCGATGAAGAGGCCCGGGGTCTCCGGGGTGTTGAAATGGGCATCCTTGACCACGCGATCGATTCGGTTCCAGAACCAGAAATTTCCCGGATCGAGGGAAACCTTGTTACCCTCGGTGCGTCCGAAATGAATTGTGGTGGGGGGATATCCTTTCGCGTTGCTCCCGTGGACACGGCCGTCGATGCACTTGGTGACAATGATCTTGGGCGCGCGCGATGAGAACTCGGCGATGACGTTCCGCATGCGTTCAAGAGTGTCGACGTCGGATATGTTTTCGGAGAGGTAGGCGTGGAAAAAGTCACGGGCCGTTTTCATGTGGGAACCTCGTTCTCATACTACAAAGTGGTCATATTATTATATATAATTTTAGATGGTAAAATTAGAAAATCAACCTTTTTTTATGATGAACAATACGCCGCGTTCCGCGCTGTATCTGAACACAAACCGTTCACTCCAACGCGAATGAATGATGTTATAAAGGTATAGAAACCTCATCATGGCATTTACGAAGACACCACCCGCCCCTGTTCCTCAATACCGATCGCAACAAAACGCTGTATCAGGCCATGAGGAAGTTTTACGACAACACGAAGAACGAGGTTACTTCAATCTGAAGATCATAACCGGGCTGGTGGACAACGCGGCGAAATGCCCGACTGACGACGATTCACCCGTTACCGTCGAGATGTAGCCGAAAAACGAAAGGCCCAGCCCTGCCGTAACCAACCGCCTGTCCGATTACCAGACGACTCACTTCAGGAAAATCTCCTACGCGCTGATAAACGCCTCTCCAGACGGGCCGTACATGGACCGGGAAGCGAGCTTCGGTAATCCCGTCGTTTCGAAACAGTAGAGGAGCTTACCGGTTATCTCGATTCGGCTTATATGGTCCCGTTTTTTGCGGTGCTACCTCAACAATACAAGACGGGATTCAGGGCGGCCATGACCGGAAACGTGCTTGAATCGAACGGAGGGAAACTTGAGCGCACGGCGACCGGGTGCTTTCTGACCGGAGTAAAACAGGAAAAGGTATACATTTTAATTTTCATAAAAGTATTGACGTATCGGGAGTTCACGGATAGTGTAGTTTTTACAAAATTATAACAACAGGGACGAGTATCGTGTTCAACACCCTTCGGGTAAACCTAAACGCTCTATCAGCCACCACTGTCGTCGTTGTGGTCGTCGTCGTATGCATACGCGTATGGTTTACACCGGTGGGCCTCGGATAACCGTCCGATACAAGGAAAGCCCAGAACCCCTGCCGGTGTACACCGGCAGGGGTTTTTTGTTTTCCCGTCATAAAGGAGAAAAACGATGAAACTGAACGGCGCGGAAATTATCATCAGGCTGCTTGAGCGTGAGGGTATCGACACGGTTGCCGGTATTCCCGGCAGCTCAAATCTGCCCCTTTACTCAGCACTTTCCCGGAGTTCCATCCGTCATGTGCTTACACGGCACGAACAGGGAGCGGGGTTCATCGCCCAGGGCATGGCGCGTTCCACAGGGAAGACGGCGGTGTGTTTCGCCACGTCGGGACCGGGCGTCACGAACCTGATCACCCCCATCGCCGACGCGAAGCTGGATTCGGTGCCCGTCGTGGCGATCACCGGCCAGGTGCCGTGCGGCATGATCGGCACCGATGCGTTCCAGGAAGTGCCCACGTACGGCATGACCATGCCCATCACCCGGCATAACTACCTGGTAAAAAATCCGAAGGATCTGTTATGGGTGCTTCCCGAAGCCTTCGCCATCGCCCGGAGCGGGCGGCCGGGTCCTGTGCTTATAGATGTTCCAAAAGACGTACAGACTGCCGGGGTTGAGGTCGACACCTGGCCTCTGCCTTCCGAACCCCGGCCGCCCCGGAAACTCCCGCCCCGCAAGATCGAGCGCATCGCCGAGATGATCAACCGCTCCCGGCGGCCCCTGCTGTACGCGGGCGGCGGCATCATCAGCGCGGGGGCGTCTGGACTCCTGGCCGCGCTGGCGCGCAGGAACACCATCCCGGTGGCGCTGACCCTCATGGGACTGGGGGCGTTCCCACCGGATGACCCGCTGTACCTGGGGATGCTGGGTATGCACGGTGCACGCGTTACCAACCATCTGCTTGATGAAACGGATTTGCTCCTGGCATTCGGCGCGCGCTTCGACGACCGTGCCATCGGCAGGGCCGGCGATTTCTGCCCGCACGCGTCGATAATCCATATCGATGTCGACCCCTCCGAAATAGACAAGGTGAAGCGATCTTCCTGTTCACTGGCCGGCGACATCGGTACCGCCCTGGAGGCCCTTTTGCCGCTTATAGAAGAAAACACCCGTCCCGAGTGGATACGCTGTGTCATGAAGATGAAAGGGGATCATCCCGGCGATTATCCCTCTCCTGCCGGACCCATGGATCCACCGGGGTTCATCCGGGAAACGGCACGACAGGCGGGGGCGAATGCGATCGTCGCCACCGACGTGGGGCAGCACCAGATGTGGGTGGCGCAGTTCTATCCGTTTATGCGCCCGCGGACGCTTTTGACCTCGAGCGGCCTGGGTACCATGGGTTTCGGCCTCCCCGCCGCTATCGGCGCCGCCCTGGCCAACCCCGAACGCACGGTCATATGCTTTACCGGCGACGGCTCATTTCAGATGAACATCCAGGAACTGGCGACCCTGGCCGAACTGGATCTCAATGTGAAAATATTCCTGATGAACAACGGGCACCTGGGACTGGTACGGCAGCAGCAGGAGCTTTTTTACGGAGGCAACTACATCGCGTCGCGCTTCGAGCGCAGGCTGGATTTCGCATCAATCGCCCGTGATTTCGGCGTCCACGGCATCGCCATGGACGGAGGGGACGACCCGTCCCTCGTCATCGCGAACGCACTGGCCGCATCAGGCCCCTGCGTGGTGGACATTCCCGTCCATTACGGGGAGAATGTCTACCCCATGGTGCCCCCTGGGGCGGCCAACCGGGTGATGATCGGGGGCAGGGCCTGAAGGCGCGGAGTTTACACTGCCCTGCGCCCGTACTTCTGGAACACGGCCTCACGTTCCTTCTCGGGAAGCCAGCGCAGGTACGCCTTCCATCCCGGACACCATGAGATGTGCCACTTCCAGAATCTGCCTGTAAGGGAACGGGGGTTTTTGTCATATCTGGCTCTCAAGGGACAATTGGGACAGTTCGGTTCTTTCATGTAGTGTCCTCACTGTGGTTAAAGGTGACCGGAGTATATCGGGTTACCGCCGTATTTCAACCAGGATTTTACCGGTTTTCACGAAGGGCCCGATTTTTTGTTTTTACCCGATCCCGCCGGTATCTTTACGGTATAGGGCTGTTTCCGCGCACAGGGAAACCGCCTGAACCCCACGGGATGGAAGAACTACGACGCAACCGGGCCGGAAAGGGACCTGGGGAACTATGACACTCTACCGGCGGTAAGAGGGAACAGGTAACGGGCAGTCTCCCTGGTGCGGGAAAGGCCGCAGTCTTGAAGGAGGTGCGTCATGTTCAAACTAAAAAACATACTGGTGCCGACCGATTTCTCGTCTGAAGCCAACGCCGCCCTGATGGAAGCGATGGACATTGCCGAGGAATACGGCGCCCACATTTACCTCTTGCACGTCATCAAACAGGAAATACTGCAATACGCGGAGGATTATCATCTTTCTCCCGGTGAAGTCAGGCTTATTACCGGGCGCGTGTGTGATGAGGCGATGAAGAAGCTCAGGGAAGAAATCGACCTTTTGAAGAAAGAACGGGCCGCCGACATCATTCCCGAGGTCAGGATGGGGGATCCCTACGAAGAGATTCTGAAAGAAAAAGACGAAAGGAGTATTGATCTGGTGGTGACCTCGTCGCACGAGCGGAAGGGGTGGAAGGCCCTTTTCGGCGCGAGTCTCCCCGAGAGACTGGCGCGCAGCACTGAGGTCGAGACGCTGGTGGTGCATTGAATGCGGCCGGTGTATGCCTTGCCTCAGCCGGGAAAAGCCTGGTAGAAGCCGTTATGTCGTACCAGGCGCACCGGCGTGTCGAAAAGGGCGCCCAGTGAACGGTCGGTCAGCACCTCAGCTTTAGGACCGTCATTGATTACATTGCCTCCTTTGAGGAGTACCACCCGTTCCATCTCGGGCGGTATTTCATGAATATGGTGGGTCACCAGGAGTACCGTTGTGCCGGATGCCATGAGGCCGCGAATGATTTCCATATAGTGAAAACAGGCATTAATATCCAGCCCGCCGGCGGGCTCGTCGAGCACTAGCACTTCGGGATCGTTGATCAGCGCCCTTCCCAGAAGGAAGCGGCGCTGCTGTCCTGTGGACATGGCGGAGAAAGGGCGCGCGGAGAGCTCTTCCACCCCCAGGGTCTTCATCACAACGGCGGCGCGCTCCCGGTCGAAGCCGGTGAAGGACTGATGGCTCCAGGTGCCTATGCTTGAATAGAGTCCCGAAAGCACCACGTCGGATCCACTGGTCCTGCCGCTGTAACTTTCATGCAGATCGTTGGAGACTATACCCAGCCGCGAACGCAGGTCCCATATGTTCCACAGGTCCCGGCCGAATATTTTCAGATAACTCCCTTCCTTCTGTACCGGGTAGAGTTCCCTGGTCAGGAGTTTCAGCAGGGTGGATTTACCCGCACCGTTGGGGCCCAGTATGACCGTGCTGCGTCCCCGTTCCATCTTCAGGGTGAGCCCTTCGAATACGCGGGTCGATCCCCTGTAGGCGGTGATTTTCATCAGTTCAATGACGGTCTCTCGTTCCATGATGCGTGTCCCTTGTGCCTCTGCACGAATCTTATAAATCGAACAGGTGCGGAGTAATCCGCTTTTGTCAATGAAAATCGGCGCTGCACTTTCATCCCCGCGCTTTTTGTACTTGCAATTGTGTATTTTTTTATTACGGTAGGGCAAAACCGATCTACAGTATGGTTACCTGGCCGAATTCCGAACGGACGTGTTAAGTGACAGCCGGTGGAGGGCGGTGTGTACCAGGTCAATGAAGTCGTCAATATGCTTTTTGACACGATGGCGGTGCTGGTGTTTGTTTTTCTCACCAGGGACAACGGTTTGCCGAGTCTTCGCGTTTTTTATTTGAGCATCGTTTTTATCATCCTGGCCCATATTTTCACCATCGCCGAGGGTTTTATCCTCTATGATGTCTTGAATCTGTTGGAGCACGTCTGTTACCTGTTATCGGCCCTGGCGTTTTTCTGGGGAGTGCTGTATTATTTTAAAATGAACCGGGAAGGCGGGTAAGATGTCCATACCGGTAGTGTTGAATATCACCGCCGCCCTGCTGTATTCCGCCGCCGTCATTGTTCTTTTTACCCTAAAGAAGGACCGCCTGCACCGCAATCCGCGGTTTTTTCTTGTCGCCTGCGCCGTTATCGGTCTGCTTCTCAGCGTGTCGAACATCCTGGAACATGCCGGTATTACCGTACTGCTGGATTACTATGTGGAGAACATGTATGTCCCGCTGTTTGTTTTCTTTATATATTCTTTAGTCGTTCATCGTGAAATAGAACGAAGGAAGAGGAATGAGGAAAGCATCGCCCGTTCCCTGCGGGAAAGGGAGGTGCTGATAAGAGAGGTCCATCACCGGGTGAAGAACAACCTCCAGATTGTCTCCAGTCTGCTTCGCTTGCAGCATCAGAACATCAACGATCCGGCGGTCAGAGAAATTTTCAACACGACAGGCAACAGGATTCTGGCCATTTCGCTTATCCATGAAATACTATACCGGGGAGAAAACTTCGCGGTTGTGCGGGCGGATACCTATCTCCGTAACCTCGCGGAGGCGATCCGGCAGGCGTACATGGTGCCGGGGAAAGCCGTCAGGATCAACTACTCCCTTGATGAGTCCGCCCTCGACCTCGACACCGCCGTTCCACTGGGTATCATCGTGATCGAGCTGGTGTCCAATGCGTTCAAACACGCTTTCAGCGAACGTCCAGAGGGAATCATCGAAATTCAACTGCGAAACGAGGGTGGGGCGGCCTTCCTTACCGTGTCTGATAACGGACGGGGTCTTGAAGATCCCGAACCCGGCAGCGGTCAAACCCTGGGATTAACCCTGGTCTGCTCCCTCGCGAAGCAGCTTAAGGGGGCCGTGGAGTTCCATTCGAGCGGGGGAGTTTCGGTAAAGGTAACGGTGCCCCTTCCGGGGAACGGGGGAGATACGTCTCCTCCGGGCGGAACGGACCGGTAAAGATGAACCAGATCGCCGCCGCGAGAGCCGCAGAGGGTGATGCCGGGAGACATGATGTATATATGCGGTATACATTCCTTTGACGGATTACCGTGGCCGGCGGACATTCCTGTTCTAAATGACGGGGCCCGCTCTACGGCATACCTGAATCCCTTAAGCAGGATATTGGCCGGCAGGATTTACCGCGGGAGGCGGTGACGAAAAGAACCTGTTCGCCGGGACGCGGTTGTATCGCACCATAAGGAGGGAGTATGACCGAAAAGGGGTACAATGCCGCAGGAGCGACGGTGAAAATACTGCTGCGGGGGGTGATCTCCGGTCTCATCATGTTCCTTCCCGCCGGGTCCGGTGTTCATGCCCGGCATCCTGATCCCGATGCCACGGTCTTCGCCGTGGTGAATCCCAAAGTTTATGATATGAAGGGTTTCGTCAGGCAACGGCTTTCATCGGCCTCCGAAATCGACAAAAAACAGGCCGCACGGCTTGCGGCCGAGGGACGGGACCTGCACCGCAAAAATAACAATCCGATCGGGGGATTGCGGGCATACGAAAAAGCGATCCTCCTTTACCCGGATCCCGGGTACTATTATGAAATAGGAAACTGCCTTGCCGGCGGCAGGGAATACGGAGAGGCGATCAGAGCCTACAACGCCGCCGTGGAAAGGGGCTACCGGCAGAAACACCTGGCCTATTATAACGCCGCCTGTGCGTCTTCCCTCATGAAAGACGCGGGACAGGCCATGGAGTACCTCGAACTGGCGCTCGCGAGCGGTTACTCTTCACTGGTGTATATAAGAAAGGATCCCGACATGGCCTTCATGCACGGGAGCGACGCATTCCACCGGCTGCTTTCTGTATACGAAAGCACCCTGAGTCCGGTTGAGCGCAGGCTGGTCGGCGTATGGCAGGACAGTCCCGTAATGGCCTCGGGCTGGGGCGATACCTACCTGTTCCATCATGACGGTAAGTTCGTCTTTTACGCGAACCAGATGGACTGCGGGAAACGCCTGGCGGCGGAATACGGGACCTGGCGTTGTGAAGGGACAGTACTGCATCTGGTGGTCACCATGCGGATGGTGATCGAGGGGGGGAAGCTGGTGCCGGCATCGGGCTCGTGCGCATCGAAATACGAAATCGAGGGGGGTAAACCCGTGATGAGGGATACGGCGCCGGCGAGCCGTAAACTGCGCTGGAAGGCGCCCTCCCTGGACCGCGACGCGCCGGCCGCCCGTTACAGGATATCGATAGACGGCCGTAATTACTGGAGGTTCAGCATCAGGGTGGAGGATTACCGTTGAAGACGGGTTTCGGTAATGCCGTGTCCGTAATCGCTTCCGTCGTTATTGCGATAATGACGGCCGTTATACCACCCGCGTCGGGCATGCGCGGGGAACCGTGCGCCCTTGAAACGAGACTCGCGAAAATTGGACTGGTGGATGTACGTACCGTGGACCCGTCGCTCATCGTCGAACTTAAATATTCAACAAGGGACAATTTCATGGGCAGGGACGTCTATGGATGCCTGGAACGCTGCTACCTGCAGCCCGATGTTGCGCTGATGCTGAAGAGGGCCCACGACCTGCTTAAAGTAAAACATCCGTACTGCCGTTTCGTGGTCTATGACGGAGCACGCCCGCGCAGTGTACAGAAGATAATGTGGGCCATCGTGAAGGCATCCGAAAGGAAGAACTACGTGGTGCCCCCCTGGATTGGGTCGAACCATAATTACGGAGCGGCGGTGGACCTTTCGCTGGTGGTACTGGAACCCGGAAAGGATGCGCCCCGCCGCCTGCTGGACATGGGGACCGCCTACGATCATCTCGGGACACTCGCGGAACCCCGCCGGGAAGCGCGTTATCTGAAAGATGGACGTCTTACCGCGGCACAGGTGGAAAACCGCGGGAAGCTCAGGGAAGCCATGATGGGCGCGGGGTTCAGGATGATACCCAATGAATGGTGGCACTTCGACGCGTTTCACCCAAAAGTGATCCGCGCCCGTTATCGTATCATCGAATGAACTTTCCCGCGTAGAGAAGCGCAGGCGGAGGATGACGTGGCGAACAGCAGGGCAAAACTCTATACCGGTATAATGACGGCGGCGGTCGCGCTCCTGAGCCGGCCGATCGGCGGTCTACCGGCCGGGCTCTCCGTGGTCGACCTCTATCACCGGCTGCCCGAGTCCGCTATATCATTTAAATACCGTCTGGTAAAGAAGAAAGACGGATGGAGTGCCGTCGTGCCCCGGGAGGGGAGGTCGGCAGGGGCCGTGGTGGATATCAGGAACGGTTATATCCGCATCTCCGACGAGGGTACCGGCGGAGGATACCGCGAATACCAGGAGATCGTCCTTTTCACCACGGACAGAGGAGGTTTCGTCCTTGGCGTGAACCAATATGGCAGGGATTACGGGGTAACGCCGCCACTGGTGCGCGTCAGCGGGCTTGAGTTTCTTACACTGGCGCGGGGCCGATGGGAAACGGTCACCCTGAAGGTGGTGCCGCCGCTCAACCCGGCGGATTTTTTCACCATGCCGCAGAACAGGGAAAAACGGGTGCGGCTTGTGGTCGTAATGAACAACCTCCATAAAGAATACGGGTTGCTGTCTTATACGCTTCCCCGGCATGGAACGGTGGTAACGATAGATCTTCTGGAAACCAATCTGCACTGTTTTTACCGTAATGAAAAAACCGGCGCAAGGAAAGAACTGATCAAATACCTGTGTGACAGTGTAAAACGAAAGCACATGAAAATGAAATGGGATACCGCCAAAGGGAAATTCTTACTGGTGCCCTGATCGGTTACTGGTGCACCCGCACGGAGGAGGTCGACCTGTGATAAGGCTACTGATGGTGTTATTGATGGCGGGGAACACGATCGCGCCGCGCGATATCATAGACCGGTTGGATCCTTTTTTTGAGGAGAACCGCAATGGGAGATGAAAAGTTATTTATTTTTTTGCGGTACGCGCTATAGTTACACATCACACGATCGGAAGGTGCTGTTATGAATGCTTTTATGAATAAGAATGCAAAAATAATTATGCCGGTGCTGTTCGCGGCGGTCCTGGCGGTTTCAGGCTGTCTGGTTATTAAATTCGGCGACACTGGCGCAAACCAGGCCAGTAAAATAACCGATGCCCGCCTTAGCGCACTGGAACAGGAGGTGCTGAAAGAGTTGAACCTGGCACGGAGCAGGCCCGGGGAATACGCCGACCGGATAGAGTCACTGCTGAAGTATTACCAGGGGAATGTATTCAGTTATCCCGGCATGATCAACATCAGGACGAAGGAAGGGATTCCCGCCGTCCAGGAAGCCGTTCGTTATTTGAGAAAAGTGGGCGCGATGGAGCCGTTCAAATCTTCCGAGGGCATATCGAAGGCTGCGAGGGACCATGTCCGGGACCAGGGGCCCGCCGGCACCACCGGGCATTACGGTTCTGACCGAAGCAGCCCGTTTGACCGCATGAAACGCTACGGGCAGTTCCTGGTCACCGCCGGAGAAAACATAGGGTACGGTCCCAGTCGCGGGGATTTCGTGGTTATGGGGCTCATCATCGACGATGGTGTGCCGGGCAGGGGCCATCGCAAGAACATTTTCAACAAGAACTTTAAAGTCGTTGGAATCGCATGCGGCCCGCATCGCCGTTACGGCACCATGTGCGTGATTGATTTCGCCGGCGGTTTTGTGGAGAAATAAACCTCCCGGCACTGGTACCGCCGGAGTTATACACAATGAGAACGGACAGGGAAACGGCAGTATACGGCATCAGGGCAAAAACCGTCGGGGGACTCGGTGTGGGTGACGTCTTCACCGTTTCCCATACTTTCACCGAGGAGGAAATGGTCCGTTTCGGCGACATGATCAGGGACTACAATCCAGTCCATTACGACGACCGGTTCGCCTCCCTTAAGAAATTCCGCGGGCGCATATGCCACGGCATGCATGTCGCGGCCCTGATTTCTGAGATCGGGGGCCAGATTGGCTGGCTGGCGACGCGGATGGACCTTCACTTCATGCGTCCCACCTATTTCGGTGATACCGTCACCTGCACCTTCACCCTCACCTCCATCGACACCAGGGGAAAAGCGGAGGGGAGCGCGGTATACAGGAACCAGGACGGCGTCGAGGTGCTCAGGGCCTTTCTCTACGGGTTCATTCCCGGTCCGCATGAAAGGCGGATCCTCGAAGAGATGCTGAAAGAGGAATAGGGCGGGGGATGTCGCTCAAACCCCCGGTCACTTCAATTCGTCACGTTGTATAAACCGGTTTGCGTTTTTCCAGAAAAGCCCTGATCCCTTCTTTCCCGTCCCTGTGGGAGGCGCAGGCCGCCAGAGCGGAACGTTCTTTCTCCATCTGTTGCTCCATGGGGGTGCTGTACGATTCGTTCAGCAGTCTCTTCGAGCACACGAAGGAGTTAAGCGAGCCCGACAGCACGGCATGTATCAACATTCCGGTCTCTTCCATGAGACGCGTGTCGTCGGCGATGCGGGTGGCGAGCCCCCACTGCAAGGCCGTCTCGGCCGAGATGGCGGGGTCGAAAACGGCGATTTCCATAGCCCTTGTGCAGCCCGCCAGGCGGGGCAGGGTAAAGGTGGCACCGCCGTCCATGGAAAGCCCGTTGGAGGTAAAACCCTGGCGAAGCACGGCCGATGCGGCCATGACGCGGAAATCACAGGCCAGTGCCAGGGAAAAGCCCCCTCCCGCGGCAACGCCGTTGACTGCCGCGATGACGGGCTTTTCCATTTTCCTGATCTCGGTAACGGCCCTGTGAAAATGTCCCGAGAGCGTGTGAAATGCCGCCGCCGCGCCGCCTTCGAACGCGGCGGCCCATCCCAGATCTCCACCGGTACAAAACGCTTTTCCCGATCCTGTTACTATAATCCCTTTTACCTCACCGTCAGCTGCCGCGGCGGTGACCGCGTCGGCGAATCCGCGTATGAGTTCGAGATCAAAAGAGTTGTATTTCTCCGGACGGTTGAAAGTTACAAGCGTGATGTGCCCGTCGGTCTGTACACCGAGTTGTTTCATGACTTCCTCCTTTTAATAAGGGGGATGGAAACGCATAGCCGTACCCGCGCTATATCCGGTGCGTGTCTACATTGAACCATTTTTCTATGCGGGCGGGCCTGTGCGCTTCCATCCTGTCGAGCAGCGCCATGGGTCCCGTGTCGACGATCAGCATGTCACGGTGTTCCTTCCTCAGGAACCCGTCATTGACGGTCCGGTCCAGGAACGCCAGGAGCGCATCGAAAAACCCGTCTATATTGAGGATTCCCACGGGTTTTTCATGGATCCCCAGCTGCCGCCAGGTGAGCACTTCGAAGGTTTCTTCCAGGGTGCCGATGCCGCCGGGCAGGACAATGAACCCGTCGCATAATTCGTTCATCCGCGCCTTGCGTTCGTGCATGCTCCTGACCACGATGAGTTCGGTCAGACCCCGGTGCGCTACCTCCATTTCGACGAGCCTCTCGGGTATGACTCCCGTCACCCTGCCGCCGTTTTCCAGGCAGGCCTTAGCCGTCATGCCCATCATCCCCACACCGGCGCCGCCGTAAATGAGGGTAATGCCGCGTCGCGCCAGTACACCGCCCACATCGCACGCGACTTCAAGAAACCGGGGATTTTCTCCCCGGCTGGATCCGCAGAATACACACACGCTGTTCATTTCCATCCCGCCGGTAAACGTTTCATCATAATCAGGGTAACGGGCGGGTTTGGGAGCGTACAGTCTTTTTTTGTTTGATATTATCATAAACTCCCATAGGCTGGTACGAGGTAATTATTACTGTTGATGCTGTAAAAAATGAATAAAGGATATCAAAACAATGATCAGCCGGTACGGTCGGAGAGGTGATCGATGAAGGATATAGCGGGCAAAATGGTGTATATCACCGGCGGTTCCAGCGGTATCGGCCTGGAAACGGCCAAACTCCTGGCCTCCATGGGGGCACGTATCGTGGTCTTCGCCCGCGACAGGAAAAAACTCGAAAGGGCGGGAAAGATAATAGAAAAAACCGCAACCAACGGTAATCGGAATATTACCACCGCCGTCATGGATGTTAAACACGAGAAAGAGGTGCTCAGGGTGATGGGCGGCACCGTCCGCAGGCTGGGGCCTCCCGACATCCTGATAAACAGCGCCGGCCTGGGCCACTCGGACTATTTCGAAAACATAGATTACCGCACCTTCGACGACATCATGAAGATCAACCTCTACGGCACCTGGAACGTCACGGCCGCAGCGCTCCCTTACATGAAACACAAGGGCGGCCATATCGTCATCCTTTCCTCCGAAGCGGGGCTTATGGGGGTGTTCGGATACACCGCCTACGGGACATCGAAGTACGCGTTGGTGGGATTCGCGGAATCCCTGCGAATGGAGGTGAAGCGGTACGGGATCGGCGTTACTGTGGTCTGTCCTCCCGAGGTGGACACCCCGCTGGTCGTTCATGAGGCCAGGACCATCCCGCCCGAGGCGAGAGCGTTAAAAAACGTCGCTGGCCGTCTCGCGTCAGATGTAGTGGCGCGGGCCATAGTGAGGGCGATTCGTAAAAACCGTTTTCTGGTAGTGCCCGGATTCCTGGCCCGGATGCTGTACCATTCCCACCGCCTGTCCAATGGAACGCTGAGCAGAATCACCACCGATCTCATCGTGGCACGGGCGGCGGGTAAAACCGGCAAAAAATAAAGGAGTAGTCCGAAACGACAGGTTCAGTCACACGGCAGATATAATAACAGTACAGTGACAGATACGTGATGTGCTTTTACGGTGACAGAATCGAACGATGACCGGGAGAAAACCATATCTGTAAAAGAGGTGTATATGTGGAAGAACAGGGCTTTCTGGTATTGTCTGATGTCCGGCTCCATTGCCGGGTGGGTGTTCGTTCTGACTGGGGCAGTGGTGCCGTTTTCAGGAACAGCAGGGGTTCTGTGGCTGATCGTCTGCGGCATATGGGCGGTGGTGCATCCACTGGAGTTATTCATCTCTCTGCCCATAGGCAGGCAAAAAGGCCTTTCCGTAGGGCAAATCGTGATTAAAACCGTACTTTTCGGTTTTACCTGGTGGCTTCCTTTTAAAAAAGGGGTATTGTAACTTATTCGTGAGGATTACCGGTGTATCAGACGAATAGTTTTTGCGGGGTCACGGTCAGGTGTGCGTATGGTTGAAAATAAAAACGTGGACGGGCCGTGGGTTGAACCGGTTGACCGAAATGTCGCGGGCGCATACACTGATGGAAAGAGCCTGTATTAATTCGTGAGGAGAAGTACATGGTGCGGAAATATTTTGATTATCTCATGAGGCCTTATGCGGAAAGCGATTACCTGCTGCAGGCCAGGGCGAAACTGCTGCTGATCATGCTGAGCATCATGCTGGCCGGTGTTTTTTTCATTCAGCTCAGCATGCTGCTGGTGGGGGTGACGGATTTTCTGCGTACGGTGAGGGTGACCTCGCCCCTCATGGCGGCCATAATGATCAGCCTGCTTATGCTCGGGAAGGGCAGGTACATGACCTCGGCCAATCTTTTTATCTTCGTCAGCTCCCTCACGGTGGGCGCCGGGGTGGTGATGCATGTTTTTTTCGAAACCTATTTCCTCTATACCACCTACATCTACTATATCTATGCGTGTCTCGCCATCTGCACCGTGTTCAGTACGCGGCTGGTCCTCTCGATAATCACCGGTTTGTTCATCGTCATGAACACCGGCGTGCTCATCTCACAGTTCGGCGGTGATGAGGTGCACCGCAAGGTGGTGGTTCTGGCGTTCATCAATATCAACTTCGCCCTGGTCTTCGTATACATCATCTGCCTGCAGATAATGAGGATTTTCCAGCGGAACGCCGATCTCGCGAGAAACGAGGCGAACAGGAACATGCGGCAGAACGAGTTCATACGCGGGATCCTTCGTGACGGTTCCCTGCGGCTGGTCCAGTCGGTGAAGGCCATGTCGGGGAAAATAGAAAGCTTTACGCTCAACACGCAGCAGCAGGCGGCGGCCGTGGAGGAAGTTACCGCCACCATGGACCAGATCTCGGCGGGAATAGACGGCATCGCCGGCATAGCGGACGACCAGAACGCAAAACAGAATTCCCTGACGGCGGTACTGGAGGAGCTTTCCGGCGACATTACCAATGTCAACACTGTTATTCAGCAAACCCTCGGGGAAACCGACGCGGTTTCAGAGAAGGCCATGGAGGGTGAAAAGTCCCTGAACCTGATGAAAGAGAACATGACCAGAATCCAGGAAAGTTCGGGCGAGATGAGGAACATCGTTTCGATCATAAACGATATATCTGACCAGATCAATCTGCTGTCGCTCAACGCGGCCATTGAAGCGGCAAGGGCGGGCGACGCCGGCAGGGGGTTCGCCGTCGTCTCTGACGAGATATCGAAACTCGCGGACCGCACCTCATCAAGTCTGAAAGAGATCGAATCGCTGATAAAGACCAATGACACAGAAATCCACCAGGGTATGCGTTCGGTAACCGAGGCGGTCGGCACAATCAGCGTCATTATCGGAGGGGTGAACTCCATCGACGAAAAGATCCGGGGCCTGTCGGATTTCACCGGAAGGCAGGTCGATACGAACAGGATGGTGAATGAAAACACCCTGTACCTTAAAAACCGATCAGAAGAAATCAAGAATGCGGCCATGGAGGAAAAAACCGCCGTCGGCGAGGTGGTACGTTCGGTATTCGACATCAACCATCTGGCGCAGTCCAATTCGGCCATGAGCGAGGAGATGTCCCGGGAATCCCAGGGGCTTTTAACCATGGTGAACCGTTTCAACCGCCAGATCGAGGAATATAAAGAAGAAAGCTGATACTCCCCGCATGCATCCGCCCGCGTTTTGGCGCCAAGGCGCGGAAAACCATGTGCCGCTCCGCCGCCTGGTACTACAGCACCTCCTGGTACGATACCCGGGATTCACATGAAAACATGAAGAGTAGAGTGGCGGCACGGCGCTCTTTATTTCCTTCAAATGCTCATGGCCGAGGATTCACCGCGGCAGTAAACCGCTTGACTGTCTGATCTTGATTTACTATAACGAATAGTAGAAGATTATATCACAAAAAAATATTCGATTCCCCGGGAGGTCATATGAAAAAAAGAATAATCGTCTGTTTTTTGGTGCTGGTCGCAACCGCCGCATTCGCGGCGGGACCGATCAACTTTACTGATATACCCACAAAAAAAGTAGATGAACAACAGAATAAGCTGATACTTTCCAAACTGGAATTCAAAAAAACGCCGCTGAACGAACTCATAAGCATAGACGGGAAAAAAGTACCGGCCGAGGGACTATTCATCCTGTACCCCGGAGACCATAACATAGCTCTGAAGGCACGCCAGAACACGTCGTCGGCCTTCGGTAACTACACGACCAAGATAACCCTGAAACGGGGCAGTACCTATTCATTCTCGGTCTCGCTGAGCAACTGGGGACTTATGAGCATGACCATAGAAAAAGAATATTCCCTGCCGCTCAGGCTTGATGAGGTGCAGATCGGATGGACCAAAGACCAGGTGAAAAGACTCCTGGGGTATAACGCCCTGCAGATGGTGATAAAAGACCCCAGCGGAAAGTTTAAATCAGAATCATGGTCATATACGCGCGGGAAGGAAAGCGCGTCCGTTTCGTTTTCCGAAGACGGGAAGGTAACGGGGAAAAAGTACTATCCTCCCGCACCCGGAAAATAATAACGCCGATAACAGTCGCGGCGTTTTAAGCTGAACTCGGCCGTGGCATCACCACCCCGCGGCGGTCATGATCATAATCATGTGTTCCAGGTCGCAATCGCGGGGTGCTATCTTTTTGCCCATACCGTGGGTGATCCATACAGGCAGGCCGCCCCAGGCCAGTAACCTGAACCCGTATGCCGCTCCCACGGCATCTGTGGTATCGTCCAGGGCGGTTTCGAAGATATGCGCGTAGTCCCCGAAAATATTGAACCGCAGCCTGGAAAACAGATTGAACCCGTAGCGCAGATTGGCCAGGCCGAAGGCATTAACCCTGAAATGGTCTATGGGAAAACCATGTACCACGTCGAGCTTAGCGTTGTCGATGGTCCCCCCGAACCTGGGCCTGGTGAGGAAATCGTTGTCGAACCCGCCCTTGTAACGGACACGCAGCACCAGGTTGTGATGTTTCGCGATCAGGGCTCCCGCCGTCAGGCTGCCTGAATAAATACCGAAGGTACGCGCCCGTGATCCATTTTCAAGATCAGGCCGCTCCCCCCAGTCGTCCCAGCGGTTTCTTATGCCATACCCCGCCCAGAGCTCAATGCCGATCCCCTGAGTGAGCTGGTCGATCCCCTTTTCGGTAAGCTGTTCAAGGTTCAAATCCAGTCTGGGGAATACATTCACATGGTCCCTGGGCATCACAAAGTTGTCGGGGGTGTTCCTTTTGATAAAAAAATACTGCCGCGAGTCCAGGGTAAACGCGATCGACGTCCGCCAGGGCGCCTTTATCCGCAGGCTTACCAGTTCGGAAGTGTAATTGGTATAAAAACGTCGTTCCTCCTTTACCTGGTCACCGTAAAATCCGATGTTGGTGCCGCTTGCGTAGAGAAACGACCCGATGAAGGTTTCAGACAGGCTGGTCCCCTTCCAGGGGAAGTTGTTCTGTTTAAGGCCGGCAACCACCTTGTATCCCACCCATTTCAGGGAGAAATTCGACCGCGTCCCGAAAATATTTTTTTTATCCATGAGGAACACCGGCGCGTAGAGGGGTTTGCCTTCTCCCACCGGGATTTCCCCCAGGAGCACTATGATGGATCCGATTTCCTCATGGGCACTTTTCTTGAGAGCGGTGAGGTCCGCGTCGTCCTGGGTCTGATACCTTTCAACCCTTTGCTTTTTCTGTATCTCCTTCTGGCGGTACCATTCTCGTGTGCCGAGCTTTTTTAAGAATTTCTTTCCCCGGTCGGGCTTCGGTTGCCGGGTTTTTTTTTCGGTTTCTTCTTTTTTTTCGGAGGGTTTTTCCTGGGCCTTCAGGGGGACGGTCGTATCCGAGTAAAGGTGCGCGGCAAGCATACCGGCGATTACGGCAGAACAGATTTTTATCAACGGGAACGGGATATTTTTGAATTTCAGACGCCTGGGTTTAAGTGATCCATTCACGATGCGATTATTCTGCGAAGCCTCTGGGCCATTACCTGCATGATATTAATGGATATGGAGGGATTTTCCCTTAAAGTCAAGAGAAAATCGACACGCTTTATTGACAGCAGCCTGCAGCGGCTGGTGGTGCGCACATTGGCGCTGCGGGGTTCCTTGTCGATAATGGTCAGTTCCCCTATGCAGCTTCCGGGACCCAGGCTTTCCAGTTCGCGGGCCCTGGTGTATACCCGCACGGTCCCTTCGATCAGTATGAAGAGTTCGTCCCCGCTGTCGCCCTCCCTGATCAGTATCTGGTCCCTGGGGACGCGTATTTCCCGGGTTATACCGGCGATATGGACCAGGTCGTTGACGGTCAGGTCCCTGAAGAGGGGGGTGTTTTTCAGCAATACCATTTTTTCTATGGTTGACGGCATATCCTTGTCCTCCGCTGTTTCAGTTGTGGGCTGTGAAGTTTTCCCCGCAGACGGCCTCTTCCGGAGCATTGAGATACTATAGGTGAAAGAACGGAATACTTCCGGTATGAAACGCCTCATCTTCCCCGGCAGCACTTCCAGTAGCGCATACGCATCCCTGGCCCGGATGTGTTGTATCATTCCCTTTTCGGTCCTTTCATCGTCAAGGATGGTAAGCGCCCTGCGGGCCGTTTTACCCGAGGTCTCGATGAATTCAAGAAGGTAGCTGTTGAGGTCCTGGTCCTTAAGGAAGAGGTTCGATTCATAGACTTCCTCCACGTCGGTACCTGTCAGCACCGCAAGTGACTTCAGTATAAGGTGCTTGTGTTTCTCTATCGCATCATTGATGATCATGGTTACGAAAGCGGCGTAACGGGATGAGATACCGGTCATACTTTCCCTGAAAGATGCGCACAGTATATTCCTTGCGTTGTACAGGTGGTTCAGGGTGTCGATCGTGTAATCGATGTATCCCGTTATTTCCCTTTCGGGTTTGATGCCCAGGCTCAGGAAGTAATTAAGATAGTTGATCACCCTGAAGAACTTCCGGTGCCGTATCAGCCGCCCGAGCAGTATCGTTGTAACCCCGCCGTCGGGCCGGAACAGTCTGCCCATGTGTTCATAAGGAATGTATTCCCGGTAGTCCAGCAGCAGGGCGCGGTCGATCTGGGTAAGCTCCCCGCAGTGGAGCAGAAATTCCTCGAGGTACTCAATGGGAGCGTTTTTAAAGCAGTAGAGCAGCCTTCTCCCCGTTGCACGCGGCACATTTCCCGCATGGGGTATCAGGTGCTCGAAAAGACGCGGGTTGCCCGTGGCGAGGGCCAGTTCGCACAACGGCATCAGGAAATAGGGGGGACTCAGTATACGTGTAAGGATTATGAATTCCTCGGGATCGCATTCACCCTTCATTACCCCGGACTGTGTTTCACGCACCTTTTCAGCGGCAAAGATATCGATGTCCTTGTCCAGTTCCCCTGAAAGGCCCGCCCGTGAACCGAGTATGGTCAGCGCATGGTGTTCGCTCCTGAGCGCCGGCGTGTAGAATCTGTCGAGCATCGCGAGCCTGGGCCGGAACGGCAGCCCCCTCAGGCTTCCAAGTGCCGCGCCCCTCACCCTGGGTGACGGGTCTCCCAGGGACTTTTCCAGCAGTCGTTCCGACCCCTTTGCCCGTGAGTGTGCGGCCAGCATAAGCATCTGCTCCCGTGTCTCAGGCGACAGGCGTTCGAAATGCGGCGACAGTGACTCCGCCAGGTCCAGTGATGGTGCTCTCATGAAAAGTTTCTCGACCAGGCCGAAGGTTTCATCATTTATGGCTTCGGCATTGATGTGATCATAAAGTTTGGCGGGACCGGCTGCATCGATGGGGGAAAGCGCCACGGAAATACGGCTTTTAAGGGAGCGTACATAGGCCCTGTTCTGTATGAAGGCGCATATGATGAACAGCACCCCTATGCCCAGGGTCACCCCGTATCCCATTGGTCCCGTGAAGCGGGAGACCAGCAGGTGTATCAGCAGTCCGCCGCAGACCATTCCCAGGGGGCTGATAATGCCGTTTATAAAGGATTTTACCTCGGCCATGCGGTCCCGCGGGGACGACGCCATGATGATGTTGAACACCGGTGTCCTTATCAACAGGCTCAGATTCTTACGGAAAAAACGGAGGAGAGTGCCCGCGAAGAGGGCCGGATAGAGCGCCATCAGTGACATGAAACCGATGAAGCTCACGGGATACACCAGGTTCGCACCGGGTACGCCGAGTTTCCTGATGAGAGCTGAAACCGCGAACAACTGTACCAGCAGCGTGATAAGGTCCGCGCTGAAGGTATATATCCCGAGAAATGAGGCAAGTTCCGCACGTGTGGCGAAGGCCTGGTTGAAAACGGACATGAAGTAATACTCGGAAAGCTGGTTCGCCACCGACATTATAAAGACCAGCACTACCGACCAGGTGAATATGGGCGACGAATACGAGAACCTAATTCTGCGCATGATGTTTCCGACCCGGCCGGTTCCCGCCGTCATGTCTTCGGTTTCGGTGCGGTAAGCGGTTTTATGGGAAGCGCTTCCCCGTCCGAGGAACAGCATGGGGACCAGCAGCAGGGCACCGTTGATTCCCCATACCGCCGCCCCCGCGTCGGCGATGGTTCCCGAAAGTACGCTGAACACGGCAATGCCGCTGATGATTCCGCCGAGTTTCCCTCCGCCCATTATAAAGGGCACTATTCGTTTTGCGTTGCGGATGTTCAGGTAGAGAAATATGAAATTGAAGAAATGAAGGTCGAGGAAAAAGGTGAAAAGATAATTTCCCAGATAAAGCGCGAAGGGGAGCCAGCGGTGGTTATGAAGGGGAAGGCGCGAGGAGAGCAGAATCATCGCCGTGAACAGAACCACCAGAAAAAGGTACCCCTTTCTGAGCGTAAACCTGAGCATGAAGAAGTTGTAGAGTATGCCGCAGAATATGAGCAGAAAGCCGTTGTACACAAAAAAGCGCGAAAGCCCCTGTGCGCCGTAGCTTTTTAGAAACAGTGTTTCGGTGTAGATCTGACCGAAGGTGTAGAATGAACCGGAGAGAAAATAGAGCAGGAACAGCGGGATAGAAAACCTCAACTCATCCCGCTTCACCGAGAGAAACTTCCATCCTGCCTTTTGTATTCCCATCCGGGCATGTCCCTTTATTTGCTCAGGGTGGCCTGTACGAATTCCAGAGTCTTCCTCACGTCCTCGAGGAAGAAGCATTTCAACCGTTCTTCCCAGTCCGTTTCCCGGATGCCTTTACCGATCCTTTCGGCCAGCGCCCCGCGATAGAGCCTTTTAATGGGGCCGAAGGCCCTCCCGGGGTTGTCGATCCAGAGTGATATCACCTGTTTCGCACGGGTTAAGAGTTCGCCCTCGGGAACGATCTCATCCACGATATTTACCGACTTTGCCTCGTTGACATCCATCATTTTCCCGAAATACACCAGGTCCCGGTAGTTTTTATCATCGGCCATGCCGAAACGTACGATCTCTCCCTGGGCAACCGCAAGAGGAAGCCCGATCTTGATCTCGCTCATACCGTATTTCGTCCTGGGATTCTCCGTGGCGATGCGGTAATCGCAGGCCATCGCGAGAATAACACCTCCCGCCACCGCGTGTCCGTTAAGGGCTGCGACCACCGGTTTGCCGCACATGAAGAGCTCCAGCAGTACCGGTTCCTCAAGTTTGCTGAAGAAATCGGCAATCTCTGCGGGGGTTTTAAAGGATAAGAACATGGGGAGATTGAACCCGGATGAGAAGAACCTCCCCTGACCGGTGATGATAATGCCTTTGGGCGAGGGATTTTCATCGGCCTCGCGGAGTATCTTTTTCATTTCATGGTAAAACTCCGCCGTGATAGAGTTGTCACGTCCGTTTTCCATGGTTACGATAAGGATGTCATCCTCTGTCCTTGTGTTGAGCATGGCGCGCAGACCTCCTGTGACTCGCATGTTGCGTATCCATATGGAGCCCCTCCCTGATATTGACGGGCACCACGGAAACCTAATGATAAAAGCCGCGGCGGAAGGGGACAACCATAAAACGGGCAAGCCGGTAAAATATTGTTGTTAAGTGCGGAAAACTTTTATTCGAACCTTCCACGGCACGGATTGTCAGTGACCATCGTCATCCGACGGGCGCGTGATCAATAGATGAAGGGTATGACGGCTTTCCTGTTTTTCGGATAATCGGGAAAGGTCTCGCGGTACCAGCGATGGTGCGCATGGGCCCGGGGGACCAGGTTCGCCGCGGTAAAAACGGCGAACGCGAGACCGGGAACCGACCATGTCGCAATGGCCCAGCCGGTCCATTCCACGATTTCCCCGAAGTAGTTTGGACAGCTGATCAACCGGTACAGCCCACCCTGCGGGATGCGATAGCCGGTTTCATCCGGCCTGCGCAAATTACGGAGTATGGTGTCGGCATGTACGTTAATTCCGTACCCGGTGAGAAAAACGGCGATGCCTGCGATGAAACGGGGGTCCCTGAACCAGTCGAGCGTGTAGGGTGAGGAAAGATGGAAAAGCCAGGTCCCGTTCAGATAACCGTTTATGGTGTTGAAAACCATGGCGAATGCGACCAGTAGCAGGGGGAAGCTTCTTCCCGTTCTCATCATCAGCGGGAATATGAAGGTGCGGCGCAGATAATGAAGCTCCCATAGCCCCAGAAAGAAAACGGCCGCCAAATCGCCCTGTCTGTCACTCAAGAGATAGCAGAGCGCGATAACCGCCACCGCGGGGAATTCCATGATCATCCATCCGGCCCTGGCGCCGAGAGCCGGTCCCCATCCCTTCCGTACGTGGCGTCCGTAGGGAGCGGTGACACGGTAAAGCAGTATACACACAATGACGGACGCAATAAATACAGTATACAACAGAAACCGGTAAAGAGTGCCGTCTGCCGCCATGATCTACTCCATCAGTTCCGGATTTTACGCATTTGCGAACTTCGTCAGCCACATCACGCATTCCCCGGAAGGGAGCTTATCCGGGACGGCCGCTAAAACTCAAGGATTATTTGATTTCCCCGGGGGAAGGTTTTCATGGAAGGTTATTTCGAAGGTCCGCAGTATTTTCTATTGACAAATAGGTGTTGTCGGGATGATTTACTATGGAGGAAAGCAATGAAGTTCCATGCCAGACCTTCGAAACTCAACGGTGAGATCACAGTGCCGGGATCGAAATCCCATACCATCCGTGCGCTGATGTGCGGGCTCCTGGCGGAAGGTGAATCACGCATCGACAGCCCGCTGGATTCTTCCGACACTCGTTCTTGCTACGGCATGGTTCGCCAGTTCGGCGCCGACGTACGGGAGCACGGGCGGTCATGGGTCGTTCGTGGAACCGGAGGTGACCTCAAGGTACCCGATGACATCGTAGACGTGGGCAATTCAGGGACCACGCTGTATTTCGGCATGGGAGTTGCGGCGCTCTGCCGGGGGTCCATCGTGTTTACCGGGGATCACCAGACACGAAACCGTCCTGCCGATCAATTGATCGACGCGCTTAACCGTCTGGGTGCTTCCGCATTCTCAACACGCGGCAATGGAAAACCTCCGGTGGTCATCACGGGAAAGATGAGAGGAGGCGCCGCGTCCGTGGAGGCGCACACCTCGCAGTACCTGAGCGCGCTGCTGCTGGCGGCGCCCCTGGCTTCCAAGGACGTGACCATAGAGGTCCCGTTGTTGAACGAAGCTCCTTATGTTACCATGACCCTCAAATGGATGGAAAGGCTCGGCATAAACTGCGATTCAGAGGGTTTCAGAAAATTCCATGTCAGGGGAAGGCAGCGATACCGGTCTTTTCATGAGTCCATACCGGCGGATTTTTCTTCGGCTACTTTTTTTCTGGCAGCCTCGGCCATCACCGGTTCTGAAATGGTGTTGCATGGCCTGGACTACACCGACTCACAGGGCGACAAGGAAGTGGTGAATATTCTCATGAAGATGGGCGCCGACGTGGAGATCTCGGACACCTGGATCAGGATCAGGGGTGGGCGTCTCAAGGGAGGCGTTTTCGATCTCAACCCGATACCCGATTCCCTGCCCGCGCTTGCGGTTACCGCCTGTTTCGCCGAAGGGGAAACCAGACTGATAAACGTGCCTCAGGCCCGGCTGAAAGAAACCGACCGGATTCACGTTATGTATGAAGAACTGAAAAAGATGGGGGCATCGATTGAGGAACTGCCCGATGGTCTGGTCATAAGGAGAAGCGAACTGAGGGGTGCTTCCGTAAGGGGTCACGGAGACCATCGCGTGGTGATGGCGCTTTCCGTCGCAGGTCTCGCGTCCGAAGGGGAAACAGTCGTCGACACCGCGGAGTCGGTTTCGGTGACCTTCCCTGAGTTTTCAAGGCTCATCAGGACGGCAGGGGCCGATATAGAGGTGGTGGAGGATTGAGATGCCGGTCAGGGGACTGAGGGGAGCGACGACCGTAGAACACAATACCAGCGAAGAAATAATCAGCCGCACCGAGCAGCTCCTGGAACTCATGGTGGGAAAAAACAGTATCCGGACCGGTGATATCATCTCGGTTATTTTCTCGGTCACTGATGATGTGAATGCGGAATTCCCGGCTGTCGCGGCACGCCGCATGGGATGGCTCTATACCCCGCTGATGTGCACCAGGGAGATACCGGTTCCGGGAAGTCTTGCCGGCTGCATAAGGGTGCTGCTTCATTGCAATTCGGACAAACGCCAGGAAGAGATGATACACATATACCTTAATGGCGCGAAAAAACTGAGGCCCGATCTTGATACTTCTGAAAAAGATAAATACTATATATCAGACAAATGATCAATGAATACCGACATGGCCGCAACTTTACAATCAGCCTGCCATGGCGGTGAATAACAGCAATATGCCGGAAGGCATCCTTGTGAAAACATTGAAAAAAACCATAACTCTGAGCACGTTCGTTGTGATGATCGTGGCATTGTCGTCCGCGGCCGTTGCACAGGAGAAGCGTGAGATCGAACTCACCGCCCAGGAGATACTGGCCAGGGTAGACCGCGTTCTGGATTACCCGCGGGGACTGATTAAGGGCAGGATGATGCATATAATGCCCGACGGTAATTCCACGCTCATCAACCTGAAAGCATACATCACTGAAAATGATTACCTTTTCATCTACAGCAGCAGGGAACGCGGCGATCAGATCAAGGTATTATACAACCTGAAGGGAGAAGACGTATGGGTGTATAATATACATGCAGTGAAGCTCTTTCATAAAATGAGTATAGATAAATACGATTCTCTCCTCGCCACCAATTACAGTTACCTTGATTTGTCGAACGCCGATTACCAGAGCAATTACACGGCCTCGATTACGGGGAACGTGGTGGTAAAGGGGCAGGATTGTTACCGGTTGAAACTCGTCCCCATATTCAAAGGGGGACTTTACGGCCAGCTCACCCTGTACGCGAGTAAAAAGGATTTCATTCCCCTGCGTATCGATTTTCACGACACCGACAGGGCGATATTCAAGAGTTTTTCCATAGCAAGAACCATGGAACGGAACAATCGGATCATACCTGTCAGATGCGATATGCTGGATATTAGAAAGGGGACCGTCACGATACTGGAATTTTTCGGTTTTGATGAAACCATGGTGTTTCAAAAGGAATTGTTTTTCCCCCAGCAGTTGGGAAACCAGTAGAACGAAACACCCCCGCCGGTAAAGACCCGGCTATCATTGCAGAAGGATTGTAACGGTATGCCCCAGTTTTTTGTATCGCAGGAGGTGATATCGGGAAACCGCTGTATCATAACGGGAAAGGACCACCACCACCTGGTGCGGGTGTTGAGGGTACATCCGGGGGAGATTATCGACCTTAGAACGGATATAGGAATCCGCCTGACCGCACGGGTGGAAGAGATCACGGAAAAATCCCTTATCGCTGAAATCATTGACAAAAAAACGGATGAAACGATATCGTTAAGCATCTCACTCTATGTGTCCCTGCTCAAGGGACGAAAGTTTGAAACCGTAATCCAAAAGGCGGTGGAACTGGGCGTGGGTAAGATTATCCCTGTCGCGAGTGCGCGCAGTGTCCCCCACCTGGAAGGAAAAGAACAAAACCGTCTTGAACGTTGGAGAAAGATAGCGGCTGAGGCCGCCAAGCAATGCATGAGGAGTGAAATGCCGCGGATTGAGTCACCGGTCTCATTTAAGGACGCGGCTTCAACCGAAGCATCGGGCCTGAAGATCATTGCGCACCCGGAAAGCGGGAATAGCGCGCCGTGTTTGTGGCGGTACAGGGAGATCCCTGATATTCGCAGGGAACATGCCTGCCTTCATCTCATGGTTGGCCCGGAGGGAGGATTCACCGATAGCGAACTGTCCCTGGCCGATGATAAAGGATGGAAAAGGTTTAATTTCGGATTCACGCAATTGAGGGCGGAAACTGCCGCCATTGTGTTGCCCGCCATATTGATCTATGAATGGAGCCGAATTCATGAGGATAACGGTTAATTTCCGTGAAATTGAATTTGACGGGACCACCCTGCAAGAACTGCTGGTCCTGTATCGTTTCAATCCTTCCAGGATCAGGGTGGAAATCAACGGCGAAACGATAACGTCGGATCAGTACGGCAGTGTCCGGTTGGAAGAAGGAGACGTACTGGATATAGACAGGGCCTGATTGCACCTGGAATAAGGGGTTTGGCGCATAAAATCATTGTTGGTAGCAAAATGTATGGAATCACGGAATTTTGAAGAAATACTCCTGAGGATATGTATCCTGATCCGTCTGAAAAGCGGCGGAAAAACGCTGGATCAGATCGGAGAATGGGTTGCCTCTCTCCTTGCGGATTGTGATTCCGTTCAATACGGTGATGTACAGAAAGAAATTATAATACTGGCAAAAGAAAACGCGGTGGAAATCGTGCAAAAAACGGGGGCCGACCGGGATACAATGTACTTTCTGACTCCCCTCGGCGAAGGCCGTATCTCGACAGCGATGCCGGTTTTAAAAAAGCATTTTCTCGTCATTAACCGGCTGATCATGCACTATGAAGAAAACGCCCTTTCGGATATTCAGCACGAAATGGCGTTAAAGAGAATGGAATGGAGGAAGATCCGGGACGAAAGGCTTGATGTGAAAGAGCAACTGCTGAAACAGGGGATGGATAAAAGGGCCGTAAAGAAAAATGCCGCGTATAAAGGCCTGGAAAAGGAACAGCATCATCTCTCAACCGTAATCAAACATATTGAAAAACGCCTGAACCGTAAAATCGCCGCACTGGCGCGGAATGAACGAGGCTCTGATTTGTGAAATCTGTCAGGTTGACGGCCGGAAGCAGGGAACCGGGAATGCTGCTGGCCTACTGTGACCGTAAAGGAAACGTGTATGACTATCCCGGTGTCGAACCGGCGTTCAGGGTGGGGAAGCGTTTCGAAAGAATCAACCGCCGCGAATTGATAAAACTCCCTTTCGGGAGCGTACTCTTCTCTCTGCCCGAACGGTATCCGGTTTTTTACGACCGGAGGGAAAAACGTTACGATATCATCAGCAGCATAGACGGCAAAGGGGAAGTCTGGGCGGCTTCCGCATTCCTTGCCTCCGGTTATCTGAGAACCTATCTACCCGCATTCTATAAGAAAGAAGAAAGCCCCATACTCCCCTTATGGGCATACGCGGGAATGGTAATTATCGGCGGGGAGTTTTATGTGCCGGCCTTCCGTGTGGATGAAGATCCCCGTTCCGATCCTGAAATCCACCTGAATGAACCGGAACTTACCAGGAAGATACGTAGCCTTTCACGCCGTTACCCTGCCAACCGGCTCGTCAGTCAATTGTCCCGCTGTTCGCGTGAATACCGTTGCCTCTGCGCCCGTAACTTTTTTTTAAGCCGTCACGAGGCGCCGATCCCCACTTCCCCGGCCTGCAATGCGCGCTGCCTCGGGTGTTTTTCCCATCAGGATTCTTCCGGATTCAGCCACTCGCAGCAGCGTCTGGAATTTAAACCTTCCCCCCAGGAAATCGCCGAAACGATACTGTATCACGTTGAAAAGGTGGAGGCATCGGTGGTGAGCTTCGGACAGGGATGCGAAGGGGAGCCCCTGCTCAGGGGGAAAGACCTGGTCAAGGCGGTCTCAATGGTCCGTGAGAAAACCGGCCGGGGAACCATTAATTTAAATACGAACGGATCGCTGCCTGAAGCGGTACGCCGGCTTATCGGCGCGGGCCTGGATTCGATAAGAATAAGCATGAATTCCCCGACTGAAAAATATTACCAGCGATACTACAGACCGGTTAACTACGCTTTCTCCGACGTGAAAAAAACCCTGGAAACAGCGCTTAAAGCGGGCATTTTCGTCTCTGTCAATCTCTTCATCCTGCCGGGGTTCACCGACATGGAAACGGAAGTTGAGTCGCTTTTCAAATTTTTAAAAAAATTTCCCGTCAACATGATCCAGGTGAGAAACCTCAATATCGATCCGGATTACTATCTGGAAAATATCGGCTTTCAGGAATCAGAGCCACTCGGTATAAAATGGCTGGTAAACACGCTGAAACGTAATTTTCCGTCCATCAGAATAGGTTACTACAATCCCCCGAAAGAGAAATTTTAGCACCGTGTAATGCTTGACATTCACACTTCGAGATTCATACTCAAGGAGCGTACCACCTGTTATGCGGGCGGTACCGGGTTTGTGGAAACACGGGCGGCGATGCGGGATGCACGCAGTTTACATTACGGTACAACGCACGGGGGAAAATAATGCGGAAACAGATCATTCACGGGCTGGTTTTGATTCAGACCTGGGGAGAAGACGAACAGTTGATAATGCTGTTGAAAGAGGACATCCATGTGATATCGGTTTTTCATATTATGGGCAGGCACAGTTACCTGATCGACGTGAACTTCGATTCCAAAGAACAGCTGGAGTCTTGGATATCGAAGATCAAGTCCCTGAAGCTCCCGGTAGGGGTGCCATCGGTTATCTCGATACAATCGAACAAAGTAATAGACATCTATAAACAGAAAGAATCTTTCGGCCTTTCCGACTATCACGCGGTCAGGGAAAACTACCATATGTTCATGATGATTGACAATCCTCATCAAGACGAGAAACTAATATCGCTGCTCGGTTCCTTCCAGATAGTCTACAGTATATTGCATATTCAGGGCGAGCACTCTTTCATAGCGGAACTCATCACCGACAGTTATGACAGCTTCAGGGAACTGCTGAGAAAGGTCAAGGCCCTGGATTCGGTATGGAGAATCGAGACCCATGAGGTTATAAGCGTGCCTAAATACCGCAACCAGATACTTGATGAAAGCGGGAACCTGTATTCACCGAAAGAAGATATTCGGCAGTTGTACTCACTTTAGAAGCTTCCGCCCTGTAAAAACACGTTTCGACCGACGGGATCCCGGGCGGGATATTGAAGCGTCTTCGGGCAAAGACCTGCTCATCTGAGGTGCGTGAGCGTCGAAGGAAAGAACCTGTCAGACCGGAAATAATTAGTTGACAATGCTTTTTTGCTTCTCTCTAGTTAAGAATTTTGAAGTAGTGAGCGCGGCGTTTGCTTTATAACCGTTGAAGGGGAATGGTGCATGAGGTCATTCATGATATATATGTGTACAGCGGTGTTTCTGCTGGTGTCGTGTTCGTCTTTTATAAACAAGGACCGCATCAAGACGGTGAAAGCTTATGAAGAACCCCTGTACACGATGAAGGCGGAACTAAAGTCGGGAGACATGGTTCTGGCCAAAGGGAAAGAGGTCAGGCTGTATATTACCACGGGAAAGGATTACGTGAAGGTCTATGTGTATCCGACCGATGTGGATTTTCTAAAAGCCAGAAGGGTCCTTGTGCTGTATCTTTTCGAGGAGGATTTTGAAGGCAGGAAATTCAATGCGGGTTTTTTCGAGAAAAAGCTTTTTGATATTGTGCAGAAGAAAAAATGATGCCATACTGCCCCCTGGTCGGGGGCGGTAAAATTTATTCAGGATAACGGTGAAGGTTATGTTTTCAGGAGTATTTACCGCACTGGTAACCCCCTTCAGGGAAGGGCGTATTGATTATCCGGCACTGGAAAAGATCGTGGAGATGCAGGTTAAGTCGGGCGTAGACGGGGTCATCCCCATGGGCACCACCGGAGAATCGCCTACGGTCTCATATGAAGAGCATAAGGAAATTATCAAAAAGGTAGTGCAGCTGGTCAATAAAAGGGTTAAGGTTGTCGCGGGTACGGGGTCCAATTCCACCAGCGAGGCGATATATCTTTCAAAGGCGGCCGAGGAATTCGGGGTCGACGGGGTGCTGCAGGTCAATCCATATTATAATAAACCGCCCCAGCGGGGGCTTATATCCCATTTTGAAAGTATCGCCAAATCGATTTCTATCCCGGTCATACTCTACAATATACCGGGGCGTACCGGCATCAACTTCATGCCCGAAAGCGTAAAGGAACTGATACAGCGCGTGGACAATATCGTGGCCATTAAAGAGGCATCGGGCGATATCGCCCAGATGATGAGGGTAATAGAGCTGTGCGGCGATCGGCTCACCCTCCTGTCCGGTGATGACAACCTTCTTCTGCCTGTTCTGGGCATAGGCGGGAAGGGGGTGGTATCGGTGATTTCCAACGCTTTTCCCGCCGATGTGAAAAAAGTGATCACTCTTTACGGCGAGGGCAAGATCGACGAATCCCGCAGCGCTTTTTACCGGCTGCTGCCCGTGTGCAGGGCCATGTTTTATGAAACGAATCCTATTCCCATCAAGGCCGCCATGGAGATGCTGGGTTATTGCAGTTCAGAGGTCAGGCCGCCGCTGGTGCCGATTACAAAGGAATTTCGTGAGAAATTGAAAAAAGAACTTAATGATTACGGAGCGAAAACATCATGAATATCGGGGTCTGCGGAGCGGCCGGCAGGATGGGAACGGCCATAATGCGCCTTTCTCTTGAGCGAGGGCATGTAATCACCGCCGCATTCGATGCTCCTTCCAGTCCGCATAAAGGGAAAGATGTTTCCGCGCTGGTGCACGGCGCGCCGGACGGACTGAAAATAGGCCTTATCGACCGTAAAGCTCTCACGGGGATCGACGGGCTGCTGGACTTCTCAAGCCCCTCCGCCACGATGATGATCCTGGATGCCGCACTGGAAGCTTCCAAGCCCCTGGTGATCGGCACCACCGGGCTTGATGATGGGCACATCCTGCGAATCAAAAAGGCGGCCGAAAAAATACCGCTGCTGCAAGCGCCCAACATGTCGGCAGGAGTGAATCTTCTTTTCCGTCTCACCGAGCTTGCGGCAGGGGTACTGAGGGAGGGATTTGATGTGGAGGTGTTCGAAGCCCATCACCGTTTAAAAAAAGACGCGCCTTCGGGGACCGCGAAAAGGCTGATAGAAATCATTAGAAAGGCATCACCCGCGTTGTCAGATGCTCCGGAAAGATACGACAGGAGCGTATCGCTGGAAGAAAGAAAAAACAATGAGATAGGTGTCCAGGTGCTCAGGGGCGGGGACATAGTGGGTGAGCATACGGTTTTTTTCAGCGGTATGGGCGAGCGTATAGAACTTATCCATCGTGCGACCAACCGGGATATTTTAGCACGAGGGGCCCTGCGAGCCCTGGAATTTCTTGTCAGGCAGAAGCCCGGTTTTTACACAATGTTTGACGTACTGGGGATATGAATGCGGGAACAGAGTGAGGGGGAAAAAAACGATCTCCGTCAGTTCGAGGAAAACCCCTATAATCCTGAAAAGAGCCGGCCGGAAGACCTGGTCCGCATTTTTTACACCAGTGACCAGCCCTTCATTCCCGTGGTATCAAGACGGGGGCACCTGTTCGGCATACTGATGAAAAATGCGGTGGTATCGGAACTCAGCGATATCGACCGTACCCGGGATCAGAAGATCGACCAGTTCATCAACCGGCTGGCGAAAAAAATGACACTCGATGAGATAATCCCCCACACCCTTGCGGTTAAAGAATTTGTGATTATCAATATCTTCGGGGAGGTCCAGGGCAAATGGTCCAGGATAGACCTTTTTAACGCGTGTGAATCGACACCCCCGAAGCATTCCGTAAGTCAGGATATCGACCGGCAGAAGGAAATGCAGATCCTGGAATGGATGATTTACCTTATACTCGAGCATATCCCCAGGGCCGTGTATGCGGTAAATCAAATAGGTAAAACCATCTTTTATAACCATCATTTTGAGGATTTGATCAGATCTAAAACCAAAGAAGACATTAATATCGATTTCGTTGAGGATTCTCTGAAAAACCCTGATAAAAACGAGTTTTTTTACAGAAAAAAGCGCGGCAAGGAGATTTATTTCTATAATAAAGATATGGATTTTTATTATGAAAGGGTCCCGCTCGTAAGTACCCGAAAAAATGTAGGATATCTCATATACTGCGCAAAGGAGCTTAACGAGAAAAAAACGTCCTGGATGCCGGCGATAGACGTACAGGGGATGAAGTTAAAGGACATTCTGGAGGCGGTTGAGCGCGGTGTGCTGGTCGACTCCATTAAAAAGCACGAGGCCGAGTTGAAAGATGTCTCGAAAGAACTCTCGGTGTCGCAGCAGTTGCTGAAAAACCGCATTAAAAAGCTTGGAATCGATCTTAAACCCAAACGTAAAGCACGGACAAAAAAGTGAATATTTTTGTTGACGAAAACCCGATAGGATTTGTATTGTAGAACTAAGGTAATACCTGAGACAACCTCCATACCTCGTTAATAAATCATTTTGAATAAATTGTTATCTCGTAAAGAGTAAAGAATTCTGAAAAATCAGGCATTTATGCCCCGTGCGAGCAATAAGGTAGATCGGTATTATCGGTTTTTAACGGCAGTTTATACATATCCCGGAATTATATTTCCTTCTTAAATTGATGTTGTCAGGGTTGCTGGTACACGGGTTTTGTTGCCCGCTTTCCTTTATTTCATTATACGATATCAAGCAACATCCTGTTTTTGGGGACCGGTTTAGATTCTTAACATTATGAAAGGTGACATATGGCACGAGTAAATGGTAGTTCAAGACCCGACAACAGGGCAATGAACAACTCGGATGAGGAAAAGAAGACCGCAGACGGCGAGGCCAGGGGTTCCTCGGGCAACGGGAACGGGACCAGACGCGCGGTACAGGTGGATAACCGTCTCGACCTTGCCGAACTCAAAACCAAAACCATAAATGAACTGCTGGCGGTGGCCAGAAACATGGGTGTGGAGGGGATCTCGGGGCTTAAAAAACAGGACCTGATATTTGAGATCCTGAAAACTCAGACAGAGCGGAACGGACTTATCTTCTCACTGGGGGTCCTGGAAATCCTCAGTGACGGATATGGATTTCTCCGGTCACCGGACTACAATTACCTTCCGGGTCCGGATGATATTTACGTTTCCCCGTCCCAGATCAGGCTTTTCGGATTACGAACCGGTGATACCGTCACCGGGCAGATCAGGCCGCCCAAGGACAACGAGCGGTTTTATGCGCTCCTCAGGGTCGAGGCGGTGAATTTTGAGGATCCGGAGAATCTGCAGAAAAGAACCCTGTTTGATAACCTGACGCCTCTTTATCCGGAAGAACGGATAAATCTTGAGACCGCAACGGAAAATGTGGATATGAGGATCGTCAACATAATGACGCCTATCGGGAAAGGCCAGCGTGCCCTGATTGTCGCTCCTCCCAGGACCGGCAAAACCATACTGTTGCAGAAAATCGCCAATTCAATCACCACCAACCATCCCGAGATATACCTCATCGTATTGCTTATCGATGAACGTCCGGAGGAGGTGACCGATATGCAGAGGACCGTTAAAGGCGAGGTGATTTCCTCGACCTTTGATGAGCCTGCCTCACGGCATGTACAGGTCACCGAGATGGTCCTGGAGAAGGCGCGTCGGCTGGTGGAACATAAAAAAGACGTGGTAATTTTACTTGACTCCATAACAAGATTGGCCAGAGCATACAATCAGGTAGTGCCCACCAGCGGAAAAATCCTCTCGGGCGGTGTTGATTCCAATGCGTTGCACAAGCCCAAAAGGTTTTTCGGGGCGGCCAGGAATATCGAGGAGGGCGGAAGCCTCACCATACTGGGCACGGCCCTCATCGATACCGGCAGCCGGATGGATGAGGTGATTTTCGAAGAATTCAAGGGTACCGGCAACTGTGAGCTCCATCTGGACAGGAAGCTCGCCGACCGTCGTATTTTCCCGGCCATTGATATAAACAAGTCGGGAACAAGAAAAGAGGAACTGCTGCTGGATGAAGAGGAATTGAACAAGCTGTGGGTCCTCCGCAAGGTAATTTCAGGGATGAGCCCGACGGAAGCCATGGAACTCCTGGTGGAAAAAATGAAGGCTACCAAGAACAACAAGGCTTTCTTTAAAGCGATGAATTCGTAATAAAAGGAGTATTGAATGAAACCTAAAATACACCCCGAGTATAAGGAAACCGTAATAAAATGCGCGTGTGGCAATGAGATCAAGACCCGCTCAACCGTGCAGGATCTGCATATAGAAATATGCTCGAATTGCCATCCTTTTTACACTAAAAAACAGAAGATAGTGGACAGCGCGGGGCGGGTCGAGAAGTTCAAGAAGAAATATAATATTAAGTAATCCGCTTTTCCCGTTATAATGCAATTAAGGCACGGTTACCAGCCGTGCCTTAGTTTTTGATCCGCGTTGTGTAATATTTACTCACGTTCCCTCGGCAATATAGTGTAATATTTACACATGCGTGTACGCTACCTCTTGTTAGAAGAACAGTTATTGCATGAATAAAGACCTAATGAGTGGTCTTTACACGATTAAGGCGGGATTACTCAAAATTACTTTTCCGCTAAATTGATCCATTTATGTAATAATATTGTGTCTCATTGGTGATTTTTTTTCAAAAAAAATGTATAAAAACCTTATTCTCGACTCTACTTCCCTGCCATCATTATCTCTTTACTTCTCCCCCGTCATGAATTTCGTGGATTTCAAATATAATTAAAAAATTAAATTTAATGGAACGATTTCTGCTTTATTACTTGTATCCATGTAAATCTTGGGAGGGTACGATGAGAACCTTCGGTGATTACGATGAAATAGGCATCAATCAGTACTTCAACGCCATCAACGCAATCAAGTTACTGACCGGTGAAGAAGAAATCGAACTGGCAGTCGCGAAATGCGGCGGCGATGTGAAAGCAAAGGAAAAACTCATCAATGCCAATCTCAGGCTGGTGGTAAAAATTGCAAAAAATTATACCAGCCTGGAACCCTCGCTTATCGATCTCGTTCAGGAAGGTAACCTCGGACTCATCAGGGCGGCTGAAAAATTTGATTATAAAATGGGATGCCGCTTCTCCACCTATGCTTCTTACTGGATAAAACATTATATAACAAGGTTTATTGCCAAACGGAGCAGGACCATCCGTATTCCTATCAGGAAGGGAGACCTTTTCAAGAAAATCAGGAGAGCCCAGGAAACGCTGCTCTCGGACCTGGGGAAGGAGCCATCCTGCCGGGAAATAGCCGACATGCTGGGGATAGATGAAAACATCGTTGCCGACATCATGGAGGTCTTTCAGCCCACCATTTCACTTGAGCATCCGCTGAACGACGACGAGTTCAACCTGTACGAAGTAGTGAGCGATGAGAAATACCACTCGCCGGACACCGGTATTTATCGCAGAGACCTCCGTATGGAGCTTGAATCGGCAATGGAATCTCTCATGGAAAACGAAAAGAAAATTTTAAGGATGCGCTTTGGTTTCGATGAGGAAGAACCGGTTACCTTGAAAGAAGTGGGCATGGAATTCGGTATTTCCGCGGAAACGGTGCGTCAAATTGAAGCCCGGGCGATGAACAAGATCAGACAGAAATACGCCCATCTGGAAAATTATCTGGCATAAGCCAACCACCTCTAAACTGGTTAGTTCACCAATATATATTTATGGAGGATAGCATCCTCCTTTTTTCTTTCCTGTTTAGTGCATTATCATTGACATATTGTCTTGCAGGCTCAATTAATCTTTTTGACGGGTGCCCCGCGGTTCCGTTTGCATTGCGCCGTTCGTTGCCCACCTGCGGTATGTTTGCGGACGGATTTCACGGGATTGAGAGTGCACAGGCAAATTTCCAGGGTAATTCCCATGGGAGCAATACACCAGGACATGTATGACCTCAACAACCTGCTCCTGCCGCTGGGCAACCGTGTCGGCGCGATTTCGAAGGTGAACAATCTTATCGCCGAGTTATCCCATCCCAATATCGACTGGAAATACGTAATCACCGGCATAAGGGCATACCTGTACGATTATCTGCATGACATAATTCCTCACTCTCCCCAGGTGCTTCCCATCCTGTTCCATTTTCTGAGGGAGGGCACACTGCGTAAAAAGGGATCGGCCCTGCGCGCAAGCGATACCTTTTTTGACCGCTACATCCATATAATGAAAAACGCGGGTGCGGACAACGGGAATCTTGGAAAGCTGAAACCTTTTTTCGACACGGAGGTCAGGGACTATCTTGATATGATGATTGAAGAATCCCGGCAGGGCTTCTTCTTCGGTGAAGTGAACCAGCGTGTCCGCAGTCTCGGTATGCTGATGCTTGACGATCCAAGGCCCGATCGGGACATTGTCGGGCGGATTAACGATTTCCTGGTCAGCCAGTACCGTCTGTATATGGAAAACTCCATAGCGGTAGAGGATGATGAAATAAACAGGCTGAAAGACATAATGGGAGAGGGTGCCGAAGAGTTTTATGAGTTGCTGGGACGTGTTTCGAAGCGGAGGTTCGGCGACGATGCGGACGTTCTGGAATCCATCAGCGCCGCGCCCGGGAAGGCCGCGGTGCCGGCGCCTCGGCCCGCCACGTCCC
>CAZUXY010000031.1:0-59382 GCA_964624235.1 uncultured Leptospirales bacterium | reverse complement strand
GGTAGTGGTCCTTGAAGTGGCGTGAATCTTCCAGGTGCAGGGCGTTCAGCTTTTCCCACAGGGGTTTCACCAGTCCTATATCGCTTTTCCCGATCAGTTGCAGTGAGCATTCCATACGGTCGTTTCCTCTGCGCGGCAAATGGGGTGTGTTTTCTATATCTTTGTAAGGCGCCGTCAAACCGGCATTTTTCTATGAAACAAGGGGTATCCCCCGCGCCGCGCGATGGCAACAAAAAATTATCGGGTTTTTGATAAAAAAGCAGCGCCTCTACGGTATCCACTTCTTTTTTATATTTGAGATACTGAAATAGAACAATACCACACAGAAGGCCAGAAGCAGGGCGACATCCAGTGCCGGTGGCAGAAAACCGCTTTCGGATATGGAATAGCGCAGTATGTCGACGCCGTAGGTCACCGGCAGCGCGTATGACAGGGGCTGAAGAACAACCGGCAGCGCCGCGACGGGAATAAACAACCCGCAGAGAAAAATCATGGGAAACCTGAAGAAATTGGAATAGGTCTGCGCCTCGAAAACCTCCTTTGCCGCCACCGATATGAACAGCCCCAGCAGCGTTGAAACAACCGACAGGAGCACTATCGCCAGCCCAAGCATCCCCCAGTGACTGACGGCAGACCGGAAAAAGAGCACGGCCGCCGCCACCGGTATCAGGCTGTTGAATATCCCGAACAGGACCGCTCCCGTAAGTTTTGCCGTGACCAGTGATGAGATCCCGACAGGCGCCAGCAGCAGCCGCTCGAACGAACGGGATTTTCGCTCGAAGGTAATGGTGACTGAAAGCACGGAGGTCGTCCCGAACAGCGCGGACATTGCGACAATGCCGGGAAAAACCTCGTCCACGGTAAATCCCTCTCCTGTTTTAATGAACATCATCAGCATCCACGCGAAGGGAAAAATAATTCCCCAGCTGATATTCGGAGGTTTTAAATAATAATTCCTCATGTCTTTCAACAGGATGTTCCACAGCGCCGTTATTGATTTCATTTTTTTTCTTTCTCCTTTTTCATCACGTCCGCCTCGATGCCGGTCAACCTTACGAAGGCGTCCTCCAGGGTCGGCGTTATCAGCCTTGCCTCGTACACGAAAACGTTTTCCGATGAAATGCATCCCACTATCGGGGAAATATCAATCTTTCCCGGACTCGTGACCCTGAGAGTATTGTCATTCTTAAAGCCGCATTCGATATCGGGGAATTCACGGCGAAGCTTTTCGAGCATACGCTCCCTTTCGACCCGCGCGGGTTCGAACACCACTTCTATTACCTTGGATTCCCTTACATCTTCCAGCATCTGCCCCACGCTGCCCGAGGCGATGATTTTCCCTTTATTGATGAAGGCGACCCTGTCGCACAGGCGTTCCGCCTCATCGATATAATGTGTCGTCATAAACACGGCGGTGCCCTGCCCGTTCAGTTTTTTTATAAGGCTTCTGATCTGCCTTACGCTGGCGACATCGATTCCCGTGGTGGGTTCATCCAGGAACAGTATTTCAGGCTCATGTACCAGCGCGGCGGCGATGGTGAGTTTGCGCTTCATTCCCTTCGAGTACGCGGCGAACTTTTTTCTTCCCGCGTCGGCCAGCTGAAACAGGTCCAGGAGCCCGGCCGCCCTGCTCTCCCTGACGGATTTGGGGAGACCGTAGAGGGCACCGCAGAAGCAGAGATTCTCATGGCCGCTCATTTCGTCATAGAGGTTGCTCTCGTCGGCGACCACCCCGATCATGGACTGGGCTTTCTTTATATCGGCGGTCAGGTCTTCCCCCTTGTAGCGCACGCTGCCGCCGGAGATCTTCGCCATTCCTATAAGCATGTTTATCGTCGTGGTTTTGCCCGCCCCGTTGGGACCGAGAAAACCGAACAATTCACCCCTGTTGAGATGAAACGAGATATTGTCCACCGCGGTGAAATCACCGTAATTTTTCTTAAGGCATCTTGCTTCAAGCACCGGTTCCATGTTATATCATCTCCAAATATTAATTTCTCGCCGCACAATCGATATTATCAACTCGTATATAGCAGCGACCGGTCCCTCAAAGCGCATTCATTCATAAAAGACCGGTACCGCCGTTCCTGAACGTCTATGACGGAGAGGGATGGCTGTGTGGTCACACTCCATGCGTGCCCTGACGGCGGTAATACCGCGACATCGCGCCGGTTCAGGCGTCTGTAACACACTTTTTCTTCTCCACGTCGGTCCCCTCCCCGCTCTTTACCCGCGAGAGCCTGAACGTGACGAACCCATGGGGGCAGACAATGTCGAAATGGTCATTTTTCTCCCACTCCATTCTGTCGGTATAGGCGAAGGCCAGTTTCATCGGCGCGATCGCGCTGAACGCCTGGCAGCAGATCCCACCGCCTTCCGGTGTGCGCGCTCCGATAACAACCGCCTCGCCCTTTTTCGTTTTGGCCATTCCAGGGCATATGCCCGTTGCGGTATTGACCGAAACCGCCTCGCATCTGATCCGGTTGAAATTCATCTATCTATCTCCTTTTTCTTAATGTGTGTATACTATTTCAGAATAAGAACGTATGCAGTTACCACCTGCGGCACTATTGTGCTTCCATCATGTTTACGGCAGGCGTTCATGTCCCCCGGCCCCATCCCCCTCGCGGGTTCGGCGGATTTCACAGCGGTTCATGATACAGCGAAACCCGGGGTTTTACCATAATATATATAATTATATATAATATTACTTATATTATTATCAAAAAAATATAGTTGTTACTCCGGGCACTTTACGCACTCCTGCTTTTCACCTTCATGAAAAATACCGGAAAGATCTTTTATATATTCCTTAATCACTTTATCATTGACGCGGTAGTGTACAAAAAGCCCCGTTTTCTCGGCCTCGATGATTCCCGCGTTTTTGAGTATTTTCAGCTGCTGCGATACCGCCGGCTGCGTAATGCCTACCCTGTGCGCAATGGCGTTGACACACAGCGTTTTTGCGGAGTTGAGGAGCAATACGATCTTGAGTCTCGTCGGGTCGCTCAAAGCCTTGTTTACATCCGCCAGCTTTAAAACTTTTTTCATTTTATCCATCAGTGAATCCCCGCTTTTATATAACAATATTATATAATACTTATATTGTCAATATATTTTTTATTTCCCCCGCCGGCGCAAATCGGCGCCCTCGGCGCACCTGCCGTTGTTGAACAAATCCAGATTTATGATGAAAAAACACTTGCACCCGGATTCATGCCGATGTACAATACTTCTATTCCATCGTTCCTTATAAAATGGTATACTGACACGTTGTACGGCGGGCATGCCGTTCTATTCTCCACTCCTCCACCGCGCCGCGGCCCGCGCGCGTTTCACGTCGCAACGCGGTACGATCCGTCGCCGCGATCACTTAACTACGAGGTAGCATATGGCACGACAGGGAAACGCCCCGGTGACCGGGGCCGAACGGGATTTCGAGGTCACGAGGGGATATGCCAGGTACGTCTTTCTGCTGCTCTTTCTGCTGTACCTGTTCAATTACGTCGACCGCATGGTCATCGCCTCGCTCTTCCCGTATCTGAAGGCCGACTGGGGCCTCACCGATACCCAGTGCGGCTGGTTCGCCTCCATCGTTACGCTCATGATGACCGCGTTTGTCTTTCCGGTATCCCTTCTGGTGGACCGCTGGAGCCGCAAGAAGGCCATCGCCATCATGGGGATCGTCTGGGGGATCTCCTCGGCGGCTTGCGCCTTTACGAAGAACTTCTTTCAGCTGATCACCCTGCGTTCAATCGTGGGCGTGGGCGAGGCGGCCTTCACCGCGGGGGGCACGGCCATGATCTCGGCGTATTTCCCTGAAGAGAAGAGGGCCACCATGAACGGACTGTTCACCGCCGCCATCCCCTTCGGTACGGCCGTGGGCGTCATTCTGGGGGGAGTCATCGCCGTGAACTTCGGCTGGCGCTACGCTTTCGGTATCATGGCCGTTCCCGGCCTGATCGTCGCGATCATCTTCTTCTGGGTAAAAGACTACAAGACGGTGCAGGTGCTGAAAAAGGTGGGTGAAGCGGGCAGCATATCCCATGTCAGGATGAAGGCGGCGGACATCGCCCGGGAATTCATCCACACGCCGTCGGTGCTTTACACTTACATGGGCTATGTCGGCAATACTTTCGTGACCACAGGGCTTATGAACTGGCTTCCCACGTATTACAACCGCACCGAGGGTCTGCCCATGGACAGGGCCGGGATGAAGACCTCGGTGATATTTCTGCTGGCCATATTCGGCGCGCCCATCGGCGGGATCATCATCGACCGTGTCAGAAATAAATTCCCCAACGCCCGCATGACCGTACCGGCCATCACCTCCCTGCTCACGGGACTTTTCGTCTTTGTCGGTTTCTCGCTCGAGGGGACGGCACAGTACCTGCTGTTGCTGCTCTTCGGCTTCACCGCCCCCATGTTCGCCGCCGGGGGAGCGGCCGTGACACAGGACGTGGTGCATCCGGGGCTAAGGGCGATGTCGTACAGCCTGGCCCAGTTCTTCATGATGCTGCTGGGCTACACCATGTCGCCCATATTCATAGGCGCGTTGTCCGACCGGTACGACCTGCTCACGGCCTTCAGGTTTTTGCCGATCTTCGCGCTCTTCGGTGCGATTGTCTTTTTCATAGGATCGTTTTACTACGTGAGGGACGTCAGCAAGGTGGACAAGGTCAGGCTCAAAGAAGGTTAAGATTTTTATTTTTTTTAAAGAACGGTAACAGCATGCCGGTTAATGCGATAGAGGGGCGCCGATGCGGCAGGCGCCCCTCCGTTTCTGTTTTAAACGGTGCAAGCATCTGAAAGTTACCGAGAAGGCGATTAACGGCATTTGACCGCAACGACCACCCGCCATAATCCGGCGGCGCGTAAATCCCACAAAAATTAATTTGACTTTTTATAATTATTGGATAGAATAATAATTATTACTATTAAAGTATTATCCGGCATCATTTCCGCCTGCAAGGAATCCCTCCTGTCAGTTTTCCATGCGCGCTCTGACGCGGGGATTACATAATACGCTTTCTATCATGAGGGGGTGTGGTATGCATATTGACCGCTTCCGCGATCATACTTTTCATTCTTCACGTTTCCTTTCTTCATCTCCGTTCTTTCTGAAAAAATATCTCCGCGCCTTTATGACGACGGTGATCTCAGCGCTTATTTTTATTTTCACCGCCAGAGGGGAAAGCGCCCCGGCGGCCCCCCGTCTGATTAAATCATTTCTTTCTGAATCCGGCAAGGTCGCCGACGCCAGACCCGGATCAACCAGCCTCAGGGAGGGAGACAAGGTCTATCTCTATTACCGGATAGGGCCCCTGAATGTAATCAGGGGGAAAGGCGCTCCCTACCGCACCCATATGGTCGTCATGAAGGGGAACAGCACGGTAAAAGACTTCGGATGGCATTCGGCCAACGCGGCGGGCGCCGGTCAGATGAACATGAACGGAACGCTCAAATGGTATCACAGCGCCATGTGGAGCCTGAGCATTCCCACCGCTCCGAACCCCGGCAATTACACCGCCGTCATCACCCACAGCGACCTTAACACCATGACGAATATCACCATCAGATACGCGTACACTATCATCGGCACCGAAAAGATACAACGCACCACCACGACGCCTCCCGGCAAAACCGTACCCGTAACGGGCAGGGTCACTCTCAGGGGAAAGGTCATGACGAACACGCCGGTAAAAGCATACCTGGTCAGCGACCTGGCGCAGCGCAGGGTGGTTCTGATCGCCGAAACCCGCACGGACGCCCGTGGAAACTACAGCGTCAGACTGGCGCCTGATTCCCTCTATATACTTAAAGCGGGAACCGATGAGCACCTCTGGAGAAAAGGTCAGGGCGTTCATGGAGGCACCATCATCGACCTCAATTTCCCTGAAGAGGCGAAAAACGCCGACATACCCCTTGAAAATCCCCGATAAGGATCATGGTCATGAAAAGAATAATAATCCTGCTCTTCTTATGCGGCTTCTTTCAGGGCACCGTCTACGCCCTCACCCAGCATGAAATAGACATGTTCAAAAAACTCCGGTCGAAGTGGACCCTGAAAGAGAAAAGCCTCTTAAGCCAGAGGGACCGGTTGAAAGCCGGTGACCCGGCCTACACAAAACTGACCTCCGAGATCGTCAAGGCGAGTTACTGGATCAAGTATTACGGCGACGCCCAGATCGACAAATCCACCATGTGGAATGTGATCAAAAACACCGTGGTCTGGTCGGCACAGGACCTGGCGGAAACGGGTTCCATCATGTGGAACCGGTCAGAGAACCTTGTTCAGAAGGCCTTCGAGGGGAAATGGGCCGACCTGATGAAAGACGCGGCCGACAGCCTTATGCGGCAGAAGATACGCACCATCGTCCGCGGCGCCCTGGACGGCAGAGTGTACACCCAGATAGAAGACCATATATTCAACTCGTTCATTTCCCCAAAAATTGAAAAAAACAGGCTGCACCAGTATGCCGAGACCGCCTTCGGAAAGACCAAAGACAAGCTCAAGGACGCGTATGTGGACGAGCTTAAACGGCAGGCCGCTTCCCGCTCAAAGGCGGAACTCGAGGTGTATGCAGGCAAGCTAGCCGCGCGGGTCGGCGGCGCCGTGGACGCGGGCGAATTCACCGTCGACATGGTGCAGAAATACGTCATGTGGAACGAAGCACAGCGCCCTATCGCCGTGATGCTTGACCACATTAAAAAGATCCAGGCCAGGGAGAAATGCAGCTACGTGAAGGCCTTTAACATCTACATGGGAAAGGAAAAAATCACCGCGGTGGAAAAGAAAGAAACCCCGGAGAAAGAAATCGCGAAGAAGGAAACCCCTGCGAAAACCAGCGACGGCAACCCCCTGGCATTTCATCCCAATTATGTGGACCTCAACACGATCGACCGGCGGCCTCCCTCGTTGAAAGACGCGCTGAAAGAAATCCCCTCATCGTGGACACGGAAACCGTTTATAAGCCCCTCACAATGCTATGATTCTTTTGTGAACGCCGGCAACAAGCCGACAGGCGCCGCCATTCTGTATTATAACTGCACTTCGCTGGTTAAACATGTAACCTTTACCTATACACATTCGAATTACTTTAAATGCACCCATTTCCACAAAAATCAAAAAGTATATATTGAAGAACACCTGATTTCCGCTGGAAAGAGAACGGGCATAACAAGGGAATGGGACCAGAGCGGCGTCATTACCCACTGGATGAACTACAAAAACGGCGCACTGCTGACTGACATACATTTCACCGGCGGCAAACCCTATGTAATGTATCTTATAGAAAACGGAAAGAAAGCGGGGTCCATGAGAATATCCTACGACCAGAACAGCGGCAGGATCATAGAGGTGACGTATATGTACAAGGGGAAACTGCTTAAAATGGAGAAGTACTGAGTTCTCTTTTTTACGATAATTCCAAATGGAGGCAGCATCATGAAAAGACTTTTATGTATCGGCGTTATTGCGGTCTGTACGGTGGTGTTCACCGGCATTGAGAGCGGACTTGAGGCAAAAAAAATAAAGTTCCACCACTCTTTAAACAAAGCCGGGGCGCCCAAAGTCCTCGCGCACTTCGTCAGCGGGGAAAACCAGGCGAACACCGCCAGGCCGCTCAACGAGTTCTGTATGGGCCGCACAGTCCATTTTTATTATAAGATCGGCCCCGTCCAGAGCGTCAAAGACAAGGGGATGCCCTACAGGACCAGGATGGTGGTAGATATAAGCTATCCCGAGATGCGCGGCGAAAAGATAAACATAAGGAAAGGCAAAAAGGACTTCGGCTGGAAAGACGCCAACGGCGTTAAAGGTGACATGATGAACAAGTCACAGACTTTCGGTTATTATCATACGGCGGGATGGAACCTGAACCTCGCGAGCAACCTGGGACCGTCGGTCGATTATACTGTCACCATCTACCACAATGACCTGAACTCAGGGAAAACCCTGAAGATGGAGTATAAATTCCAGTCTAAAACCTGCCAGTAAGGAACCGTTGGGCCCTCCTCTTTTCGCCGCGGCGGAACCTCCGTCGGATTGAGGGGGCCCTTTATACCGCCGCGAACCTCAGCAGGTTGCTCTGGAAGTCGCCGATCATGGGGGTGAGGCGCAGTCCCACGTGCATCAGTACGTCACCGTCATAGTGTTCGTCGTAGCCCAGGAACCGGTATAAGGCATCGTAGTTCCGCAGGCGGTATTTCTTCCCGGGGTCGAGCCCCTTCAGCCTGATTATCCTCTGGGGGCCGTGGGGCTCGGCCAGCACGCGGCAGTAGAACAGGGCCGCGCGGTCTTTCCCCGGGCTCACGAACTGCCACGCCGCGTAGTTCCCTTCAAAGGGGTCCCAGATACGGTAGTAATCGCCGAACTGGACCAGTTCGCGCAGTTCCTTATACACCGCCACGTTGTCCCTGATCACGGCAAGGTCGGCCTCCCCGAGGGCCGAGAGGTCGAGCTCAAAGCCCAGGTTCCCGCTCATGGCGCAGTTGAGTCTCGTGAGGAGCGGCGTATTGCGCTGCACCTGGTGGTTGGGGCATGCCGACACATGGGCGCCCATGGTTACGGGAGGATATACCATGCTTGTGCCGTACTGGATCTTCAGGCGCTCCACGGCGTCGGTGTCGTCGCTGGTCCAGGTCTGGGGCATGTAATAGAGCATGCCGGGATCGAAGCGCCCTCCCCCGCCCGAGCAGCTCTCGAAGAGTATATCGGGGAAGGCGCGGGTAAGTTCATGAAGCACCCGGTAGAGCCCCAGTATGTAGCGGTGGGCCACCTCGCCCTGCCGTTCGGGCGGCAGGGCCTCTGAATACACCTCGGTCATGTTGCGGTTCATGTCCCATTTCACGTACACGATGTCCGCCGACGAGAATACGTTCGTGAGATCGCCGACAAGCCGGTCGCACACCTCGGGGCGTGAGAGGTCGAGCACCAGCTGGTTTCGCGTCTCCGTGCGCCGGCGGCCGGGCACGTGCAGGCACCAGTCGGGGTGCTCCCGGTACAGGTCGCTGTCGGGCGAGACCATCTCGGGTTCCACCCAGAGGCCGAAACCCATGCCCAGGGCCCTGATCTTTTCGGCCAGCCCCCTGAGTCCTCCGGGTAGCTTGTCGGTGTTGACCTTCCAGTCGCCCAGCGAGCAGGTGTCGCTGTTCCTCGCGCCGAACCAGCCGTCATCAAGCACGAAAAGCTCCGCGCCGATATCGCGGCCCCGTTCGGCGATGGCCAGGAGTTTATCCTCATTGAAGTCGAAATATGTGGCCTCCCAGTTGTTGATGAGCACCGGCCGCGGCCGGTCGCGGTGTTTGCCGCGGCAGAGACGCTCCCGGTAAAGGGCGTGGTACGTCCGCGACATGCCGTTGAGTCCGCTGTCCGAATACACCAGCACCGCTTCGGGGGCCTGGAAAACCCCGCCCTCACCCGGCCGCCATTCAAAACCCGACGGGTTGATCCCTATGGCAGCCCGGGCGGTGGAGAACTGGTCCACCTCGACCCCGGCGAAAAAATTGCCGCTGTACACCAGGGAAAAACCGTAGACCTCGCCGTGGTCCTCGGTCGCGCCGGGGCCCAGGAGCGCCATGAAAGGATTCTGCATATGGCTCGACGCCCCCCGCCGGCTCTCCACGGCCTGGAGTCCCGGCGCGACGGCGCGACGATGGACGTGCCGCTCCCTGGCCCAGGAGCCCGAGAGGTGCAGCATGGTGAAATCCGCGCGGTTGAAATCGACGTTACAGCTCATGACGCGGCGCAATACAACCGCCTCCCCTCCGCGGATGAACCTGGCCGAGCGGGCGACGGCGGAATACCGCTCGAAGACGGTGTACATGAGTACGATATTCAGCCCCGAGGGCCCGTCGGCCAGGGTTATCTCAAGCGTCTCCGCCTCGTCTTCACTTTCCGCGTAGGTGGCAGGCAGTCCTTCGAGGCCCGGTTTGCCACTGCTGATACGGTGCGACAGGTATCCAGGCTCCACTACCGTGGATCCGTTTTCGAGCAGCACCTCGAAGGCCGGCATCCTGAAATCGCCGTTCCCGTGAAAGGGGTACTCAAGCGGCAGGGTGTCGTAACTCATCTCGGGATTTTCCGGGTGCGATGAAGGGGAAAAGGCCCTGAGCGAGGGCCTTACGATATGCGTAACGGCGTCGCCGGCGATCCGCTTCCCCCAGTACAGGTGCAGCAGGTCCTTTTCCCCGGAGAGCCGCATGATGTAGCTGCTTTCCCCGGCCCGCAGGTGGAATACGCCGGTGTGATTATCGAATGTTATTCCCATAATGCCTCGCCGAATGGTGATATGGTGCGTGAGGCCGCGCGCCGGGGCATGCGGCCCTGCCTTTAAGGCGCACGGGAATAACCTTTTGTCAATGAATATACGGTTGAGCGCCGGCGGAAAGGAACTGGTCCGCGCGATTATTTTTCCGCGACGGGTTCCTCGTCGTCACCCTTCGATTTGACCTCGAAGTGCGGATAGGGAAACTCCCTTATGTTCACCGAAAAGTTCAGCCCCAGGGCGTTCGCCAGGTTCACGTAGAGTTCCACGGAGGGGTCTCTGCCCGCGTATACTTTCAATCCCTCGACGTACTGGTCCATGATGAGCCGTTCCTCGGGCACCATGTGCGGGTGATGGGGAAACTGCACGTTTTCCCGGTCGCCCAGGGAGTACAGCACCACCTCGTAGGTCAGCAGGGAGAGTATCAGGCGGTAGATATCGGCGTCGTCCATGTTTTCTTCTACGGCCCTGCGAACCACTCCGGCCTCGCTCTTGAAGTCTTCCATTTCACGCTCGAACTCTTCCGCGGTGAGAAAGTGCTTCATGATGCGGTAGATCCACGCCTCCCTCAGCGGCGTTACCAGGGTCGCGAAGAGGTTTATGGAATCGAAATCGTTTTCGCTGTATTCCGCCTGAAAGCGCGGCCACGAGAGCAGGGGATGCCCGCCCGTACCCAGCTTCAGTTCGGCGAACAGGTAGGGCAGCATGCGCAGTTCGTCGCTGTCGTCCCTGAAAATCACGGTGCCGTCCTTGAAATAGTACGAGGTATCATCGTCGGCTTCCCACCGGTCTATGTCCGTCACCGTGACGGGAGCTTCAATTTTATACAGGTTGCGGTAATGCTGAACGGCGTCTTTCATGGATATTCTCCTTGCGGAATCGGTTTACTTGCTCGGCGCGCTGTTCTGAAATATCCTGATTAACGCGGAACGGTCAGGTCGCCGATCTGTCTCATCTATACGGTACAGGCGGGAACGGTCCCGTATCCGATCACCCAGGGCTCAGATACACACGGGGCAAGTATATATCCACGACGGGATTGAGAGCAACAAATGTTTTACAAAAAAGTTCATGCCGCCTTCCCCGCAACCTCGTCATTCTCCTTGACATACCGTACTGTTTTACCCTATATACAGATAATCATCAGCTTTTGTATCGGAGTCCGCGATGAGACCGTGTTTATTACTACCATGTTGTGCGGCGATAATCGTTGTGTGTGCGGTCGGCATGAATGCCCGTGCCGACACCTCCGCCGTGGAAATCATCGAAAGGGACGGTTTTCGCAGCTACCGTCTATCCTCCGGCCCCCTGAAGGGAAAGATACGCTGGGCCTTTGACACACCAGGGGATGACTCGCCCTGTGCGGGACTTCTGGCACGCGAACTGCGGGAGGCCTCCACCCTGGTGTTCGCAAGTTACCGTCCCACCCACCCGGCCGTGGTTGCCCTCCTCAACGACAGGAAAACCCTGGGGGGATTCTACGACGCCAACTACTGCACCGACTGCGTCTTCACCAACCCCGCCGTACGTCCCGTGCGGCTGGGACGGTACGCAATGTCGGGAAAGCGGCCCTGGTTCGTGATGCACCACAAGTTCGCCGTGCTCAACCCCGGCGAGAGCGGCGACGGTGCCGGCGGCATCATCACCGGGAGTTTCAACTGGAACCTGAAAGCATCCCGCTTCAATTACGAGGACCTGGTCTGCGTAGACAACCCCGTAATCGCGCGCGCCTTTTACCGCGAGTTCGTGCGCATCGGGTCGAAGGACACCGGCGATCAGGGGATCACCGTCGACGGCCCGGTCAGGTGCGCCTTTAACGCCTCATGTGCCGAACTGCTGCTGCGATATATACGCGGCGCGAAACATTCCATATGGACGGCGATCTACGCGATGAATCCTTCCACCGTAAGCCGGCCAAACCCTGTCTGGGATGGGCTGGTTGCAGCGGCGCAAAGAGGGGTCGACGTGCGGGTGATCATCAACGCCGAAGGGGCTGAGGGGAAAGAGTATGCGGGAATAAAGATCATCAGGGCACGGCTTCCAAAGGGCGACATGCATCACAAGTTCACGGTGATCGACGGACGCGTTGTTTCCACGGGCAGTTTCAATTACCTCTACAAGGCGATGAAGGGTAATTATGAAAACCTGGTAGTAATAGAAGACAAAGCCGTCGCGGCGTCCTATGCCGGCCACTGGGAAGCGCTCTATAAAAGATTCAGATAGGGCGGCCCGTACGAACACCTGTGGAGTCCCTAGCGCACCGTCGATATGTGGACCATACTCAAGGGCAAACTGAACGAGGCAAGCCCCGACATGGAACGCGCCAGAAAGGAGGCCGACGGGATGACGATGTTGAAACCGTGAGATGTAAGGGCGCACATATATACACCCGATTATACCTTCAGGAGGATCATCATGGACGAACTGCGGCGTGAAAAAACGAAGGGGCTGAGCCTTCCCTACCTGTTGAAGGCGGCACTGATGCGGCTGATCTATGGAAAAAAATTTCACACTCCCGGCTTCGGTCTGGCGGCCCAGCTTTTCGCCTCGACGGCCAGGGAGGTGCTGAAGGAACTGGGCCCTGAAAAGGGAGAAGCGCTCCTGAAACGGGCCGTCGAGAGCTTCGGCCGCGAACGGGGCAGGCGCATCGCCGCGACGGTGACCGGGAAGGAAAAGCCCCTGTCCCTGCGCAACTGGATCATCCATACCGACATCGACCCTTCCAATTTCCCGGCGAAACCCGATTTCCCCGACGGCGATTTAAGAGCCAAGGTGAAAGACTGCGCCTTCATAAGGGCCGCCGAAAGGTGGGGGATGAAAGAGTACGCGGCGATCTACTGCAAGTACGCCGACTACGCCATCCTGGACGGCTACAATCCCGACGTGAAGCTGGTGCTGAAGACCCGCCACGAAACCGGCGAAGACCACTGCGTCTTCAGGTATATTCTCAAAGAAGAGAACAAGCACTGAATCCTGCACCCTTTTGAATTGCCACTGAGGCTCCGGGATACAGAGGTGGACAGGATCAATGAATTAATCTTTTAATACCGTTTTTCAGCGCGGGTACATTAAAATTAATCAATAAGCCTATTTTCTTTCCAGTGACTCTCAGGTATGTTAACAGCTGAGCTTCGAATACTGGATCGATTCTATCGACCGCCTTTAACTCTATAATTATTTCATTTTCAACAAGCAAGTCCAGCCGGTAATCACCTAAATTTAACCCTTTATATAACAGGGACACTGATTTGCCTGCTGAAAGAAAGTCCGTTTTCATTCAATTCATGACAAAGAGCATTCTCATATATTGATTCCTAAAGACCCGGACCCAATATTCGATGGACTTCAATTGCGCATCCAATTATTTTTTCCGTGATCGTATCAAGTTTTTTCAAATCAATTTCCATCATAAACTCTGTGTCTCCGTTTCTCTGTGGCTCATCTCCGGGATTCACCATCTCATGACAGGTGTTTCATATGCATTACATAACTCTTCTACAACCATGTGCCGGGCAGGCCCAGGTGCTTCCCCCGGCGGATATACCCATTCCCTGTTCCACCGATACAATGGAACAGGTTTCTATGGTTCGTTACCCGCTTTATGGTTTTTCCTTCCCGGCAGCGGGCCCAGGTACTGGTGCAGATAACAGAGGATCTTCCCGTTGTAGAGTTTCCGGTTGCGGTCGGCGGGCTTTCCGTAGAGCTTCTGAAAGTCGGGGTGCGCCGAAAGGATGAAAAACGACCAGGTATCGAGGCGCGAGAACACCTCGCCCATGGCGCGGTAGAGTCCCTCCACCTCCTCCTTTTCACCCATCCTTTCGCCGTAGGGGGGATTGGTGACGATGCAGCCGTACTTCTTCCTGGACTTGAACTCCTCCATCGGTTTTTTCTGGAAGGTGATCGCGTCATCGAGTCCCGCCGCCGCGGCGTTTTTCCTGGCGGCATCGAACACGCGGAAGTCCAGGTCAGAGGCGAGTATCGTCATGGGTATCCGCGTCGCGGCGGCCGCCGCCTCTTCCCGTTGTTTTTTCCAGACGCGTGATGGGATCCAGGACCACGCCTCGGCGGCGAACTTCCTGTTAATGCCCGGCGCGATGTTCCTGCCGATGAGTCCCGCCTCGATGGCGATGGTGCCCGACCCGCACAGGGGATCGGCCAGTATGCGCGAGGGCTCCCAGCGGCTCAGCCGCACCATGGCCGCGGCCAGGGTCTCCCTCAACGGGGCGTCGCCGCGGTTCTGCCGGTACCCGCGCTTGTGCAGTCCCGCGCCGCTGGTATCGACGGTGATGCTGGCGGTGTCTTTCAGCAGCGACACCTCTATCTTATAGAGGGGACCGTCCTCCGAAAAGCGATCGCGGCGGTATCTGCGTTTCATGGCCTCGACGACGGCCTTCTTCACTATCGACTGGCAGTCGGGCACGCTGAAGAGGGTGGATTTCACCGACTTGCCCGTGACGTACATAATGCCGTTTTCAGGGATGAACTCCTCCCACCGCACGGCTTTCACCCCCTGGTAGAGCTCCTCGAAGTCGACGGCGCGGAATTCCGCCGCACGCAGCAGCAGCCGGTCGGCGCACCGCAGCCACAGGTTGCAGCGGGCGATGTCGCCCTGGTCGCCCTCGAACAGCACGCGGCCGTTCTGGGTCACCGGGGAGGGGTATCCCAGCATCATGAGCTCATCGGCGACGATGGATTCAAGACCGAAGGCGGAGGTGGCGATGAGGGTGAATTTCGCCATGCAGGTCACCATGCGGGGCTTTTACTTAAAAGCGTTTCGACCTCGGCGGCGGGGAGAGGCGGGGAGAAAAAGTACCCCTGGCCGTAGTCGCAGCCGAGTTCCCTGAGCATCCGCAGATGCTCCCCGGACTCGATCCCCTCGGCCACCACCTTCATCTCGAGGTTATGGGTCAGGGCGACGACCGTTTTTACGATCACGTTGCTTTCATCGTCGATGTCCATAAATTTAATGAAAGACTGGTCCACCTTGAGCACGTCGACGGGAAAATGTTTCAGGTAGGTGAGCGACGAATACCCCGTGCCGAAATCGTCCATACACAGGGTGAAGCCGTCGGATTTGAGCTTCAAAAGCATCAGGTTCGCCGATTCCATGTCGATCATGAAAGCCGATTCGGTGATCTCGAAACGGATACCCTCTGGCGGGACCCCGTTGTTCTTTACGATCATGACGATATCTTCGCTCAGATCGGGATGCACAAACTGCTGGGGCGATATGTTGATGCTCATGGTGAGAGGTCCCAAAAGTGGAAAGCGTTCCCGCCACAGGCCGATCTGGCGGCTCGCCTCCTCGATGATCCAGAACCCCGCCGGGATAATGAGATCGCTCTTTTCCAGCGCCGGTATAAACTCGGCCGGGGAAACGATCCCCCTTTCCGGATGCAGCCACCTGATCAGGGCCTCGAAACCCGCGACGGCGCCGCGCTCCAGGTCCACGATGGGCTGGTAGTACAGCCTGAAATCCCTATCCCTGAGCGCCGCGGCAAGCTCCCGGTACAATGCGCGGTCGGCGGGCGTTTCGGCCTCATTCCCGCCTTCCCGGGCGTCGCGGCCTTTTCGGCGATTCGCGATGAGTTTTTTCAAAAGCTCGTTTTTGTGCGCCAGTATATTTATGCCGCCGCCGGTGTATTCCCGCAGCGCTTCCCTGGTAAAACCAACGGAATAGTCCCCGGTGGCGCCGGGGAGTTTCACCCGTATTGCGGTTTTGCCGCCCGCGCCGCCGGGAGCATCCAGTATTTCCGTTATGCTTGCACGCAGGTGCGTTTCAGTACAGGGAAAACTGATGAGCCGGTGGACGCCTTCCTTCAGCGCACGTCGATAGATTTCCGGGTCCCGGGAAGAGGTTATGAGAGCGAGGGGCACGCAACTGTAACGTCGTGCCGTTTCGGCGAGGAGGGCCCATTCCTCCTCGGTCACCCCACGGACGTCGGTACAATGAAAAAGGACCAGGGACGGTGCCGTCACGCCGGCCGCGTTTGCACCGGTGTTCGGGGCGGTGATGACGGAGTAACCTGCCGTTTCAATATAACGGATGATGTTACCGCATTCCCCTCCCTGAACCGGGACCAGCAATATGGTATTCTTTGCGGGATTACCCATCCCCTCCCCTTCAACACACGCGATTTCCGGAATGAGCGACTACCTACCCCGGGGAGAGTTATTACAACGTGGAGCAACCCCGCCGTCAAGATGGTTTTTAAGCCCTCTTTGGTATTTCCCTGAAGGCGGGGATTTCAGCCGGTTGACGGTTATTCCCGGTACCGAATCACCCTGCCCCTTACGTGGATGATATCAACGGTACCCAGTATCCAGTACTGGCGTTCCTGCCATATCCGCACAAAGACCAGGTTGTCGCCCCCTTTGGCGGCCACTGCTTCCTCGATGGCTTTTTCCCTGTCGGTGCGGGGGGTGACCGGGATGAACCAGAACAGCCTGAACGAGCTGTGCATCCCTTCCCCGTCGCCGATCAGCTCGTATTCTTCCTTTTCCATGGGTTTGGCGCTGGTCAGCACGTCTTTGAGATGGGTATGCACGCTGAGACATCCGGGGGATGCCAGCAGCAGCGCCGTCATCAGCAGAGCGGGTATACCATATGCCGTGTTATTTCTTTTTTTTCGCTGCATCGTTTTTCTCCGTCGGCTGAAATTTTATCACCTGGCCGTGTACCGTTACCCTGGTGAAGCTTGCCAGTATAAACCACAGGGTCGTTTCCCTGCACCTCACGTCGATCATGGCGTCGCCCCCCTTTTTCTCGATGGCCTTGCGGAAAGCCTTATCGACATCGGGCCTGCCTTTCATCCACAGGCCGAGAAACGACCACGTCATGGCACTGCCATGGGAGGATCCCAGGTTCAAGAATTTCTGTTTCTCGCCTATGGGCACGGTGGACCTCAGCATCGGCACCGGTGTGCTGGCGCACGACGAGCAGAGCAGCACCGCCGTGACCGCGAGCGCGACGAAAACTACGTTTTTACGTGTATGCATACGTCATTCTCCCTGAATAAGTACTGTTATGCGGTGCCGGGTCTTCCGCCGTGCGGCGGTCCTCCCGCACTGTAGCTGTGTTGCGTATATCAGACGCAACAACGATGACTGTCTTCCACATTTCATGATCCTGTATTTCATGATGCCGCGTTCCCTGAACACGGCGCGTCCTCATTCCATGGACTCCCGCCACGGTTTGATCCAGAAGCCGGCGAGCCTCCCCTCCCTGCTCAGCACCACCCGCACCTCGGGACGCTCGTTCATCCCGGTGAAAACGCCCCGGAACCTGAACGCCTGGTAGCCTTCGCCGCGGCTGATCAGGGTCTCCATGTACTCCAGGGAACGGTAGTCCCCGAACCGGGCCCTGATCTGCCCGCAGGCACTTCTCTGCCGCTCGGCGTCAAAGGCCCGTTCCATCCCGGGGGTCGCGTTGCCGTTGAGCGCAAAGACCTTACCTTTTTTGCACGATTCCAGTATCGCCGTGCCGTAATGGAGCGCCCGTGACTTCATGGCGATGTCCACCGACCCCTCGGACAGTCGACAGTAGCGGTTGCCGCATCCAACGGCCGCCATGCACACGAACACAATCATTGCGGCCACGCCCGCCAGGGTCATGACCGATCGTAATGCCGCTTTCCTCATATTGATTCTTCCTTCTCCCTCTAAGGGAAATCTTTTCAATTGCCGCGGAGGCACAGAGACACTGAGTTTTGCAGGCAGATTCCCTGTTATACTACCGGATTCGACCGCGTTATATGCTCTGTTCATCATGTTCCGCCCCGTTTACTTTCACTATATTGCGATTTCCTTTCTCTGTGTCTCCGCGCCTCCGTGGCATCCTTTCATCCAGGCAAGCCCGGGGAAACTGTATCCGCGATGCGCGGATTTCTGTCCGTGACTTCATCAGAATTTCACCTCCACCCCGAAGTTGGGAATGAAGGTAAGCCCCTCGCTTTCCTTTATCTTTGGATTGTTCTCACTGTAGGCATACCGGTAGTCCCACTCCACGTTGGTTTTCGGCCGGTAGTTGTAGATATTGATGACCTCTATGTACCACGAGACATAGCCCCAGGAGTGCGGCATCTTGTAGCTGTAGCGCACGTCCAGCCGGTGCTCGTCCTCGAAGCGTGAGCTGTTGGGAGTACCCAACAGATACATGTAGCGGTGTTTGCCGGGATTAAGTGTTGCGTAATTCGTGTCCTCGGTGCTGCCCACGATGGGCGTATAGGGAAACGAGGTATAGTACTGGAACTTGCAGCTCAGCTGGTGCCGGCCGTGCCGGTAGCCCGCCACCAGCTTGAAGGCGTGCTCCTGTTCATAGGACGAATCGATGTACCGGTCACCATAGGGGTCCGCCGCCTTGTTGGTGGGTACCCCGTCATAACCGTCGGTGGTGGGCAGGCCCGACTTGTACTTGGACTGGGTGTAGGTATAATTGAACCAGCCGAATACACCGTTCTGGTTCTCCCTTAAATCTTTACGTATCAGCACCTCGAAACCGTAGGCCTTGACCCTGCCGGTACAGAGCCCTTCCAGTTCTTTGCCTTCTTTAGTGGTATGGGGATACGACTCGGCCAGGTCGTAGAACAGGTTACTGAACACCTCGACCTTTATGGTCCAGAGCCCCAGGGCCTGTTCTATGCCGGCGACCCGGTGAATCGCCTTTTCCGACGTCAGCTCCTCGCCGATCTTCGCCACGTGGGGCAGCTGGTCGAACAGGTTCGGGTTGGTCTGGAAAAAGTAGCTGTACTTCCCGGCCGCCACCGAAAGGGTGGTGCGGGTGGGGAACTCGTAGCTCAGCATGGCGCGGGGATCGAAGGTCTGTTCCTTCGAGCGGTCCAGGTACTCTGACCGCACCCCCGGCAGAAAGGTGAGGCCCCCGATCGTGAGCTTCGCTTCGAGATATCCGCCGATGGTCTGGTTGACGATGCTTTCGTCCAGATAAAACTCCTCAAACTGGTCAGGGTCCCCGGGATCAAAAGGTTCATTCAACGTAGTGTTCTGGAGGGTCTTTCCCCGGGCGACAAAGTAATACACCGTGTATTCGGGACCGCCCCTCAGTTCCAGTATCTTGTTGATCACCTGGGCCTTGATGCGGTCCTTGAGGCCGAAGACATAGGGCAGTGAGGTAACATTGAGGTCTTTCCATGCGGACGCGACCCCTTCGGCCGGGAGGTTCAGGTAGGTGTACGATTTCGTCATCGAGCCGTAGGCGATGAGCCGGTTGGAGAACCGGCTTCCGGGCTGCCAGGTATAATAGATACCCTGCGAGTGGGCCGACTTGTCGGTCTTGAATTCCAGGCCCTGGAAATACGGATCGACGCTGTCGTCGAACTCGCCCTTTTCAGTGAATACCCAGTAATCTTTGCTTCCCATGAAGAGCAGGGTCATCGAATGACGGCTGTTGAAATAATATTTACCCTTCACCTGGTAGTCCCAGTAATCGGGAACACTCTCCAGCTTGTCGCCGGTGATGAGGCGGTACATGGTGGGTACCAGCAGCGAAAGATAACCGTACCGGCCCGAGACTATGAGGTATCCCGCGTTTTTGGTCTCCTCTTTGTCGAGATACCGCAGCGGCGAGGGGAAATAGGGCTTCCCGTCCGTGGTCTTCAGTATGGGGACCTGCACCAGCGCGGTCGCCGAGATGAGGCCGAGATCGGTGTAGCCGCCGAACTTCTTCACGCTGTCCACGGTGTTAATGCTGATGACCGCCGCGCCGGCGGCGCCGTACTGCGCCGGGAAGGCCGAGGAGTACAGATCGATCTCGCTCATGAGGTTGTTATTGATGACCGAGTGTATGCCCCCGAAGTGGAGGGGGGAGTACATGGGGATGTCATCGATGAAATAGTTATTGCTGTTCACGGGCCCTCCCCGTATGACCAGGGGCCCGAAGAAACCGCTGGTGCGGATGACCCCCGGGAGCGACGTGAGGGCTATCACCGCGTCGCCGAACGAGGCCGGCACCTCCTTGAGGTCCTTTACCGTCATGGTGTAGCGCGACACCTTCTGTATATCGCGCTCCCCCGTAATGGTGAGGGCCGCCCCCCGTATGCTGAGGGCCCCCAGGCGGAAGTCCCTCACCGTGTCGCGGTCGATTCTCATCTTCTTCTTGAACTGGCGCAGCCCCTCGGACTGCACTATGACGGTGTATTCGCCGGGCCCGGGGAGTTCGATTGAGTACGAACCGTCAGGGGCGGTGTGGGCCTTTACCTTCGCCTCGAGCACGATGACCGTGCCGAACTCAACCGGCTGCCGCCTGGTGTCATCGTACACTTTTCCCTTTAAAATGACGCCCTGGGCGAATACGGGAGTGTAGATCATAACGCACACCGCCAGGACGCGGATAATTACCTTTGAAAGCCGAATGCGCGGAATTTCCATTGTCTGTTTCCTTTATACCTCAAGCCTGAATTTCAGGGGCATTTCCATCTTGATAGGCACCCTTTTGCCGTTTACCACGGGCGGGCTGAACTGGGCGTTCATCAGTATCAGCTTGGCGTCCCGGGCGAACTCCTTGGCCACCCTCGCGTGCATCTCGGGCGGCAGTGTTTTCGATATGCGTATGCCAAGTATATTGACGTTACGCACCTTCCCGCTCGACGAGATCAGTATCTCCACATTGATGATAGCCTCGATATTCAACTCACGGGCGATCTTGGGATAGCGCTTCTGGAGTCTCCCGATGGGCCGCGGCGGCGCGATGTTGGGGAAAAAGGCCAGGTCCACCGCGTCGGCGTCCTCGTTAATACCGGTGGCGCGTTCGACCGCGGCGTTTTTATCGGGGGAATCGGTTTTATCCAGGGAGATGTCCTTCTTTACGATACGCCGCGGCAGCCGGACGGTGTCCATGTCCACGAACTGTATTCTGTCGACCGGGACCAGGTCCTCTTTTGATAAATCGAGCGATTCGCCCGAGAACAGCACGTAGGCCATGAAAATGACCGACAGCACGAAGGAAACGCGGTAGGGGTGGTGGTCTTCCCACTCACGGACCCGCGCCACGGCGCGCACCATCATGTTTCTGAGGGTATCCATTACCGCGTTCATCGCTTTGTCACCCCGCTTTCCCTGGGTTCCGACATGAAGACCACGTTGAGGAAATCCTGTTCCTGGAGTATGCCCAGCACCTGGGATATGGAGGCGTAATCCAGGTCCCTGTCGGCCGTTATGGCCACGGGACGGTCCTTCTCCCCGCCGCGTATGGCCAGGTTGTCGTGCAGTTCTTCGAAGTCGACCATTTTGCCGTCAAAGTAGATGTCCCCGTTCCTGGCGATGGTCACGTACAGGCTGTCCTGTTCGGCCCCCTGGGTCGTACCCACGGGGAGAAACACCTCCACCCCTTTGGGAGGCTCGGTGCTGGTGGAGGCCATGAAAAAAACGAGGAGCAGCAGCGCCAGGTCAGCCATGGCCGAACCCAGGGTCACCGACCTGAGCCTCGAAAGATACGATCCTTTTCTCATGTTCTCCCCTCCTTGCCCGTGTTCTTCAGAGAAACACGCGCCACTCCCGTCTCCCGGGCGACGCTCAGGGTATCCACCAGGCGCTCGTACCGCACCTTCGGGTCCATGAATATCATGAGCACGGTGCCGGGGGCGGCTTTTTCACGCGCGCGGAGCACCTCCTTAAAACGGTCGCGCCCCAGTAATTCGCCGCCCAGCATGAACCCTTCATTGCGGGGATACACCTCGACGATCAGCTTCTCCTCGAGCGTCACCGCTCCGGCGCTCTTCGAGGGCAGCGAAAAGAAAATCCCCTGCCGCAGCACAAAGGAGCCGGTAACGATGAAAAAGATCAGCAGCAGAAACGCCATGTCGGCGATGGATACCGACTCGAACATCTTCGCTTCCGTACGGGCCCTGCGCCGTTCGCGGCGCTTGAGCAGGTTGATTATCACGTTACGGTTTTCCATCACGCTTACCCGCCGTTCTTGATCTTGTCCGAAAGCCTCGGCATGCCCTCGGTGATCGCGCCTATATACTCCTCTGAGCGGGCGTAATAGTTCTGAATGGCGTTGGTGAAGATATAATAAAAGAACAGTGTCGGCGCCGCCACCATGAGCCCGCCCGCGGTGGTGATGAGCGCCTCCTGTATGCCCGCGGCCACCACCTTGGCGTTCACCGTCGTGGCGGCGGCGATGGCGGCAAAGGCGCTGATCATGCCGGTAACGGTGCCGAGAAAGCCCAGTATCGGCGCCAGGTTGCCGACGCCCGAAAGCATCCCCAGCCCGCGTTCAAGCCGGTTCGCGTACACCTGGAAGGCGTTTCTCAGGTCGTCTTCCATGTCCTCGCGGAATTTCGCCTTCGACTGCGTCTTCGCCCGGGTGAGGAGGTCGTCCAGCTGCTCGGGCTTCCATACGCGGTTGCGCGAAAAGAAGATCAGGCGTTCGATCACGATGGTCATGGCCAGAAGTCCCAGAAAAATAATGGGGATCATTATGAAACCACCCTGCCTGACGGTGGCGAAGAGGTTGGTCCTCTCGCTCGTTTCCACCGGATCACCGGTCACCGGGGTCTGCCCGGCGTTGTCGGCGGCGTCCTTCTTCACGGGAACGCCGGCGGTCGCGTCACGAACATCCTCGATGGCCTTTTCCCCGGCGGCGGGTTTATCGGTCTGCGCATACGCCCGCGTCATGGCCGCTGGGGCCGCCAGGTACAGGGCGCAGATGAAAAACAATACGGTTACGGCGTTACGTCTCATGGTGTTCCTCCAGTAAAAGTATGCTCCTTGCGGAAAGAAACGGTTTCGCGGCGCACGGGACGGGTGTTTGTGTGCATGCGCCGTCATCTCTCATATAACACCGGCACGGGGTAAAACTATCACCCGCGGATAAAAAAAAACGCCCCGCACCTTACGATACTTTTTAAAACACGTGAGGAAAATAGCAGGGAATGATTAACCGTGGATTAATGCAGGATTAAAATTTATTAATATTCATGAAAAAAACATAAAAGACGGTCCCGCGCCCTGGGGCGCTTTCCACCCGTACCGTCCCCCGGTGGAGGTCCAGTATCTTTTTCACAATGGTAAGGCCCAGACCGGCGCCGCCGGTGACCGGAGAGCGCGAGGCATCCACCCGGTAAAAACGGTCGAAGATCCTCGGTATGGCGTCAGAGGGTATACCCACACCGTTGTCACTGACTGAACACCGTATTCCGCCCTCTGCCCCCGGCTCACGTACCAGCGCCGCGCGGACCCATCCCCCGGCGGGCGTATACCGCACCGCGTTCGCCATCAGGTTGAAAAAAAGTCTTTTAAGCAGCCCCGGGTCTCCCTTCATCGACGCCTCTTCGAGCTCGCCGATCTCGATCGTCACCTCTTTCTCGACGGCCAGGGACAGCACATCCTCGAAGGCCTCGAGCAGCACCTTGTCCAGTTCCACATCGCTGAATTCCGCCGCGGCCCTGCCCGCGTCCATGCGGGACAGGAACAGGAGGTTCTCCACGATGAGTTCCAGTTTGCCCACTTCCTGCCGCACGCTTTCCAGCGCCAGGCGATACTGGTCGGCGCCCCGATCATGGCGCAGTGCCACCTCTATTTCCCCCTTCAGCACGGTAAGGGGCGTTCTGAGTTCGTGCGACACGTCGTCTGAGAACTGCTTTACCTGCCGGAAGGACCGGTCGAGTCTCTCTATCATGCCGTTGAGGGTCTCGGCCAGTGCGCTTACCTCATCGTTCCCTGGGGACGGACGTATCCGCAGGGAAAGGTCCTCCGCGGTGATCCTTCTGGTCAGTCTCACGATCTCCTTCACGGGCGTAAAAGACCTTCTGACGAAGAGGTACCCGGCGACGGATATAATCACCAGCAGCAGCGGTCCCATCAGCACGAACCGCAGCACCACGGTACGGAGGGTGGTGTTGATATATTCCATGGACATGCCCACCTGAAGGACATAGTTCTGCCGGTCAGGGTCCCGGTATTTCAGGGAAACCACCCTGAGCGCGTAGGGCATTACATCATGCAGGGTTTCAACTACGGGTTCACCGCGTTCCAGCGCCTGGTGGGCGTATGCCGTCAACGGGATAAAGCCTTTCCCCAGCGCGTTGTTTCTTATTAAAATGATAGGGGCGTCGCCCGGACGGGAGGGGAAGTCCCTCACCTGTCCGCAGGAGGCGCGCAGGAAGAAATCGTAATACACCATCTTTTCGAAATCGCGGCTGAATTCATCGATACTGGAATAAAAAGGCCCGTGCCGCCGCGAGAGGGCATCGGCCACGTCACGCCCGTACTGGATCAGCTTGTCGTCGAACCGCGTGTTTATATCGCTCGAGAATATCGCGTAGGAAAAATTCGTATACACGAAAATAAAGAACGCGACGATGACGAACACCATGGTCGCGATGTAGAGAAGCGTCAGCCTGGTCCGTATGGAAAACTTCACGGTGCGCACCGGTACCGTAATGATTTGCCGCGACACCCCATCGTCAATCCCTCTCGCCCAGCATGTAACCGGAGCCGCGTATCGTATGAATGAGATTTTTCCCGTCGTTGCGGTCGATCTTGCCGCGCAGGTGGTGTATATACACATTTACGGTGTTGCCCATGGAATCGTAATTCATGTCCCACACGTGCTCTATGATGCGCGATTCGGAAAGCACCACGCCGGGGTTCCGCATGAAGTACTCGAGCAGCGCGTATTCCTTACCGGTCAGCCTGACCTCCCTCCCCCCCCTGGAGACCCGCCGCGTCGAAGGGTCCAGTTCCAGGTCGGCCACCCTGAGGGTAGGGGCGCGGTACTCCTGCGTCCTTCGCAAAAGGGCGCGCACGCGGGCCAGGAGCACCTCGAATGAAAAAGGCTTGGTCAGGTAATCGTCGGCGCCCGAGTCCAGTCCCCTGACGATGTCCTCGCTGCTGTCGCGGGCCGTGAGCATCAGCACCGGGGTGCCTATGTTCTTCGAACGCATCAGCGCGCATATCTCAAGCCCGTTCTTCAGTGGAAGCATCACGTCAAGTATTACGAGGTCATACTCGTTCTCCACCGCCCAGTGGGCGCCGTCCTCACCGTCGGCGCATACGTCCACCGCGTATCCCTCCTCCTGCAGGCCCTTTTGAATGAATCCCGCGACCTTCCGGTCGTCCTCCACCAGGAGTATCCTCATCACCCGCGCTCCATGCCGTGTATTAAAACCTCCCGTCGGCCATAAGGTACAGTCCCCCGTCTTCGGGACTCCCCGACGCGTCCCATCCGTAATAGATTTTAATGTCTATGTTCTTCAGCATCACCACGGCCTTAATGCCGGTCCCGGTTTTGACCTTCCAGCGGCCGTCTTCGTCCTCGAAGTACCCGGTATTGACGAAGGGACCGGTGTAAAAGAGCCGCGGCGAGATTTCAAATTCCATGTCGAGGGCCGCGATGTTCTTTTGGCGTGAGGCGGTGTAATCCCCGAAAAATCCGATCAGGTGCGCGTCGTACACGTACTGCCAGTACAGCCGGTCGTGGGAACCGGTATAGTACACACCCAGATACGGTACGAACCGGAGCCAGTAGAGGGGCTTCCACGTGGTGAAGAATTCCGCACTGACCACCGCCTGTACATCGTCCCGCAGACCGCTCCTGAACCCGTACGCCTTCAGGTTGAATTCGGTGGTGTCCCTCTTCTCAAGGCGGTAGAACCTGTTCGACACCACCATGTCCAGGGAGAGACCGGCGTCATAAAGGTCGATTTCACGGGGCCCGTAATCCTCCAGCCGGCCGGCGGTCCCCTGGAGGGTAAAATAGGTCCAGACCACGTAATCGCCGAAAAGGTCCCTGATCACTCCCAGGCCCGCGTAGGGGATACCGTAGAACCGCACGAAATCCCTGTCACGCGACTCCCACGTTTCCACCCTTCTGCCCCCGCGGGCGCCGACCAGGAGCACCAGGCTTCCGCCGCGGTTGAGGTGGCGGCTGTATTTCACCTCACTTTCGGCCTTTCTGAACTCCCCCTCGCGGTATCCCGCCCGGGCCTCGACGTTCAGACTGGAAACCGGTGTAGGATACAGGTACCCCAGTTCCGGCGAGACGCCGTAGATGGGATCGATGCCGATGCGGGCATAGAACCGGCCGGTACCCTGCCGGCGCACCTTGACCGAAAGAAACACGTCGCCGGTGTCCTCGTAATTGAGCGGCTGCACCGTGATACCCTGCAGGCGGAACTGCGTTTTGGCCGCTTCCAGCCTTTCCTGTAAAAGGAACCGGTTGTACACCTCCCCCCGCCGGGGCATGATCAGTTCGGAGACGGCAGCGGCGTCCCTGCCGCCCATGCCCGAAACGGAGATGCCCTGGATACGTGATTCCTTCACGCGGATCACCAGGGTGCCGTCCCTGCGTATCACAAGCTTCTCCACGTACGAGGTGGTATACCCGCGGCGGTGATATTCACCCGTGACAAGAACTCCAAGGGACTCGATGTCGGTTGTGCTCAGGTCCCCGATTTTCTTCTGGAGCAATGGCGCCAGGCCCATGTCGATAGTGGCGTTTTCAAGAACGATCGCCCTGATGGTCTCGGCGGTGAGCGCCGTCGGTAAGCACATTACCAGGACCGCAGAGAGTATAAACCGTGTTGTCATAGCGTACCGCCGATCTTTAAAATCTTTGCCGTTTCATTACTATTGTATGGTCTTCACTTTTAACCCGGCGGGAAGGACCGGGTGAAACACCGATACCGGGACGCGGCCGTTCAGTTCTATCCGGGAATATTCGGTCGTATTGCTGGTGATCCCCTTCGAGGAACGCACCGTTACGGTCACGCGGCCGGGGAAATAAAGGCCGTCCACGGCGACATACCTTTCATAACGCTCATGCATCAGCTCCATACCGCCGCGGCCGCGAACCGTCTTCTCAAGCACCACCGGTCTTACCGGGTCCACCGCCAGGTCCACCCTTATACCCTTACGCGCATCGGTCACCGAATAATACAGGGCGGTGCCGAAAAACCCGTAGAGTCTCCTGCCCCGGTAGCGTATGACCAGGTTTTCATCTACTTTCGATGAAGTATTCGCGACTTCTTTCATCGGATTGAAGGAGGAAGACGGCGTCTCCGAAGCGGGCCTCTCGATGCGGTAGAGCAGCCGGTCGTCCGGATAATACCAGTAGAACCCTTTCCCGTCGTTGAACACGATCTGCCGGGACGGGACGGTGTAATCGATCCGCACCCTCCCCGTACTGTCGGCACGGTACCTTCCCCGGTACACCTCCCGGGGCCTGCCTTCGGTCTGTATGTGCTGAACGATCTCGGCGTCTATAGTGCGTATGCCGTTGATATTGCCGATGACCGTCGTCAGGCGGTCCAGGTTTTCCTCCCCCGCGGGGGCAGGCCCCGGAACGCAGACCAGGGCAAAGGCGATCATCAGAAAAACGAAACCGTAAGATAAATGTATGCTGTTTTGCTTCATTTATGCATTAATCCGCCGAATATGAATTTCATACACCCTAAAAAAGGATTGAACCTTTTTCAAGGAAAAATACTGTTGATATTCGGCATACCCCTCGCGCGCGGCGCTGGAGGGGCGCTTATTATTTCAACGGGACACATCGACAATCATGAAGAAATACAGCGTGATACTGACCGGCCTTCTGCTCTGCCTTATCCCCGGTGCGCCGGCGAGGGCGGAGTACAGCCTGATCGACCCGGTAATTTATCCCTTCAACTCGATAGGCACCAGGTCCCCCTGGGTCATCTGGCAGGACATTTATCACGCGGAGAACCCGAATGACCCGGCAAGGTACCGTATTACCATAAAACCGGGAAAGGACCCCGGCAGGAAACCACACACCTACACAATCGCGCCCGAGCGTTTCTATAAGAATTTTTTCGCGTTCAAACTCCCCATCCCCCTGGAAAACGGCGGCTACGAATACCGCATAGAACGCCTGGTGTCCGGGACACCCATGGGTTCCCGTTATTATCATTACCGTAAATATCCCATAGAGATGGCCTTCAGCCTGGATACGGATAAAAAAGACCTGCTGGACGACCTGGACCCGGGCCGCATAATCCAGTACATCTATAAGGACCGCAACAACACGCTGCAGAACGGCTACAATGCGCTGTTCTTCCTGGGGAGCGGCGTTTTCTCCTTCGGCATCGGCATGCTGTTCTATTCGGTGATCGATCTGGGCATTATCAGCACCGTAATTTACGTCGTCGCCTTCACCTCTTCGGCAACCGGCCTCACCGCGGCGGGATACTACGGCGTCCGGTATATGCATAACCGCGGCAGGCTGAACAAGATACTGGAAGTGGAGCCGGGGGTGAACCTGGGCGCCGGCAGGGACCGCGACCGGATGTTCGTCGGATGCGAAAGGCGTTTTTAAAAGGATGCAGCTCGAGGCCATAACCCGTTCATTTATCCGCTCGGGCGATTTCGCGGACATAATGGCGCTCGCCGCGTGTAAAATCCATATCGAGGGGATATCGCCGTCGGCCTTTCCCCTGATCACCGCGGCCCTGTACTCCCACGACCAGCGCCAGACCGTCGTGGTGACCAGGAACGCACGGGCGATGCAGGACCTCGCTTCAGACCTGGGCTGTTTCATCGACCCGCGTCAGGTGGTAACCCTTACCCCGTGGGAAACCCTCCCCTATGAATTCGTATCCCCTCCGGAAAAAATCGAAAGGGAACGGGTGACGGCGCTGTACCGGCTGCTCGGCGGGGGCCCCTGCCTCTGCGTGGCGACGGTCGAATCCCTGATACGCCGCATACCCGACCGGGACTTTCTGCTGAAAAAAGGAATATCCCTCAGGGCCGGCGAGGACTATCCCTTCGATGATATTCCCGCCGCCCTGGTTTCCTACGGCTATACGCGGGAATACCGTGTGGAGGCCTACGGGCAGTTTTCGGTCAAGGGCGGCATCATCGACCTGTACCTTCCCGCCCTCGAGAGTCCCGTGAGGCTCGATTTTTTCGGCGACACCCTGGAGTCCATCAGGGAGTTCGATATCGAGAGCCAGATATCATACGCGCGCCTTGACGAGATCACCATATACCCCAGGGGGGAACTCATCCTCTCGCCGGGCGAGCGCGGGGAACTCGCCGCGCGGATTAAAGAATCGGCCGAAGGAAAACAGGCCGTACCCGATCACTACCGGGAAGACCTCATCACCGCGCCGAACGAATTACCGGGGATCGAAGACCTCTTCCCCCTGATTATGGAACCGGTCTCCATGCTGTCGTATTTAAATAACGACGCGCGGATCATCTTTCTCGATACGCCCGAACTTTCGGTGCAGAGGGAACACCTGGAAAAGATCTTCAGGGAACTGTACCGCCGCAAATCGGAAAACACCTTCTGTCTTCCGGTGGAACGGCTCCTCGACACCGAAGCATACGACCATGCGCGGCAGCGTGCCGTCGAGCTCAAGGTGTACACCACCCTGCCCGGCGCCCTGCAGCCGCAGCTGCGCAGCATCCCCAATTTCCACGGCAGGATAAAACAGGTCAGGGAGACGCTGTCGGATAAGATCCTTGAAGGATGGAAGATCATCATATGCACGGGTTTCGAGGGCCAGGCCAGGCGGCTCTATGACCTGCTGGGGGAACTGCAGCCGGGCGGTAATTTCGAAGAGGCCGACCTGGATCTTCCGCTGAATATCCTGATCACCCCGCTGAGAGAGGGTTTCGAATTCGTGCGGGAGAAAATCATGGTCCTTACGGACCACGAGATTTTCGGGAAATCCTACCGCAAGAAGCGCCAGTTCAAGAAAAAGACCTCGCGTCCCATCGACTCCTTCCTTGAACTGAAGACCGGCGACCACGTGGTGCATATCAACCACGGCATCGGCGTCTACAGGGGAATCGAGCGCATGTCGGCCGGGGGCGTCGAAAGGGACTTTCTGCTGATCGAATACGAGGGGGGCGACAGGCTCTACGTCCCGCTGGACCAGATCACCATGGTGCAGAAATACATCGGCATGGAAGGCAGGGCGCCCCGCATCGACGCCCTGGGGAAAAAGTCGGCATGGAACCGGATAAAGGAAAAGGTGCAGAAATCAGTGGAGGAGATCGCGAACGAACTCATCCATATCTATTCCCGCCGCAAGGCGCTGAAGGGTTTTCCCTTTCCTCCCGACACCGTGTGGCAGGAAGAGTTCGAATCGAAGTTCGAGTACGAGGAAACACCCGACCAGATCACCTCGATCGAGGACATAAAGGACGACATGGAAAAACCGGAGCCCATGGACAGGCTTATATGCGGCGATGTGGGCTTCGGCAAGACCGAGGTGGCCATACGGGCCGCCTTCAAGGCGGTCATGGCGGGCAAGCAGGTCGCCGTGCTGGTGCCCACGACGGTGCTGGCCATGCAGCATTATTCGACGTTCACCAAGAGGTTTTACGATTACCCGGTTACCATCGAGATGGTCTCCAGGTTCAGAAGCCGCACGGAGATACATAAGATCAGGGAAAAGCTGTCTTCCGGCGCGCTCGACATCGTGATCGGCACCCACGCCCTCCTGGCCAGGGACACGGTGATAAAAAACCTGGGGCTGCTCGTGGTGGACGAGGAGCAGCGTTTCGGCGTGCGCCACAAGGAGCAGCTGAAAAAGCTGCGCACCCTGGTGGACGTGATCACCCTCTCGGCGACCCCCATACCAAGAACGCTGCACATGTCCCTGGCGGGGATCAGGGACCTTTCAATCATTTCGACCCCCCCGGAAAACCGTCAGGCCATCGAGACCTACGTGATCGAAGAGAACCCCGATATCGTCAGGATGGCGATCCTCAGGGAAATCGAACGGGACGGCCAGGTCTTCTATGTGCACAACCGAGTCCAGACCATTGAACCCCAGATGACGATGCTCAGGGAGCTGGTGCCCGAGGCGAGTTTCTGTATCGCCCACGGACAGATGCACGAGCACGATCTCGAAGACGTCATGATAGATTTTCTCAACCGGAAGTACGATGTCCTCGTCAGCACCTCCATTATAGAATCCGGCCTGGACATGCCCAATGTCAACACGATTATAATCAGCCGGGCCGACACTTTCGGCCTGTCCCAGCTCTACCAGCTCAAGGGAAGGGTCGGCAGGTCGGTTACCCAGGCCTATGCCTACCTCACCTATCCCAGGCACGCCTCCCTGACCGAGACCGCACAGAAGCGCCTCTCGGTCATCGCGGAATACTCCGAACTGGGCAGCGGGTTCAAGATCGCCATGAAGGACATGGAAATCAGGGGATCGGGCAATATACTGGGGCGGGAACAGTCGGGAAATATAATGGAGGTGGGTTTCGACCTCTACTGCCAGATGCTTGAAGACGCGGTCAGAAAGATGAAGGGCGAGAAGCCCCTGCGCGCCTTCCGCACGCCCGTGTTCATAAACACCGATATCTTTATTCCCGACACCTACATGGGCGACGAGCGCCAGAAAATAGAGTTCTACAAACGTTTCGAATCATGCGAGGAGACCGCGGAGGTGGAACTCCTGGAAAAGGAACTCATCGATCGTTTCGGCCCGCCGCCCAGGGAGGTGAAGATCCTCATGGCGATGGCAAAGGTCAGGGTCCTCGCGTCGAACGTCGAGATCGACGAAATCATAGAGGAATCCAGGGGCATCAAGATACGCATATCGACGGATTCCAAGGTAGACACCGGGAAAATCGTCGCCATGCTGAAAAAAGAAACCCGCTTCTCGGTCGATCCGTCAGACCGAGAAGCGCTGATTTTCAAACCCGAGACGAAGGATCATGAAAAAAAGCTTATGGAGCTAAAAAAATGGTTGCAACAAATCTCATAGATCATTACCGTCATCAGCTACTGTTCAACGGCGCTGATATGCAGGCTCCCGGACAATGCGCGTTTTTCCACAACCCGGAAACAAGTAGAAACAAGTATGAAGAAATAATCAATGCCCGTCGGACCTGTTGTTTTTCGGACAGCAGTACACACCAGCATATGTACAGAGGTTGCAATAATGAAAATCAAATGTAGTATCCCCGTATTCGCAGTAGTAACAGCGGCACTTGTCATTTCATTTAACGGATGCAAAAAGTATTCGGGACCCTGGGTGGCCAAGATAGAGAATCAGACCATAACCCTTGACGAGCTCAACACCATATACTACGCCCAGCAGAAATCCCTCTATAACCTTCCCAAAGAAAAGATAGATGAACTGGCCGCGGATCCGGCGCATGTGGCGAAAAACCCGACGCTCGACAAGGAGGTGTTTCTGGAACAGTTGATCCAGCAGCGCCTGGTATACCGTAAAGCGAAGGATGAAGGGTTGTTAAAGCAGAAGGAACTCAACGCCCTTATGGACATGGCGAAAGAAGCCGTGGTGGTGGGCTATTATGTAAGGGAGAAGTTCAAAAACCAGATAGAACCCACCGACACCGAGGTGAGTGAAATATACCAGAAGCAGCGCGCGCGGTTCCAGGGCGTGCCCATCGACCAGGCGGAAATGTTCATCAAACAACAGGTGTCACAGCAGAAGCTGCAGATGAAGATTAGGAACCTGGTTGAAGGTCTCAAGGAAGTAAAAAAGATAGAGAAGAAAACCGAGCTTCTGACTAAACCCGTGAAGAAAGCGGAAAAACCGGAAGAAAAGGAATCGAAAAAATAAGCGGAACGCACCGTTAAACGGACCAACACGGCCGGAACAAATGTTCCGGCCCTTTTTATTTTCTTCCCTGCGGCTGACGTTCTTTTTATCATTGACAATACAATCTTACCTGATATCCTTATCATACCATCGGTATGCGCTAAAATTCCAAGCCGGCGGTTGAAGAACCGTTTTCAGCAGCAAGGAATACTCAGCGGCCGTTTCAATTTACCGTTTAAGGATGCGATCATGAAAAAATCATCGTTATGTAAAGCCTTCAGCGTTGTATGCATCATGGCGCTGTTCACCGCCTCATGCAGCGCCAGAAAATCCCTGATGGTATCTAAACAGAAAGTACCCGCGAACTCGGGGGTCGTTATCATACTGGATACACCGCCGAACACGCAGAACGTCGTACTGGCGAAGTTCATGGAAAAGTTCCGGGTCAAGGCCTTTAACGCCGCCGATGTATACACCGCTAAAGACGTATTCGATATAAAGGATTTCAAAAAGATCGCCTACCGGTCGGATCTCCAGATGGATTCCCTCGTATCCATGCAGAAGGCTTTTGAGAACATCTACAAACTCCATATCTACAACTATGAGATCAACAAGGCGGAAAGCCTGAACGAGATGAAAGACAAATGGAACGTGAGGTATCTCATCCTGCTCGACCTCAGGGACTGGCAGAGCGTAAGCTGGGGCCGCGCCATCGATCTGGGGACTTACGAGATCATCTGGATTGAGAATTACGCCACCCGGTACAACGACACCCTGGAATCGGTAGTAGCGCATTTTATCGAGGGACTGGCCGGAAAATAGATGAAGCGTTTTTTCATCAACTGTATGTTCATGGTCCTCCTGACTGGTTTCTTCGTCGGTAGCGCCGAATCGAAACCGGTCATCGCCTTCGGTTATCTCAACAACAGCTCCAATAACCTTAATTTCAATTACCTGGAAAATATTTTCCCCAATTCATTCGCGTCATCCATCAGTGCGGTATTCAAGGTGGATGTGATGAAGCCCCTGCAGATAGACGAATATCTGAAAAAGAAGAAAACAGGCCTCAAGAAAAACTATGAAACCTATGAGCTTCCGGCGGCCTGCAGGGCGATCGGCGCCGATCTTTTTATTACCGGCAGCTTTACCCCACTGCCCAACAACCAGATACGCATCATTCTGCATCTGTACAACAGCAGAAATAATGAGATTTTCACTTTCGTAAATACAGGGCGAATGGAGACGGAAATTTTCAAACTTGTGGACCGTATCTCCACCATAGTCATCAACTTCATGAAAGAAGATTCTTATTACAAAACGCGCGCCATCCCGCCGGGATCAAGGATCGCCGTGATCAGCAATATCAACGGCAGCGAGCTTAACAGTCTGTATTACCCCCTTATGAAGAAAGGTTATCCGATAGTCAGCATCCAGAGCAACGAAATCGGCACCGCGCACGACACCGACATGTTCACGGTATTCCGTTATATCATCACCAGAAACGGTTCCCTGAGTACTGCCTCCGACTGGAGGGGAATGAAGTTTTATCAGGGTCCATGGACGGGTAAAAACTACAAAGAGTACACGGCGACCATGAAAAGGATCGCAAGGAGCTATGATACCGAATATACCGAAACCAAAGCGCGTTTCACCGAAAAACTGCATTCCCCTTCCATAGGAAGGGCCGACGTGCTGCTGATCGTGGGTTTCTCGGAGAACCGCAAAGAGTGCTGGCTGCGTGCGGTGGACCTGAAGGAACTGGAATTGATCTGGATGCAGTCCGGCATCCGTCACGAGGGGCTGCTGGATGAACCGGCAATGACTATTGGAACCAAAATCGCGGACAACCTGGGGAAGGAAGCTGAAAGTCCATTTAAAGAAACCGGCAGACCTACCGGTAACAAATAAACCCCGCCGTCCGGCGGGGTTTATTTTTAACGATGATTAACCTGTCAGTAACCCTGATCGATAGGTTTGTTTCTCCCGAAAATAGTCGCCCTGACTCCCAGGAGTATCTGGAACCCGCCTATGTTTTTACTCTTAAGATCGGTCTGATAAAACGACCGGTGATAGCCTATCGTAAGGATTGGGCTTATGTGCTGTGTAAGCAGGTAGATGACACCGCCGCCGAAGGTCATTCCCACCCCGCTGTCTTCCAGAGTCGCCGCGGGTTTTTCTATCTCGGTTTCAGTATAACCCAGCGAAAAGAAGCCGGTGAACGCGAAGGGTACGGTGGGAAGATGGTAGATATACTCGATAGAACCCATCATCATCATGTGGGAAAATTTCTCTTCATCGACATCGTCGGGATTGTTTGTCCGTGAGTTGAACACGCCGCGGATAAAGAAATTAATATTATCGGTGACCCTTATCCCCGCCCCCACGCCGAATCCATACATGTTATCGGCGTCGGAAACCGTGGTGTATCCTCCCATACCCTCAAAAAAAACCGCGGCTCCGGCCAGTTGAATAGAGGCCATACAAAAGAAGAGCGTTAAAAGTATTTTTTTCAATGTTCTCTCCTTCCCTCCGGGATTGCAATAATTACTGGAAACTCATGATCCGTGAAATCAGCATGTCTACGTGCCGGTATAATACATTTTTCGGTACCGGACGGTATGTGGAAAAGAATAGTATACCATGTCGTTGCAGTCAAGTAAAATTGGTTTTCACCGCCGAAGAACTGAACGGTCGCGGACAACCTCACCGGTAAAACACATAATCGCGTAACCGGAGTGGAAATTTTGTCTCACAAAAGGAAAAATCTTTGAATTATTCCAACGAGAAATCTAGTATTGTTTATACGAGCAGCCGGAGTTGCATGTTTACCGGAAACAAATGTAACCAGCCGCCGAATCGGCGGTCTATCGGATTCAACCGGAAAATGAAACGACCTAGAAAAAAACCAGCAGTTACTTCATTACAGGAAGGTGCGGTAATGTCTGAACAGAATGAAATCAACCAGGAAAACACCCATCTTATCATACCCAGTGAAATACTTCCCGAGGTAATACCCGTTATACCCATTTCACAGCGTCCCATATTCCCCGGGATGATGATACCCCTGGTCCTTACCGGTGAGAAGATGCTCAATACCGCCAAGGAGATACTCGACAGCGAACATAAGACGGGTGGCGTGGTGCTGATTAAGAACCAGCACGAGGGCGCCATGGTGACCTCGGATCTCTACAGCGTAGGGGTAACGGTGAAGATAATCAAAGTGACCCCGGTGGACGAGAAGACCATCCAGATTTTGATAAACGCGGTCAAGCGATTCAGCATTGTGCAGTCAGTCATGGACGAGCCCATCATCCGGTGGAAAGTCTCCCACTTTTACGACGACGTCTACCCTCCCACCGAAGACATGAAGGCCTATTCCATGGCGATAATATCATCGGTGAAGGAACTGATAAAAAACAACTCACTGTTCCAGGAGGAACTGCGGCTGTTCCTCAACCGGTTCACCGTGGAAGACCCCGGCAAGCTCGCGGATTTCGTCGCTTCCATGACCTCGGCGGAGTCCTACGAGGTGCAGGAGATCCTGGAGACTTTTGACATCAAGAAAAGGGTCGAGAAGGTGCTGCTTCTGCTTAAAAAGGAGATTGAGCTCAACAAGCTGCAGAAAAGGATCACTCAACAGATAGAGGAAAAAGTGGCGAAGAACCAGAAGGAGTTCTTCCTCAGGGAACAGCTCAAGGAAATAAAGAAAGAACTGGGACTGGAAAAGGACGAAAAGACCTCTGAAATCGAGAAGTTCGAGGAAAAGGCCCGTAACCTGGTCTTCTCCGAAGAGGGGAAAAAACGTTTCAACGAGGAACTGGAAAAGATAAAGGTGCTCGAACCTCATTCGGCCGAATACGGCGTTTCCAGGAATTATCTGGACTGGCTCACCTCGCTGCCGTGGGGCGTGTACTCCACCGACAATTACGACATCGCCAAGGCCCGCAAGGTGCTTGACCGCGATCATTACGGTTTGAACGACATTAAGGAAAGGATACTCGAGTTCATAAGCAAGGGGAAGATGAAGGGTGACATCAGCGGTTCCATCATCTGCTTCGTGGGACCTCCGGGAGTGGGGAAAACCTCTATCGGCAAATCGGTGGCGGAAGCCCTGAACCGGAAATTCTTCCGCTTTTCACTGGGGGGGATGAGGGACGAGGCTGAAATCAAGGGACACCGCCGCACGTACATAGGCGCCATGCCGGGGAAGATAATACAGAGCCTGAAACTGGTGGGAACCTCGAACCCCGTGATCATGCTGGACGAGATCGACAAGATCGGCGCAAGCTTTCAGGGTGACCCCGCCTCGGCGCTGCTCGAGGTGCTTGATCCCGAGCAGAACAACCAGTTCCTGGACCATTACATGGATGTGCGGTTTGACCTCTCCAATATACTTTTCATCGCCACCTCGAACCAGCTGGATACCATACCCCTCCCCCTTCTGGACCGTATGGAGGTGATGAAACTTTCGGGCTACATACTGGAAGAGAAGATGCAGATTGCGAAACGCTACCTGGTGCCGAAACAGCTGAAGGAGCACGGCCTGAAGAAGGGAATGGTGAGCATCGACGCGCGGGCCCTGCGTAAAATAGCCGACGGCTATGCGCGCGAGGCGGGGGTGAGGAGTCTGGAAAACAGCATCAAGAAGATCATGCGTAAATGCACCCGCAGGTTTGCGGAAGCAGGTAAAAAACCGGTGCAGCTGAAAATCACCCCCGAGACCCTCGAGGAATACCTCGGCAAGCCCCGCTTTTCCGACGAGGCCCTTTATTCAAAGAGGATACCCGGCGTGGTGATGGGCCTCGCCTGGACCAGCCTGGGAGGGGCCACCCTGTACGTTGAAGCGACCGCCACCCCCTCCCGTGCGAAAGGGTTCAAGCAGACGGGACAGCTGGGCAACGTCATGAAGGAATCAACCGAGATCGCCTATACCTACGTCGGCTCCAGGGCCGATGATTACGGCTTCAGCAAAGACTATTTCGAGAACCACCTGATCCACCTGCATGTACCGGCCGGCGCCACCCCCAAGGACGGCCCCTCGGCCGGCATCACCATGGCGACGGCCCTCTATTCGCTCGCGAAAAAAAAGCCGGTCAAGAAAAACATCGCCATGACGGGAGAGCTCACCATTACCGGCAAGGTCCTTCCTATCGGAGGGGTGAAAGAGAAGACCCTGGCGGCCAAGAGGGCGAAGGTAAAAACCATACTATTCCCGCTGGAAAACAAGAAAGACTTCGACGAATTGCCGGCCCATGTGAAGTCGGGACTGGATGCGCGTTTTGTCAATTACTTCGACGAGGTGCTGAAAATCGTTTTCTGATCCTCCCAGGATACGGTTGATGGCATTTCTACGTTGTCATAATGAAAAAAAAGCTTGACCGAGCTTTAGTATTTTAGTATTTTCTAATCATGCTTTCATACCTGATACCGAGGTGAAAAAATGAACCTTACCATCACCGACAGCGCCCGCGACCAGATAAAAAAGGTAATGGGCGAATCTGATCTAAAGAAGCCGGCACTGCGCATTATCTTCTCCGGTCTCGGATGAGGCGGTCCCCGTCTGGGACTGGCTCTGGACGAGTCGGAAAACACCACCCTTGAGATGCTGACCAGCAACGATATCGATATACTTTTGGACCGGGAGATCAGGATGTATTTCGATTCAGGCGCACCCGTAACCGTGGACTTTCAGGAGACGCCGTACGGGTCCGGTTTTCTCATCAACAACGGATCATCATGCTGAAAAAGGAGGAGACCGGAATGGAATCGAAATCATGGTTGATCTTTGTCGTACTCATCGCGGTCTGGTTTGTGCTGAACAGGTGGATACTGCCTAAATTCGGCATTCCCACCTGAATGGCCCCCGGGCAATGTTCTCTGGAAGAGAAACAGGAAAAAACCGATAAACCCGCCATGCGTGATTGAATACAACGGGCAAAACCCGAAGGCGACGATTTGAATATGAAAGCGACGATTTGAATCGTCGCCTGGAATAATTTCCCCTCTTTTTTATTATTGACCGTAACCTGACCCCGGGATAGCGTGTCTCACACTACATACCACTGAGAGCACGAGGATCTTGATGAAACGTTATCTACCGCTGGCGGCGCTATCCCTGTTGATGATGCTGCGTTGTTCCGGCACGGGTACCGGCGACACCGATACCGGTTTTACCTATCAACCGGGAACCATGACGGCACTTACAGTTAACAATAAAGAGATTCTTTCAAATTACTATAACTGTACACCTGCTGCAACCAATTGTTACGCAATTATCTCGACAAACACCGTCAACTCGGTGAGCTATGTAGGAATTTCTTTTACCGCGGACCCCTCGGTCAAAACTTCCTTTGCCATGAGGATTCGGTTTGTCGCGAGCGCAATTCCATCTTCGATAGTGTTAGACAGTAATAATGCCGATCATATGATTAAACTTCGCCCTTCAGGTCTCCTAGACTTTACTGCATGGGATAATAACGGCGCAACAATTACCCTTAATTTTACCAATATCGGAGACGGGACCTACACAATTACTAGTGTAATTACCGGCTCTATTCTTTTCGGCGGCGCTAACGCATTAACATCCTTAACTTTAAGAGCCCAAAAATACCCATAGAGGAAAACTTCCGATGATCACCATAGCCGGCAATAAAATCACCATCGAGTCTACACGGGCGACCGACGAAGACAAGGCCGCTTTCGAAGACGCGGTCAATGCCATCATTGACGAGGGCTACGCCGAAGTGATGGTGGACCTCAGCATGACGGTCTATATCCCGTCGGAACTCCTGGGATACCTGATGGGTAAAAAAAAGTCCCTGATGGGTGCACACAAGGACCTGAAAATCACCGCGATCAGCGAATCGCTGAAACGCATCTTCGACGAGGCGAGGATCAGCGATTTTCTGGGTGTCTGAGGGGTTCTGCCCCTTAACTACCGGTATTTCTTCAGTATGCCGTCCACGTCGATACCGTAATTTTCAAAGATAACGTTTCTCGACAGGTCACGCTTGAGGAGCGCGACGTTGTAATCCAGCAGGCTCTGGAGCTCTTTCAGCCGCAGTTGTATGTAGTCGTCCAGCGCCAGCTTGACCTGCAGCGCGCTGTAACGGCCCTGCCCGAACTTGCGCAGCACCTGGTTATAGTAATTCATGCCATACTCCCGTGCGTCGCGCGTCTGGGTATACACGGCGAAATAGGTGCGGCATTCATTCACGCGGGAATCCACCTCGTCACGGATCTCCTTCTCGAGTTTCCGCAGCGCCACGTGTTTCTTCATGTAGTTCAACCGCGCGTCCCCCATTCTTGCTTTTGCCTCGGTATTCTCCAGCGGGAAATTCGCCTGCAGTTCCACCGAATACTGGCGGTTCACGTCATTGAACGTCTGCCTGTACGAGTCGGGGCTGTAGTCCACCGTACCGGCCCCCAGGGAGACTTTCACCGACGGCAGCAGATTATGAGACGCAATCGAGTACTCCAGTTCGGCGTTCTTCACGAGGGTCTTCTGGTTTTTCAAATCCACCCGTTTTATAAAAGCGTCCTTTATGGCCGTCTCGTATGAAACGTCAGGAGGGGTGGTGGTGAACGCCGGTCCTATCTCAAAGTCGGTCTTCTGTTCCAGGTCCAGTGTCCGCAGAACCGCGAGCCGGGCGTCATAAAGGTGTTTTTTCGACACCTCGAACTGGTTTTTGCTCTGCAATACGCGGCTGTTCCAGTCGAGCAGGTCTTCCCTCTCGGCCAGCCCCAGGGTGAGTTTCTGGGCGATCAGGTTGCGAATGCGCGCGGTGCTTTCCATGCTTATCCTGCTGGTATTCAGCGCCTCTTCGGCCACCGCCACGTTCCAGTATCCCACCAGCGCCTCCACCAGCAGGTTCGAAAGGTACTGCTTTACCGTCTGCTTGTTTATCTCGGCGGAATTCTCGAGCATCCGCTCGTTCAACCGGTCACGCTCGCCCAGGGAATTTTTTAAAATCTCCTGGCTCACTTTGAGCATGAAGGTCGACTGGTATCCTTCACCTCCCAGTTGTATGCTGGGACCCATACCGGTGGAGATCTCGGCGCCGTTTATGTTCTGGTAAAGTCCGTTATACGAAAGGCTTATGGAGGTTCCGGTGTTGAAATACCTGGAAACACCCAGTTCATAGTTTTTACGCGTTACCTCCCTGCCCGAAAAAACAGTGGAGGGATTGTCGGGGGAATTTTCGGTCACGGAATAGCCCCCCTTGCCGTAAAGGTTCGTGTCGTACATCGCACGGTATCTTCTCAACTCGGATTCCGCCCCCCGGTAGTCCAGCAGGGCTTTATTCACGTCAAGGTTCCGGGTCAGCAGGTACTGGAGTACCCTGTCAAGCGTGAGTCTTAGTTTTTCATCTTTCTTCAGCTGTTCGGTAAGACTCTGAATTTTCCTGTTGCCGGTCTTGTCACGTTCAGTGCCTTTGTCCTGCCCCAAAGTGGGGACGGCAAACAACATGCCCGATATAACCATGACCAGCGGTACCGCCCTGAATCTATGCATAAAAGTCCTCCGTATTACAAGGGAGTAAATCAAAGGCAATGGTATTACTTTAATGCCTTTTTATGTCAATAATTATTGCGTGTGTATTGAATGAGACACCGGTAAGGACACTGCAATGTAAAGATTCGAACGACAGCATCCGGGAGAGGTCCCCGATTCATACGATCTCATCAGGCATGTTTCAGCTGTTCTATGAAGCCGATGATGCTCTCTATATTTTTCACGTGATCCGCCGCGCCGATCCGTATCGCCTCCCGCGGCATACCGAACACTGTCGACGAAGCTTCATCCTGGGCTATAGTCGCCGCTCCCGCCTCTTTCATTTCAAGCAGCCCCGCGGCGCCATCGGCTCCCATGCCCGTAAGCAGTATCCCGACCGCGTTGGGGCCGGCCGTCTGGGCTACAGATCTGAAGATCACATCCACCGCGGGCTTGTGCCGGTTTACCGGCGGTCCGTCGTTTATTTCCACCCAGAACCCGTTCGTGTCGTTTCTCAACAGCATATGCCGGTTGCCCGGGGCGATAAGCGCGACCCCCTTGTACAGCCGGTCACCGTGCTCGGCTTCCTTGACATAAAGCCTGGAGGCGCGATCGACCCGGTCGGCGAACGCCTTGGTGAATTTTTCAGGCATGTGCTGCACGATCACGATGCCGGGCACCTCTGCCGACAGAGAACCCAGTATCCGGGCCAGGACTTCGGTGCCCCCGGTGGAAGCCCCCATCGCCACGATAGAACCTGTTTTGAGTCTTGAAACCTGCGGCGCCTTTTTCGGGATGATGACATCCGCTGAATACTTTTCTACAACCTCCAGCTCCGAACGGGTCTCCTTGCCTGTGGACAGGCGACGCTTAATCTTCGAATCACGCGCGACCCTTACCTTTTCGACTATTTCTTCAGAGAATTTCTCCCAGGCGTTTTGGTCTTCCAGGTTCGGTTTCAATATAAAATCCACCGCCCCGGCCTGCAGCGCTTTTATGGTGCTGTCCGCCCCTGAATCAGTGAGGGCGCTTACCATTATTACCGGCATCGGGTGTGAGACCATAAGCCTGGAAAGAAAGGTCAATCCGTCCATTCTGGGCATTTCAATGTCGAGTGTGAGGATATCTGGCTGCAGCCGCTTTATCTTATCGACCGCGATGTAGGGGTCCATCGCGGTCCCCACCACCTCGATATCGCGGGTCTTTGAAAGGGCGTCGCTTAAAAGTTTTCTGGTGACCGCCGAGTCGTCGACTATCAGCACTCTGGTTTTATTCATCCCCCGCTCCGGATCTTTTTCACATGTTCGATCTCCCTCTTGCCGACTTCCTCAATGACTTCTTCCCTGGTGGACTTTTTAAGGTAGACCCTGCCGGTTTTCACATCGAGCATCACTTTGCGCGTGAAATTTCCCCCGACGTCTATCTCGGTTATCTGTATGTCCTCCATCTCCATCATTACCCTGGCGAGCCGGATATTGTCGCTGGGGATCGTGTTGGTGTCCCTGAGGTTTTCAAGCACCGATCCCCCTCCGAAGACCTTGGACATTATTTTACTTTTTTCGGCCCCGCTTTTTTCCATGGCCCTGAGCAGTTCGTTTATCGCGGTTATCCCGTATCTCGCCGTTTTGTCCTTGTAGATATCGGCGGCGGATATTTTCCCCGGCAGCATGAAATGATTCATCCCGGCGACGCCGTTCTGCTGATCTATCAGACACACTGCCACACACGAACCCAGCAGCGTGCCGATAAGCTCGTCCTCCGTTGAAACATAGAACTCCCCTGGATGTATGATCTTTATGTTCTTCCCGTATTTGCTGCTTTTCCGGACATACATGCGCTTCACCTGCCTATACTACTTTTCTGTAAATCGTGTTCTTGATAAAGTAAAACTTATCGGTGGTACCCGTAAGTGTTTCGGAGTGACCGACGAACAGATACCCGTCATCGTTAAGGTAGTCGTAAAAATGATCGAAAAGCCGCTTCTGTGTATTCTTATCGAAATATATAATCACATTACGGCAGAAGATGATATCGAATTTCTGCTTCATGGGGAAATTATTGTCGAGCAGGTTCAGCCTCCTGAAATACACGATTTTTTTAACGAACTCCTTGACCTTAAAGGTACCCTCGTTTTCACCTCTTCCCTTCAAAAAGTATTTTTTCGCCTGTTCCAGATCGATATCATTGAGAATTTCGGCTTTATATATCCCGTTTTTGCCATGGTCCAGCACCTTGGTGTCGATGTCGGTAGCCAGGATCTTCACATCGGGAAAACGCTTGCCCTTGTAGAAATCGGAGATCGTAATGGCGATACTGTACGGCTCTTCCCCGGTAGAACAGCCGGCGCTCCATATCCTGACGGTCTTTTTCCCCGACTCTACATACGCGGGCAGCACCGTCTCCCGTAAAAAATCAAAGTGCCGGGGCTCTCTGAAAAAATCCGTCTTGTTGGTTGTTATGCAGTTGATGAGGTTGATAACTTCGCTGGAATAATTTTCAATGAGAAAATCATAATACTCCCTGTATGAAGCCAGGCGGAGCTCCCTGATCCTTTTCATGAGCCGCGACTGGACCAGGGCTTTTTTCGCATCGCTCAGATTGATGCCGCTTTCTTTATATATGATTTCCTTGAAATGGTTAAACTCCTTGTTCCCGAGTTCCAGATTTCGAATAAAAGTGAATGCATCGGCCATAACGCGCTCACTCAAAAAGGTATACTTTACCGTAACGCGGTTTATTGCGGAAAACCGAATCGATATATTCCTGTTCGAGTTTTTTGAATTCAGAGGAATCCTCGTTTCTCCTCTGAAGACGGCGGAAAGCCATACCCGTAGTGGGATTGAAATAGATTTTCCTTCTGGCGGATCCCCCCAGGTCTTCTTTTACAACCCCGATTTTTTCCAGTTCAAAGTATTCCTTTAAAAAACGAATGTTGCTTTGAACGATCATTTCCATCGGAAGGGAACTGCTCCTCAGGTAACCCGCGCCGAAGAGCTTGGCATGCAGATATTTTCTGTCACCTCCCAGCTTGACGATCTCACCTATAAGGTATTCCATCGAAGTAATACCGTGTCTCGCGATCTCATCGGCGATGATGCCCTCGGTGCCGATCATGCCGGGCACGATGAACTGGCCCATACCGCCGATCCTTCTGGCTTCATCATACAGACATACACATACGCACGCACCCACCACCGTGCCGAGAACACAGTCTTCCCTGGCGGCTAAGTAATCACCAGGAAAGAGAATGCACATAGTTTTGCCGAACCTGTTTGCCTCGCTTCTGATCATCTTTGGACTTCAGACTATTATTTGTTCCGCTCCCTGTCCATTTCACGGATCTCTTCCGCCGTAAGGATCCTGTCCACATCAAGGATTATGACCAGCTTGTCTTCCACCTGCCCTATCCCCTTTATGAAATCAGTCTCGATCTTCGAACTGAAATGGGGTGTGTCCTGAATTCCTTTGACGGGTATGCTGACCACATCTGAGACCGAGTCGACGATCATGCCGATCATTCGCTCCAGTACCTCGACGATTATGATGACCGTGAAGGCGTCATACTCCCGCTCTGTCATATTGAACTTAAGCCGCATGTCCACGACGGGGACCACCATCCCCCTGAGGTTTATAACCCCCTTCATGAAATGCTGACTGTTGGGTACATGCGTTATACTGGTCATCCCTATGATTTCCTGTACCTGCAAAACGCCTACACCATAGGTCTCCTCTCCGATCACGAAGGTGACATACTGGTGTTCCTCATCAGTCGATTCCAAAGTCACATCTCTGGCAACTGAATGCAGGTTTTTTCCCCGTACTTCGTCTTTTATGTTTGATTTTTCAGTCTCTCCCATAAGGATAACCCTATCTTATAAATTTTTGAACTATACCCAGCATTTCCGTGGGCTGGAACGGTTTAATTATCCATCCCGACGCCCCCGCGGCCTTTCCCGCCTTGATCTTATCCTCTTCCGATTCGGTGGTAAGCACCAGCACAGGCGTAAATTTATCGATCTTCCTGAATTCCTTTATGAAGGTAATCCCGTCCATTACAGGCATGTTGACATCGCATATGCACAGGGAAAGGTCTTTCCCTCCGGCTTTCAGGTCGTTGACTTTTTTCAGTGCGTCTGATCCGTTTTCAGCCTGTATAATTGGATATCCCAGCTGTTTTATGGTAAATTCAACACTGGTCCTGATCGTGGGTGAATCATCAACAACAAGAATGTGCTTCATTATTACCTCCCTGTTCTGTACAGTAATCACCATCGCACGGCAGTCGTACCGGCCTGCCTGAGTTATAACCACCGCAATCAGTTTATCTTCCGATACCGCATATTTCAAATTGTTTTCGCACATCGGCCGACACCGACCGCATCTTCAGCACTTTCGATCTCTTTCTGGCCTCACGTCCCGCTTCTATGATGAGCTGCACCATCGCCAGATCGAGCCTTTTCACTCCCGAAAGGTCTATAACTATCTCATCATCCCCGGCCAGAGCGCCGGTTATCCTGTCGTGATAACCACCGACAGTCTTGATCCCGGCATCATCCTGAATTTCGATCACCGCCATTACCGCCCCCCGTCACTTCTGTAGTTCTTCCACCAGCCCATGGACATCGATTATAAGGGCCACACGACCATCGCCCAGAATCGCGGCCCCTGAGATCGCCCTGCTGCCGCTGATGTAATTTTCCAGGCTCTTAATCACGATCTGCTGCTGGCCCATCAGCTCATCGATCATTACACCCACACGTGACATTCCGGCTTCTACGATGACCACGAGCGACTCCCATGGTTCGGTATAATCCGCCTTGACGTCAAAAAGCCGGTAAAGCCTTACCAGGGATACATACTCACCCCTGACCAGCACCACTTCGCCCTTTTCCTTGATGGTTTTCACTTCATCCTTTTTGGGCTGCATGGATTCCACAATCGAAAGCAAAGGGATGATGTATATGTGCGTACCCACCCTCACCATCATTCCCTCAATGATCGCCAGTGTAAGGGGAAGCTTGATACGGAAAACGGTTCCCACTCCGGATTTCGTTTCCACTTCGACGTTACCCCTCAGGGATTCGATATTGGTGCGCACGACGTCCATTCCCACGCCCCTTCCCGAAAGCTCCCCCACCTTCTCCGCCGTGGAAAAACCTGGGATAAACAGAAATGACAATAATTTGTTGTCGGTTATCTCCTCACCGGGCTTTACCAGCCCCAGCAATTCAGCTTTCGCCCGTATCTTCCCGCGATCCATGCCCCTGCCGTCGTCGACCACCTCAATGTACACATTGCCTTCCTGATGATAGGCCCTCAGGGTTATCTTTCCTCCGCGGTCCTTGCCGGCACGCACCCGCTCTTCCTCGGTCTCTATTCCATGATCGATGGCATTGCGGATCATGTGTTTCAGCGGATCATCGATGCGCTCTATGACCGTTTTGTCGAGTTCTGTCTCCCCTCCCTCGATCTCGAGCCGTATTTCTTTTTTCAAATTGTGCGAGATGTCCCTTACAAAACGGCGGAACTTTTCGAAAGAGGGCCCTATGGGAATCATCCGTATGGACATGATCTGTTCCTGGAACTCCCTGGTGATGCGGTCCAGTCCGTAAAGGGCGTTTTTGAGCCTGAATCCCTTTTCCTCGTCGAGTTCATCGGCTATCCGGGTAATGGCCGACTGTCCGATCACGATTTCGCCGAGCAGGTTAAGCAGGCTGTCGAGCCTGCCGGTATCGACCCTTACCGTACTGGTTTCGAGCTTCCTCTTTATTTTCTCCTGTTCGCCCAGGGCATACTGGATGTCCTTCTCGGTGGCATAACCCTTTTCCACCACCAGGTCACCGACCTTCTTGTTGACGTCCTGCGCCGAGAGGACGTCTTCAAGCTCGTTCTCGGTCAGGATGCCTCTTTCCAGCAGTATTTCCCCGATACGCTTTTCTTCAAGATACTGGTCGCTTTCCGCGGCAAGGATGTACTGGTCGGTGATGTCCTCTATGGTGATGTCATTGTCGTCCTTGACGAAGAGAAACAGGTCTTCTATCTTTTGAGCGGTGCATTTGGCCTTGAGTATTATGTCCCACCCCGTAAGGCATTTTTCGGGATCGAAGTGGGCGAAATCCCTGGTTTTTTTTCGGGTGATCCTTTTTTTAATTACGATCCCATGGGAAACGAGGTCCTCCATGATTATCAGGGGATCAATACCGCTCTCGAAAACATTCTCCCTGAAAAACGCGTGAACGCGGAAATACCGGTATCCCACGTCGAGTTTTTCCGGTGCGGGTTCTGCCGTAACGCCCTCGCCCGCGCCGGCATGCTCCCTGATACCCGACCTGAACGATTCGATCTTTTCCAGCAGCACGTTCCGGCTTTTAACAATGGCCTCCTCGGAAGCGACCCCCGCGATCACCTCCCTGATCCAGTCCATGCTTCCCAGCAGCAGGTCGATAAGTCTCTCGTCGGTGCCGAGGGCGCCGGACCGCACCATGTCGAACAGGTTTTCAAGCTTGTGAGTAAAATCGTAGACGGTATTGAATCCGGCGATACCTGAGCTTCCCTTGAGCGTATGGATATACCTGAAAATACGGTTTATAAGCTCCGGCTCCCATTTTTCCTCCAGGAGCACGATATCCGAATCAAGGTTTTCCAGTATCTCACCGGCTTCCTTTATAAAAACGTCCTGTATAGAGCCCGATTCTGCCATATCAAGTTCCTTTCCGTTTCAGGGACCTCACGGAAACAGCCCTGCATTCAGGAAATGCATCCGTCGGGTTGCCCCGTTGATATTTCTAAAACTCCTCGAAGCCCTCTTCTTTCATCAGGTGTTTTATGTCGTCACCGGCGGCGACCTTCTTTTCCTGATCGGGTTTTCTGCGTTCAATTACGGGCATCCCGCCGATCTCCTTTCTCTTCTGCTGGGGTTCGGGGCCGATCGCCTTTTTCATCTCAGCCGCCCTGAGGTGCACCTCTTTGTGCCTGGCTTCGAACACTCCGGTTCGTGTAACATCCTTGACCTTGAACCTTTCCATCATACCGTGCAGCTCCCTGGCCTGGCCGGCCATCTCTTCACTGGCCGAAGCGGTCTCTTCCACCAGGGCGGCGTTCTGCTGTGTCATGGTGTCCATTTCAGTAACCGCGACGTTGATCTGGTCGATGCCCTGCTTCTGCTCCTGGCTTGCGGCCGCAATTTCAGAAACCAGCCGCGCCACGTTCTTCATTGAATTCACGATCTCCTTGAGGGCCTCCCCGCTCCGGTTCGCCTTTTCCGTTCCGATCCCTATGGTATTCACCGATTCCTTGATCAGGGTGCCGATCTCCTTCGCGGCGTTGGCCGAACGCTGCGCCAGGTTGCGGACCTCGCCCGCGACAACGGCGAACCCCCTGCCCTGTTCGCCGGCACGCGCGGCTTCCACCGCGGCGTTAAGCGCCAGCAGGTTTGTCTGGAAAGTGATCTCGTTGATGACGGAGATTATCTCTTCTATTTTTTTACTGGACTTGCTGATCTCGTTTATGGAATACACGGCCTCGGTCACGACGGTGTTCCCTTCCTCGGCGAGCCTGGTGGTCTCGATTGAAAGCCGGTTCGCCTGGTCGGCGTTGTCCGCGTTCTGTCGTATGGCGGCGGTCGCCTCTTCAATGGTGGAGGCGATCTCTTCCAGAGACGAGGCCTGCTCGGAGGTCCGCTGCGAGAGGTTCTGGTTGCCCGACGCGATCTCGTCCACCGCCTGGGTCAGGTTCTGTGCACCAACGGTTATCTCGGACACCAGCCGCTCCAGGTCATCCGCGGCGGTATTGAGCGCCCTGGAAAGCTCACCCAGTTCGTCTTTCTGGTCCAGGGCAATGCGGTCGGTGAAATCTCCTTCGGCGAGCCTTTTTGCGAAGGCCAGTCCCTTCGCAACCGGTCCCGAAATCGACCGGGCGATGATGATGGTGGTGACTATGGAAACCAGGATGGCGATCACGAACACGATGATGCTCAGGAAAATGGCGTTTCTCGCCGATTTCATCTGGGCATCTTTGATCTCGTCGGCGTACTTGGCGATATACTCAACCATTTCGTCGGTCTTTTCCTGTAAGGGTTTGTAGGTAGTCACCCATTCCTCGAGGTTCTTCTCCGCCGCGGCGACGTCCCTTTCGTCCAGGGACTTGAACATCTTAAGTCGTGCGTCACGCGGCACTTTTACGACCTCTTCCCACTGCGCCACGAGCTTTCTTTCCTCCGGGCTCAGGTTGGCCGCTTTGTATTTGTTCATCTGCTCTACATAAAGCCCGTTGAGTTTAACGGTAGTCTCTCTCACCTTCGCGGCTTCCGCCCAGTTGCCGGCCTGCGCCGCCTGGAGTTCCAGCATCATGGTCGACCGTATCTGCAGCGTGTACTGCGCGGCCTTATTGATGTAGCGCATCGGCATCAGCTGGTTGTTGTAAAAGCTCTCGAAGCCGCTGGAGGACGACCTCAACGAGGTGATCCCCACCCAGGCGATTATGGACATGAGCAAGAGGAAAGTAAGGCTTCCCAGAAAAACTTTGATGGCAACCCTGAGATTATTGAACCATTTCATTGCATCCTCCCCCTTTTTTTGATTCTGTAAAAAAGATCAACTCCTTCTATGAATCTGGAATATCCCTGGTCTTCAAAAAATCCCGCGTTCAAATAACATTTCACATTTTATTTTTACGAAAGGATTATAATCCAGAAAAAAGAGCATGTCAAAAAAAATAATCAAATTTTTGATAATATTAACAGAGCTTTTCGCCAGCATCACATTCCTGTATCCCGACAATCACCGGTTCCAAGCGATACTGCTATCATCGACCGGCGGGTAAAACACCTCCCGAAACAGCATAACCGTCACTCGATAAACCGGTTCAATCTTCAAGAGGGAGTATCATGGACACCATTACCTTGATTTCGGGATCATGGGAAAGTTCGGTATAGTCCATGATGTTCGAAATCCTTATAGTCCCCTTATGCGATTTGATGATCTTATCAACCAGGGTAAGACCCAGCCCGTAGTCCATGGTATTATATCCTTCGTAGACCGCCTTGGTCATGCGAAAGAACGGTTCCAGCACGATATTCTCGTATCCCAGCGGTATGCCCACCCTCCCCTGTTCATCCTTGACCGGTTCGCTTACCACCGACAGGTGCAGGTCCCTGTCGATTATCTCCACAAAAACATAGACCGGTGATTTCGGAACCGAAAACTTGCATGCGTTAATCAACAGCTCTTCAAGCGCCCTTTCGAAATACTCGCGGTTGATCTTCAGTTTTTTATCGGAATGCACCGCTTTTTTCTCTGAAACCGTGATTCTCTGCTCCTTGATCTCGGCATATATTTTCAAAGATTCCGCCACCGTCAGGGTAATCGAATAGAAATCATCATACCCCACGGTTTCCCCCTGAATCTCCTGGGATATCATCCGGTCGATATCGGAGAACGTTTTGATGATCTTGTCCGAAATGGCGACATTGTCCTTGATCAGATCTACCAGCTGGGCGTCAATGATATAGTGCTCGTTCTCCTTCCTTGCGTTTTCGGTTAAGATTTTCAAAAGCGTCAGCAGACCTCCGAAACCGGCGCCCTGGTTGAACGCGGTGTGCAGCGAATGGAACAGCGACCGGTCCAGCCGTTTCATTTCCCGGTTGACCACACTGTCGTTCCAGCGGTACCATTCCAGTTCACGCTCCACCCTGATGACCTTTTCTCTCTCAGCTATTTTCTGCATTCTCCTGAGTTCCGCGGCTTCCAGCGCCCTTTCAACCTTTACCTGGAACTCCGAGATATCGATGGGTTTAACGACATAATCGTACGCCCCGCTTTTCATGACGTCTATGACCGTGGGCAGTTCGGCATGAACGGTCTGGACTATTATCACCGGCGGCAGCTCCAGGCTCATAAGCTGGTCTATCAACTCCTTGCCGCTCATAACCGGCATTTCTATATCGGTGATCACCACCGGGAAAGGGCTCTTTCTGAACACATCCAGGGCCTCCCTGCCGTTGCCGGTCATGACCGCCTTTATTCCCGCGGAGGCTACTACCTCTTCTAGCAGTTTCGCCGATGTCAGGTCATCTTCTACTATCAATATGCTTTTTTCCATATGCCGTTCCTTAGTCGTTAGTATTCCACTTTTATTCCTTCCATCACGGCCCCGGCCACTATACGGGAATGGGCGCAATAACCTGGGATGACGCGAATATCCACGCGATCAGCAGTGAGTTAAGAAAAGCCCCCAGGTATACTTTACCGGTAAGCAGGTAAAACCAGGTTGAAATCACCGCGGTAACACCCAGCAGTATTACTATCTGTATTAAATTTATTATAAAGACCACAAACAGACCGCCGGGTCCCTCGAAGGGTATATGGCCGGTGGTAAACAGTGGTATATACTGCACCATCAGGAAAAGCACCAGCGGAACCATCAGGGCGCCGGCATTGTAGGCCGACCATGAAACAAAGGTGCCGGTAAAACTATCCTTCACCGGCCTGCGTATCTGGCCATGCAGAAACACACCGGAGACGATGAAGCAGAAGAAAATAAAAGGCCAGTACAGCAGGAACATCCCGGCCCGGTAGGCCGTCAGATCGCTCATAAAAGGGAAGAGAAAACGGTAATTAACTAAAAAAATCTTTTCCGAAAGAAACTCCATCAGATAAATCGATAAAAACAGTATCAGGCCGCCAATGAGTGTCCGTATCACGGCACTGCCGTCCATTGCGAAACCACCGGTCCCGTAAGAAAGCCCCAGGTCCGCAGCCGTAACGTTCCCCAGGGCTTTATTCTTCAGGTACCAGCGTCTTATCAGATACAGTCCGATAAGGTTTACCCAGAGGAACCACCAGACTTTGGCGTTCACCATCATCATGGGAAACACTCCATCGATTCTTATAAGATACTTGTGGATTCCGAAAAGAACCAGAATCAGGGGTAGGTAAAGCCACAGCAATACCCCGTTTATCGATGTGTATTTCAGGTAATCCCTCAATGTGCAACCGTACCGGGCGCTCCCGTCGTTTCCAAGGTTCCTGAAATAAGGAGTCCCCAGCAGTACCATCCCCAGGGGCAGCAGCATGGCGACAGCCGAAAGCATGGCGAGCAGGGTCATCCATTCCTTAATCTTCCATATCTGACTGGCGGGGTCTATCCACAGCTTTTCGGGGGGGCCGAGGGCGGCTTTCAGCCAGCTTACGGTCTCCGCAATCGAACCGGAGTTATGAGATTCGTGTATATGCGTAATGTTCGGTATATATACCCGTCGCGCGGTCCCTTGCCTGAAATCACCGTAGGTTTTACCAAGTTCAGGTTTCTCCACCGGAAAAACCTTTCTGGTCCTTTCCGTGTGCATCCACTCCATGACTATGTCACGGGTCCCCGTCATTCGCCCGCGGAATTCGTCATACTTTCCTATGATCATCAGCATGTTCTTCGGCATGGAGCGTGTTGCGTCCATGGTGTAGGCAAAACCGGTAATCACCAGGGCCTTTATGGTGCCATCGCCCAGTGCGGCCTTATACGACATTTCCGCTCCCAGGCTGTGTCCCATGATTCCCACCGACGCGGCGTTGACGAAAGGGAGTTCCCTGAGGTAGGCGATCGATGTTTTCCCTCCATAGGTATGGTCGAAATCCGGTTCGCGTATATCGCCGGGTATCCCCGAGTGCCCGCGTCCAATGGCATCTATATTGAGGACGACAAAGCCCCTGCGGGCGGTCTCGATGCTGTACGCGTCCCCGGTTTCACGGTTGTTCTGGTAACCATGAATGTATACCACTCCCGGCAGACGGTTGGATTCGTCGGCCGCCGCCGGTTTGAACAGTTTTGCCCTGATCATGATGCCGTTATAATTCCGGTAATACACGTCTCTTACCTCGACCCTGCCGAAATCGCGCTGTACGAACGAGGCCAGTATTACCGCACCTGATGAGATCAGGAACAGCGCCGCCGTGGCTATCAGGGCCTTTCTGATTGTTGTGGGGGGATGATTGTTCGGTATTTTCATATCACGGTTCCTGGAGGAGTATTACAGATAGATTATCCTGCATCCTTGCACGTTTGGTACCGTTATTATAGTTGACCTTGCAAATATATAAAAGTAAAAAATATTAATTAAGTAAATCTTTGCCGGTTACAGTCATCGACACATCCGAATCATCATGGGAAACGGTTATATCAACGGTATCATGGCAATGGTGTTGTTAGCGGCATCGACGACGGTAAACACGCCTTTGCCCGCTGAAATCAGAAGCAGTGTCTCGCGTGACGGAACGGTCCATTATTCCAACAGGGAAGTGCTTAAACCGCGCGGCGGGCATGCCCCCGTCCCGGTATTTACCAGCCCGCATATACCTTTGATCACCAGGATAGCCGTCGAGCAGGGCCTTGATCCGCTGCTGATACAGTGCATAATCAAGGTAGAATCGGACTTCAAGGCAGGTGCCGTATCCGTAGCCGGCGCCATGGGTTTGATGCAGATCATGCAGGATATAGCCCGCCATTACAGGGTACGGGATCCGTTCGATCCCGAAGAGAACGTCAGGGCCGGAACCAGGCATTTCAAATCACTGCTCCGTTATTTCGGCGGGGACCTGACCCTGGCCCTGGCCGCATACCATGCCGGTCTGGGTACGGTAAGGAAATACAATGCGGTACCCCCCATAAAGGAAACAGCCGACTATGTGCGGAGGGTCCTCAATTTTTATAATCCCGGGAGCAGGGGTGACACTGGAACCGTCATCACCAGCAAGGTGAACCGGCTCTATAAGAAACTGGGTAAAGACGGTACGCTGAACATCTACAGCCGCTGAACGGCCGCCGCGGGAGTTTTTCCGTTTTTTTCTTGACGAAGCCCTGACCCCGGCCATAATTCCAGGCAGGTATGCCGTACCTGCATAACACTGTTTTTGCCCTCAGCTCATGTCGGAGGGTGGGCGGCATATAAATACACCTTCGGGTCCCGGACAACACATACAGGAATTCAGCACAAAAGACACAACCCGTGTCTTTTTGGATAATCATATCGCTATTTATAGAGGAGGAACCATGAGAAAGATCACTGTGTTATTCATTCTTGCCGGACTGGTCCTGGCAGGGTCTGCCTTCACGATAGTCTGCAAAAAAGACAAGCCCGGAAAATCCGACACAACACTGATGAAAAAATACGCCCGGTACAAGGTCCAGGTGTACAGGGACAAGGACTTTACGCAATGGGGAGCGACACTGGAAAAAGCCGAATCGGTAGATCTGCTCTCGGAAGAAAAATATACCGGCGCCAAGAACAGGCAATACGACCTTTCCCATATTAAACTTGCGGATGATAAGAAGTATTATCTTGAATCCCGCCACCTGGCCGACAAACCCGTTGTTTTCACAGGGGAAGACGTAAAGGTCTATGTGCGGCCCAATATCAGCTCAAAGGTATACGCCACCGTACCAAAGGGCACCATTGGATTTATCGTGGAAGAAAAAGCCGACTGGGTCATGGTATACATCGGCAATATCGGAGGGAAGTGGATCACACAGCAATGGGCTAAAGACGGATTCAGCGCCGATGAAGGGCTGGTACAGGAAGCGAAAGAATATGAAGCGGTGACGGCAATGATGGACACGCCTGAAATAAACGATACGGCCATGAAGGCCATTAAAGAGAAGCTTTCAACCCTGATGAAAGGAACATCGGTTATAGCCGAACTCGCCCGGAAGAAATACGATTCGCTGGAAGGAAAGCCCGCCGGTGAGGGAGAACCGAAAACCACCGAGAAACCGAAAGAAGAAACCCCTGCTCCCCGCTAAGTGGGGCCGCCACGTGACGCCGACCGCCTCCCGCTGACGGGTACGCGGCGGCGTTTTATTCCACAAACTTCTCCTTGGCTTTTTTTATGGTAATCATTCCGTTATCATTAAGGCTCTTCATGACACTCACGATGTAGTCCCTGTCCTCCTGGATATCGCTCAGGCGCGTGGGCCCCATTGAATCCATCTCGGTAAGCACGTCGGTCGCGCGGTTCCGGCTCATATTTCTGAGAAACTTGAAGCGGATTTCATCACCTGCACCCTTGAGCGCCTTCGCGATGATATAGTCGTTGGCAATCTCATCTATGAGTATCCTCATTTCCTGGTTATTGAGGTTGACTATGTTCTCGAACACATAAATACGATCGCGGATCTCGCGGGAAAGGTGCGGAATGGTGGAATCGAAATGCTCCATGAGTTTCTTTTCCTGTTCTCCTCCCATATGGCTGAGAATATCCACCAGGGTATCCACACCCCCTGAAGCTTCAAAGCTCCTTCCCGTCAGCTTGCTGTCTTCATATTTTTTCCTTAAGATCCGCGCGATTTCAAGCACCGCCTCGGGAGAGGTCTTGTCCATACGGGCCATTCGCAAAGCTACTTCCTTTGCCGTAATGGGCGCGAGCTTCTGAATAATCTCCGCCGACTTCCCCGAGGGCAGGTACGCCAGGGTCACCGCGATCGTCTGGGGATGTTCGTTCTGTATGAATCCCGCGAGTATTTCGGCGTCGATTTCCGAAAGAAAATCAAAACCCTTCTCGAGGTTCTGCCGCGTGAGTTTTTTCAGTATGGTATCGGCTTTTTCATCACCGAATGCCCCCACCAGTATATCCTTCGCAATATTCTCACCCCCGGAAATCACCTTCCTGTTTTTTCTTAAATCGATAAGAAACTCACCTATCAGGTTTTCCTTGTCCTGCACGGAGAGTATGTCCAGTTTTGCGATTTCCAGGGATATTTTGTTGATGCTTTCCTCATCGAGGTGCTTGAGGATTTCCGCCGCCACACCGGGTCCCATCGCCACTAGGAGGGCCGCCGCCCTTTCGGTACCGTTCATTTCATAAATGGATTTCATAGTTCTCCCGATATGGACGTATCAGCGTATCGCAAACCCCGTGAGGATGATGAAGATAAAGTCCGGGGAAATTATTATATATCCGCCCGTTGTACATTACACATTGTAATGGCGCATGCCAGTTTTCCACAACGAGGATCACAAAGCAACCCACATTCGCCGGCTTCGTGGTGAACTAAGAACTACAGCGTGACGCCGTATATACTTAACCGCGAAAGCGATGAAACACCTATCCGGCGACGACCAGGACCCTCTGGAGGTCGATCACCTTGTTGGGACACACCTCCGCGCATTTTCCGCAATTAATGCATTTGGTATAATCTATCACTGCGCAGAAATTTACCACTTCGATGGCGGTACCGATTTCCGGTTTGTCGGCAAATACTTCCTTGCAGGCTTTAACGCACCGGTTGCAGGCGATGCATCCCACCGAGCAACCCTTTTTCATCACCGGCGCTTTTTCCAGGTTTCTGCATGCCACATGGACTTCTATCTCGGCGTCCTCCAGGGTGATGATACCGCGGGGGCAGGCGGTTACGCAGGCGCCGCAGCCGGTGCAGCGTTCCCAGTCCACCACGGGTACGCCCCGCTCATCAAGATGTATGGCGTCGAAGGGGCAGCTATTTTCACAATCTCCCAGACCCAGGCAGCCGTACTGGCAAACCTTGAACCCACCCATGACCTGGTTGGCCGCGACACAGGTCCTCGGGCCGTTGTACAGGTACTTTACGGCGGCGACATCGGAACCGCCATGGCAGTGTACCCTTGCCTTCACCGGTTTTCTGACCTCAGCCTGTATCTCCATTATACGCGATATCTTTTCTACCGCCTCTTTACCTCCCACCATGCAAAGATTGATCGGAACAGATCCCTCTATGATTTTCATGGCGTATCCGCCGCACCCCGGGAAACCGCAGGCCCCGCAGTTTGCACCGGGCAGAGCATCGACGATATAGCCGTACCGCTTGTCCTTCTCTACATTAAGCTTGATCTTTGCAATGGATAGAATAATCCCCAGTGCCGCTCCCAGTACCGTAACACTGATGATCGATGAAACCGACGGGAAAAAGAGTTCAAGAGCCTGCATATAAATATCCCTCTTCAAAACATAGTGAAACCAGCTAAATGATTCAACTCATGGTGTACAAACCCGTGCCCGTATGGACAATCCACCGCATGTATCCTGTCGTGATCGAATACCGACAACAGAAATACCCGTATCCACGCCCGGAAAGGTCTATTCGCTCCGTACGCCCTCTCATGATAAAAAAAGACATCAATCGCCGTTACAATCGACCGAAAATGATAACAACAGCCTTTTCCCGGGCCCTGGAACGGCCGTTTCCCATATCGATCGGGCGTAATTCCGGGTACGCATGTGAGATAAGGCACCGTCATCACAGGATATCGGATAATGGTACCTAATTATTCTTCTTGAAATTAATCAATTATTATTTTACTTTTGAATGAATTCATTAAACAACAGTATGCCGGTAACCAGAGAAACCTCAATAGACCCCGAGATAATCAATGCCGTCAACCGCGGCAGTGACTGTGTCTTCGTTTCTTATTCCATGCTCGATACCACGGAATCAAAGATCCGTTTCGCTCTGGCAAAAATACTGGAAAAATACGAAAAAGAAGACCTGCTGACCCCGATATTCTCATGTATCAAAGAACTGGTATCCAATGCCACTAAAGCCAACGCAAAGCAGATCCTCTTTGAAGAGGGAGTGATCATCGAAGAGGATAACATCATCGATGTGGTAAATAAACTGAAGACCATCCTTAACGAGGAAGGTCTGCTCTCATACGGCATCAAATCCAAACTCCGAAGACTTTCAACACGCACCTTTCTGAAAGTATACCGTGACAACCTTGTTGTCGAGGTAATCAACAACCTTCCCCTTTCAGACCGCGACATGAAAAGGATCAATGAAAGGATTGAAACCGCCTCACGGTATGACAGCATTGCCGAATTCTACATAGAAAACCCCGATCCGGCCGCCGAGGGGATGGGCCTGGGGCTTTCCATGGTGGTGCTTCTGTTGAAGAGCATAAACGTGAATTACCGGAACTTCTCCGTGACCACCGATGGGAGAAAAAAAACCTACGCTCGAATCACCATACCCCTGCTTCAGATTTGATTTATCACTTCGCCGGTCACTGTTCTTCCCTTTTGTCTTCAGCCAGTTTCAGCGTTACACACAACGAATAGAAAGTGCCGTCCCTTTTGCCTATAACAGACATCTCCCCCATCCGGCTGAAGAACCTTGAAAGTTCGGGACTGGTCTTGTAGGTTAAAAGCATCAGCACCGTTTTCAGATAACTCTCGTCCTCGAAACGAATGTAAGATACGAGAAAGGTCCCGGCATCCAGTTTCCTGATGCACTCCACCCCGACATCTTTCAAAAGGCTCTTCTCCCCCGTCATGGTGCTGCGCAGAAATTCCACGTTGTTTCCCACATATATGCCCTTATCGAAGGCCAGTACGCTTATTTTATTCCCTTTTTTGTCCTTATACCAGAAAGAGGGGACATTGTCGATTTTCTCTTCACCGAAGCTTCCCTCGGTTTCGTTGTTTTTCCGGGCGGCTTTCTTGAATTTTTTCCACAGTTCCCCGCTCCGCGACTTGTTGTTTATAGGTATCAGGAGCACGTAGTTGTCCATCGTCCTGGAATACCTTGATTTCCTCATGACCAGGTTTAAGAACCCGTCGAAATAAGGCAGCACCTCGGTCTTGAAATCCAGACCCGAGCTTTTACCCGCTTTCTCCAGCTGCTTATTAAAATCGAGGCAGGACTTCTGCAGTGATTTGTCCGGCGAAGCGCAAAGTTCGGTTACCGCCCTGAGATCGAGCGAAAGGTAATAATACGCCAGGGGATTTTCCACTACAAGTAATTTCTCCGGGATTCCCGTTTTAAACAGTCTTTCCATGACCCTCGTGGATACATTCTCCCGGTCCAGGGAGGTCCCTAACTCGATGGTGACTCCCTTGTCCTCTTTACGCAAACCGACAGCGATATATTCCACCAGTTCCATCTCCCCGGCCCGAAGCCCGGCTATACCCTTTTCCCTCATACCCTGAGGAGGACCTTCGCTTTTCTTCCGGTCTTGCTCCCCCCTGGGATCAGGAGCGTCTTCCTTTTTCTCACGATCTTTTTCCATATCCTTTTTGACTTTTCGTTTTCCGATCTCGCTGATAAAGGACTTTTTCATGAAAACACTCAGGTCGTTTTCTTT